>DATMNI010000282.1:0-123246 GCA_035570275.1 Candidatus Acidiferrales bacterium | reverse complement strand
CGCCACTAGGCTCATCTTCGGGTGAGAAAGCTCTTGCCGCGCCGACCTCAGACGCGGTACAACAACCTCAGGTCCTGGCTGCGGCCCGTTGGCCGGTTTTGAGGTGACCCTCTATGGCCGGTTTTGAGGTGACCACTGAGGCTTCAGCCTGGATGGCCTGAAAAGCCTCGCGGGCCCGCTGGAGGTGGTGGCCGAAGGCTGGCGCACAGGGCCCACGGCCACGCTTCTGGTGTTCACCATTGAGTATGTCAAACTTCTGCTGCCGTGGCGCGTCTGGCGAGCCGCGGCGCATCTGGGGTTGGGCTGGCTGCTCTTTCCGCTGCGCTATCTGGACGTGTGGCTGTTACGCCTGCCCCGCGCCGGCCGGCTCGGAAACCACTGCTATCTCTGGCTGCTCAAGCCGCTGTAGGAGCCGCGACTTATCGCTTGGGCGATTGCTTGGGAGTCTGGCCGTTGGCCTCGATGAGCTTCGTCAATAACTCAACGGCGTTGTCGATTGGAAGACCGTTAGCCACGGTGATCGGCGTTCTGCCCCGGCCGTCCACGGCATCCAGATCGGCGCCTTTATCCGCAAGGAATTGAACCACCTTGCAGATTTCAGGCTGCGTTGAGTTCTGCATGGAGCCAGTGACGGCCGAGTGCATCACCGTGCTCTTGCGATCTGTCACCGCGGCAATCTCCGGAGACAGCTCATACGCGTACTTCACAACCTCAATGTGGCCGCTGCCGGCCGCGGCCATCAGCAGCGTGGTGCCGTCCTGAGCTTTAAGCTTCGGATCGGCGCCGCCCGCCACCAGGGCGCGCATCACGCTCTCACGATTCGCTCTGGCCGCCATCATCAGGGGCGTCTGCTCACCCGAGACGAAGCGGAAGCCACCCCCACCACCCGGGCCGCCGCCGGTCTTGGCCGTCCGCGCGTTTGGATCCGCGTGCTTCTCCAGCAGGCTCTTGACGAGGGTCAAATCCCCCGCCTGTGCCGCTACGTGCAATGGCGTATTTCCACCGGCGTCGGCGATATTGACGTTGGCGCCTTTGTCCAGCAGCAGTGCCGCGGCTTCATCTTTGGCGCCGAGAACGGCTACCTGCAGCACGCTGGTGCCGTTTGGCAACGCGTAGTTCGGGTCCAACCCGGCGCCAAGCAAACTGGCCAGGGATTTTGTGTCGCCCTTCTGGGCGGCGAAGATCAGCGGGGTGAACCCGGCTTGCGAGGCGACTTTTACGTTGGCGCCGCTCTTGATCAGCAGGTCGACGACATCGGAATGGCTTTCAGCCGCGGCCCACATCAAAGCGTTCTGGCCTTTGCGGGAATCTACCGCGTCGACATCGGCTCCGTGCGCCAGCAAGAACTTCACCCCTGGGACGCTGCCGGAGCGCGCTGCCAGCATGAGGGCAGTCTCGCCATTCCAACGAGCGGCCTTGGCGTCGGCGCCAGCACCCAGAAGCTTCTCGATCAGGGTTGCGTTGCCGATCGCGCATGCCAGGGTGAGAGGTGTTTCGCCGTACTCGTCCACCGTCGTGACCTTGGCGCCGGCTTTCATCAGCCGATCCACGGTGTCCACCTGATTGAGGTATACGGCCCACGCCAGCGGAGTCGCGCCATCCGGCTGAGCGGCGTTTACATCGACATGCGCTTGAATCAGCGCCTCGATCGCCTTACGGTTCTGGTCTTTCACCGCATCGATCAGGCGCACGTCACTGGCCGGGCGAACGTCACTGGCGGCGAGATAAGATGCTCCCAGAACCGCGAAAAATCCGAATCGCGCCAAAAACCTGTTGGACATCGTTGCTCCTAGATGTCGGTCAGTTGCTTCAGCTTGCCGGTTCCATCGCCCAAAGATTCCGTGGGAACTCCTGCCTTATCCAGCATCGTCAGCAGCAGGTTGTTCATGGGCGTTTCCTCGGGAAAGCGGATGTGCCGGCCGCCTTTGATCTGGCAGCCCGCTCCGCCGGCCAGCACCAGCGGCAGGTCATGATGGGTGTGGGCATTGCCATCGCTGATGCTGCTGCCATAGAGAATCAACGAGTGATCCAGCAGCGTGCCATCGCCATCGGGCGTGGCATCCAACCGGTCCAGCAGGTAGGAGAAGGAGCGCACATGCAGCTCATTGATTTTGGTCGTTTTGGCGATCTTTTCCGGGTCGTTCTGATGATGCGTTACCGAGTGATGTCCATCGGAGATGCCGATAGTCCGGTAGCTGCGGTTGCTGCCCTCGCGAGCCATCATGAAGCTGACCACGCGCGTCATGTCGGTCTGGAAGGCAATCACCATCAGATCGCTCATCAGCTTGGCATGCTCTTCGAACTCGTCGGGGATGGAGGTAGGACGTTCCATCAGAGGCAGTTTCATGGTGGCGCTCTGCTGTTCGGCTTTCTGAATGCGCCGTTCGATATCGCGGATGCCATCCAGGTACTCGGCCAGCTTGCTCTTATCTCGCGATCCCAAGCCCGATTCGAGGCGTTCCACATCTCCCCGGATAAAATCCAGAATGCTGCGATCCTGCTCCATGCGCTTGATGCGCGATGCCGGATCGTTGGACTCGCCATCGCCGAAGAGACGCTCGAACACGGCGCGCGGGTTCACCTCCATTGGGTTCGGCGTGATCGGCGTGCGCCAGGAAATCGTATTGGTATAGGCGCAGCTATAGCCGCTGTCGCAGCCTCCCGCCAGGTTCGGCTCTTCGAGACCGATTTCCAGCGACCCAAGCTGCGTCTTCTTACCCAGCTCCTGAGCCGCAATCTGATCGGCCGAGATGCCGGCGTGGATGTCGGCGCCCTCGGTCTTTTTCGGATGAACGCCGGTGAGCCACGATGCGCCCGCCCGTGCATGGTCGCCGGCGCCGTCGCTCAGCGCCCGTCCGCCGTTCTGCATCAGATTACTCACCACCACAATCTTCTGGCGGTGCGCCTCGAGAGGCTTCATAACCGGAGGCATTTCAAAACCGGTCCCCACCTGCGAAGGAAGCCATGCCTTGGGGATAATGCCGTTAGGGACGTAAACAAATCCCAGGCGGACCGCCGGTAGAGCCGCTGCCGCCCCACCCATGGCCGGAATCATGGCGTCGAAAAACGGCAGAGCCAGGGTGGTGCCCATGCCGCGCAGAAATGTGCGTCGGGCTAAAGCCTTCTTCGTAATAATCATAATGGGCGGTTCCTTCTCATTTGAAATTGGGGGCTCTGAACGATGGCATTGATGATATCCGGAATGCTGTTGTTTTGTTTGGCGGCATCCCGCACGATGGCGCGCATCGCTGGCCGGTCGTAGTACTCGATGCCCCGGCCCAAGGCGTACGTCATCAGCTTTTCTGTGAACGTGGAAATGAATTCGTCGCGGTGGGCGGTCAACAGCAGGTTCTTGAGTCCGGAGGGCCCTTGGAATACCGTCCCGTCGGGCATCTTGCCCGTGGCGTCGATAGTGACACCAGCCTCCTTGGTTCTCCAGGCGCCCACGCCATCGTAGTTTTCCAGCGAAAACCCGATCGGATCCATGCGGGAATGGCAGGACGCGCAAGTCGCGTTCGCCCGGTGCTGTTCCATTTGCTGCCGCACGGTGAGCAGCTTTCCATCTTTCGCGTGTGGTTCCAGAGCCGGGATATCCGGCGGCGGTGGCGGCGGCGGAGCGCCCAGCAGATTCTCCAGCACCCATTTGCCGCGCTGCACCACCGAGGTTCGATTGGGGTACGACGTGACGGTCAGGATACTTCCCTGCCCGAGCAAACCTCCGCGGCTGGGGTCCGTCAACGTAACCCGGCGAAACTGCGAGCCATAGATGTTCGGAATGTTGTAGTGCTCGGCCAGGCGCTGGTTCAGAAAGGTGAAATTAGCATTCAGCAACTCCGTCACCGGACGGTTCTCACGCAGAACGGCTTCGAAGAATAACTCGGTTTCGCGCTCGAAGGACTGCCGCAGACTGGCATCGAACTTGGGAAATGCATCCTGGTCGGGCTTCACCTGGGCCAGGTTGCGAAGAAAAAGCCACTGGCCGGCGAAATTGCTGACAAACGCGCTGGATCGCCGATCGTCCAGCATCCGGGCCACCTGTGCGGAGAGAACGGCCGGCTCTTTCAGCTTGCCCTGTTCCGCCAAATTCAACAATTCGTCGTCGGGGATGCTGCTCCACAGGAAAAACGAAAGCCGGGACGCCAGTTCAAAATCGTTCACACGGTAGGCGCTCCCCGCCGGGCTTGCGGCCGGGTCGCGCTCCACGCGGAAGAGGAAATTAGGGGACACCAGCAGCGCCCGCAGGGCCATTTCGATCCCGCTGTCAAAACTGCCTTCGCGCCGGCCCGCTTCATAGAGGGAAAGCAGCGGCTTCAGATCCGCATCGGTAAACGGCCGGCGGTAAGCACGGCGTCCCAGGCTGGTTAGAATTTTCCGGGCGCACGGGTTTTCGTCGTCGGCCGAGGCAGGCTTACAAACAAAAATCCTCTGCCGGCTCGGCGAGTCGCCAACGCCTGTAATGTTATAGGGGCCGGCGATGGCGAAGGTGCCAAATCGGGGAGCAGCGGTGTCGAATAGCTGGAGCCGTGCGCCATCCAGCCGAAGATCCATCTTGGCCGGAAGTGTGCGCCCCCCGCCGCGTCCTCCCCCAGCCGCCGCTGCAGCCGCGTTGTTGGGTCCGCCAAAGGTCTGGATGATTTCGGGTACCTCGTTATCCGCCAGGAAGGTAACGCCCACGGTCCGGGTGCCCGCCTTGACCGGCGTGCGCAGCTCATACACTTTGGGCGGAGCGGCTCCACCCGCCAGCCCCTTGATCCTGAAAACGTACTCCGCGTCCACCGGGAACGAGTACTGAATCACCATGCCGCCGGCCGAGTCAAAAGGAAGATCGTCGCTGATCCGCTCGTTTCGCACCCCGCCACGGCCCGGCTTGGGCAATTCGAACTCATTCACTTCAGGCTTGAGATTTGCGTCTCCAACTGCCAGGCGGCTGATCATCCGGCCAACCGACATATACCGATCCACCAGCACCGGCGAGAGCGACAACACGTCTCCGATGTTGTCGAATCCGTAGCCCGTATCGTCGGCCGGAAGCTTCGATCCGGGTTTGATATCGAGCGCCAGCAGATCCCGAATGGCGTTGCTGTACTCGGCCCGATTCAGGCGATGAATGGTGGGGTGTCCCGGGTTGGGATGTGCGGCGGCGGCGTGGTCGAGTTCCTCGCCCAGCCATTGCGTGAAGCCCTCGGAAGCGGCAGCTTGCGGACGGGGCAATCCCGCCGGGGGCATCTGGCCGGCGCTCACCTTGCGAAGGACTTTCTCCCAAATGGCGGCATCCTGGCTCACGTTCGCCGGGTCCAGCGCCTGCACCGAAACGCCCGCTGTTTTCACCTTCTGGTTGTGGCAGCCAACACAGTATTGATTGATCAGGATGCGGGGCGCAGAGGGTGGTATTTCGGCCCCAAAGAGGCCGGCTGCCACGAACGTGAAGGTCAGGCAGGTAAAGGCAATGAAGCACGTGAAGCCCATGGAGCAGGTGACGGCCATGAATGCGGTACCTGGCGAATGTTTGGAAAACCAGCTATTTTGCTTCACTGTTTGGTTACGTGGAAAGGCGTTGCGGCGGCCCATCATGTTACATCCGCCGGCAAGTCTCTAATTATTGTACTCCAGAATTATTGTACTCCAGGTTGACTGGAACCATGGACCTTAACGAATACGTCGCGACCCGTTCCATAGCTCTTAGACCCCTCAAACTGATAGCCATGCTGGACCAGCAGGGTCTTATCGACGGTCAACTCCTTCCCTTTCGGATCCAGGCTATGAATGTACATGGTGGTGACGGACGAGCCCTGAACGTTGCGTTCCGTTTCAGTCACGAGTTTGTTGCCATTCCAGTGCGCTCTGGTCTTGACCGGCGCGCCGGTTTCGGCCGCCATCGTGCTCTCCGTCCCGTCCAGCCGATACGTCAAAATTTGGCTTTGAACCGCGGATTCGCCGCCATCGCTGCGCCCGGTCTCCGTCCGCCTGGTCTCAATCCTGAGCTCGAGCGCGGTCTGGTTGATGACTAGCGTAACCGGGCCAATCGGGACGGCTTGATGCGCCGACTCGCTGCGCGCCGGGTCCATCTTCCAAGTGCCCGAAAAATTGCTGCCGCCCTGGGTATGCGCGGCAAAAGGGAAGCCCAACACCATGGTGAATAGCGCCAAAACGGTTCGTGGCATAGCTCTCCCGTCCCGGTGCCAGGATAGCAAAACCACCGTATGGCAGTGAGATCAAAGGTCTGGTAGTGAGCCGCAAAGGTGATAAACTGCCCGCATGAAGTTTTCGACCATACTGGCAGCCGCCGGTTTGCTGGCGGCGCTAACTGCCAGTCTGCCCGCCCAGAGCAAGCCCGTTTTCGAGGAAAGTTTCGAATCGGGAAAGCTTGACCCGGCAGTATGGGACCAGAGAGTAACCGGTACCGCAACCGCCGCCGTGGAAGCCATGGATGGCGCGCACGGAAAATATGCGCTGCATATCCACTATCCGGACATGGCCGCGCGCAGCTATGCGTTCGTGGTCGCCACCCATCTGCCGGATTCGGTAAAGACGCACTTTTTCGGCCGCGCTTATATGAAGATCACGCCTGGATTGGGGAACACGCACAATCCCTTGATCTTCGCGGGCGAGCCGGGGTGGCCGATATCGAAATTCGATGAGATCGGCACGTACCGCGGCAATTGGATGCCTTCGTATCAGGAGAACAAATCCGCGGCGGGCCAGGGTCGCGGGGAAGTGACTTACCGCAGCGACACGCCGCCGCCCTTTGACAAATGGTTCCTGCTGGAGTGGGAATTCAACGATGACCCCGCCACCATCACGATCTGGATTGACGGCCAGAGGCTCACCGACACCATGAACGGTGAAAAGGTGGAAATGGTAAAGTTTGCGTGGCCCAAAGGCAGCACCACCAATAGCACCCTGGTGGGCGGATTTAAGGAATTCGGCTTCGGCGCCCGCGTCTGGGGAGCGCCGCAGCAGGGCTTCGATGTCTATTACGACGACGTCGCCATCGGCACTGAGCGCATCGGTCCGGCGAAGTAGCGCGGCTCTTGCATACCCACGATCAGGTCAGCGTCCGCCCAAACTCTAAGCCATTATTTCCTTGATCGGTCCCTCGCCTTCTTCCACCAGGCGCATGGTTCGGCCAAAGACGTTCAACTCCATCTTCTTGTAGTCGAGCCCCATGCGGTTGAGGATCGTGGCATGCAGGTCGCTGTAGTAGTGCGGGTGATCGACGGCCTTGTAGCCTACATCGTCGGTGGCGCCATGCACCACCCCGCCCTTGATACCGCCGCCTGCCAGCCACACCGTATAACCCTTGGGGTTATGATCGCGGCCAGTGGTGTTCTGCGACCACGGGCTTCTGCCGAACTCGCTGCCGAACACGACCAGCGTGGAATCCAGCATGCCGCGCTGTTTCAAATCGCGAATCAAACCGGAGATGGGCTTGTCGACAGACCGGCACAGCGGTTCGTGCGTCTTCATGTCGCCGTGCGCGTCCCAGGCTCCGTTGCCGCCTCCGGCATGGCAGATCTGGATGAAGCGGACGCCCTTTTCCGCCAGGCGGCGCGCCAGCAGCAGTTGCTTGCCGAAATCGTCGGTTTCCTTTTCGCCGATGCCGTAAAGCGCGGTCACGCTCTTCGGTTCCTGCGAAAAATCCACTACGTCGGGCGCGGTAAGCTGCATTCGCGCCGCCAGTTCGTAGGCTTGCGATCGCGCGGCAATGTCGGTGTTAATGCGGTATTGGTCGCGGAACTCCCGGTTGAGTTCCTGCAGCGCCTGCATCTGGCGTTCCCGCTCTTGGGCGTTGCTGGTTTTTGGCGGATACAGGTTGGGGATGGGGGTATCGCCTGGCTGGAACGGCGTGGCCGATACCGTGGCGCCCAGGTAACCGCCGGTCAACTGCACGGGCGAAGACGGCCGCCCGATGTTGACGAACGTGGGCAGATTTTTGTTGGCGGTTCCCATCGCATAAGTCACCCAGGCGCCCAGCGTCGGATGATCGAACTGCCGGCCGCGGTGCCCGGTGGTGGTTTCAATAACGGCCGGAAAGTGGTTGCCTTCGTTGCACCACATGGAGCGCACCACGGCGATCTCGTCGATCACGCCGCCCACGTTGGGGAACCAATCGGAAACCGGAATACCCGATTTTCCGTAGTTGGTGAACTTGCGCAGGATTGGGATCACCGGCCGCTTCATCTCCGCCACGTTGTCGCCAAACCCCACGGCATCGATCAGTTTGCCGGCGTACTTGTTGTCTTTCGGATCGAACGTATCGATGTGGCTGATGCCGCCGCACATGAACAGAAAGATGACGGATTTGGCCTTCGGCTCGAAATGGGGCCCATGGATTGCGTTCTTGATTTTCCCGTCTTCGATTTTCCCGTCTTCCGCCCACAGAGCGCCCATGGCCACGCCGAAAAATCCGCCGCCCATCTGATGCATAAAGCCGCGGCGGTTCAATCTGCCGCACGGGTACATGCTCTTGAGATCCATATGGTCACCTAAGGCCGTCACCTAACGCCGTCATCTAACGTAAATGAACTCGTCCAGGTTGTATAGCAACCAGGCTAAGCCCTTGAGCCGGGCCGGATCGCCTTCGATATAAGTCAGCGCCCCGTCCTTCTCCGCGGGCGAAGGCGGACGGTCCAGCGTCAGCCGGTAGCCCAGGTCCACGGCGTTCTTCAGATCTCCGCCGGACTCCTTTTGCAAGCGCCCGGCGAGTTTCGCGGAAGCATTTTCCACCTCGTCGCTGTTCATCATGAACAGGCCCTGGGGCGCGGTAACCGTTTGCGTCCTCATGGGACACGGCAGGCGTCCGTCGTCCACATCGAATGCCTGCAGAAAGTTGGGCACAACTTCGGCGCTGGTGGAAAAACCGCGGATCATGTAGGCGCCGCGCCGGTTGGTTGCAACCGGGGCACCGGCCATTCCGCGCCCGCCCCCACCGCCGCGGCGTCCGCCTCCGCCGCCCACGCTGAAAGAAGGTCCGCCCACCGTCAGATCCAGGTTGCCGGCAGCCGACAGGATGGAATCCCAGATGGGCTCGGCCTCCAACCGCTGCAGGCGGTAGCGCCAGAGATACGTGTCTTCGGGATCCACTTTGATGTTCGCCGCTGCAACTGCCGGCCCGGCTTCCGAGGCAAGCTTGTAGGTGTCGGAAGTGACCATCAGCCGGTTGATTTCCTTCATGCTGAAATTGCGCGCCACAAATTCCGATGCCAGCCAATCCAGCAACCGCGGATTGGAAGGTGTGCCGCCCAGTTTCCCGAAATCGCTGGAGGCCTTCTGCAATCCCTCGCCGAAGTGCCATTGCCAGAGTCGATTGACGGCCACGCGCGCAAACATGGGGTTTTCCGGGGCCGTGAGCCAATCGGAGAAGGCTTCGATTCTTCCCTCCCGGAAATCGATCTTGGCCGGCGCGAACGGCCAGCCGGGCTGCACCGGCTTGTTTTTCTCCGGCCTCTCAGGGTCGCCGCTGGTCAGGATGTAGCTCGGGTCCAACTCCTTGGCGCGGTCCACCTCAACTGTCCAGTAGGCCGCCAGACCGCCACCGCCGCGGCGTCCCCCACCACCGCCGCCGCCCGCCGCATTCACTGCCTGTTGCAGTTCCTTATACTTTGTCCGGACGTCCTCCGGCAGGATCTCCTGGATCTTTTCGGCATCGATGCGCAGCACCGGGAAATAGTCGTCGGCAATCTTCTGCTCGGCTACGGTGCGGTCCTTTTCCGGCTTCAGGACGATGGCCCGAACGTCGGCGGGCAGCATGGCGACGCGGTCATCGTACAACTTTTTCTTATAGGGAGCGATCAGGGCGTTCAGCGGGCCTTCGGCAGCTGCCCGTTTCTTCTGAGCCTCATCGAGAGCCTTGCTCTGCGCCATGATTTGCTCGGGGGTGGCCATGGTCACCTTCTTAATGACCAGCGGATCGAAGAGCGCCTTCATGGCGTAAAAGTCGCGCTGCAAAATCGGGTCGTACATGTGGTCGTGGCACTTGGAGCATCCCACCGTCAGGCCCATGAACGCCGTGGAGATGGTTTCCACCGCCACGATGGGCATTTCCTGGGTGTTCTTGTTGTCGCGGACCACGTCTCCGCGCGCCAGAAATCCCAGCGCGAACATATCGTCGAGGCGCGGTTCCAATTTCGAGCGAACGCCGATGGCGGCCATCTGGGTACGTTCGGTGGTCCGGTAGCCGGTCAACTGCGCGCGCACGAACTGGTCGTACGGCATATCGCTATTCAAGGCGTAGATCACCCAATCGCGCCAATAATGAATCCCGGCCGCGGCAGTCATTCGCTCATCGGCATCGGCGTAACGCAAGACGTCCAGCCAATGGCGGGCAAAACGGACACCGTGCTGCTCATTGGCGAGCAGTTTGTCCACCACCTTTTCATACGCGTCGGAAGATTCGTCCTTGAGAAAAGCCTCCTGGTCGGCCGGCGAGGGTGGGATGCCAATGAGATCCAGGTATACCCGGCGGAGCAGTGTCAGCTTGTTTGCCGCGCCGGCCGGACGAAGGCCTTTCGCCTGATAATCCGATGCGATGAACGCATCAATCGGGTTGGCGGACTGGGTAACGCCGGCGGGAACCTGGGGGCGATTGACATCTTTTAGAACCCACAGAGTGGCTCCCTTCCGGCTCTCGGCGGCCCTGGCGGCGGAGGGTTGCGCTGCCAGGGTGGAAAGGGTGAAGGGCGCGCAAAGGACGATCAGTGGTAATACCCGGCGTAGACCAGATGACACGTTCCCGCACCTCCAGAAAGTACTACTTAATCCTATACCACTCCTAACCACTCCCTAACGGTCGTGGCTCTGATCGAGCTGCACGTAGCTCGGATCGGAGCCGCGCGCGTCAGCAAGCGGTCTTGCGGCAGCCCCTCATCGGTCTTACTGCACGACCGCCGCTACCACCATTTCGATCACGCGCCGCAAACCGTCGTCGGTGCCGATCGGCCCATCGCTGAACTGACTTTTTGCGGCGGGCTTCCAGTTGTCGCGCGAGCCGTCGTACGGGTAATTCTGCGGAATCCCCGTGAGCGCGGGATTGTACTGCTGGTCGCTGCCCGCCATTTTGTAGATCACCAAATCGAGCGAGGGCACGATCACCACTCCATAGCCGCCGCCGCCCGATTTGAAGAACGTATCGCGAGGCGCGCCGGCAACGTGGCCGTCGGCATTGACTTCGAACATCAGGCTGAAAGGCGCATGCTTCTGGTAGGGCGAAGGCTTTCCGGCCATCTCGATATAGGCGGCGGGCGCCAGTTGCCGCTGGCCCCATTTGCCCTTGTGCAGGATCAGGTAGGCAAACCGCGCCACATCCGTGGACCGGATGGCGGTGTCGGCCCCGCCGGGCGTGTGCGGCAGCGTGTTCTCACCCCGATGCAGCGCGTAGCCCCATGGTCCCCAGCCCATCGGCTTGGCCAGTTTCTCATCGATATACTGCTGCATCTCCATGCCCACCAGGCGGCGCAGCACGATGGACGCAACGTGCGGCGATTGCGATGTGTATGAGTATCCGCCGCCCGGATCGGTCCACAGCGGTACCTGCAGAGCGCTCTGGTCCTGATCCACACGCTGAGCGGGGCGCGGGATGGGTTCGAGCTTGACGGAGGGTTCGAAGTTCACGAAGCCCGGATTGCCGCCCTCGCCATGCATACCCGAAGCCATGCTCAGCAGATGCCCCAACTTGATATCGGCCTTCCTCGGGTCGCTCAGCGGAAACGCTTCCGGCAGATACTTTTCGGTGAAAACCTTGGTCTCCAGGCCGTCCGGAATCTGGTCATGCTTTTCCGCGAGCATGATGCCGCAGGCGATGCTGGTGTAGGCTTTGCCGACGGAAGCCATGGCCGGTGTGGCATCGCGATTTCCCTTTCCGTAATACTTTTCGTACACCAGGTAGCCGTGCCTGACAACCAACAACCCGCCATGCTGGCTGCTGCGGGAAGCGTAATCGAAAGCGTAATCGAGCCTGGTCAGGTCCATGCCCGCCGCTTGGCGGATTTGGGCGGCATCCTTTAACGTGCGCCATCCACCCTGCGTATCGGGAGGCGGAAAATAATCCTGACCGTAAACCTGGCCGCCAACCTGAATGCCAACCAGGCCAGACATCCAAAGCAGTACGGAAAGCAGCGGAACGGAAAGCCGGCCGTTTACCATTTGAAGCGCAGGCTGCCCTCAATATTGCGCGGCTGGTTCGACTGCGGATTCGTGAACTGGCCAAAGGTGGAACTGGTGATGCTGGTAGTGAGTCCACCCAACAGGTGCCGGTTGGCTATGTTAAACGCCGAGCCGCGGAACTCCAGCGACTTTTGTTCGGTAATCTTGAACCTCTTGCTCAGAGCCACGTCTTCGTCCATCTGGATCGGTTGGCGGAGGCTGGGAATTACGGCTCCCGCGCTGCCGTACACTCCGTTAGCAGGCTGCGTCCAGGCCGCCAGGTTGAGATACGAACTGTGCGGGTCGGCCGGATTCCAAGTTGAATTGTACACCGCCTGGCCGGGCACATAGTTGCATCGCGCGGCGCCCGCGCCATACATATTCTGCCCGCACCCCACGCTGAGTACCGCGCCGCTCTGGTAATGCTGAACCGCGGAGACCTTCCAGCCGCCGACTACGGCGTCCAGAACCGGATTCATATTGCCGCCGAACGCCTTGCCGTGCCCCAGCGGCAGATCATAGATGTAGCTGAGCGTAACCACGTGCGGTCGGTCCGCGCCGTTGATGGCCTTCTCCCTGTTCTTCACGTAGACATTTTCGGATGTGGTATCCGAGAGGAACTTAGAGAAGGTATACGATGCTTGAGCGTACAGCCCGTGCGAGAAGTTATGCTGCAGACTCGCCTCCAGCGAATTGTAAGTGCTGTGCCCGCCGTTGGTGGTGCCTCCAAATCCCTGGGAGTACTGCGGAAATGGGTCGAGGGCCTGTGACAGCGTGTTGTTCAGGGGATAAGTGGAGTAAGGCAACTGGAATCCGTTGGTTGCCAGTATGGCCGCCTGGGCTGGATTGTTGAGCAGGGTGCTCAATGGCGAGGTAAGCATGCTTCCATAAATCCCGATATATTTGGGATTGAGCTGATTGTAACTCTGGCTGGATTGCAGTTCGTTTCCGTAATTGGCATGGAAGCTGGCCCGCAACAGAGTGGATGCCGTCAGAGTACGCTCCAGAGTGATATTGTAATCGTAAAACTGAGCGGCTTTGCCATCGGAGAAATAGCTGGGGCTGGCGAAGTTGACAATCGAAGGATTCACCACCGGCGGCGCGCCGGCCTGAATGGCCGCGGCGAACGGAAGGAAACCGGCGACCGAGTTATTCTGACCGCTCGGGAGCAGCATCGAAATGCCGGTGGAAAGGTAATTGGACGGCACACTGTAGTTGCCGCCGAAACCCTGCACGCCGCCATCGGCGTTCCCGTCCTCGCGGTTGCTGTCGTACATGATGGCGCCGCCGCCGCGGATGACGGTCTTCGAGCCCAGTCGGTAGGCAAAGCCGAAGCGCGGGCCGAACGCCGTGCTGCGGTGCTGCAGGATGGAACTCTGGCCGGTACGGCCGGGCCCGGAGCCCGCGAATTCCAACGCGCCGGGAATGTTATTGGCGGCGGGGTTGGGACAGGTCGGGCAGAAGTTGCTGCTTTGCCCGTTCGGCTCGCGCCTGGCCAGCGGCAGGTCATACCGCAGGCCTATATTGATTGTCAAGCGGCTGCTGATCTTGATGTCGTCCTGAACATACCACGCGTAGTAAGGGTACACGTAATTGATGTTCCCGTTGTAATTGAAGAAAGCGCTGCTGGAAACGCCCAACAGGAACGAGGCATAGTCCAAACCGCTGGTGCTGACTCCCGGATTCCCCGTGGAGGAACTATTGAAGCTTAACTCGCCTCCGCACCCGTTGCAATCCGAGCGCGCGTAGTTCTGGCGCATGAATTCAAAGCCGAACTTGAGGCTATGTTTACCCTTCAGCCAGGTGAGGCCGTCTTTGAAGTCAAAAGTCTTGCCGGGCGAATTGGTCTGGACAAAGCTGCTGGTGTTCGGGTAATTCTGGAAGCCATACCAGGTGTAGTTCGGCGCTTTGGAGTAACTGGGATTTCCCGGCGCCTCCGTAGCCTGGCCGAATGTCCCGGTATTGGGCCCGAGGCGCTCATTGCCGGCCTCGCCGCCGGCGCGATGGTTGAATCCGAAACTGAAGTGATTCAACAGCGTGGGCTTCACAATGTAGTCGGCATTCAGGTGGACATACTTGTTGTCAAAAAACTCCTGGAAGCCTTCTCCCAGCGGGCCCGGCATTGGCCCCATGCAGATATCGCAGCCGTTGAAGTACTGGCGGCTGAACATGCCATTGATACGCAACTTATCGCTCTTATTCCAATCTCCCTTGATGGCATACACACCCTGGTTTTCGCCGGGGTCGCGCGAACCGGTGTTGGTAATCGGGTTGTTATTGAAAAAGGAGCCTGGATTCGCCGGCAGCGGGATGTAACCCTGAATCAACGTAGCCACGGGATTGATACGCGACTGGGGAATGGTGTTATTCGGAAACGGCACGCGGGCGTTGGCATTGGCGATGATATTTCCAGTGGCGGCATTGCCAGGATCGTAGATCGGAATCACGGCCCCATTGGAGCCGGTGTAGCCGCTGAAGTTACCCAGACGCGCGGCGGCCGTGGGCAGGCTGATCAAACTGCTGGAAGCAATATCCTTGGCTCGCGAGCGTTCTCCGGAAAAGAAAAAGAACACCTTGTTCTTGCCGTTGTATATCTTCGGAATCCAGACCGGGCCGCCTACGGTAACTGCTTCCAGGTTCTGATTGTGAATGGTCTGCGCGAAGGAGGGGGGCTGTATATAGAAAAAACCCTTGGCATTCAAATCCTGATTGCGGATGACCAGGAATGCCGAGCCATGAAAATCGTTGGTGCCCGATTTCGTGGTGAAGTTCAGAATGCCATTCGAGGTGCGGCCGTATTCGGCGGAGTAAGCGCCGGTTTGCACTTTGAACTCTTCAATACCGTCGGCGCTGACCACGCGCATCTGAGGGTCATTGCGCCGTTCGCTCATCGATTCTCCGCCATCCAGCAGCAGACTGGTGTTAGATCCGGATGTGCCGCCCGCAATCCGCGGCGCGCCGCCCGTGGTATCCGGGTCGGCGGTGAGGTTGGTGGAAACGCCGGGCGCCAGAGTCGCGAACGCAATGTTGCTGCGCAGCCCGCCATTGGCGAAGAGGGGCAGCGCTTCGATCGCCTCTTTGTCGATGACTTTGCCGAGATCGCTGCGGTCAGTCTGCAGCAGCGGGGCTAAACCCTGGACCTCCACGGTTTCCTGCAACGTCCCCACCTGCAGTTTGATATCGATTCGGGAATTCGTGTTGACGTCCACGCGCACCGCGTTCACGTCGGATTTTCGGAAACCGCTCTTTTCCGCCGTCAGGTTATATTCGCCGGCACGTAACGAAACAAATGTGTACGCGCCATCGGTTCCGGAAACCACTGCCTGCGAAAGCCCGGTTGCGGGGCTCAACAGCGTAACTTTTACCCCGGGAGCGGAGGCTCCGGATGTGTCGGTAATGGTGCCGCTGATCGACCCGCGGTCTTGCGCCAACGCTACAGTGGCGGCGAAAAGGATAATCAACGATGGACACAATCGGGAAACCATGGCAGACCCTCCAGAGACTACATCTGATTGAATTACTTCGATCATACACCCCTGTTTGGCGCTGTCAAGCAGGGTGTCAGCCTAAACTACTCGTGGCCCTCACTCGCCGCCTTTCTGGCTGCCTCCAGAGCGCTCTGCACATCGGCCGACGAAGGATTCAGCCGGAGGGCTGTCCCCAGGCTGCTCTGCGCCTGCGCCCATCTCCTGGACCGTGTCTCAATCAGTCCCAGCAGGTAATGATAGATCCATTCAGAGGGTGACAGGCTTATCGCCTCCTCAACATAGCTCCGCGCCACTGCGTCGTGGTGCAAGTCATAGTGCACGCTGGCCAGCCGAAACAGGAGTTGGTCGTCGGGCGGCCGCAGTTCCCTGGCCTCTTCCAACCGTGCCACGGCGGCATTCAAGTCACCAGAGTCGACCAACGCCTTGGCTTCCTCCACCAGTTTCAAAGTCCGGCGCCGGGCTTCGGTGTCTTCCTTGGCTTGGCTGGTGAGCGCCGTGAATTGCGCCAACGCCTGGGCGCGCTCCGCGGTTCTACCTAACCCGCCATAGGCCCGCGCCAAATGGTAATACAACTCGGAGTCGTTGGCGCCCAGGCGCTGCGCATGCTGCAGTTCGGCCAGCGCTTCCGGGTAGCGGCCCAGGCGATTGTATGCGGAACCCAGCAGGAACCGGGGCTGGAATGCGTTCGGGACCATCGTGACCACTGTCTGGAGCAATGCGATGGCCTGGGCTTCCTCGCCCTTCCTGAGGTGTATGTTCGCCAGGCCCAACAGCGCGGACGGATGGTTCGGTTTGAGGCGCAGGGCCTCTTGAAACTGAAGTTCGGCGCCATCCGGGTTCCCCACGGCGACATATTCGGCGCCAAGGTCCGCATGTGCCTGCGGGTCTGACGGCGTCACGCGGACCAACTTCTCCAGAACCTCTACTGCTTGGTTGTGACTCTTGCCGCGCAGATAAATAGTAGCGGCGCCCTGCAGCGCGGCCGTGTTGGCGGGTTCCAGTTTCAGCACGCGCGTGTAGGCGGCCAGCGCTTCATTGAGGTTGCCTTTTTGGGCCAGGGCCTCCGCCAGGGCAAGTTGGGCCAGCACCTGCTTGGGGTCGCATTGAACGGCGGATTGGAAGGCGATCAGCGCGGCATCCACCTGCTGCAGACGGTATCGCGCCATACCGAGACCGAAAAGACTTTCACAACCGGGGGATTCCTGGTGCGCCTTCTCGAAGAGGCTGGCAGCCTCCCCGTATTTGCCGGCATCGAAAGCCCGCTCCGCCCGTTCCAGTGTCTGGCCGTACGCGAGGCTCGCAAGGATCCCGGCTGTCAGCAACCGTAAGCGCACCTTTGGACGATTGTATCGTGTCAGGCTGGGTGTCACATCGCTTACTTCGCCTTGCCCCCTGAAGGCGCCCCCCCGCGACCGGGACGCGGAGGAGCCACGTAATTCACCAGCTCATCCACTGGTTTCTTTCCGGCCCACGCGATGCCGCGAAGCAATGTCCGCTGAATCTGGTCATTGGCGAAGTTGGCATAGGTGTGGCCCTGCATCCATACGAAGGCACGGGCAGGCTGTCCGCCCGGGAGTGTGTGTTCGTACGTCCAGATCTGCGGTACCACTTCGTCCTTGTGGTCGCCGGCACTGCGCGTTGGCGGGATCTTGGCGGTTGCCAACACGTGGATGGCAGGATCTTTCGCCCACGTCATGGTGAAGAAGGCTTCATCGGAAGTCGTGATGTCGGACAAGTCCTTAACGATGGGATTCGATTTATCCACGACTGTATAAGGGATGGGCGCATCCAAGGTGTAGTTCACTTCACCATGCTTCTTGGCGCCACCCACCAGCGTCGCAAAATAGTCCGGATCCGGACCGCACAACGAGTCATGCAAGCTAACCAGGCCCCCACCGCGTTTGACGAACGCCTCGATCGCGGCCTTTTCGCTATCGCCCAGGTAGGCTGCATCGCCCTTGTAGATCACCACGACGTCGGTATGTTCGAGATCGGCACTGCTGGGGGCATGCAAAGCACCATCGACGACGGCCCCGTGCGCCGTCAGAATCTTGCTCCAGTCAGCCAGAAACTGCGGGTAGTCATGCTGACCCTCGGAATGGGACTTCAGGCCCGTCCAGATGTATACATGCATGCCCTGGCGGTTCTGGCCCTGTGGTGAAGGAGCGCCCTGAGGGCCTGTACCACGTCCGGCTTGCGCCCAGGCATATCGCTGCATCGGGGCTGCCACCCACAACACACACAAAGCGCCGAGTACAAGATGCAGCAGCCTCGCTGTAGTAGAACGCCCAGGCTGGGTTCCCGAATTAGTGCCCTTTCGTCTGCTCGTCACAAGTCATCACCTCGTCTTCATATTGTGGCTCCGATCCGAGCCGCGCGCGTAAGCACGCGGCCGCATCGATGCCATCTCTCATCACGTGTCACGCGTGAATCGTTCGCCGCAGGAATGGAACGTAGACATCAGGGGGCACGTAGATTGAGGTTGAGAGACCCCGCGCACTCCGGAAAGCGTTGTTATATCGAAGTCCGAGTGCATTGTCAATCGTCGGACCGAATCCCAGACCGCGTCGCCGGACCGGATGAATCCAATTCAGCCTCTCCATTGAGGCATAATCTTGGGAGTGCGCACTCGACGGGAATTCTTCAAGCGGGCTGCCGCCCTATCCGGCTGCTCCAGGCTGTTGGGCGCTTTACTTCCCGCAATTGAAAGAGCTTCCGCCATAGACCCGGCACCGGACAGCACCTTCATGGATGCCGAACATGTCGTGATCCTGATGCAGGAGAATCGCTCGTTCGATCACGTTTTTGGCAGACTGCGCGGCGTGCGCGGCTTCAACGATCCCAGAGCGGTCACACTTCCGGATCGCAAGCCTGTGTGGATGCAAACGAACGCCGCGGGCGAAACCTATGCCCCGTTTCATTTGGACCTGAAGAAGAGTAACGCAACCTGGCTGGGGTCGCTGCCGCATTCGTGGCGGGACCAGACCGATGCCCGCAACCATGGCAACCATGACCAGTGGCTCGATGCCAAGCCTTCGGAGCATGAGGAATGCGCCGGCATGCCGCTGACGCTCGGCTACTATGACCGCGAAGACGTTCCCTTCTACTACGCACTGGCGGACGCCTTCACAATATGCGACCAGCACTTCTGCTCTTCGCTGACCGCTACCACTCCGAATCGTCTGTACCTGTGGACAGGCACTATCCGCGAAGAGCAGCAGGCGGCCTCCATGCCCTGCGTGAGAAACTCGGAGGCGGATTACAATTCCCCGGCCCGGTGGAAGACCTTTCCCGAGCGCCTGGAAGATGCCGGCGTGGCGTGGAAGATCTACCAGAATGAACTTAGCCTGAAAACCGGATTCACGAAGGAGGAAGATTCCTGGCTGGCTAACTTCACCGACAATCCGATCGAGTGGTTCGAACAATACCATGCTGGATTTTCGGAGAATTACCGGCGCGAACTCGATCACCTTGCCGCCACGCTCCCCGCGGAAATCGAGCAGCTTGGCAATAGTCCGGTGCCGGCCGATGCCCCCGGGGCCGCGAAGCGCAGCAAGAACCTGGCTGCCCTCGAGGCCGAGTTGCGCCAAGTCACCTCCGAGCGCCCCAGATGGACCCCGGAGGCGATGGCCAAGCTGTCGCCCCGCGAGCGCAGTCTGCACGACCGGGCCTTCACCACCAATGCCGCCGACCCTGGATACCGGCAACTCTCCCCGTTGCGCTACCGTGACGGAGCTAAGACCCAGGAGATGCTGATTCCCAAGGGAGACGTGCTGCATCAGTTCCGGCAGGACGTGGAGACCGGGCGCCTACCCGCCGTCTCCTGGCTGGTGCCGCCGGAGAATTTCTCCGATCATCCGTCGTCACCCTGGTATGGCGCGTGGTACGTTGCCGAGGCGCTCGACATTCTCACCCGCAATCCGGAGGTGTGGAAGAAGACCATCTTCGTGCTGACATACGACGAGAACGACGGCTACTTCGATCACGTGCCGCCGTTCGTGGCGCCGGACCCGGACAACCCGGAATCCGGCAAGACTACTCCAGGCATCGACGCGGGAGTAGAGTATCTGCACCTCGAACAGGACCTCATACGGCACCCGCGGCGGGATGCGCGCGGCGGACCGGTGGGCCTGGGCTATCGGGTGCCGCTGCTGGTGGCATCGCCCTGGAGCCGCGGCGGCTTCGTCTGCTCACAGGTCTTCGACCACACCTCGGTACTGCAGCTTCTGGAGAAAACACTTAGCCACCGGCTTGGCAGGGAAATTCGAGAGACGAATATCAGCGTGTGGCGAAGGACCGTGTCGGGCGATCTGAGCACGGTGTTCCGTCCTTTTCAGGCGGAACGGGCCGGATCGGAACGTTTCGGACCCCTGCCGTTCCCGGCGAAGAACTCCTTCCTGGAAAGTGTCCACCAGGCGCAGTTCCAGCCGATGCCATCCGCGCACCGAAAACTGTCGGCGGCGGACGTCGAGCAGTTTGAGCGAAATCGCGGCGCGGCGGCCTGGATGCCGCGGCAGGAGCCGGGTATTCGTCCGTCGTCCGCGCTGCCCTATGAGCTTTACGCCGAGGGCGCGATCACTGCGGACGGCAAGCTTTTCGAAATCGCCCTGGAAGCCCGTAACCAAACATTTGGCGAGGCGTCCGCCGGTTCCCCGTTCCACGTTTACGCGCCTGGCAAGTTCCGCGACCGGATGGACCTGCGGACACGGGCGTACGCCGTGGCTGCCGGACAGCGCCTCACCGACACGTGGGAGATGGCGGGATTTGCAGGCGGCGTGTACCACCTGCGCGCCTGCGGCCCCAACGGATTCTTCCGCGAATTCGCGGGCAGCGGCGACGACCCGGCCATCGACATTCGCTGCCAGTACCTGCCAACGGGCGATGTCGAACTGCACGCTTCCAGCCGTCTGCAGGTTTCCTGCACGCTGCACGTCACCGATCTTGCCTACAAGAGCGGCAATCACGCCATGCTGCTGGGCGCTGGGGCCAGCCGCACGCTCGTGCTGCATCTTAGCCACAGCCATCAATGGTATGACTTCCGTGTGACAGTCGTCGCACCTAAAACCCTGGGGGCGGGTCAATATCTGCGACGCTATGCGGGCCGCGTGGAAACTGGGAAACCTGGCTTCAGCGATCCGGCGATGGCATAAGAAACCAAATCGTCACCTGATAATCGTTGACAGGGCGCGCCGCGTGACGCCATAATGCTGCAATTTCCTTGCAATGATTGCGAGGACCACTCTGGATGAAGTTGCCCGGCGGGTCGGAGTCTCGGCAAGCACGATTTCCGGTGTCCTGAATGGGGTTGGCGAGGAATCACCGCGGTACGCCAGGTGGCTCCATCGGCGATTGGAGGCAGGATCAACGCTTGAGCCCGACGCGGTGGTGCGGCACACATTGCCATGACTCCGGTTACGAAAAGAGAACTTCGGACAGCCAAACTTCAAGCTGTTGGAAGTCATGGCGCTGTTCTCCTCCTTGCGACATGCATCCACATAGTGAATGGTAAGGTTGCGATGAAGAACTTGACACAGTTCAGTATGTCACGAAATCACTCAGCATTCGTGACCGCTCTCTGGTTCCATGTAACTCCCACGGTAACAGTGCATAGGATCCGCCCTTCCGGCCGAGGAACGCCGGTGTTCTGCAAGCCGGACGTTCCGGGGCCGCCGCGGGCGTGAGTCTCAGACTAGCCGACTTAAAGGTGAATCAGTTACCTCCGCCATCGCCTTCGTCAGGCCGGAGGGACGGGGAGAAAGCACAGCCATGCACCGCGTTTGAGTACTCGGGCTGAACCTCATACTTCTTATGGTTGATGGAAACCGATCCGTAGCCGAACGTGCGATTCTGGCACTCATCGCCGATTTCGGCGCCGCGCAGATCGAGACTCACACGGTTGAACCAGGCGTTGAGGAGCGGATCGGTGATGGTTTCGAACAACTCGTGAGAGAGAAAGGTAGCGGTGGAATCAATGAGGAGGCCGTTCGGGCTGGGCGCTTGAACAGTGCAGCCCGGGACGTTCTGAAACGGTTCGACAGTGAGCAGCACTTGCCCAAAACTGCCGAAGTTGATGAAGCTGTGGAAGGCGCAAAAGACGAACGTGGAGAAGTTGTCGGGCGAGTAACAACTGGTGGGGTTGAGACAAATGTCCTGACCCGGCGGCAGGTAGAAGTGATAAATGTGATTCAATCCGGTGCCATAGACCGCCGCCGCCGTGTGCGCCATGGCTACCAGAGTGGTTAACGGCAATATGTGGGGCACGGTTCCAGTGAAGCTGCCAGCCCCGCCGAGGGTGTAGCGATGATTGGCGGACGTGCCGACGTATTGATCGGTGATGTGGATAAAATCGCTCTCGTCGAGATCCGCAAGGAAGTTCGCGGGAGTTCCCCAACAGGTCGGCGCGCAGTTCAAATAAATGTCATGTTGTTGGGCGGACACTACGGTGGGGTGATTAAGGGGGTTGCTCAGATCTCCCGGGTAGAAGCCCGGCGGAGGAATAGCACCAATTTCATCGCCGGGCGCCGAGAGCGCTCCGCCGATTGAAATCGACAAGGATGCGCCGGACGCGTTGCCGGCGAACGAAGGGGACGCTTGGGCGGCAAAGCTGGCGCTGACAGCGGCGGCGGTATCCGTTGCGCTAATCGACAGGTTGAGTGTAGTTTCTTGCGCGCTGGCAGGCAGAAGCCCGGCCAGGAGCGTGAAGCTGGTGAGCGAACACACCAATAGCGTTTTCATAGATAGAATCTCCTTTTTGCCCGTTTTCCCGAGATCTGATTTTGGAGTTGGCGCGGAGGCTGCAGCCTCCGCACGTAGGAAACTTCAAAATGGTAAATGAAGCACTCGAGAAAAGCAAGAGAAATTTTGACTATGTGAGAAACTTTGGCTATGTCGCTAGTAAGTGACCTTTTCGGGTCACACGTGAGTTATCCGCGCTACCTGAGGAGGGGGGTGCTGGGTAATAAAGGAAACCCCTCAGTACTCAGCCGCCGATATGGAGCGGATGAGCAAATTTCAAGACCCGCTGTTGAAGGCGATGGCCAGGAAGATATAAGTAGCGGATGGTGGTTTTCAGATCCGCATGGCTAGGGTGGTGGGGGGCGGCGGAGATTATCGGAGTGAGCGACCGGACGATGAGGCGGTGGCGGGAGCGTCTCCCGCCAGCCAGGCTTGTACCGCCTCGTCGAAACCGGCGTTGTTGAAATCAACCAGGCTGCCTTGTACCATAATTATCTGAAAGGATTCCAGGACCGCTCATGCCGCCGCCGGCGTGGACGCCCCGGCGCTGGTCACAGAGATTGAACTCAACCTGGACAGCGGATACGCCGCCCGGAAGCTCATGCAGTATGGAAACCGCCCCGAGGCCTTGATCGTCACCGGCGACCGCGTATCACTGGGCAGCCTGAAGGCGCCGCGTGAGTTGGAATTGAATGTTCCGCGGGACGCGGGGGTGCTGGCCATGGACGGAACGCGCGAAACGGCGTTTGCGGACCCGCCCCTGACCGCGGTCGAGATTCCCTGGTATGACATGCTCGCCCTGGGAGCGCGACTGCTGGTCGATCTCATCGAGCACCGCCCGGCGATCGAACCGATCGCTTCGAATTCTGATTCACCGGATGCCGCGGCGGTTGACGCGCCGCGGTCTTACCTGCCGCGGCATCCGAATACCAGCGTCTGAACACCAGGATGACGGACTTCTCCCCATCGCGCGACGATCAGGACCTGGGCCGCTTCGGCTACGCGCAAGAGCTTTTCCGCAGCATGGGAGGGTTCTCGAATTTCGCTATTTCGTTTTCGATCATATCCATCCTCACCGGCGCGGTAACGCTCTATGGTTACGGCCTGGAGATGGGCGGGCCGCTGGAAATGACCCTCGGCTGGCCGGTGGCGACGGGTTTTACGCTGCTGCTGGCAGCCAGCATGGCGGAGTTGTGTTCGGCGTACCCCACTTCGGGCGCCATGTACCATTGGGCGGCGGCGCTGGGCGGCCCGGCGCCGGGTTGGTTCGTCGCCTGGCTGAATATCGTCGGCCTGATTGCGGCGCTGGCGGGCATCAATTTTAGCTGCGCGCAATTCGTTCTTCCCTTTCTTGGCATCACGGCGTCGGCCGCCAACGTTTTTCTGATGTTCGCATTTACGCTGGTGGGGCACGGCCTTATCAACCACTACGGCGTGCGCCTGGTGGCACTGTTGAACAACACCAGCGTCATCGTTCATATCGCCGGCGTGATCGCCATTGTGGGGCTGGTGTTCTGGCTGGCGCCGCTGCAGCCCGTGAAATTCCTGGCCAGCGCCGCCAACTTCAATGGCAGCCGGCCGTACGCGTGGGCTTTTCTGCTGGGACTGCTGCAGGCGCATTGGACCTACACGGGGTTCGATGGATCGGCGCACATGGCCGAAGAGACCCGCGATCCTCGCCGCACCGCACCCTGGGGCATGGTGATTGCCGTCGCCGTCTCCGGTGTGGTGGGCTACCTGCTTTTGATTGCCTTGACGCTGGCGATCCGGTCGATTCCGGCGGTGCTCGCCGCCAAGGACGCGCAGGGCAACCAGGTACCGGCGGCCATCGCGATTCTGCAAACCGCGCTCGGCGCCAAATTCGGGAATGCCATGGCGGCCTTCGCCTCCATAGCGATGTGGTTTTGCGGATTGTCCTGCGTCACCTCCGCATCGCGCGCGGTGTACTCGCTGGCGCGCGACCAGGGCATGCCGTTCGCCGGTCTGATGCAGCGGGTGAACGTGAAACACGGAACGCCCGGCGCGGCCATATGGGCCGTGGTGGCTGCCAGCCTGGCGGCCATGGCTTGGACGGGCGCGGTGCCCATCGTCACTTCGCTCAGCACCGTGGCTTTGTACCTCGCCTATATCATTCCCGTGGCGCTCGGGTTGCGGGCCCGCTTTCGGGGCTCCAACTGGCCGGGGCTGGCCCAATGGACGCTCGGCCGCTGGGGCGCGGCCGTGAATTTCATCGCCCTGCTCTACACCGTGTTCATCTGTTTCGTACTCATCATGCCGCCGAATCAGTTGGCGGCGAAAACACTGGCTGCGGTGCTGGCCGCGCTCGGCTTGGTCTACGCCATCGAGGTGAGACGCAAATACCAGGGTCCGAATTGGGCCGGGGAACAGGCAGCCTCAAGCGCAAATGGCGAGAGCGAGCCGAAAAGCGGATCCGGACGGCACACCTGAACACTCCGGCCGCCAGCGCGGAAGACCGGCGGCTCGACCGCGCCTACCGGCCCTGTCAGATCCGGATCTTCGCCGCCACGTGGCTTGCCTATGCCGGCTACTACTACTGCCGCAAGCTGTTCTACGTGGTGAAGGCGCACATGGCGGGCGCGCTCGGATTTACCACCGTGCAGCCTGGCCATCTGGGAACTGCGTATCTGGCCGCCGCGTTGTCGCGAACCAACAGCAACCCAAGCTTGGCTACCGATTACGAATGATCTTTCCGAAAATCTGGCCGCCACCGGTCTTGCCGCTCCAGGTCCCCGCGTATTGGCCGCGATACAGGATGACCCGAGCCGTGTAAGTGCCCATACCGGGAATCGGGAAATCGGTGAGCGTGATGATGGGAGTGTCGCCGGCCCACTTGATCGTTACCGGAAGCGGCAGCGGAATATCGTGCCCGCTGTATTGGAGCCGCGAACGAAAGAGCCACGTGTCGCCAGTGAGCTTCGAAACGCCTTCGATCACGTACCGTTCCTCGGCGCTGATGGCGTCGTTGTTCAGGCGGGAAGAGCGGCCTACCAAGGTGACACCCTGCATCATCTCCCCAAACTTTCGGTCGAGGTCGTCCTGCGCGGTCGCCGCCTTCTTCCCGCATCCGCTCACCGCGATCAGGATGAACACTGGCAACAGAAGTGGGCTTCTGCGCATCGTCTTCAATTCTCAAACCAGCCGGCGCGACGGAAGACGCACCAGCCAGGAGGCTACGCCCAGGCCGGTTACAACCACCGCAAGGCCGTAGAATATCGAGTCGTACGATCCCGTCCGCTCCAGCGTCCCTGCGAGCAGCAGCGGCCCGATGGCGGAGGCGAACACCGTCGTCATTTGCGCACAGCCTTGGACCTTGCCAAGGTGACGCCGGCCGTAGACCTGCCCCCAGACAGAAAAGAAAACCACGGTGATGATACCGCCGGCTACTCCCATCGCCGCGCCATAGCACACCACATGAGTGAAGCTCCGGACTAACGGAAGCGCCACCAGGGCGCAACTGAGCACGGCCATTCCCAATCCCATAACGCGCTGGATCGGCCACCGTGACGCCAGCCACCCACCCGCGAAATTCGCCGCGAGTCCCAGCATCGTACTGATGACGACCACCGTATGGTAGACCGAGGCATCGAAACCTCGCTGCTCGAGGATCGATTGATTGAACAACGAAATGCCGGAATAAACCAGTCCGAACATGGAGCTCGAAAGCGCAAAGACCCAGAACGCCGTGGTACGCAGCGCTTCGAAAACGGTCATATCCGCCGCTGCTGCGCTGTCGGGACGTTCGCCATCGAACTGCAAGCCCCGATCCTCCGGCCCGTTGCGGACGACCATCCAGGCGATCGGCGCAACAGCCAGCAACAACGCCCAGCCTACGCCCGACCAGGCTGCGCGCCAGCCGAACGCCAGGACTGCGCCGCCGACACTCGGGAAGGCTGCGATGAACCCGATCGCGACCAGCACCGAGTAGATGCCCATGGCTTGATTCAACCCGCGCCCAAACCACTTTCCGACCAGGGTAAGGCTGACTACAGAGAGTGCGCTTTGCCCCAACCCCCTGCTGAGCGTGATGGTGACGGCGAGTGGCATCCATCCGCTGGTCACGCTCATGCCGAGGACGGTTGCCGCGAGTGCCGCGATCACGATGGTAAGAACCGCTCTCGATCCGAAGCGGTCAACCAGACGCCCGCACGGGATGCAAAACAACGAACCGATAAGCGTCGCCCAGAGATTGATGGTCGCGTAGCTAACCCGATTCATGTGCAGGTCCACCAGCAGCGGCTCGGTGATCAATCCCAGACCTTGAGTCCGGCCCGGAAGGGTGCCGACCATACCCAGAGCCGCAACCGCGACGTTTGCCCAACCGTAGTAAAGACTGCCCGGGCCCGGCCTGGCGTCGGAAACGGGTTGGGTAGCGGCGGACAATGGAGGCATCCGATATGATGAGTTTCTGGTCCGAACGGGCTAGCCGCTATTCTACCAAGATGACATTCGGGGCCATTTGGGGCCATTTGGGGAATGGGTCGATTCTGTGGACCGCCCGCTTTGCGTTCCTGTTCTACGCCGGCGCTCTGGCCGCGTGGCTGACCGGAAGGGCTGGCGCCGCTCGATCGGCGTGGACTCTCGGACTCCTCATCTACCTCAGTCACGTCACTGCTGCGTTCCAGTTCCATCACCATTGGAGCCATGCCGCGGCCTATGAGGAGACGGCGCGCCGGACCGCCGAGTTGCTTAGCGTGCGGTCGGGCGCCGGTCTGTACTTCAACTACGCGTTCACGGCTGTGTGGACATTCGACGTGATCTGGCTGTGGACGAGCGCGGAAACCTATCGCGCCCAGCCCCACTGGATTGCCGTTGCCATCCATTCCTTTATGGCGTTCCTGTTCTTCAACGCAACTGTGGTCTTCGTTTCGGGGTGGGTGCGTTGGCTCGGCCTGACGGCAGCTTTGGCTCTTTGCCTTCTCGCGTGGCATTCGAGGGCTCATTTAACCAGCGGCGACTCGCGGAAGCGACCGGAGATGTGATTGGCCTCCTGGCCCCCTCCTGCCCGGCCTGAAATGCCGGCTGAAGCGTTATGATCGTCCAATGAAGATTTCTTGGATTTTGGCCGTCGCGTTGCTGCCCGCGCTCACATTGGCCCAGGAAGGCACCTCCGGCGCCGCACTCACATCAGCCGAAAAGCAGTTTCAGGAATCCATGACTAACGTCACCCTGACGGGCTTCTTCACCGTCGGTGACGAACCTGCCACGCACGAAGACAGCTATCTGATCGAGCGCGTGACCAAGGTGAAGGACGATCTGTGGAGCTTTGACGCTCGCATTAGCTACAACAAGAGAGAATTCAAAGCCACCGTGGAGGTGCCGGTCAAGTGGGCCGGCGAAACACCGGTGCTAACGCTCTCCAACTACCTGATCAAGGGGCAAGGCGTCTTCAGCGCGCGCATTCTGATTTACAACGCGATGTACGCCGGCACCTGGGGCGCCCAGGACCACGGCGGCAAGATGTTCGGCAAGATCGTCAAGAACGAACCGCCGAAGTAAGGGCCGGCATGCCAGGACGCGCTCTGTTGCCGGTTGCTGCCGATTCGGTAAACGACCATCTACCAGACGCCGTGCTCGACCCGTCCGAGAGTGTCGCGCACCTGGGCCACACCCTCCGGAGTGTTCAGGAGCGAGACCGGGGTCTGGTCGCCCAGCGAGCGGACAGGAGTCTTCAGCCACCGCAGCGCTCTTTCCCGGGTCCCGAAAACTTCAATGGCCTTGGCAACCACATCCACCACAGGGTCAGACCCCTGCATGCGCATCCCCGATTCTGCAACCGCCTCCACGAAAAGGCGCTTGATGTCTTCTTTGTCCTCCCTCGTCAGCATGGGGCCTCTTCTCTCCTATGTATATGCCGTGCCGCGGCTGCAAGAGTTTGAGCGAGCGCTCCTCCCCGATGTTCTCGGTGGAATCCCCCCACGAAGCGGCTCTCCTGACTATGCGTTCAACCGCGGGCAGCCCTTTCATCCGGCTGTCCGAGATGGGGTGCTGGCCGGTTACTGAGGAGAACACACCAGGCTGCATTTCTCGGAACACCGTGCGACGATTCAAAGGCCTTGAAGCGAAGGCGGTCCTGCTTGTAAACGTGGATCCCGAACGTTTCGATGATCCGACGGAGAGCAACCTTTTCTACGTCGGTTGCTCGAGAGCCATGCATGAGTTGGAAGTGCTCCTTACGAATGTCACGCGACGGAGTCTAGGTCCCGCGATTGATGCGATGGCGCCAGGGCGAAAGATCCCAAAGACGGTCGCAGGCTTTGCTCGATTCTTGAACGGACGATGGGGAACGGAGCCAGACTTATGACACGAAGCTTCCACGACGACAACCCAGAAGAGTTCGATTTGATCCGGGAACCGGCCCACATAGACATTATCAGCAAGAAGATGAAGATGGGATTTGCGCCGTACTTCGAGAAACTGATGGCGAAAGCCCCAGTGTCCGACTTCGCTCGCCAACTCGGCACTCGATTTAAGGTGGAGGTGGAAGCCGCGGACGCCGGGGGGTACGTGCCGGCGCCAAAGGACCTTCTCCGTCGCCAGGTCGAGGCACACCAGTTGGTCTTTCCGGTAGGTGGTGAGGTACATCTTGCCGAGTGGCACGCTCGCGGAGATGCCCTTGTAGTCCCCGGTCTCGGGGACTTCGATCTTGCGCAGCAGGTTGTGGGAGTCGTTGATGTCGTAGACGCTGACTCCGGATCTGTCGGTGACGTACAGCAGACGCTCAAGGCCGCCGGACGCCTTTCCGCGATCGGCCGCGCCAAGCAGAGCCGGTAGCAGCAGGCAGACAAATTGGATTGAACTGTTCATTCGCAGGGAATTCTATCACTGCAACCGGATCACCACCAAGCCACGATCGCCTGCATGTTGCAACGGCGACGGTCTCAATGTTTCGGGTTCGGCGGCGGGTCAGTCACGATCTTGGAATCCACCGAAAACTTCTTGTAATTGCTCCATTCGATCTCCTCGTCCTGAGCCAGCCTTTTGATCAGGCCGACGCGGCCGCTGCCGGTCAGGAGCAGGCGCTTGGGTAGCCATAGTTCGGAATTCACTTCGGTCTGTTCGAAAATCATCTTGGCCCCGGCATCGAGACGGGCCAGGAACAGGCCCCAGGAGATGGTGTCGGTGGTCTCGGCTTCCACTCTGGCCCATTGGTATGTGGCTTTGTCGATCCACATGCGGCCACGGAGTTTCAGCAGCATTTTGGCGTCGCCGCTTCTGGCTTTGGCGCCGGGCCGGGGCGCGCCGGAGACCACCCATACGCGCCGTCCTTCCACTGTGGAGTCGCCCTCGAACCGCAGGTCGAACAGTTCGGGAATTTCGGAAAGGAAAGCGAACTCGCGCCGGCGCCGTTTCTCCGTTTCCTCCAGGCCCCGCTGTCTCTCAGCGGGCGTTTCAGAACTCAGCCTGCGGGTCTCCCTATCCAGTTTTCTCTGTTCACTGCGCTGTTCCTCGGCGCTGAGCGGCTTGCCATCCCGTTCCAGCGTGCGGCGGTACGGCTGTCCGTCCACCATCAGCGTTTCCCAGGTTTCCCGTTTCGTGGATGCTACTTTGCCGTGGGAGTCGAGGTGCTTCTCCACGGAGTGCGCCTGCCAGGTGTAATCTTTCATGCGCACCCAGTCGAGTTGGTCCTGGGCGATGGATCGGCGTACCAACTCGTAGGGATCCTGCGCCCAGGCCGCTGTCATTGTTATCAGCGCCAGTAAAGCCTGGCGGTCCGGCCGCATATCCGATGATAGCGTGGCCGCCGCCGGCGCCAATCCCATCCGCTAAACTGGCCAGGGGGTTTACCCACGCCGCCTTCCCGCCGTGCCTTCTGATTGCATCCTCCGCCACTGTCAGCGCCGCTCTGCCCGCCGCTCCAAAACCCGGCCGTCCGCCGCGAGACCTACCGCTCCGCGCCATCACCCGGAGTCGCCGTCATGGCTTACGCCTTCCACACTCGCCCACGCGGCGGCGACATGGCATCCATCGAAGAGCGCTGGACCCGCTCGGACACCGTCGACATCGCCTACATCCGTCATTCCCGCGATCACGGCCACACCTGGACTTCGCCGATCGAGATGCCAACCGGCGAGCCTCGCCAGGGCGGGATGCTCCGCCGCCATCCGCGATGCGGGTTCGTGGAACCGCACGGCCGCTACATCGAGTTCTGGAATGAGGGCGTCCTGCCGTCGGACGATCCGCTGGAAGGCCTTCGCCAGTGGAACGTCTACTACCGCGTCTCTCGCGACGGTGGGCGCAACTTCACGCCGTCCCGCCAGGTGATGCACGCGGGCGCGGAGTTCCACGCGCGGCATCCCCTTCCCGGCGTCTGGACCGGCAAGAACCGCGTCATGCTTGGCGACATGGCATGCGCGTCTATCGCCGGGGCGGACGGCCGCATCCTGCTTCCGGTTCAGATCACGCCCCTGGCGCCCGATGGGTCCTCTTCAATCCTGGCGGCGGCTACACGTACACCGATGCCGCGGTGCTGCTGGGGCGCTGGCAAGTGGACAGCCTCGAGTGGGAAATGTCCGCCGCCATTCAGGGCGACCCGGCGCGCTCCACTAGCGGCATGGACGAAGGCACGCTCGGATTTCTCGATGGCGGCCGCCTCCTCACCGTCCTGCGCGGCTCCAACAGCGGCCGCACCGAACTGCCCGGATATCGCTGGTTCGCCCACTCCACGGATGGCGGGCGCCAGTGGACCAAGCCGCAGCCGTGGACCTACGAGGGTGGCGAGCCATTCTTCAGCCCAAGCTCCTGCTCGCAATTGCTGAGTCACTCGTCCGGCCGCCTGATCTGGCTCTTGGGAGGTGACAGTTTGCACTCGCTAAATGTAGAAACCCTGCGTTTCGTCGTCGAGGTCTTCTTCCTTATAGAACTGTTCGCTCTTCATTTGGCACTCCTAATCGTTTTTTTGGTGTGGTTGGCGCGCCACGTCGTCCACGAATTTATCGGGCTCCGTGCGGCCATGAAGGAATGGCACTCGACTTAGCTCTTAGCGATCTCAATCTCAGGTGAACAGCCTCCGGAGCCAATCCCTCTTATGCCGGCAGCCCTCACGCCACGATCTGCGGAATCAACTCCCCGTACACATCCGTCAGCCGCATGTTGCGGCCGTTGAACAGGTAAGTGAGCTTGGTATGATCGATGCCCAACAGATGCAGCATGGTGGCATGCAGATCGTGCACGGCGATGGGCTGCTGCTCGGCTTTGTAGCCGAATTCGTCGCTGGCGCCAATGATCTGGCCGCCCTGGATGCGGGCGCCGGCCATCCACATGGTCATGGTTCCGGGGTTGTGGTCGCGCCCCACGCCCTTCTGCGAAATCGGCATGCGTCCGAACTCGCCATGCCATACCACCAGGGTTGAATCCAGCAGTCCGCGCGCCTTCAGGTCGGTAAGCAGCCCGGAAATCGGCCGATCTACTTCGGCGGCGTGCCGCGTATGGTTGTCCTTCACATCGTCGTGCGCGTCCCAGGTGTCGCGGTTCTGCTGGCCCAGGCCGCCATGATAGAGCTGCACGAAACGGACTCCCCGCTCCACCAGGCGCCGCGCCATCAGGCACTGCCGGCCGAAAGGCTCCGTGACCTGGGCGTCCAGCCCATATAACTTGCGCGTGGCTTCCGATTCGCGATTCACGTCCACCGCTTCCGGAGCGCAACCCTGCATGCGAAACGCCAGCTCGTACGAAGAGATGCGCGCCGCCAGTTCCGAGCTGCCGGGATAGTTCTTCAAGTCCAGTTGGTTCAGCTTGGCCAGCAGATCCAGCCGGTCGCGCTGCTGCTCCGGGCTCACTTCGGGCGGCGGCTTCAAATCGATGATGGGGTCGCCCGCCGATCGAAAAACCGTCGCCTGGTAGGCCGCCGGCATGTACCCCGCGCTCCAGTTGGCCGGTCCGCCCAACGGCCCGCCGCGGTGATCGTAGATCACCACGAATGCCGGCAGGCTCTGATTCTCCGAGCCCAGTCCATACGTCACCCAGGAACCCACGCACGGCAGCCCCATCTGGATCTTGCCCGTGTTCAGCTCATAATGGGCCTGCACGTGGTCGTTCGATTTTCCGTATACCGAGCGCAGGAAGGCCATCTCGTCCACGTGCCCCGCGATCATCGGGAAGATCTCCGATACGTCCATGCCGCATTGCCCGTACTTGCGGAACTGGAACGGGCTGGGCATCAGCGGCCCCGGGTTCCCTTGCCTAACGACCACCTCGCCTTTGCCCTCCAGAGGCTGACCGGCGTACCGGGCCAGAGCGGGCTTCGGATCGAATGTGTCCAGGTGACTCACGCCGCCGCTCATGAACAGCGAAATCACACTCTTGGCCCGCGGCGCGAAATGCGGCTTTTTGGGGGCGTACGGATTGTAGCCCACCGCCTTGGCATCGCACGCGCCGGGTTCAGCCGTTGCGCCCAGCAATCCGTCCTGGTCGAGCAGATACGCCAGAGCCAGACCGCTCAAACCGCCGCCGGATTGAAACAGGAAATCGCGTCTTCGCCAGAGTTCTTTCATGCCATCACCATTTCAGGGCACCGTTTCAGGGCTTCACCGCACGTAGAGGAATTCGTTCAAATTCAGCAGCACATGCGTGAAGTCGGCCAGCGAGCGCTTCTTCAGGAAATCCATCGCCAGCGCAGCCTCTTCCGCCCGCGGCGGGCGCGACAGCGCTATTCGATACGCCAAGCCGGCCTGCTTCGCCGGGTCGTCCCCTGCGGTTTCCTTCACCCGGTCCGCGAACAGCCTGGCCTGGCGCAAGACGAACTCGTCGTTGAGCAGCATCAAAGCCTGCGTGGGCACCGTCGACACGTTGCGTCGTCCGCAACTGATGTTCTGATCGGGCAGGTCGAACACCTCGAACATCGGCAGCGGGAGTCCGCGCTTGCGGTAAACATACACGCTGCGGCGCCACACTGGCGGCCCGTCCTCTTCCTTCTTCCAGATGCCTTCCGTCATCGAGCCCAGCGTTTCCTTGGCCAAATGGGGGAACACCGGCGGGCCGCCCACGGTCAGATCCAGAGCGCCGCTGGCCGCCATCATGGCGTCGCGCACAATCTCGGCATCCAGCCGCTGGATCGGGAACCGCCACAGGCTGTTGTTCTCCGGGTCCCGGGCTTCGTCCGCCGCGTCGGTGAACTGCGACGCCATCTGGTAAGCATCTGACGTCATCATCAGGCGCTGCAGCTTCTTGATACTCCATCCCCCGCTCATGAACTCCACCGCCATCCAATCCAGCAGTTCGGGATTCGTCGGCGCGGCGCCCATCTTGCCGAAGTTGTCCAGCGTGGCCACAATTCCCTGACCGAAATGGTGGCTCCAGATGCGGTTGACGGCGACCCTGGCGGTGAGCGGGTTTTCCGGCGACCCCAGCCATTCGGCCAACGCCCTTCTCCGCCCCGAGGTGCGCCCATCCGCCGGCGGAATCGCGACCGGCGGATTCCCGTACGTGACGACATCCACAAACCCGGGCTTCATCAACGAACCGTGGCTTTCGATATCGCCGCGAATCAGAAAGTACGAAGGCGGCGGCTCATAACGGCCCGGCCCCCGGAACAGGAACGTCCCCTCCACGGCTTCGCGCTTCGCTCCTTTGCCGGGGGCCGGCTCGTCGCCCTGGCCATCCGGCGCGAAGCGATAATCGCCGTCGGTGACGATCGCGGCCATCGGCAGCGGTTTCGGCCGTTCGTTTTGTAACCCGCGAATCTGCTGGTTCAGCGCCTTCTTCTGCTCCAGTTCCGCCGGCGCCATCACCCGGTCGATCTCGTCGCTCGAAACCGAGGTGGTGCGAATCACCTGCCCGGCGAGCAGCGTTTCACCCGGTGTCCGCTGGGCTTCGGGAACCGCAATCGCCCGCTGCACGTTGGCCGGGTACTTCTTGTACTTTTCCTGCGCCAGCTTCAAGCGGTAAGGCTCTTCGATCTCGCGGACCTTCTGCCGCAGCGGGGCGATCTTGGCATCCAACTCGGCGGTCTTCCTGGCGTACGCCTCCACCTGCTCCTTCGGAGCCAGCGGATAGTCCGTCTCCACATACCCGAACAGCGAGGCCTGCATCCGGTAGTAGTCTTTTTGCGAAATCGGGTCGAACTTATGGTTGTGGCAGCGCGCGCAATTCACCGTCAGCCCCAGAACGCCGCGGCCGATGGTGCCGATCATGTCGTCCAGGTATTCATAGCGGAACTGCGGGTTGTCCTTCTCGCGGTAGCCCACCTTGGCGTAGCTGCGCAGGAAGCCGGTGGCGATCATGCTGTCATCGGTCACCGGATTCTGCTCATCGCCGGCAATCTGCTCGGCCAGAAAAGTGTTGTACGGCTTGTCCTGATTGAATGCCCGGATGACGTAGTCGCGATAGCGCCAGGCGTTGGGCCGGTCGTAGTCGTGCTCGAAGCCGTTGGAATCGGCATAGCGGGCCACATCCAGCCAATGGCGGCCCCAACGTTCGCCATAGTGCGGCGACGCCAGCAGCTTGTCGATCAGGTTCTCCCAGGCATTGGGCGATGCGTCGGCCAGGTATTCGGCAGTCTGGGCGGGAGTGGGCGGCAGCCCGATCAGATCCATGTAGGCGCGCCGCAAGAGGGTAACGCGATCCGCGCGCGGCGACGGCTTGAGGCCTTTATCGAGGCGCACCTTTTCCAGAAAGCGATCGATCGGATTCGGCAGCAGTCGGCTAACCTCAGGCAAGGCGGCCCGAACCGGCTTCTGAAAGGCCCAATACTTGCGCGCGTCCGGCGGTAGCGTCATCTCCTCCAGCGCGAGTTGGGCGGCAGTGAGTTGGCCGGCCGCGCGCGCCCGCGAGTTCTTGGTTTCGGCTGTTGCATCCGGCGTCACATCCCACGCCGCGCCCTGGTCGATCCACTGTTTGATGGTAGTAATCTGGTCGGCAGTAAGTTTGCCGTCCATCGGCATGGCGGGCTTCTCCAGCCCCGCCACCACGCGATATAGGCGGCTCGCGTCGGCCTTGCCAGGGACGATCGCCGCGCCGCGCTGCCCGCCCTTGAGAGCGGCTTCACGAGTGCGCAAGTCCAACTTGGAAAGCTGAATGGCCGCACCGTGGCACTTCCAGCAACTGCTCTCAAATACCGCCCGAACGTCGGAAAAGGGAACGGGCGTGTCCGCAGCGCCCATGGCTGCCGCGGCCAATCCCCAAGCGAGCACGAAGCCGACTCTTCGCATACCAACACCCTCCTAATCGCTCTGAGCCAAGTATAGTCCAAACGCAGCCCCCGGTTTGCCACGGGAACAGGCGTCCCGGAAACATGGGATGCGGAAACGCGGCCGCCCTGCCGCTCCTGGTGGATGCGCTGTACGACACCAACGACGCGGTGCGCCTGTTTACGGAATACGAACTGGCGGACTACTACGACCGGGCCGAGTTAGTAGCCGCCCTGCGCGCCGCCGTGCTTCGGGAGGGTCGAACGAAACGTCGGCCGATTTCTGAAATTCCTGACGCACCGCTAAATGACACGTACAGATTCCATGACCGGACATCGTCATAGCCCCATTTGAAATCGATCGCAAATCGACCGGTAAGCCCAATCGATAAGCCCAACGGTTAGGCCTGCAAGCCGGAGGTAGTTGAGAAGCTATTTCTGCCATATATTGGTCGCCTCGACGCCAGGGAAAGCCAGGAAAGATTCCACAGCCAGCGTGTGCCCCTCGTTTCCAGTCCGGTTCATCCAGCCATCAGCCAATTCAGTTGGCGGAAGTACCCCCGCGCTGGAATTTCCCTCAATTGGGCGGTAATTCCATTAAATCAATCTCTCATTTCTATCTCACGCACTCCCTAATCGCGCCCAGTAAACTTCCCTTCCGTTTTTCCGAAAAATGTGAGACTCTGGGTTAGTTACTTAGGTACCATTGGAGAATGTTACGTTCAGTACTCGTAGGGGAAAATACCCGATGCTTCCAGAATTCTTGCTAGAGGAAACCACAGTTCGCGAAGCGGGAACCGGGCCAGCCATCAGTCTCGGCGACCAAACCGGTGAGGCGTTGATCCTCACCCTGGGCATCACCCGGATCGTCGAACAGGAAAGCATTGATGTATCGATCATGGGTTCGGCTGACGGCACGGATTGGGGCGCCAAGCCAGTCACATCTTTTCCGCAGAAGTTTTACTGCGGCACCTACCAGGTTTTTTGCGACTTGACCGGACGGCCAGAGGTCAAATATTTGCGGGCCAAATGGGCCGTCAACCGTTGGGGCAAGGGCGACCTCAAGCCGCGCTTCTCCATCTACCTGTTTGCGCAGGCGGGCCAGCGCCAACTGGTGCGGGCCACGGCCTAGCTGACGCCTCCAGGTTTACTTAGAGCGCCGGAGTCTGTTGAAAGCATCAGCCGCCTTCCCGGCTACGGCCTCGTCAGTAACCCACGCGCCCCAACCTACCGGCCCGCGACCTCCAGCAGTTCCTCGGCGTTCAAGTCCGAAACCGCCCACCACTCCATGCCGCCGCGGTTCCAGTGCACCACGTGGAAACCGTGCCTGGTGCTGGGGTGCGCCGCCTGGTCTGTGGCCGGCGCCGGCCAGGTGAACAGGTTGATGGTATGCTGCCGCCGCTGGTAGACCAGTGCGGCCACCGTGCGCCCATTCACGTAATCCAGGCGGCCGCCAGCCAGGGTGAAACCCTTACCCGAAAGATCCGGCACTTCCGGAGCGAAGTCGAGCTTCCCGGTGAACCACGGCTTCACGGTGTGGTGATCCGACGAGGGCACATCCATCAGGTGACTGGCCAGCAGCGATCGAACGTGGCTGGCCACCACCTGGCTCTCGATTGGGCTCTCGATGGCTTCGGGAACCGGCTCGCCAAAACGCCAGTGCCCGAGCGGCCCGGGCCCCGCCCTCCAGATCGCTGTCACTGCGAAGACCGTGGCCGCCGCCAGCGCCAGCCATCGCCATGAGGAAGGGCCCGGCAGCCATGAGGAACGGCCGGACCGAACCGCCTGACCTGAAGGTACCTGACTTACATGCGATGAAAGGGAATCCGCCGGACTGAAAGGCGCCGCGCGAAAGTGGGCCGCGGCCTGCCGCTCCACCAGCTTTCGCAGTTCCTCCGGGGCTTTGTAGTACGGCGCATGATCTGCCACGGCTTGCTTTACGGCCCGCTGCTCCTGCAACACCGACGCACAAGCGCGGCACTCGCCAAGGTGCTGTTCCAGCTCCAGGCTATGCACCAGATCCAGTTCGTCGTCCACGTACGCCGTCAGTAGCGCGGCAGTTTCACGGCAGTTCATTTCATCGCTCCCTGGGCCCGCACAGCGCATCCTGCAGCCGTTTCCTGGCCCGTGCCAGCCGCGACATCACGGTGCCCATGGGCACCCCGGTCACCCGCGAAATCTGCTTGTACGACATCCCGTCCATCTCCCGCAACACCAGAACCTCGCGGTATTCGGCGGGCAGCCGCGCCATGCTTTCGCGCACCAGCCGCTGGTCGGCGTAGCGCAGTTGCAGCGTTTCGGGGTTGGGCATCATAAGGTCGGGCGCCGACTCCACCTCCTCGGCTTCCGCCAGCATCTCCGCCTGCCGTCGATTCTTGCGCAGAAAATCGTAACAAGTGTTGCGAACGATGGTGAGCAGCCAGCCCCGCCCGTCGTCGCCGTGAAATCCGTCGAAGAATGTGAGCGCCCGCACGCAGGCATCCTGCACCATGTCCCGCGCGTCTTCGCTGCTTCCGGTAAGCCATCGCGCCAGGTTGTGCGCCGCGTCCAGGTGGGGCAGCAGCGCGTGTTCGAAGCGCGCCAGACTGCCGGCGCCGGCTGGTTCCTTCAAGGTATTCTCATTATCGTGCCTGTGGCGGGGCCGTTTGGCAAGCTGTCTGGCAAGCGCACCGGCTTCACCCGGCCATGCGGCAATCTCCATATTGGTATGTACCGCGGGCCGCCGGCTTTTATTCCCGCTGAAGGTTCATACTATTTAATTCACGCAGCTACCCACCCGACAGCCCGACGTTGGCCTTCCGTTTCCTGTATGATTTAGAATCGCCAGACTAGTGGTGGACGTGATAGAGTGAGTCACCATATACGGAGGAGCGTCATGAAGACGTCCAAAGCAGTCGTAACGCGGTTTGTCGCAATTCTGATTCTGGGTGCCGCATCTCCAGCGCTTGTGGGATACCAAAGTGCTAACGAAGTCCAAAAGATGGAGGCTTCGGGCGATTCCGCCGGGGCCCGTGCCGCCTTGGCCCGCGCCGCTCAAAACAACCCGAACGACCCAACTGTGTTGACCGCTTACGCCGAGTTCCTGGAACGCTATGGCGACCCGGGTGCGCGCGCAGCCTACGCAAATCTGCTGGCCGCGCTCCGCAAGTCGGGCAACAGCCCGGCGAACACCAGCCGCGCCGCGGCGATCGCCAGACGGTTGGCGATTCTGGACCTGGTGGCCGGCGAACGCGCCGCCGCGTCCGGCAACCTGGAAACAGCCGGCCAGAAACTCAACGCCCCGCAGCCGGGCGCCGCGGGCGCGGGAGCCGGCACTGCCAGCATTCCCGGTCCCATGCGCTCTTTCGCCCGCATGGCGGCCCTCTCCCCGGATGCCGCGGCCAACGACATCCTGCCTGCCCTGGCGCGTAACGTGGTCACTAATGGCTACCAGGCTTCGCACAACAACGAGGCACTGGAGCAGACCGAGTACCTCAAGCTGGTCCACCGATACCTGTCGCAAGCTCGCGAGCTGGATAAACTTTCCGGCGAAACCAAGATCATCAAAGTGGACAACTGCGAATCCACCACCGTGGCCGATCTGCTCCGTATTCTGGGTTTCCGCATGCGGGGCGGGTGCGGATCCGAAGTCGTGCTGGAAACCGTCAACGCTTCCCGCGCCTTTCTCACCACCGATTCCGGCTTCCCGGTTAACGATCTGGAACAAGCCCTCCGAACCAACCGCCCGTTCGCGTACGACTACCACCCCACGCAGGTGCCCGTCCTCTTCGGTCCCGAATACTGGGCCGGCCCTAAAGAAAAGGAAAGCGCCGACTTCGTGGAAGCCTTCATCTCCGATCCGTCAACCTGCCGACTGTACCTCGGCTTCTCCAAACTCGACCCGGAGACCGCCGACGGGCTCAAGAAGGCCATCTCGGCTTCCCGCCTGCGGGCGTACTCCCATGTGCTTGATTTCTTCGGCGGCATGTTTGAAATCCGCAACGGCAAAGCCATCGTTCCCGGAGGGCAGCGTTCCTCCGCCGCCTGGGGCGAATTGGCCGGTGCACCGCCCAACGAGGGCGCGGCCTTTTTCGACAAACTGATGGCCAAGGATGACGGATGGCTGTGCAGCCTTTTTGACGCGCTGGCGCGAATTCAGGGACCGGTTCGAGACTACCTTACCGAACCCGCTCGCATGAAGCGCTTCTACACCGCCGTTCGCGGCCGCATCACCAGCCCCGGGCCAGCCCGGCCGGTGTTCCGCTCCAACACGGACATGATGCTATTCACCACGCGCCTGCGCCTGGACGCCAACGGCAAGCCCCATATCCCCGGCAGCCTGGAGGTTTGGAAGAATCTCTTCATCAACCACCCGCAGGGCAAGTACGATGGCAAGCTCACCAGGCTGGCCACCACCTGGAAAGAACCCGACGATGTGCTGGAGGCTTTGTTCGCCCTCTGCCGCAAGACAGTGGAGAACGAGCCCTTGAAGATTTTCATGGCGCTGAGCGACGTGGAGCGCAACCGCGACAAACCGCTGGATGCCGCCACCGTGGACCGCCTGGCCCGCGAATACCACACGTACGGCAGCCAGTATCCGTTATTCAGCGAATCGCGCTCCCTCAGTGAGAAGTCCATCGGCCTTTTTCTGGATGAGGCCGCCGCCATTTCCAAGATCAAAGACCCGCTGTTCCATTCCGATATCGCGGGCGTTTCCCAGTCGTTGGTGGGAATCTGGCAAATCCTGGTGCGCCAGCAGACCATCCCGGAAAGCAAGGCCGATGAAGTCTTCGCCGGGATTGTGGGACCGTTCGCCGCGCTGCACAACGATCGCGAGCTGTTCGACGCCGGCCGCAACGGTGTGAAATTGCTGCTGGCCGCCTCCAACCAGCCCTCCTCCAACCAGGCAGCCTCGAACCAGCCCAGGGACACGGCCGCCGAACCGCATGAGCGCATGTTGGACCTGCTGGCCGGCTCCTCCGCCGACATGGAAACGCACGAGCAAGTGGTGCAGGAGTTGATGCGCATTCTGGAAGCCCAGCGCATCATCTCGCTCGACACCCTTTTCCAACTGGCGGACCATCTGGAGGGCGTCGCCAAGGGAGAAAAGCTCAACCCCGCGCTGGTGAATAAGCTCTCCAGCCGCATCGCCGAAATCCAGCTTCCGCGGGCATCCCTCAGTGCCAGCGAAAAGAACGCCATGGGGTTCGGTTATTGGACCGAGCGCCACATCGACGTGGAGCGCAAAATCAACCTGCGGGCCGCCGTGGAGAAGGCCGGCGCCGACGCCGAAAAGCTGAAGGACGTCCGCGGCCAGCTTGCGCCCATCCTACGCGATAGCCTGCTGGCGTTTAACTACGCCCACTACGCGCCGCCGGGCGCGCAGATTCTCTATACCAACCCCGTCTTCGTGCGTAGCCATGATTTCCTGGGGATGCAGGGCACCAACCACACCTGGCGGCCCACCGAGATGTACGGCACCGGTTGGCCGTCCAATGGCGGCGGACGCCTGGTGGGTTCCCTCTCCGGGCTGGCCTACGCGCTGGCCGAGGCCGAGCAGAACTTCCTGGTGCCCACGCAAACCCAAGCCCTGATCTGGGGCGATCTGGTGCCGCAAATGATCCTCAGCGCCAAGATCCCCCGCTGGTGGCAGGTGGCCCCCGCGCAGATGCATTGGGTGGGATTGCACTTGCAGTACGGCCGCGAACTGCTGGCCGAATCGGCCTTCGATGGCGACGTGCGTACGCTGGTTCTGGACGCCTTGGCGATGCATGCCGCGCCCGCGCGAACCCGCGAAGTGGGCGCCCTGATCGAAGCCGGCGCAGTGAAGGAAGCGCTCGACCGGGTGACGCCTTCGGAGCTGTACTCGGTGGCCCGCGACGTCCGCGCCAAGCGCACAAACAGCGATTCCGGCGCCAATTCCACCATTCTGGCCGAACTCTCCCGCCTTTCCGAGTTTCAGCCCAACGTCAACTACGCCGCCATTTCCCGGGCCTTCGGGACCCCCAAGCCCACGCTCGCCAACTCCTACGAGCCGGAACTTCTCAGCCTGCGTACCTTCCCGACGCTGATGGGTTACTCCAGCCGCATTATGGCCGAGAGCTGGGAATCCAACACGCTGTACTTCGTGGCTTTGGCCGACGAGTTGAGCCTTTCGCCGGCGCAGCTCAACGTGCGCATTCCCGAATGGACACGGCAACTGGTGGAGCACATTTTCGCATCCCACCTGGAGGATTGGCCCGCGCTGCTGAAATCGCTGCGCACCGTCGGTGACGAAGTGCGCGCCCGCTCGCGCGCCGCCGGCGAACCCAAGGCTGCACTACAATAATTTCGAAACCGGTAAACGATCATGATCATTTCGCGAAGAGGATTTTTTGGTTTGACCGCCGCAGGAGCCGTGCTGCGGGCGCAGGACGGCGGGCAGCGCCCGGTCTTCCGCGTAAAAGTGGATATGGTGGTGCTGAGCTTCCAGGTGGTGGATAGTAAGGGCCACTACATCAACGGGCTGAAACCCACCGACTTCCGCATCCACGAAGACGGCATACTACAGAAGATCTCCACGTTCGCGGAGGGCGCCAAGGCGCCTCTGGCCGTGGGCGAGGACGGCTCCACGCATCCTATGCTGGAATCCCAGAAGGACGCCCTCCCTGGCATGGACCGCCCGGATGTCTTCGTCGGCACCAACGTCTTCGTCCTGTTCGACACCAGCAATTTCATGTATCGCGGTTTCGTCTACGCCGAGGACGCTATCGCCGATTTCGTCCGCGGTCTGGACCGCGCCGATTCCGTCGCCGTCTACACCTTCAGCCGCAACCTGTCGCGCGCCGCTCCGCTGACGCACGACCACAGCGACGCCATCGCCGGCCTGCGCAAATCCGTGGCGGGCGACGACACCGCGCTTTACAATGCGCTCCTGCTCGCCCTGCGCGACGCCGCCAAAGTCCCCGGCCGCAAAGTAGTGATCGTCTTTTCGAACGGCCCCGACAACGCCAGCATGGTGGCCCCCGACGACGTGCGCGCCGTGGCCGAAGACGAGGGCATCCCCATTTACGTCATCTCCACCAGCGAAGTCAACAAGGACCCGATCTCGAGCGGCGTCTTCCGCCGCATCGCCCAGCGCACCGGCGGCAAGGCTTACTGGGCCAAGACGTGGCAGAAGCAGGTGGAGGCCTTCGAAGATATCCGCGAAGACTTGGGTAACTCGTACACGGTGACTTACTACCCCCAGCCCAACCCCAACGACGGTTTCCGCAAGATCGCCGTGGAAATCGTCAGCGACCCCGGCAAGAAGTGGCGCGTCCGCTCGCGGCCGGGCTATCGCCCAAGCAGAGTGTTTTAAGATTCCGGCGGGGCAGGCATTGGCGGGATGCCGGTGGCAGGTGGCCGGTGAAGAGACAACGAGCGTGGGGGCAATCCTTCCGGGTAGGCTGGGGCCGGTCACTCGCCGAAGCGCTGGATCAGACCACGCCAGCAGGCCGTGCCATGGCCGGGCTGGATCTGTGTTCGCGGAGTTCGAACACGAGATTCCCGGCGAGCAGATCCTCACTCAGGGCTTGGCGATATCCGCCACACAACCCATGCGGCTGAAGAATCCTTTCTGAAAGAGCGCGGGCGAATTGCCCATCTCCAGTTGGAATCGCACGGTCACCGGTTTGCCATCCACCGTCATAGGGCCCCTGCCGGCGCGGATGATCCACTCCAGGATCTGGCCGGATTCGGCAGGGACAGCCCGCTCGGCCTGATCGAAGAAATGAAAGGCAGCCCAAAGGCCCTGCCCGCTTAGCCAGTCAGCCGGCTGGCCGCCAATCTTCAGCGTCGACTTAAAATCGTGCGGACCGGCGGCTTGCCATGTGAACGGTGTCGATACCGCGGCGCCGCCGGAATAAGTCAGGGTCTGGCCATCGATCACCAGGGTGACGCCGATGTTCGGGATTCCCTCGGAAGGCAGCGGCTTCAGGGAATAGGCGAAATGCGGATCCGGCGTGTTCCCGGCGTAGAGCGCTTCGGAGAGCGCCGCCGCCTGATTGAAGAAGGTCACGAAGCCGGGCGTCAGCGCGCTGCCGCCGGCCGGACTCGCCTGGTATTGCGCGCCCTGCCTGGTGAGGAGTTTCTGGAGACTGGTATCGTACAGGGTCCACAGAGCGCCATCCGGCTTGTGGAAGATGGCGTTGACATCGGCAACGGTGGCCTGCGCCGTGGCAGTGGCGTTGAAGGGGTATTTCTTCCAGACCGCCGACATCTGCCCGCACAAGGCTTTTCCTTTGGCATTCAGTTCCGCGGGCCCCGCGCTGCGGATCAGCGCCTCGGCGTTGGTGATGGGATCCAGCAAGAGTTTTAGCACGAGGGCATCGGTGTGGCCTTCGGGATCCATGCGGAAGGTCTGGGACAACTGGCGCGCGGCGATCTTGGCGGCGGTGGCGTTGCTCATGCTTTGCGCCACGGCGGCATCGTTCCCCGGAGCCTCCGCGGCGGCTTCGATCGAGGCCTGCAAGGTTATCAGGGAGTTCATATAGTTCTGGTTGGCGGGCGCGATGTACCGTTCGGCGCACCCGGGCGGCACAACGGCCTGAACCGGTTGAAAGACGTTGGCGACGGCAGGATCGTCCACGGCCACGTTCTGGGATGCCAGGCACAGCATCGAGAGCAGCGGCGAGAGATTGCTGGAAAGCATGGTAAGCTTCTGCGAAGCGTCTTTCAGGTCCTTGTACCGGACCACCGAACCAGCGCCGAGATAGCCGCGCCACTGCTCGAGAAAGTCCACGTAATAGCGCGACTGGAGCCGCTGCTCCAGATTCACCCGGTCAACCTGCGCGGCGCCCTGCTCGCCCAGGACCCACTGCTCGCCGCTGAAGTAGCGGTCCGGGGTGCGGATCGCGCTCTTGACAAAATCCCAGCCCGCCTTGCGGAAGGGTCCGGCCACGTCCTTGGCATTCGCCACCACCTCAGCCGATCCGGGGAACTGCCGATTGAAATTCAGCGGCGGACCGCTCTTGGCGGCGTCGGCCAGGATGGCCTGGTACACACGCTCGAAGCCGGCGAAGAGCGCGAGATAGCGCCGCGCTTTGTCGATCGCGGCCCCGTCGTTTTCGCCTGCGTACGGATTGGCGATCTTGAGTTCGTCGCTGTAAAACTCAAACTGCTTTTCGGCCAACTGCATCTGCTCGCCGCCTGGGTTGCGGCCGGCATTCCATCGGCTCAACAGGACCGGAGCCAGGAAATTACGGGTGCTTCTATCGTGGTTGATTGTGGTGATCAGATACGCCTTGAGCGTATCGTACGTCAATCCGTATTCCGGTCCCGGAGCGGCCGGCAAGCGCCGCATAGACTCGAGCATTCCGCTCTGCGTCTGGGCGAACAGCACCTGTTTGAATCGCGTGAAATAAAGCTTGTAGACCTGGGGGTAGAGATCGTCGCCAACATAGAGGCCCCAGCGGTAGCTGAACGGCGCCCCGTTCCGGTTGTAGCCGCTCAGGAGGGAGAGCGTTTGCCGAAGGCTTTCCAGGCCCCGCAACGAATCGAGCGAAGCCACGTTTAGCCCCGTAGGTTCGGCCACGGCGCTGGCCTGTGACGCCTGGTTCACCGCCGACTCGAGCGCGCGATTCTTAAAGAACGAGACAGTCAAGCCGACGGCGAGGATGAGACAGATCGCCGATGCTGTGATGAGCAGGACGCGCCGGAGCATGCTGGTCTTCGTGCTTGCCCCGCTGGTGCCCATGGCGATTCGGTCGGCAAGCAGCACGTGCTCGAACAGGTGGCTCAGGAAGACCCACTGCGGCACCTTACGCGACCCGATGAACTGCTGCTGGGCGCCCGGCGGAGGGGGCTGGCTGTGCAACCCGACCCGCATCATACGCGTGGCGGCGATCTCCGGCGCCTGCTGCTGGCTGTCGGCGGGCCGCGCCGCCGGGGCAGCCTCGTTGACGATGACAGGGCGGATGCCCGAAAAATAAAAGCCGCGCAGGAAGGGGCTGACCGTGAGCTGGCTGGGCCGGCACAGTTCCACGAGGAAGCTCACCAGCGCCGGGCGCAGTTTGCGGAACTCGCGCGGAAACTCGTAGACGGCCGGCCGCAGCGCGGCATCGTGTTCACGGGCCAGCAATTCGGGGCGGGCATCGCAGAGCGAATAGACCAGATCGTCAAATGCCTGGTTGAGCCTTCCGGTCTGCTGCTCCACGTAACCGCCGGGCCGCGGCGGAGCCAGGGACAGCGAAGCGCCCACAACCTGTCGGGCGTCGTCCACACTAAGGTTGCGCACGTACTCGATGAAAAACGGAACCCGGTCCATCTTCGTAAACAGAACGTAGACCGGGAGGCTAATGCCGAGCTTTTCGGAGATTTCTCCGAGCTTTTGGCGCAGGCCGCGGGCTGCGGAGACCGCCGCCTGCCCGGCGCCTCCCTGGGTGAATGTTTCCACGTCGCAGCACAGCAGCGCGGCTCTGGGCGCCTGGTCTCGAGAGCCTAGCACGCTGCCCAGTTTGGCGGGCTGAAGCTTGCGCTGGAGGCGGCTGAACATATCGGGGTTAGCCAGCAGTTTGCCGCCGAATTCGGCAATTACAAAACCTCCGGTGAGCCATAGGTTGAGGAACGAGGTTGGCACCACCGAGGTGTCCTGGTAAACCTGGCCAGCCAGCAGTTCGGCCTCGATGCCGGAATGGACCACGGTGCTGGTCTTGGTCGAACCCGGTTCCCCGATCAAAAAGATCGCCGGAAGCCCGCCGAGGGCGCCCGCGCGAGCGGCGGTGAGTTTCATCTGGGCGGCTTTCACCAGCGCGTCGATCTCGTCCGCGTCCTCTCCGGTATCGGCATCCCCGGCGGCTTCTTTTTGCTTGTTCTTTCCGGACAGGAACCAAACGACGGCGGCGGCGGCGAGAATGCCAAGCAGCCACAAGACGCCGATCAGGACCCATCGCCTGTTCCCGGAAGGAACGGCGAGGCTGGCCACAAAGAACGAAATCGCCAGGTATACCAGCAGGCCCGCGACGCTGATGCCGATAATCTTTTTCATCGCGTTGCTCCTACTTTCTCAGCGGCGCCGCGGAGGCCTGGATCCGATTGGCTGCCGAATCGAGCGAAAGGCGGTACCCGATGAACATTACCAGCGCCAGCAAAAAGCATGCCACCGCCATGATGGCGAACCTCCGGGTCCAGCTATCTTGCGCGGCCCGCGGGGTCTCGGCTCTAAGCCGCCATGAGGGGGAAAGACCCTTGAGCGGCCCGCGTATTCTGCGAATCTTCTCGGCCGCGGCCTGCATGGCAGCCTGCAACTCGCCGGCGCCACCCGCGCCGTAACGGCCGCGGTAGCCAAGCAGGAGGCACAGATAGTGAACTTCAAGCAGGTCCGCCAACTCCGGGGAATCGCTTCGCCCCAGAAGCGATTGCAGGTTTTGAAAAAAGATCTCGCCGGCCATGTGAGTGCCGAACAGCTCCTCCTGCAGGGTTTTGCGGGGCCAGCCGGAGAACATTGGGTTTTGCGCGCTCAATACAGACTCGTCAAGAAATCCGACTACCGCGAAGGTGGCCATCTTGATATCGTCGGTCGAGTAAGCGGCGATATTGCGCGCCTCCTGCGCGGCCGCGCGCAGGGCCTCGCGAATGTGGTGGCGGAAACTCTCGGAGTCCGAAACCGCCTGCCGGTTGGTGCGAAGCCGGACGGTCGCGGTGAGGACTTCCTGCAAGATCATGGCAAGGTTGGCGGGACGGGACACAGTCGAAGGAGGAGTTGCGTTCGGCATAGGGGGGTTTAACTAATCCAGTACGACAAGAAGTTCCAACTCGGGGTTGGGCAATTCGCCGGGGACGTAGATGCCCACGCGCCGGGTCTGTTTGATGCTGTCCCAAAAGGGGCCACTGCGATCGATCCCGAAGTACTGCGTCTCCATTTTTGCCTGGACGGCCAGGGGCGGCATTTCGAGGTGGGTCAGTTCCAGTCCCGCCAAGGCGCGTTTTACCAATTCGCCTACGAACTTGCTGGAGCAGATTTTCACCAGTTGGGGAGTGCGCCGAATCAGTTCCACTTCTCCCGCCTCGGAGTGGATGCCGAAGACCCAGCGTGCGCGGCCGAGGCAGCGGGCATCGGTGACCTCTCCTTCATAGAAATAGTTGGCCGTCTGCTGGAGGCTGATCTGCAAGCACTTGACAGGCAGGATGATCTCCAGGTGCGTCCGGATGTGCCGTTCGAGCGCCTCGAAACACCCGGTCAGGTTTTCGTGATCATAGACAGGCAGCGATCGCGGATGCGAGTCCAAAGTGAATGTACACAGAGCGCCGGCCAGCCGGGACAGTTCCAGGAAGACCTCTTCGGGGTGGCCGCGCTTGGAAGTCCAGAGATGCCGGATCACCGCGGCCGCCGAATTGACGGAATGCAACAACCAGAAAGAGGCCAGATCGCGCGCCGAATACTCGGTGGACTTGCCCTCGGCCCCGCCGCTCAAGGTAGCGCTCTTCTGTTCCATGATCTCCAGAAGCTGGCGGAGGATCAGGAGCAGGCGTTCGCTGGCGCTCACCTGCACGCACGCCGGGATGAAAATGGGATCGTAAATGTAGTGGCCGGACCCGTCGCGCACTATGCGCGCAATCGCCAGTGAGACGAAGCCTTCCTGGGGTTCGGTATCGAGCAGGAGGCGGAACCGCTTGCGCCCGACCTGAACCGGACGCTCGTCGGTACCGGTGCTTTCGTCGATGAAGCTGCGCATTTCCGCAAGATAGCGGCTGTCCGCGACAGAGTCGGGAAATGCGCAATTCACGCCCTCCGCCTGGCGCGCTGGAATAGCCAGCCGAACGGTCAGGTTTTCTCGCGTGGGAGGAAACAGCCCGCCGATCTCACGCGCCGGCGGCAGGGGATCGGATTCCGGCATGTGAAAAGCGAGCCCATCCGCGAAGAGTCCTCTGGCGTGGATCAGCGAGACGGTTCCGTTGCTTAAAGCTTCGGCGTCAAGATTGCAGCCGATCAGCCCGTACGGGCGATAGTTCAGGGTTGTGGATGCGAAATGAAGCGACTCTTCGAAATACCTGTTTTGAGCCTGGAATTGCTGGGGCCCCAGGTACATCCCCTCTGCCCATACCACCCTTGAGAGAAATTTCATGAGCATCCTCTGCTGTAAGACCAGGCGCCCGCACACTATGTCAGAATCATCACCAGAACGATACTGTATCATAGACAGAAAAGAAGGCTCCCGGCGAGGATGGAGCGGGAAAGACGCGCATGCAAATCGAGGAGAAGTACGAACTTCTAGAACCTATTGCCGGACTGGGGGGAACGCAGGACGTGACGGTTCCCGCTTGGGAGCGAGCCTCAGGCCGGCTGGTATTTGTCCACGTTCTGACGGGCGGATATGCCGCGGAAACCAGCCAGGTTCTGACCGCCCTCGGTCGATTGGCGATCGAGCACAAACAGCACGTACTGGGAGCGGGCGACCTCTCAGGGAGCGCGTACGTCGTGACTGACGCGCTGCCGTGGGGCGCTAGTCTGCGGACTTGGGTTGCGTCGGTAAGCGGGACGGCGCCGTCTTCCTTCACTGCTCCGGTGGAACGCCCTGCCGACGAGGTGCGGTTTTTACGAGCCGGCGCCTGGAAGATTCCCGTGATCAAGCCGGGCGACCCGCCATCGCCGGCAGTTCCCGCGGCAGCGCCCGAGCCCGGCGGATTTACCGGCGGCATGAGGGCGGCTCCGCCTGCCGGCGCGCCCGCGGGCGAATCGCCGGTCGAGCAGGCTGGCCCGGGCGCCGGTTTGCAGACCATGCCGGTCGCAGTACCCACCCCTTCCAGCCCAAAGGGCGAAAGTCAGGCCAGCACGCCGGCCGCCGCCGCGCCGCCGGCCGAACCCGGTGAGTTCACACGCCTCATGCAGGCCGGCAAAGCCGTGCCGGAAGGTATGGCCGGAGGTGTTCCTCAAGCGCCACACGGTCCTACGGCACCGGCAACCCCTGAACCCGGCGAGTTCACCAGGCTCATGCAAGCTGGAAAACCGATCACGGTGGCGGCCACGCGATCTCCGGATGCCGCCCCGCCTGCCTCGGAAGTTGGGGAGTTCACCCGCCTGATGCAGGCCCCCAACCCGATGAAGGCTCCAAAGGTGGATCCGGACGTTACCGCGGAGATGGCTGCCGCCGGTTCGGCGGAGCCAGCCTCGGCTGCACCGTCAGCTGGACCAGGCGAATTCACCAGGCTCATGCAGGCCGCCAAACCCGCCGCGCCCGCTACCCTGGCGCCGGCCAAGCCGGAAACCTCAACTCCGCCCGTCGAACCCGGAGAGTTCACCCGGCTCATGAACGCCGATCGGCCCGCACCCATGCCTACTGCACAGATGGCTACGGCACAGTTCGCTTCTCCCGCCGCTCCGTCCAATCCGCCGGCTTCGCCTGCCGCCGGAGAGTTGCCTTGGAGATACGATACGTCGGACTCCCGGCCGTCCCCCCTGCAGCCGGCGGCGGCCGGGCCGGGCGAGTTCACGCGAATGTTTCAGACGCCACCGGCGGCCGCGCCGGCCATCCCCCCTCTTTCCGGCAAGCCGGCCGGAGAGGGCGAGTACACGAGGATGTTGCGTGCCCCATCCGCTCCTGCCGAGAACCTGTTCACAGCCCCTCCCCTGCCGCCGGCGGCCGATGTCTTTGAGGTCCGCAGCGGCGCCGTCGAACGCGACGAATTCTCCCATCTCGCCTCCGGCTCAAAGCCGCCGCAGCAACCGGCGCCCAGCGCGAAGGCCGCGGCAGCACCCACCGGAAAAACGAAATCATCAAATCTGCCGGTAGTCCTGATCGTCGGCGGTTTGCTGCTTTTAGCGCTCGTGGTAGTGATAGTCTTCGCCGTTATCCGGTGACGCGCCGCTCAGGATGTCTGGGGTAGCAGAATGATCAATTCTATCTGGGGATTGGGAAAATCCGCGGGAACATAGGCCGCGAAGTTACGGCTCTTGCCGATGGATTCCCAAGGTGAGCCCTGTGGACTGAGACTGAAGTACTGGTATCCCAGTTTGAGCGGTATGGCGCTCGGAGGCGATTGCACGTGGCTCAGCAGCACTCCGGGAAGCGCCTGTTGCACCAGGCGATCGACCAGGTCCGCCGAGGCGATCTTGATCGAGTGCGGGGTCCGGGCGATCAGTTCCGCAGGTCCGGTCTCGGCCTTGATCGCGAGGTACATTCGGCTATTGGCCAGATACTCATCGCGGTCAATGGAAGTGGCGTAGATCGAAGGCTGCACGAGCTTGAGCGGCAGGGAAATGAAGTTGCTCGGCACTACAGTATCCAACAGCAGCCGCAGTTTTGCGTCGAGGTTACCGAAGCAGGCGCCCAGGTTGTCGTGGTCGTACGCGGGGAAATCGCGAGGATGCACTTTAACCGAAAACGTCGTTAAAGCGCCGGCCAGCGAGAGCATCGCTCCAAAGAGTTCTTCGGGGTGCCCGCCACGGGCTTCGAGGAGATGGCGGAATACCGGAAGCGCGGAGTTGACGGTGTAGAGCAGCCAAAAGCCCGGAATATCGGCAGCGGTGAAGTCCGCCAGCGTCTGGTTCTTCTGGCGGCGCACGCCTGAAAGGATTCCGCTGCGCGACGAGAGGACCTCCAGCAGGCGGCGAGCCATGGAGTTCAGATAGTCGCTGGCGCGAAATTCCACCAGCGGCGGCACGAACTGCGGCTGCAGGCGAAACAGGCCCGAGGCGCTTTTCTCAACGGTGGCGATACGCAGGGTGGAGAAGCCCTCCCGGTTTTCGCCTTCCACCAGGAGCCGGAAATTCTTTCTCGCGATCAGGACCGGTTTTTCCGATTGCCCGGTGTTTTCGTCGCGCATCATTTCGACCTCGGCGCGGTATCGCGTGTCGGCGTCGCGGCCCTTGGTGGCTATGTTGAATCCGCCCTCGCGGTAATGCGGGATGGCGAGAAAAATGTCGAGGGTGGATTGATCCGGCTCGAAATGAGGCGCCAGGGGACGCGCGGGAGGCGCCGGGTCGGACTTAGGGATATCGAACAACAGGCCATCGGTCATGATGCCGGAGGCCTGAGCTACGGCGACTGTCCCGGCGCCCAGTTGGGCCTGATCGATCTGGAGGTCATGAAAGCCCCAGGCGCGAAAATGCAGCGCCTGAAGATGGAATTGCAGCGAGTTCTCAAGGAACCGGTCCTGCATTTGCAGGTGCTGCGGGTTCAGGAACGTGCCCCTTGTCCAAATGACGGGTTCGAGCTGGCGCATGGGACTTTAACTTAACAGAATCCGAGGGACCGGGCAAAGCGGGCGCCGCGAAATCGGCCTTGGCCGGCGCGGGTTTCGCCTATAATCGGAAGGTATTTTACTCTCACACTCCGGAGCCGCGAATCAATGGACCCGCTGTATGAAAACCTGCTCAACAAAATCTGGGTGCCCCTGCAGACTTGGCAGCTCCACCAGCCACCCTATACGCTGACGCAATTGACGGACGAAATCTACAAGTATTACCACGGCGAGGATCAAGCAGCGCCCGCCCCTACCATCGCGGATGGCGCCTACGACGCTTGCGTCGACGAACTGATAAAGAAAGTTCAGTCGTTGGCTCCGAACGCCTACAGGCAAGAATCTCACGACCACGTGTTCACCAACCCGAAACAAGCCATTACCAGCAGTGAAGAGTGGCGTATTTATCTTCACGCCAAGGCCAAGGACGTTGGCTCGATCGGCCACTACATCGTCAACATCCTCTTTCCTCGCCCCGAGGTTCTAGGCTTCAAAGTTCCCCGCGCCCGCGCGGAGGCGGACAATTTCTCCGATACGATCGTCATCTATGTCGAGTCCCAGACGGTCTGCGACAACCTCTCCCTGGTCATCCGTTCCAGTCCTCTCACGGCCGCCCAGCTCAGCGGCCAAAGCGTTCCCGAAATGACTCGCCGCACTTTGGATGGGGTTAGTTATGGTCAAAGTCCGAAGGACTACAACCTCAGTTTCGGCAAGATTCGTTCAGCCGCCATCGCCAAGGGCCTCGAACTCTACTGGAAACAGGGCTTCGATCAAAACGATATGGCCTGGAGCCGGACTTTTCTGAGCCATTGCGTCGAAGTCGCCATTCGCGCAATCGGCCTCGACCCAAACAACGCGTTCAAAAACGACGGTGCGCAACCCAGCAAGATCAGTCTCAGCGACTTCTATGTCAAAAAACTAGGCTGATTTCGCCGCTCGGCCCATTCCGGCGCGGGCGGCGAAACAGCAGTACCGCGGAGTATACCTCACGTTTTCTCCGGGCCAAAGATAACCTTCGGAGTGACCGGACCGGGACAGTTCCATGCGCGCGCCGCGGGGCGGGAGATTGCGCTACTGTATTTGAAGTAAACTTCCCGTGCTCAGACCGCTCAATTCCGAGAATGCCCGCCGCCTGCGCGATTTTTTTGCCGAATCCGGCTACACGCACGAGCGTTTTCAGCAAAACCCGGCTCTGCGAGAGCTTCCCGTCCATCCCAGAAGCGGACCGGCGCCACACGAAAGTACCGCGGAGCCGTCCGCGCTCAACACGCTGCTGCGCTGGTTTCTGGTCAACATCCCACAGACCCGTGATGCGGTACGGAAATTCGTGCCGGAGCCCATCCTCGAGATCATGCTGAGCTGTGGCGTTCTGACCGCCGGATCAGGCCGGCTTGCCGGAACGGTGATGTTGACTCCATGCGACGAGTTTCTGTTCGCGGCGGATCCGGCCGCCCGTATGAACTCGCCCGAATCCTCGGACATCGTTCTGTGGCCCAACCCCACCACCCGCCTGTTGCAGTTGTTCTGCGTGCGCCAGCCTTCGCGAGCGACGCTCGATCTGGGCGCCGGCTGCGGGATTCTGGGCGTTCTGGCGGCCGCAGTCAGCGAACGCGTAGTAGCAACCGACATCAACTCCCGGGCTGAGGAATTCACCCTATTCAACGCCGGGCTGAATGGCGTCGACAATCTGGAATATCGTAACGGCGACACCTTCGAACCGGTGGCGGACAGCCGTTTCGACCTGGTCCTGGCCAATCCGCCGTTCTTTGTCACTCCGTCGTACACGGAGTTGTACTGCGAGAACCAGATGGATCTGGACCAGTACTGCCGACGGGTGGTGCGGGAAGCACCCCAGTACCTAAACGAAGGCGGTTTTTTTCAGGCAGTTCTCGAGTGGGTTCAAGTGCGAGGGCAATCGTGGCAGGACCGCCTGGCCGAGTGGCTCGAGGGCAGCGGCTGCGATGCCTGGGTGTTGCGAAGCTATGTGCGCGACACCGCCGGGTATGCACGGGAGAGGATCCGCGAAACCTTCGCGCATGCGAGCTTTAGGGACAGGTACGAAGCCTGGATGTGCTACTACCGCGAGCGCGGGGTGGAGGAGGTTCACGGCGGCATCCTGGCCCTGCGCAAACGCTCCGGCCGCAACTGGATCCGGCTTGAGGGTACGCCGGTGGAGGCGACGGCGCCGTTTGGAGAATTGGTCCTTGAGACCTTCGCAACGCAGGACTTACTGTCGTCTGAGCCGGCGGACGGAGACCTGCTTGAAATGAAGCCCCGGCTGCCCGCCGACGCGCAGCTCGATCAGAGCTTTCGGCTTGCCGGCGGAAAATGGGCGCCCGGCCCATTTCGGATCCGGCTGGCGGGCGCCGCTCCGGCACAATCGGCAGTGGAACGGGAAGTGGCGAGATTCCTGGCCCGCTGCGATGGTACCCTCAGGCTGCGGGAGCTCGCTCTGGATCTGTCCGCGCAGGTCAAAGTAGACCCGGAAACGGTCCGCAGACAGTGCTGTACAGTGATCCGTACGCTTGCGGCGCGCAGAATTGTCCACCTTTCGCGGTAAGAATCTGCCCGAAAACGCTGCCGAGTATTGCCCTTAATCCTTGAAACTATGCTTGACGGAACCTTCAAATACGGCATATAGTTGTTTGCATTGAACGCCGAAGTTATCGGCGATCCTTATCGGCGATTCTGGAGAATGAAATGGCACGGGAAAGCACACAACACAAATTGGACCGGGTTCGTTCCCCGCGAGTCCAGATCACCTATGACGTTGAAGTCGGTGGCGCCATCGAGTTAAAGGAGCTTCCTTTCGTGGTGGGTGTGCTGGGCGATTTCACGGGACAACCCGACCAGCCGTTGCCCAAGCTCAAGGAGCGCAAATTTGTTGAGGTCAATCCCGATAACTTCGACGCCGTTTTGGAAGGCATGAAACCGCACCTTTCCCTGGCTGTGGAGAACAAACTAAGTGATGTTCCCGATGCGGCGAACCTCAAGGTCGATCTGCATTTCAAGAAAATGGAAGACTTCGAGCCGCAGAACGTGGCCCGCCAGGTGGCTCCGCTAAAGGAACTCCTCGACCTGCGCACCCGCCTTTCGGATCTGCGGGGCCGCCTTCAGGGCAACGATAAACTGGAGGAACTCCTGCTCGAAGCCGTAGGCAATACCGAGAAACTCGACAAAATAAAGTCGGAAATGGGGAAGAAAGAGGGATCTAATGGCTGAAACACAGAGCGCAAGACCTTCGTCACAGGCGGCCGAAACAACCACGAGTGGTCTGCTGGATCAGATCGTCAATGAGGGGCGTTTCGGGGTTGAGCCCGCGGCGCGAGAGCGCGGCAAGGACCTGGTCAAGGAATTTGTAGCCCAGTTCCTGGAAGGGAACATGACTATCGGGCGCGACGCGGAGATGATGATCAACGCGCGCATTGCCCAGATCGATCATCTGGTCTCCATCCAGTTGAACGAGATTTTGCATAACGCCGCGTTCCAGAAGCTCGAGAGCACCTGGCGCGGCGTGAAGTACTTGATGGATCAAAGCGAAACCGGCACGATGCTGAAGATCCGGATCCTGAACGTCAGCAAGAAGGAACTCCTCAAGGATCTGCAGCGGGCGCCCGAATTCGATCAGAGCGCGATGTTCAAGAAGGTCTACGAGGAAGAGTACGGCGTTTTCGGCGGCGCGCCTTTCGGCGCCCTGGTAGGCGACTACGAATTCGGCAAGCACCCTGAAGATCTCGAACTGCTCGAAGGCATTTCCCACGTGGCAGCCGCGGCCCACGCGCCGTTCTGCGCCGCCGCCTCAGCGGATATGTTCAACCTGCCGAGTTGGACGAGCCTGGACGCGCCGCGCGACCTTGCCAAGGTGTTCGACACCACCGAATATGCCAAGTGGAAGAGCTTTCGCCAGTCGGAGGATTCGCGTTACGTGGCGCTCTGCCTGCCGCGCGTGCTGAGCCGCCTGCCATACGGCAAAGATACCAAGCCGGTCGAAGATTTCAGCTACGAAGAGCACGTGGACGGCAGCGATCACTCCAAGTACCTGTGGATGAACGCTGCCTTCGGCCTGGCGACGCGGATGACGAATTCCTTCTCACAGCACGGCATGTGCGTAGCCATGCGTGGCGTGGAGGGCGGAGGCCTGGTCAACGGCCTTCCGGTTCACAACTTCTATACGGATGGCGGCGACATTGCGATGAAGTGCCCGACCGAAGTTCCGGTCACGGACCGCCGGGAAAAGGAACTGGCGGACCTGGGCTTCGTGCCGCTGGTGCACTGCAAGGACACCGATTACGCCGCCTTTTTCAGCGTACAGTCCTGCCAGAAGCCGAAGACGTACGACACCGATTCGGCGAATGCCAATGCGCGCCTTTCCGCGCAACTGCCCTACATCATGGCAACATCCCGCTTCGCGCATTATCTGAAGGCCATGATGCGCGATAAGATCGGAAGCTTTATGTCACGGGCCGATGCCGAAATATTTCTAAACCGGTGGATCACACGTTATGTGATTCCCGACGACACCGCGTCGCCACAAATGAAAGCGCGGTGTCCGCTCCGCGAGGCTCGTGTGGACGTGTCCGAGGTTCCCGGCAAACCCGGCGTGTATCGCGCGGTGGCGTTCTTGCGGCCTCACTTCCAGCTCGAAGAGCTCACCGTTTCTTTACGGCTGGTCGCCGAGTTACCAGCCCCGGCGAAGTAGGTTTCCGGCAACCGTTCCAAACAGGTTGTTACATGTCACTCGATAAGTTGAAAGGAGAACTATGGCGGTAAACGCATACTTGTACGTCGATGGGGTGGAAGGGCCCAGCACCAGTAAGCCCGGCCACATCGACGTGCTTTCATTCAGTTGGGGGGTCAGCCAGACGGCTACCTATGGCGCCGGCGCATCGGGAAAAGAAGCCAAGGCGGGCCGGGCGGACTTCTCCAACCTCAGCATCATGAAGGTGCTCGACAAAACCACAGCTCTTTTGTGCGATCACTGCGCCACCGGCGACATTCTGAAGAAGGTCTATATTCTTTACGATAAGCCGGTAGGCGATAAGCAGCAGGACTACTTCCGCATTTACCTGAAAGATGCCCTGATCACGTCCGTCCAGCTCTCGGGCAGTAATGAAAACCCAACCGAATCGGTCAGCTTCGCTTTCCAGGGTGTGGAAGTCGCGTACCGTCCGGAGAAGGACGACGGGACCCTCGATGCGGCGATCCGAAAGGGATACGACCTGGAGTTGCTCACCGCCAACTTCGCAGCGGAAAAGAACCTCGAATAGGGGCCCCGCATGAACGCCAAGGAACTTCTCGGCGCGGGGAAGGTCCGGGATGCGGAAAAGGCGCTTAGTGCGTACCTACGCGACAATCCCGCCGACGCCGGGCAGCGCACATTTCTGTTTGAACTCCTATGCTTCGCCGGGCAATATGAGCGTGCGTCGAAGCATCTGGGAGTTCTAGCCAAGAGCAGCCCCGAAGCGGAGATGGGCGCCGTCCTCTATTACTCCGCTCTTCATGCCGAGCAAACGCGGCATGCCATGTTCCTAAAGCAGGATTATCCTAAGGCACCAGCCCGCCCTTCGGCGCCGGGTAAGCTGAACGGAAAACCCTTCCAATCCATCCGCGACGCCGACCCGGAAATCGGCGCGCGGCTGGAGCTCTACGCCGCCGGGGCGTACCTCTGGATTCCGTTCCAACACATCGTCTCCATACAAATGGAAGCGCCCAAGTGCCTCCGCGACACACTTTGGGCGCCGGCCCTCGTCTTGACCGGCCCCAGTTTTAATGGGACAGACATCGGGCAGGTGATCATTCCCGCAATCTACCCGTTTTCCTGGAAGTCCGACGACGAATCGTTGTGGCTTGGCCGCTCTACGCAGTGGGTGGCGGATGACGAAGGCCACGAGTTCCCGGTCGGCCAGAAGATGTTCATCGTGGATGACGACGAAGTGCCTCTGTTGGAGATACGGTCGCTGGAGTTCGCTTCCGATGCCACTGCGTGAAGAAGTCCTCAAGCCCATCCCGGGGGAAAATCCCGGCGGTCAGAATCTCCGCTACGATGCCGTTTACGAGAAGATAAAAGAGGCCCGCCGCGAAGATGACGAACTGAACCAGGGAGCCTGGCAGCACGAACGCAAAGTCGCCGACAACGGTCTGGTTATCAACCTTGCCGGGGAAGCCCTGGCAACCAAAAGCAAGGATCTGCAACTGGCGGTTTGGCTCACCGAAGGACTCCTCAAGAAAATGGGGTTCGGCGGTCTGGACGAAGGACTCCGCATCTGCACCGGTCTGGTTTCGTCTTTCTGGGACAACCTATACCCGGAACTCGACGATGGCGACGCCGAAATTCGCGCGGCGCACCTCGGCTGGTTGGGCAACAAGTTGGAACACCCCGTCAAAAACACTCCCCTCTGCCGGGATGGCTTCAATTTTTATCGGTACAAGGAATCGCGTCTCGTACTCTACGAGGACGCGGCCAAGACCAAGGAACAGAAGGCCGCCCGCGAAAAGGCCCTGAAGGAGGGTAACCTCGCCCCCGAGATTTTTGATAAGGCCTTCGCCGAAACGCCCAAGGCGTTTTACCTGCAAAGTGAAAAACAACTCGACTCCGGTCTGGCCGCTCTGGAGGAGCTCAATAGGGTTTGCAATGAGAAGTTCGGCCCTGCCGCCGCACCCTCTTTCAACCGGCTGAAGGACGGGCTTACGCAGGTCCGGCACGTGGTCCACGGGCTGCTCCAAAAGAAGCGCGAGACCGAGCCCGACCCGGTTGAGGAGGTGGTTCCCGAGGCCGGCAGGCCCGATGCGGTGACCCCCGATGCGGGGACCGGGGATGCGTCGCTGGGTTCTCCGGCGGCCGCCGGTAGCCAACCCTTCACCATGTCGACCCCGGCACTTTCCCCCTCCGAACCCGCCGATAAGCGCGAAGCCATCGCCAGTATCGTCGCCGCCGCAGCCGTGCTGCGCAAACGGGACCCATTGAGCCCGTCGTCCTACCTGATGCTGCGCGGCATGCGCTGGGGAGAGTTGCGCGGGTCTTCCGATCCGATGGTTTTGCAGGCCCCGCCCACCGAGTACCGCCAGCAAATCAAAGCTCTGGCCGCGGACGGCCGATGGGGGGAACTTCTCGACGCGGCCGAGACTCTGATGGCCATGCCCTGGTCCCGCGCATGGCTGGACCTCCAGCGTCTCGTCGTGGAGGCCTGTGTGGCGCTCGGCGACGACTACAATGCAATTGCGATTGCCATCCGTTCGGAGTTGCGCACGCTGCTTCGCGATCTCCCCCATCTGCTCGAAGCCATCCTTACCGACGATACGCCGGCGGCCAACGCTCAAACTCAGGCGTGGCTCCGGGAACTGATCGCTGAGCCCTCCGGAGCCCCGCCGCTGCCTGCCGGGGGAACGGCCGTTCCCCCGCACCCCCAGGCACCGGGCTGGCAGAAGAAGTTCATTGACCCGCACGCGCTGGCCCTGGAAGCGGTACGCACCGGGCAGCCGCAGAAGGCCGTCGAGATTCTGCAAAAAGAGCTCGAGCGTCAGCCTAGCGGCCGCGGCCGATTCCAGCGAAAGCTTCAACTGGCGCAGATTTGCATCGCCGCCGGCAAGGACCCCATCGTGCAGCTTCTTTGCGACGACCTTGCCGCTGCGATTGAAACCCACAAGCTCGAAGAATGGGAAGACCGCGCGATGATCGCCGGCGCGATGGTCTTTCTACTCCAGACCAGCAAGAAGATTCAGGGTGACGCCAAGGGCAAGCAGGCCATGTTCGAACGCCTATGCCGCCTCGACCCTGTACAGGCCCTGGCGGTATAAATCATGCCGCCTCCCACACCCGAATTTTCGTTGACTCTATCGGTGCTTGACCGCCTCATCGATAGCGAGCCGCGCAACTCTTCCGAAGCGCAGTTGACCCGCGCCCAGTCCGTCCGCCAGTTGAAGGAATCTCTGCGCCGCGATCTCGAATGGCTGCTCAATACGCGGCGGATCGCGTTTCCGCCCGAAGATGCGCTGCGCGAGCTTAACCGGTCGGTGTACGTTTTCGGCCTGCCGGACTTTGCCGGATACCGGATGTCCACTCCCGCGGAGCAGACGCGGCTGTTGCGCCGGCTGGAGGCCGCGGTCAAACTGTTTGAACCCAGACTGGCCAATATCAAGGTTGTCCCCGTTGAATCCGGCCTCATCACTTCGCGACGGCTGCGCCTGCGCATCGTGGGGCTGCTGCTGATCGACCCCGCGCCGGAGCATGTCGAGTTCGATACGGTGCTCGAACTGACCAGCGGTCAATACGAGGTGCAGAATGCGGGATGACCTGCTCCTATACTACGAGCGCGAACTCACCTGGCTGCGCCAGATGGGTGCTCAGTTTGCCGACAAGTACCCCAAAGTAGCGTCCCGTTTGCTGATCGAGCCCGGCAAGTGCGAGGATCCCCACGTGGAGCGGCTACTGGAAGCGTTCGCGTTCCTGGCCGCGCGCGTTCACCTGAAGGTCGACGACGAGTTCCCCGAGATCACGCAGGCGCTGCTCGGCATCGTATACCCGCACTTCATCCGGCCGATTCCCTCGATGTCTATTGTCGAATTCCAGGTGGACGTGGAACAGGGAAGGCTGACCAGCGGCTTGAAGATCGATAAGGAATCGATGCTCTACTCGCGGCCGGTGGGCGGGGTACCTTGTAAGTTCCGCACCTGCTATGACACCACTCTGTGGCCGCTCGCCGTCACCGCGGCGGCCTGGACCAGCCCCGACCGGCTGCAACCCGCCTTGCGTGCGGCCGACGCCGCCCACGCGCTGCGGCTGGAGCTCCGTTCCGCTCCCGATACCCCGTTCCCCAAACTAGGTATCGACCGCTTGCGATTCCACCTCTTCGGCGAGGGCAGCATGGTGCATGTTCTTTATGAGCTGCTCTGTTCCAAGCTTACGGCTGTGGTGGTGCGCGATCCCTCTAATCCGCGCTTGCCCCCGCTCACCCTCCCGCCCTCCTGTGTCCGGCCCGTGGGGTTCGCCGAAGACGAAGGCATGCTGCCCTACCCGCGGCGTTCCTTCTCTGGGTACCGGCTGTTGCAGGAGTATTTCGCGATGCCGGAGAAGTTTCTGTTCGTGGATGTGACCGGCCTGGACGCGGCCTGGGGCGCCGGCTTCAAGAGCACCGCCGAACTGGTGTTCTTGATTTCCAACGCGGGCAGCGACGATCGCAGGCAGAGGCTGGAAATCGGCATTTCTCCCAAGACATTCCGTCTGGGCTGCACCCCGATCATCAACTTGTTCCCTCAAACGGCTGAGCCTCTCCTGATGGATCAGCACAAGTACGAATATCCGGTTATCCCGGATATCCGCCGCCCGGCAGCCACCGAGGTCTTCTCCATCGATTCGGTGACCAGCATCGACGCCGCCACGCGCGAAACGGTCACCTACCAGCCCTTCTATTCCTATCGGCACGAGACGTTTCAACGTCAGCTCGAATGCTTTTGGACGGCCAGCACCCGTCTCTCCACCCGCGCCAACGACGACGCGCTCGACGTCTTTCTGGCGCTGGTAGACCGCTCCATGCGTCCCGCGTTCCCCAGCGCGGACACGCTGACGATCCGGACCACGTGCTCCAACCGGAACCTGCCGGCCCGCCTCCCGTTCGGCAGTGAGGATACCGATTTCGAACTCGAAACCAGCGCTCCGATCAAGCGAATCGTCGCGCTTAAGAAACCCACGGTTCCGCTGCGGCCCCGCACCAATAAGGCCTCTCTGTGGCAACTGGTGTCGCACCTGTCGCTCAACTACCTCTCGTTGGTGAGCGAAGGCCGGGACGCGCTTCAGCAGATTCTGCGTCTCTACGATTTCACCGATTCCCCGGTGGCGCAGCGCATGATCGAAGGCATTGCGGCGCTCAACAGCCGGCCGCACTTCGCGCGTCTGGTTTCGGAAAACGGCATCTCGTTCGTGCGCGGCACCCGGGTGGAACTCGCCCTCGACGAGGAGCAGTTCGTCGGAGGAGGCGTCTACCTCTTTGCCAGTGTGATCGAGCAGTTCCTGGCGCTCTACGCATCGCTCAACAGCTTCACACAGCTTGTGGCGACGGTGCGGGAGAGAAAGGAGGTTCTGCGCGAATGGCCACCCCGGGCGGGACAGAACATCCTGATATAGCGCCGCCGGAAACCGTCCGGAACGCGCTGGGCGAAATCGAGCGCGATCTGCGCCAGTTTCCTGGCCGGTTCGATTTCTTCCAGGCAGTGCGCCTGCTTATCCGCCTCTCCGCCGGAGGCGAACCCGTTGGGAGGTTCGTGGCGCCAGACCGCGAAGCATTGCGCTTCGGCGTGAACCACTCCCTATCCTTTCCTCCCAGTCAGGTCCACGCAATCGACTGGTCCGGCGAGATTCCCAGAATGACCGTGAACTTCATGGGTCTGACGGGTCCGCTGGGCACGCTACCGTACGCGTATTCGGAGCTGATCAACGAACGCCTGCGCAACCGTGACCGCGGACTTGCCGATTTCTTCGATATCTTCAACCACCGCGCCATCTCGCTGTTCTATCAGGCATGGGAGAAGTATCGTTTCGCGGTGGCTTACGAACGCGACGGCGTCGACCGGGTCTCGCGGCTGCTGGCGTCGCTGATGGGAATTGGAACCGAAGGTCTGCAGGACCGGTTGGCCGTCCGCGATGAGGCGCTGATATTTTATACCGGGCTGCTTGGGTTACAGCCGCGCTCGGCCGCCGGTCTGCGCAATATTCTGGAAGACTATTTCAATGTACCGGTGGAAGTGGAGCAGTTCGTCGGTTCCTGGCAGCCGCTGGCCCCGTCCGACCGGTGCGTGTTCGGCAGCGCTTCGAGCTTCTCGGAGCAACTGGGGGGCGGCGCGGTAGCGGGCGATGCGATCTGGGACCGCCAGTCGCGGATTCGGCTGAAGCTCGGTCCGCTGGACCAGGAGCACTACCTGGGATTTCTGCCTTCGGGCGGCGCGTGGCAGCCGCTGCGCGCCCTAGCCACGTTTTACTGCGGTAGCCAGATGGAGATCGAAGTCCAATTGATTCTAAAGCGCGAGCAGGTACCGCGCTGCGACTTGGGCGACGCCTCGGCGGGCGGCCCGCGCCTGGGCTGGTTCACCTGGATGAAGTCCGGGACCGAGTTTGACCGCGACCCCGGCGAGGCGATTTTATTGTTAACGTAATACAGCGCAAGATCTGTCGAACTGGAGGGATACATGGCATTGGACTACCGATCGCTGATAGGCAAGCTCAACGATTCCACGCGGGGCGCCATGGAGGCGGCAGCCGGCCTGTGCCTCTCCCGCACGCATTACGACGTGGAGATCGAGCACTTCCTGATGAAGCTTCTGGATGCCAGCGATGGCGACTTTGCCGCCATCGCACACCATTTCGGCATCGATAAGTCGACAGCCGCGAAGGAGCTGACGCGCAGCCTGGACAAGCTCAAATCCGGAAATGCCCGCACCCCCGCGCTCAGCCCCTCGCTTCTCAAAATGATGACGGAGGGCTGGACCATAGGCTCTATAGATTACGGTGCCGGCCAGGTCCGGACGGGTTTCACCATCCTGGCCCTGGTCACTAATGACGAACTCTCCCGCATCCTGCGGGAGGTCAGCAAAGAGCTGCAGAAGATCCAGGCAGACGCCCTGCACAAAGACTTTCTCCAGATCGTCTCCAGTTCCGCCGAGACGGCGCAAGCGGCTTCCCTCGAACAACCCGCGGCTGCCGGACAGCGCCCCGTGGGCGGCAAGACTCCCAACCTCGATCAATACACGGTCAATCTGACCGAAAACGCGCGGCACGGAAAGATCGACCCTGTGCTGGCGCGCGATGTCGAAATCCGCCAGGTGGTCGACATCCTCACCCGCCGCCGCCAGAACAACCCGATCCTGGTCGGCGAAGCGGGCGTCGGCAAAACCGCGGTGGTGGAAGGGTTCGCTCTGCGGATCGCACAGGGCGACGTCCCGCCCGTCCTCAAGAACGTCACGGTTCGTACCCTCGATCTGGCGCTGCTGCAGGCGGGCGCCGGCGTCAAAGGCGAGTTCGAAAACCGGCTGAAGGGGCTGATCAACGAGGTCAAGTCCTCGGCCATCCCGATCATCCTGTTCATCGATGAGGCCCACACCATGATTGGCGCCGGGGGACAGGCCGGGCAAAACGACGCAGCTAACCTGCTCAAGCCGGCGCTGGCGCGGGGCGAGTTGCGGACAATCGCCGCCACTACCTGGTCGGAATACAAGAAATATTTTGAGAAGGACCCGGCCCTGGCCCGCCGCTTCCAGTTGGTGAAGGTGGAAGAGCCCACCGAGACGCAATGCGCATTGATGATGCGCGGCGTGGTTCCCACGTTGGAGAACCATCACAACGTGCGGATCCTGGATGAAGGCCTGCTGGCCAGCGTCCGCCTCTCGCACCGGTATCTGCCCGACCGGCAATTGCCCGATAAGGCGATCAGTGTTTTGGATACTGCTTGCGCCCGACTGGCGCTTGGCCAGAACTCGATTCCGCCAGCCCTGGAAGACGCCAATCGCACCCTGGAAGACCTGGCGGTGCAGACGCGTATTCTGGAGCGTGAATCCGCGGTCGGCGCCGACCACGCCGAACGGCTGACCGGCATCGCGGAGAATCGCGCGGCGACCGAGGCGCACCTGAAAGAATTGACCGCGCGCTGGGATGTGGAACGCGATCTGGTCAACCGGATCCGCGAAATGCGCCTGCAACTCGAAGCGGGCTCCGGCGCTCCCGCCCAGACGCAGTCCGCAGGCGGCGCTTCGGCCCCTGCAAGAGCTCTCGATCTGGAAGCGGCCCGCGCCGAATTAGCCAATCTCAACGCCGAACTCGACGCACTGCAGGGCGAGACGCCGCTGCTTCGCGTCTGTGTGGATGCTCAGATCGTCGGCGAGGTGGTCTCCGGGTGGACCGGGATTCCAGTCGGTAAGATGTTGAAGGACGAAATCGCTGCCGTGCTTTCGATGGAAGCACACCTCGGCGCGCGCGTCATCGGACAGGATCACGCCCTCGGTGCAATCAGCCAGCGCATCCGAACGGCGCGTGCCGGGCTCGACGATCCGGGCAAGCCGGTCGGCGTATTCCTTTTGGTGGGTCCCAGCGGCGTCGGCAAGACGGAAACGGCTCTGGCCATTTCCGACCTCCTCTACGGCGGCGAACGCAACGTGATCAGCATCAATATGTCGGAGTTCCAGGAAGCCCATACGGTATCTTCGTTGAAGGGTTCGCCTCCGGGATACGTAGGCTACGGCGAGGGCGGTGTTCTCACAGAAGCGGTGCGCCGGCGTCCCTACTCGGTCGTCCTGCTCGACGAGGTCGAGAAGGCGCACCCGGACGTTCTGGAACTTTTCTTTCAGGTCTTCGACAAAGGCCAAATGGAGGATGGCGAAGGACGCGAGATCGATTTCAAGAACACGATCATTATCCTCACGTCCAACGCGGGCACCGACACCCTGATGAAACTGACGGCGGACCCCGAGACTATGCCGTCCTCCGAAGGGCTGGCCAAGGCCCTGAAGCCTGAGCTCGATAAGGTATTCAAGCCCGCGTTTCTCGGGCGTCTGGTAATCATTCCCTACTTCCCCGTCCGCGATGAGGCACTGGCGCAGATCATCCGTCTCAAGCTCGGAAAGATCGTGCGGCGGCTCCAGGGAACCCACCGCATCCGTCTGGAGTTTGGCGAAGACCTGGTGGATGCCGTCGCCAAACGCTGCACCGAGGTGGAGAGTGGCGCGCGAAATGTAGATAACATTCTGACCAATACGCTTTTGCCCGAAATATCCAAGCGTATCCTGGCGGGGATTGCCGAGGGCGCCAGAATCGACTGCGTCCGGGTCGGCATAGGCGAAGATGGTTCGTTCGTTTACTCCTAGGCCGGAGACGATAGCCAATTGGCAGCCACGCAGATCCACCGACCCTTTCGCGTGAAGACGCCGCTGGGCGACGACGCTCTTTTGCTTGAGAGCTTCGAGGGGAAGGAGCGTGTCTCCACGCCCTTCCGCTTCGTGCTGAAGGTGCTGGCTTACGATCCCAATATCGACATGAAGGGCCTGCTGCACAAGCCGGCCGTCCTGACGATCGGCCTCACCGATAGTGGAGAGCGCCACGTTCATGGCAACATCAACCGGATGAAGCTGCTGGAATTTGGCGAGGACGGTTACGCCGCCTACGAAATGGAGATCGTGCCGTGGCTGTGGTTTCTCAACCTGTTCTCCGACTGCCGCATCTTCCAGAATATGAATGTCCCCGATATTGTGCAGAAAGTTTTTAAAGATCGCGGCTTTTCGGATTTCAAGCTGCAGACTCAGGGAAGCTACCCTGAGCGCGAGTACTGCGTGCAGTACCGGGAGACAGACTTCAACTTTGTATCGCGCCTAATGGAAGAAGAGGGCATTTTTTACTTCTTCGAACACACTTCGGATAAACATACGCTGGTGATGGGCGACCAGCCCTCGGCGTTTCCAACCTGCCCCAACCAGGGGGAAGCGCGCTTTCTTCCGTCTCAGGGTGGCGTCCTGGAAAAGGACATCGTGCACAGCCTGGAAGCCGAATTCAGAGTGGATATTGGCACCGCTTCGCTGACCGACTATAATTTCGAGAAGCCCAACGTCGGCCTCCTCTCCACTCTGGCAAGCGAGGAAAAGGGCGAGGACTACGACTATCCCGGGAAGTACAAGACTAGGGACGATGGCGACCGGTACGCGCGGGTCCGCCTGGAAGAGAAAGAAGTCGGTTTGACTACCGTCCGGGGCGCCAGCAACTGCCTGGGATTCGAGTGCGGGTATTCATTCAAGCTTCTGGAGCACTATCGCGACGATGCCAATCAGGAGTACACACTCACGGCGCTCGAACACCGGGGACAGAACAGCAGCTACCGCGCCGGCACCCCGGATCCGTTCGAGTACAACAATCGTTTGGAAGCCATTCCGGCTTCGGTCAATTTCCGGCCGCCGCGGCTGGCGCGAAAGCCTTCGATTCGAGGGACCCAGACCGCGGTGGTTGTGGGCAAATCGGGGGAAGAGATCTGGCCGGACAAGTATGGGCGCGTGAAGGTTCAGTTTTTCTGGGACCGTGAAGGCGTCAAAGATGAGAACAGCTCCTGTTGGATCCGGGTTGCCCAGGCATGGGCCGGGAAACAGTGGGGCGCCGTCTATACGCCGCGTATCGGCCAGGAGGTAATCGTCAGTTTCCTCGAAGGCGATCCGGACCAGCCCATCATCACTGGTTCGGTCTACAACGCCGACCAGATGCCTCCGTACACGCTGCCGGACGAAAAGACCAAGAGCGCTTTGAAGACCATGAGCAGCAAAGGCGGCGGCGGATTCAACGAGATTCGCTTCGAAGACAAGAAGGGCAGCGAACAGGTCTTCATGCACGGCGAAAAGGACCAGGATATTCGAATCAAGAACGACCGCAAGGAATGGATCGGACAGGACCGGCACCTGATCGTCACGCGCGACAAATTCGAAAAAGTGGAACGCGACGATCACATCGAGATCACGCGTGACCAGATCGAAAAGATCGGCCGCGACCATCACGTGGAGGTGGCCGGCAAGTCGGCGGTGAAGATCACGGGTTCCAACTCGTTGAGCGTAACCGGAGACGTGATCGAGGAATTCAAAGCCAACCACAGCAGCCAGGTGACCCAGAATCTTTACCTGAAAGCCATGCAGGTGGTGATCGAGGCATCCATGGGGATGACGCTCAAGGTTGGAGGGAACTTCATAACTATCGATCCTTCGGGTGTCGCGATCAAGGGAACGATGGTGCAGATCAACAGCGCGGGGACGGCGCTGTCGGGGTCGCCGGGTTCGCTGGTGCCGCCGCTGGCGCCAACCGACGCGGTCGAAGCGGACAAGGCGGATCCGGGCGCGGTGACGGCGGCGCCTTCGGGCTCGGCTGCCTCGCCGGCGAATATGGCGCTGCAATCTGTCGCGCCGGTTACCGCGAGCGCGGTCCGGCGGTCGGCCGCCAGCGATGCGCCGACGCACGATCCGGACTCCGAAGAGAACAAGGATAAGAAGCATTGGATTGAGATCGAACTGCTGGATGAGGCGGGAAAGCCAGTTGCGGGGGAACCTTACCGCGTTACTCTTCCGGACGGCACGACCGTAGCGGATGGGACACTGGATGAGAAGGGCAAGGCTCGGGTGGAGAATGTCGATCCGGGTACGTGTAAAGTCACATTCCCGAATTTAGACCAGGAGGCGTGGGAACCGAAATAATCGGGAACCGCAACATGCAGATGCCCACTTATAAAGTCGCACAGGGAGATTGCTTAAGCAGCATTGCCGAACGGTTCGGGTTCTTTCCGGATGCTTTGTGGAGCCTTCCCGAAAACGCCGAGCTGAAACAAAAACGCAAAGACCCGAACGTTTTGTATCCGGGCGACTCGGTCTTTGTCCCGGACCTAAGGCCTAAAGAGGCTTTCTGCGGTACGGACCAGCGGCATTCATTCCGGAAAAAGGGTGTTCCCGCGAAGCTGAAGCTGCGGCTGATGGATGACGATCAGCCCCGGAAGACCATCCCCTATCAGTTGGAGATCGATGGCCGGTGGCTCAGCGGCGCCACCGATGGGGACGGATATCTGGAGCATCCCATCCCCCCTTCAGCCCGCAAGGGAAAGTTGCTGGTAGGGGAAGGGCCAACCAAGGACGTTTACGAATTACAGTTCGGCACACTTGACCCGATCGAGACGGAGGAAGGTGTTCGGGGTCGCCTGACGAATTTAGGATATGCGGGCGAGAATCTGAGCGAAGCCCTCAAGGCGTTCCAGCAAAGAACGGGACTTCCGATGACCGGTGAGATCGATGCCGCCCTGCGAACCCGGCTAAGAGAGGATTTTGGGCAATGAGCGCTAACAACATTCTGCAGAGAGTGATCGCGCGGCTGGTGAGCAGTTCCGCGGCATTCAATACGCTGGCCCTGCCGCCGCCCGTTCCTATCCATCTGCAACGCTCGCCAGACTTTCCAGGGGGCGCGGCGCGCGGAATCGACGGTCTGGATTTTCACGTGGTCAGTGGCGGCTCCTTGATCCAGATTGGCAAAACGGGAGCTGATGGTAAGATCGATGTGCGGGTGCCCGCGGGCGGAAGCTCAACGGTGCAGTTGCTGTTCAATGGCGGGGTCGTGGCGGAATACGAAGTCACTAGGGATGACACCGCTTTGGCCGCGGTAAACACGGTTCTGGGGCAACAGCAGCGCCTACGCATGCTGGGCTACCAGATCGGACACGGCCCCCCGGACGGTAACGGTGTGGATGGAAACGTAAGCCTCAATTTCGAGCGCTCAATACTCGATTTTCAGGCTGACCAGGGTATCGTGCTGGACGGCGTCGTGGGTTCCGTCACTAGCGGCCGCCTAACTACCCAAGCGGGGATCTGACCACATGGCGGTGAGCGTCAAAGTTCGAAGAAAGCACCAGATCATAGTGCCCATCCGCTTTGGGCGCGCGGTGACAGGACCACCCTTGATCGATGCCCCCGATGTGGACGACCGTGGGTTCGCCATGGGGACCCGCCCGGGCACCTGGGGGAGCACCGACGCGCGCGGCGCCATGCTAAGCGTCACCGAGGGCGATACGATTCGTGTCAAGGTGCTACGCGAGGATCTGGACGATACCGCTCCGTTGTTTGTGACCAGCACGAATCCCGCCGCCGTAGCCATTGTCGGCGCCGCTGGGCCGCTCTCCCCCGCTGGCATATTCAGCCTGCGGGGAATACGGGACTCCAAAAATGTTACGGTGAAAATTCAGGTTCATCTGGGGAGCGCGGATGGGCCGGTTCTCGGGGAGATGGAGCCGCATGTTTTCCAACTGCGTCAAGTCCGCGTCCGCGCACATCTGGTGACCATCAACGGGACCTCCACGGTGCGTACGGCCGCCAGTCTTGTTCCCTTGTTCGCGGACGTGAATACGATATGGCGGGCTGCCGGAATCGAGTTTCTCTACGACCAGGCCCAGACCCGGATCGGATCGATTAATGGGTTTGCCACCGCAGGTACGGTCACTACCGATCTGCAAAACGGCCGGTTCGCGGAGTTCTCGCGAGTTCTCAACCTGCGAGACCCACCTGGCGATCCCGGCCCCGATGCGAACGCCGGCAACGTCTACTTCGTCCGGAATTCAAGCGATCCCACCAGTAACTGGACCGGCCTGACGCTCGATAAAGAGAGCCCGCGACCGGGTGGATTTGGCGTGGTGTTGCTCGACCGTGGCAACGCGCATGAGCTGGCTCATGAGCTGGGCCATCTTCTCAATCTGGATATCCACGCCGGGGAAAACGGGGCCGGAACGCATTTTCGCGACGATGTCGCGTCGGAGCGCCGGATGATGTTCGACTTCAGCCCTTTGGATGTCAACCAGCCGGCGTTCCGTCACGACGTCGGTTATGGCAACCTGGTTCCTGGCGAGTTGATCGATGTCAAGTCACTGGGAGACGTCAGGGATGCGGTGGGATCGGCTGACGGTTCAGTGGACCGTAGCCGGCGGCGGGCTCTGAATCCGGTATAAGCGCGATGGGAAGGAAACTGCTTGTAGGGACACTGTTAGCTTTGATGCCTGCCGGATCGCCGGCACAGCAACCAAAAGGAGCCAGGATGACCCCCAGTCAGGTGGTCGAACACGTCAAACAAAAGGACTGGAACATCGCTGAGCAGCCCGGAACCGTGGGAGTCGATGCCGGCCCCGCGCTCCTCCCTCTGCTCAACGACCAAGATTCCCAGGTGCGCCAGCTTGCGGTCACCTGCTTGAATGCCGCTGGCGGTCCCTCTGCTCGGCAGGGCCTTCTCAAAGCCTTGCGCGACCGGACGGATACTGTGCGGGCGGTGGCAGCCCGGTTTCTTCAAGGACATTTCACGGTTGAGGATGTCCCCATCCTTCATCGGGAGCTGAGCGGCTCATCCGACGAATACGTCCGCGAGCAGATCGCATTATTGCTCGGCATCCTGGGAACGGAGGTGCACTTCCTTGAAACCCAAATCGTCAAGGAGAAGGACGAGCACGCGCGGCATGCCATGTCACTAGCCCTGACCCGGTTGGGAGAAGCCGTCCACCGGCAGGAATTGATCGGCCGGCTCCAACAGAACGAGCCGGCGGAACGGGTTAGCGCACTTCGCGATTTGCCCTACGTGAGCGATCGCAGGCTGTTGGTCTATGTCCTTCCGTTGCTCGACGACACGCGCCCCGGCATGAACGTTGGCCCCTCACACGGACGGTTCATGATTCGCGTCTGCGATGTAGCGGTTAATGTTGCGAGCGAACTGCTGGGTGGGCCGTTCCCCTGGGTGGAGCATGTAAAGCGCTATTCGCCCCGGGAATTGCAGCAGGCAAAAATGGTGCTGGCTGGAATCCGCTGAACCGATTCCCGGGACGTCCAAATGACGATACCAAATCCGGCTAACCTGTCTTAAAACGGGGCTCCGCAGCTGTCCGTGATCAACGAACGCCGGACTTGCCGCCGGCCGGCTGGCAAGTATCCCGCGCTAGCCCGCGATCATGAATACTTACGCTATGGCTGGTCGATTCTGGCAGCGTTGGACCCGCTTGACTTGACGGACCTGAACCTCGCTGCGGATACTCTCGCGACGGAAACGGAACTAACGGAACGGAAACGAATTCCAGCCATGTACTAAGTCTCAAGGCACTGGCTGTACCGGCGCGCCGTTCAGTTCCGGCTCAAGAACCGGCGCAGATCCTCGCCCCTGGGCGCGCGGGACAAATGGAAGGACGATTTGCTTCAGCCCGCCGGGGAAGTACTTTCCAAGATTCGGCCAATAGTCCTTGCTGGCCACCTTTCCGTTTGGCAATGCCGCGGCCGAATATATTCGCATGGGGGCTCCCGTGCCTTCGATTGCAGGCAGTTCGTCGGCTGCCGTCAGGGACAAGGTATCGATTCGGTCCATCGCACTCCAGTCCAGGCACACTGCCAGGTGCTCGCGAAGCCATTCCTTCCGGGCTTCAAACGATTTCCCCGCGTGCTGTTGGCAGGCGTCGATGACGCTGCCGTGGAACCACCAGACGCCCACCCGCCGCTCCGGAGCACTGGAGTCCCAAAAACGATAGAGCGTGAGAGGGCCGCCGATCAGCTTGGCGCAAGTGGCCGTCACCTCCAGCCCTCCGCTCTTCGCCACCTCCGCCACCGCGATGTGCGCCTGAATTCCCGCGGCCGTGACCAGATTCTCGCGCACCGACGGAGCGGCCGACTTGAGATCGCGAGGAAATTGCGGACCGAAGCCCGCCAATGTCAGAAACTTCCGGTACACGGCGTCGGTAAGCAAACCGGAATAAATCTTCGCGGCAAACAGCTTCTGCAGATCCGTTTCCACTTGGGCCCACATAGTCGCTCTCCCGGATCGCGAAAGATTATTCCGGTTATGGCACCATCACCGTGAACTCGCCCGGCGTAACGAATTGAATGACGCCTGCCCAGATGCACATCAGCTTGGATACGTTGTCGAGCGTCGGCATATTGCCCAGCAGCACCGTCGGCGCGCCCGTTACCCAAGGCGCGGGCGTGTTCGGAATGCAAGGCATCGGCGTGAGAACTCCCAAGGCCGCGGCAGTGGCGGCGGCTACCGTCGGGTTCGCGGGCGACATGCACATACCGAATGGCATGATATTCGTCATCGGTATGTGGTCCATGATGTTGGCATCGGGCACCTGCTGCGTGAAGACCATGTTCTTCGGCAGAACCACCAGCGAACTGGGCGCCATGCCCATACTGCACTGCATCATCGCTCCCATACAGACTTGCATCGGCATAGGAGTATTCTAATCGAAATATCACCCGCCGCTGTTGGTCGGTGGCTGGATCTATAAGGGCCAGTTGCGTGAAATGTGCTATCGGCGATTGAGCGCTCCCGACGGCGCGCTACGGCTGCTTCCGACCGGCGTCACTCAGCAGCGTGGCGGCGATGTCATTTATCTGGACCGCAGGCGCACGGTCTGCACCGGTTCGACAATTCGACGCGCGAAGTGGCCGTCTCGACTCACGTGTTTGGCGCCGACTTCCTCAGCTCCAGCAGCAGTATCGGGCAGTGTTATTTTCCCGAGGATTTGGCCGGCGACAGCTCTGGCGGCTGACGTTATTCCGGTATTGCCGGGCCGGTTGCGTTCCAGCACCGTGATATTCCAGTCGCTTTGTTCGCGCGGATGGCGGCGTACAGACCCGCCGGCCCTCCTCCGACGCCAACGATATTCATGCGGTTACCTCCCGCAATGCTTCCGCCAGCTTCCCGCCGCTTTCATCGGCTAGCGCAGCCTGGCGGAGTTTTTTCGCACCAGCCGCTGGACACGGCATCGAACGCAACATCGGAATCGCGCCCATGACCGCGTCGAAGTTGCGGTTTCCCAAGGTGTTGGTCGCGCCATAGCCCTTGATCAGGCGAGGGCATTCCGCCACTTCAAGTGCCAGCGCGTAGTCTTCGGGCGCAAGGGCGGCAACCTGCGCCAGCCACTCCGCGCTTCGCTTGTGTTCGATCGCGAAGCGCAAGGATTTGCGCCGCCACCGGCGAAGGGCGGCCAGCGCGTAAAGCTGCAAGAATCCAGTGACGGACGTGGTCTGCAGTACGATGCCTTTCCCGGTGAACCTCCCGATCAACCTGCCGATGAACAGCCCGGCCCAGCCGCGAAGCAGCCACCGGCCGAGGCTTGCAGGCACAATGTCGGCGAACTCCTGCACGCCGGGGTGCAGGAACTCGTGGATCTCCACAATTTGCCCAGGTTCAGCCCGCACTTCGTTGTGAACGCGTTCAAAGCGCTGGCGGCGTATTTTCAAATCGGCCACCCTGATGGCATCTTCATACGACATCCAGAGCGCCAGGTGCCGGGCGGTCTCGCGCAAGAGACGGAAACCGCCGTCGCCGTGACGCTGGTCCAGTTCGCGGACGTTCTCCAGGCGGTCCAGGTATTCGGTGGCATAGGCTTCGTCCTGATAGTCGGCGAGCCGTGCGATTCCGGCAGCGAGGATTTCGTGGGCGGCAAGCGGAAACCCGCTCTGCAAGCGCGCGCCGGCCTTCGCCAGGCGTGGACCCAAACGCTGGCCAAAGCGCGGGCCCAAACGCGGTCGGGGCGAGCCGTCAGGAACACCGGTGGGTTCGGGCGTCTGGGCGGGAGCGGCGAAACCGGCGGCGAACGCAGCCAGGCTGGAAGCTACACCTACTTCGCCCTGTCGAATGGCCTCTTCGAACTGCCGGCGGGAAAAGGGCAGCGCACCCGAAGCGGCGAGGGCGCCGAATAACACGGCACTGATGGGGCTGCGGGTTTCGTCGGCGAGGCGCGCGAAATCGCCGTGGATGTACGTCTTCGCGGCGGCCTGAGCTGCGCCCGCCAACTTTTCCGAGTCCACTCGTCCATCGCCCATGGCGGTCCTCTCGCTCATCGAATAGACTCGATTCGTCGAAGCGATCAGGGTGGTTCGATCGGGCGTGACCAGACCGCGCTCAATGGCGCGTCCCGCTTCCATCAACTCGGAGGCCAGCACCACGTCGACTTCGCCCGGCACTGGCATCAAAGCTAACACGGGCTCCTTGCCGGCCGCGCGTGCGGGAGCCTCCGGGAACAGCTCCAGGTAATAGATCGTCGCGCCGGTGCGCTGCGCCACGCCGGGCACGGATGTGGATTGCGCGTACCAGCCGGAATGCTCACCAAGACTGACGATCCAATCGGCCAGGACCCCGCCGCCTTCCCCGCCCATCGCGAGAATGGCAACCGTGATGGCTCTCGGAGTCTCTCCAGTCCGCATGGATCACCGGGCCGTCATGCGGCCAGGCCGGCAAGGCGAAGGTCGATGCGCCGCTGCAGGTAGCCAATGACGGCGCGCCGCATTCGCGTTTTGAAACGATCCCAGGTTCCTGGATTTACGATGATGGCGGTGCGGAAAAATGAAGGACAGAGCACCGCGGCGTGCGCCACCTCGCCGCACAAGCCGCAGCCGATGCAGCTATCGATCACGGCGGCCACCGGGTCTTGCCGCAGCGGATCGGGATTCGGCTGGATGGTCAGAGACGGGCAGCCGGAGAGGCGGATGCAGGAGTGATCTCCGGTGCAAGTATCGGGGTCCACGCCGAACCTCTCCCGGACGACGCGCCTGCCTTCTTCCATCGACCTTTGCCTGATGGGCTTCAGGCGGCGCTGCTGGTTCAACGCGCATTCGCTCTGGGCGACGATCACCTTGGGCCCGCGTTCGCTGGTGGTAAGGGCTTCCTTGAACACATCGCGCATCGCCGCCACATCATAGGTCCGGGTGATGGTGCGGACCCATTTCACCCCCACGCCACGCACAGCATCCTCGATTGACAATTTGGTGGTGCGCGTCGGGTTGCTGGCTTTTGAGGAGAGCAGGTCCTGCCCGCCGGTCGCGGCCGTATAACTGTTGTCCACCACCACCAGGACACTGTCGCTCTGGTTGAAGACGGCATTGCCCACTCCGCTGGTCAGGCCGTTGTGCCAGAATCCGCCGTCGCCCATGAAACTGATGGTGCGCTTGGCGGTGGCGGTGGTATTAAATGCGGCGGCGCCGGCCCAACCGAGGCCGTACCCCATCGTGGTGGCGCCGATGTTGAACGGCGGGAGAATCGAAAACAGGTGGCAGCCGATATCGCAACTGACGTGATGGCTGCCCAGTTCGCGTTCCACCAGCATCAGGGCGCTGAAAATCGGCCGCTCCGGACAGCCCGTGCAAAAGGACGGCGGGCGCGCATGGACGTGGGGAGCGGCGGCCAGAATGGGCGGCAGTTTCGGCTGAGCGGGCCGCGCCGCCGCGGGCAGATGCTGGTGGTCGATCGATTCTGGATCGTACTTGCGGACGAACTGCAGGACGCCCCGCATGATCGCGGCCGCGGTATACTCGCCCGCCATCGGCAGCATGTCCTTGCCGTGCACCACGGTATCGAGCCCCGCCTTGTGGAGGATGGAGTGCAGGTTCTGCTCGATGAAATCGGGCTGGCCCTCTTCGATCACCAGGACTGCGCGCTTGCCGGCGGCAAACGATTTGATTTCGTCATCGACCAGCGGATAAGTGACGTTCAAAACGTAAAGCGGAATTTCCGTATCGCCGAATGCGTTGCCCAATCCGAGAAGTTCCAGCGTGCGCACGGTGTTATTGTACATGCCACCCTGCAGGATGATTCCGAAGTCTTTGCCGGTGCCGGCGAACAGCTCATTCAACTGGCGCTCATGGATGAAGCGCTGCGCCGCCGGCCATCGCTTCTGAATTTTCTCCCGCTCGTGCAGAAAACTGGCCGGAGGCAGCACGATGCGGCTCACGTCCCGCACCGGGTTCTCCATGGCATCCTTGAGCGTGAACCGCGGGCGCACATTATTCCTGGTCAGGAAGCGCCCGTGAACGTGACAGGCGCGGATACGCAGTTCCAGCATCACCGGAGTATGGGTGGCCTCCGAGAGGGCGAACCCCTGTTCCACGGCGCGCACGATGGAGGGGAGGTTCGGACGGGGGTCGAGCAGCCACATCTGCGATTTCATGGCGAAGGCGTGCGACCGTTCCTGCATAATGCTGGAGCCTTCCCCGTAATCTTCCCCCACGATGATCAGGGCGCCGCCCGTGACTCCGCCCGAAGCGAGGTTGGCCAGTGCGTCCGATGCCACATTAGTGCCGACGGTGGATTTGAAGGTCACCGCGCCGCGCAGCGGATAATTGACAGAGGCGGCCAGGGTGGCGGCGGCCGTAGCTTCCGAGGCGCTGTGTTCGAAGTGCACACCCAGGCCGGCGAGGATGTCCTGGGCATCGGCCAGCACGTCCATCAAGTGCGAGATGGGCGCGCCCTGATAGCCCGCCACATAAGACACTCCGGATTGCAGCAAAGCCTTGGTGACGGCAAGGATTCCCTCACCGTGAAACTCGTCCCCGTCGCCTAAATGAAGTTTCTCAACTTCCTTCTTGAACGACCGTTCCGCCATGATGCGATCCCCTGTTTGCCCCCGGATCTAACCCTCCGATCTGATCTTGCTCTCGAACTTAGTTTACTTCGCGACCAAAGCCAAAACCCGGCAGGGGCTGCCCGAACCGTTGACGATCTTGAGCGGCGGCGTGACCAGGATGGCTCCCTTCGGCGGCAACAGGTCCAGGTTCGTCAGGCTGGCAAGTCCGAACTTGTTGTTACCGTGCATGATGGTATGGCAGGGAAACGGAGGATCGAACCGGAAGGCCTGCCCGGCATCGGTACCCACACCTTCCGAACCCCATCCAATCACATTTCGCTCTTTCGCCAGGAACGGCACCAGATCGGGATGGGGACCGGGCACGTGAGACCCATCTTCCCCGATATTCAGAAACTCGGCGGCATCGTGACGCTTTGACCAGTCCGTGCGCATCAGAACCCAGGAGCCGGCCTCGATTCTGCCGTGCTTTTGTTCCCACGTCTCGACGTGTTGCAGTGTGAGCAGGAAATCGGGATTCTGGTGCACCTCGCGGGAGACGTCGATCACGCACGCCGGGGCGAAAAATCTCTCCGCGGGAATGGTGTCGGTTGTGTTTTCCGGATAGTCTTTCCCCGTGACCCAATGTACGGGCGCGTCAAAGTGAGTGCCGGTATGCTCACCGCAGGAAAAGTTATTCCAATACCAGGCCGGGCCCCGGCTGTCGTACTTCGAAATCTCCTGCAGGTGAAACGGCCAGGATTTACCGAACTCAGGCGGCAATTGAATTACCGCCGTACTGGCGGACAACGATTGGCTGAGGTCGATGACTCGAATCGCGCCGGTCGCTATTGCTTGAACAAAGCCCGCGAGAATATTCTCTGTCATGAAAACCCGCGCTAGTGCTTGTGGATCTTTCCTTCCTTCATTCAAACTCAACCGATTCCAGAATCTCGACGTTGTGCAGCGGGTCGCCATCCGCCAACGAGATGCACTTCAACGCGAGGTGACATGTTAATTGCAACCGCATCCCTGGCGGAATTGTCGCATACCGTTGAATCAACTGCAAGCGCAAATGATTTTACCTTGACACGTTAGCCAGCCTGTGAAATTCTGGTAGGGTTTCAGGGGCCTTGGAGTCTCTCATAGTCCTGGAGTTCTGCCGCGTCGCCGATCTTCCGGCCTCCAGCGCGGACTTTTCCGGGTCTCTTAGAGGAGAACCTGCCATGCTTACGAGCCACTCGCTACGGGTTGCCGCCGTCGCTTGTTTTCTGGTTGCCGGCGTCTACCGGCTGGATGGCCAAACCGGCACCAGCTTCACTTTGCAGGGTACCCTGCTCGACCCCACCGGGGCAGCCGTACCGGATGGCGCCGTTACGCTCAAGAACGTGGACTTGGGCTTGACGCGGAGCAGTAAGACAGACCAGCAGGGTCACTACGTGTTCGCGGCACTGCCACTGACCGGATCTTACGAGATCCTGGTCCAGGCAAAGGGGTTCGCTGGCCAGACCCGGCGCGGGCTGAAGTTCAGCGCGAATTCCGAAGCTGTGGTGGATTTCGATTTGAAGCCCGGCACCGTGCAGGAGACGGTGGAGGTGACAGCTTCCGCGCCGATTATCGAAACCACTAAGGCCGAAATGAGTCACTCGGTCGGCGAGCAGTTACTAAAGAATCTACCGGACAACGGCCGGAATTTCTTTGACTTCGTGCAGTTGACGCCGGGGGTGGTGGTGAATGGCGGCGGCAGCGGTGCGGTGACGCTGAACGGACAGGGGATCCGCGAATTGACGATTCTGGCGGACGGCATACCGAATCAATTGCGCGAAATTCGTACCCTGGGCGGAGACCTGGCCGGCGCCAACGGGACTTTTTCGCTGGACGTGGTGGAGGAGGTCCAGGTGATCACCAATGCCTTCTCCGCCGAATTCGGCCGCAGTCTGGCCGGAGTAGTGAATTCCACCACCAAGACGGGCACCAATAATTTCCATGGAGACGCGTTCCTATACGGACGGCCCGGGTCGATCGACGCCGGCAACCCGCTCACCAAGGCAAACCCGGACCTGGTCCGCGAGCAATGGGGCGGCACGCTCGGCGGCCCCATCATCAAGGACCGCTTCCATTTCCTGGCCAATTACGAACAGACGCACCAGACCCAACTGGCCAATGGCATCACGTCGCCACTGGAACAAGCCGGCGGCACGGTACTCAACGTTCCGTTCAAGGAATTCAAGACGCTGGGCAAGGTCGACTACCAGATTAATCCCAGGAATCGCGTCGATTTCCGGTACAGCATCGTGCGCAGCGATGCCGAGAACCAAGGCATCGGAGGACTGAACACTTCGCAGCGCGCGTCCACCGCCAAAGACCATACCCAAGACGTGGAGGCCTCCGCCACTTCGATTCTCGGGACGCGCACGGTGAATGAGGCCCGCTTCGCTTTTACGCACGATCTATATTGGGATTATCAGACGATCGTGGGGATTGACCTGCCGCCGAATTTTGTTTCGACCGGGCCCGCCATCAACCGTTCGGGCGTAGGCAATACCGGGCCCGATCCCACCCTTCCGCAGGACCTGAACGAGAAGGGCTTCACCTGGCAGGACAAGCTGTCCCAGACCGTGGGCAAGCACAATCTGAAAATAGGCGGAGAGGTGCTGTACTACGACCGGTTTGTGACGTTTTACAACAACTTCACGGGCACGTACACGTTTGCGGCTGGGACCCCGACCACCTTCGACCCCAACAACCCGCGCACGTTCCCCAGTTCCTACACGCAGGCGTTCGGCATCTCCGGACTCAACTACAAAGAGAGTCTCTACGCCGCCTTCGTGCAGGACGATTGGAACGTCGCGCGCGGGCTCACGCTGAACCTGGGGCTGCGCTACGACTACGAGACGCTGATGCACGACACCAACAATTTCGCGCCGCGTTTTGGTTTTGCCTGGTCTCCGAAGAAAGACGGCAAGACGGTAATCCGCGGCAGTTTCGGGATTTTCTACGCCACCATCGAGAGCTCGATGATCAATCGCGAATCGAACAACGGCCCGAATGGCATCGTCACCATTTCCCTTACTCCCGGCGATCCTCTTTTTCCCACTTTTCCAAACCGGCTGACCAGTCTGCCCGCCAACGCCAACATCATCAAGAGCGATGTTTTTATACCCATCGTACGCGGCCTGAATTCCAACGATTTTCCCCTGTCCGTGGGCGATCGGTTCGGAGGTTTGCGCGTCAATCCCTATTCGGAGCACACCAATTTCGGCGTTCAGCACGCCCTCACGTCCGACCTGGTGATCGGCGCGGATTTTACGAATATCCACGGCTTAAAACTTCTGAACACCCAGGATCTGAACCTGCCGCCGTACTTCATGGTCTTCCCCGGCCATACGCGCACCCAGGCCCAGGCCGACGCGCAACGGCCGTACAGTGTGCCCTCGATTGTGCCCGGACCGCTCGGCATCGCCTTCGGCGGCTACCGCCGCCTGCTGCTGCAAGAGGGCGGCGACCGCAGTTTTTATAACGCCGGAACCCTGCGCTTCTCCAAGCGCTTCAGCAAGGCGTTTGCGCTGGACGGGTTCTATACTTTTTCGAAAGCCCTGAGTGACTCCGACAATTTCCGGGAGAACACCGCGCTGCACGTGGACCCAACCAACTACCGTCTGGACTACGGCCTTTCGGATCAAGACCGGCGCCACAATTTCTCTCTCAACGGGCTCTGGCAACTGCCGTTTGGAATGCAACTCAGCAGCATCTTCCACGCCGCGTCCGGCATCCGCTACAGCGGCGTGGTGGGTTCCGATGCCATGGGCATCGCGACCACCCGCGGCGAGCGTCCGGGCGCCTTGGGGCGCAATACCTTCGGCGGTGCGTCCACCTTTTCCATGGATACCAGTGTGTCTAAAGCAATCAAGTTGGCGGAACGGCACCGGGTGGACCTGCGCGCCGACTTTTTCAACCTCACCAATCACTTCAACGTGAACGCCATTAACAACGTGACAGGCCTTGACGTAAACAATCCGGTGTCGACATTCGGCCGTCCGACCGGAACATCTCCCGGCCGCCAACTCCAGTTTTCCGCGCGCTACAGCTTCTGAGCGGAGCCGAGCCTATGCTGCGCAGCTTATGTTATCTGGCATTGGCGACTCTCACGGCGCAGGGCGCGCCGGCCGTCTTTGGCCCGCGCGATATGTTCGGCATCGCAACCTTCGCCGACGATGGACAGCCGGCACTGTCGCCCGATGGCGCTTGGGTGGCGTACGCCACGGTGGATCTGGCCAAGGAATCGAACATCCTGGCGCGTCATCCGACGGCGTTCCTATTTGTAGTTAGCAGCGGAGGCGGAACGCCCCGGCCGGTGCTGCCGCCGGGGGAACACGCGTCCGCGCCCGCATGGTCGCCGGATGGTTCCAGGCTGGCATTCGTGCGGACGCAGAACGGCCGCACGCAGATCATGATCTGGACCGCGTCTTCCGGTTCGGTCCAAGCCATCGGAGATTCATTCGCACAGGACACCAGCGCATGGGCATCGGAGGGGCTTGGTCCGCTTTGGACTTCGGACGGAAAAACGCTGGTAATCGTGCAGCTTGAAACGGCGCCGCCTGCGGTGGCAAAGCCGCGCGTCACGGTCATCCGGACGGAAGACTCCATCGTTCCCGGTGACGCTTTCTTTGTCGACAAACGCTCCTGGAAGGTGGCGGCGATTGACGCCGCTAGCGGACGGCAGCGCATGCTGGGGTCGAAGACTTACTCGCTGCGCTCGCTGACACTCTCTCCCGACGGCGGCTCTGTAATGTTCTCGGCGGTTACGCCGGAAACGCTGGGCCATTTTCGCGCGGAGAAGATGGTGACCTGGGTAGCGGCTCTGGCCGGTGGAGAGCCCCGCGCGGTATTCTCGGGCCATGAACCTGCCTGGAGCCGGTTTTCGCCCGATGGCCGAGAGCTGCTGTTTCCGGAGGCCGGGAAGTTGCATGCGCGGTCCATCGATAGCGGAGCCGACCGCGTGGTAGCCGAAAACTTCCCGTCTTCCACGCGCCAACCCGCAGTGGCGGCGAAATCGAAGTGGCTGGCCGTGCTCGCCGCCCGCCCCGGCACCGGGCCGAAGGATAAGGGCATGTACTCGATTCTGGAGCCCGTCGACGATATGCTGGTGGTGGACCTGTCGACTGGGCGGAGCCAGAAATTGACCGCAGCGGACAGCGCGGACGAAGTGAGCGGACCGATTTGGAGTCCCGGCGGCGGGGTGCTGCTGTTCCGAACCGTGGACCCCGTAAGCCTGCGCGAAACCATCCTGCGCTGGTCTCCGGGGGAGCCCGCAGCCAAGCCATGGTTCTCGGCCGACGAACAGTTCGCCCATTTTTCCTGTTCGGGCGATGGAAGCCTTGCCGCCTTCTCGGCGATGAGTGCGACGCGCCCCGCGGACGCACTTGTGCTGGATTCGCACAGCCGCGAGCCGCGCGCCGTCTCGCATCTGAATCCGCAACTCAACGCATTCCAGTTTGTGGAGCCGCAAATGTTCGACTACCGGTCCGAAGACGGCCAGCCGCTCCGGGCGCTGCTGTACCAGCCTGCGGGTTCCGGGCCGGAGCATCGCGCGCCGGTGGTGACCTACGTCTACGAAAAACTCTCGCCCATGAAGAATCGCTTCAACCCCGAAGCGCAGATGCACGTGAGCCATGGGTACGCTTACCTCATGCCGGACGTGCTGGTCACGGTCGGGCACACCGGCGAATCGTTCGTAAAATCGGTGGTTCCGGCGGTTAACCTGACGCGCAGCATGGGATTCTCAGACGGCAGATTCGGCATCACCGGCGGCAGCTTCGGCGGGTATGCCGGCCTGTTTCTGATTTCGCATGTCGATATTTTTCGGGCGGCCGTGCTGCGCGCGCCGCCCAGCGATTTCTTCAGCACCTGGGCCGACGGGCGCGACCGCGACATATGGACCATTGAAACCGGCCAGGCCCGCGCCGGGGTGAGCCCCTGGCAGAATCCGCTGGTCTACATCGAGAATTCCCCTTTCTTCAGCGCTGACCGGGTTCACACGCCGCTGCTCATCATGCATGGGGAGAAAGATTATACGGTCCCCACGCAACAGGGCGAAATGATGTTTTACGCGCTTCGTTACCTGAAGCGGCCGGCCGAATTGGTGCTTTACCGCGAGGGGGAGCACAGCATCACACGCGGCTCCCGGGAAGATTATCTGGATTACTATCAGCGTACGCTGGATTGGTGGGAAAAGTATCTTCCAACCGGCCGTCAGGCAACTAACGGGAATTGAGAAAACTATGACTTGGAAACCCGATTCGATATTAATTGCCGGCCTGCTGGGGGCTCTCTGTATGCCGCTGCAGGGTCAGGAAACGCTGGCCATCGACAATGTCACCCTCATCGACGGCACCGGAAGATCCGCCATGCCGAACGCGTGCGTGGTGGTGAGCGCGGGCCATATTGCCAAGGCCGGTTCGTGTCCGGTTCCGGCGCCGGCGGGTGCACGCCATATCAACGGCCAGGGGAAATTTTTGATACCAGGCCTGATGGACGTGCACGTGCACCTGCGCGGTGGCGGAGGCTTCGACAGTTCCGCCCCCAACGAACGGACGGGCATTCGCCACCTGCACAGTTACATCTACGCGGGCGTGACTACCATCCTGGACGTTGGCAACAATCCGAACTTTATCTTCAAGCTGCGGGATATGGAGCGCTCGGGCAAGATTGTATCGCCCCGCCTGCTGGCCGCCGGCGGCATTGTGACCTATCCGGGCAGTCACGGCTCAGGCCCGAACGCCACGCTGGTGGATAGCTGGCCGGGCAGCATGCCCAAGGTGGACGAGGCGATCGCGCGCCAGCCCGACATGATGAAGCTCACTTACGACGAGCACGGCTGGGGCACTCGTCCCATGATTACTCTGCTGCCGGTCGATTTGATGACGAAGGTGATCCGGTATTACAACGACCACGGCATCCGGACCACGGCGCACATTTCCAGCGAGACCCGGGCGCTGGAAGCCATTTTCGCGGGCATCGACACCCTGGCGCATCCGGTAATTCAGGGACCGGTGAGCGACAATTACGTCCGCCTCATGCGGGCCAAGCTGATTCCGGAGGCCTCCACCCTGACCGTTGGCGAGAGCTACAGCCGGCTGGCTGAGCATCCCGAGTTTTTGGATCAGCCGCTCTATCGGGATACCGTCGAACCGGAAGAGATCCGGCAACTGAAGACGGTGGAGAGCAACAAGCAAAAGGAGAATCGTTGGGCATGGTGGATGAAGGTGATGACGCCGGTGGCGCAGGAGAACCTGAAGAAGATCACGGCCGCGGGAGGCATCATTTCGCTCGGTACGGACCAATCGCTCGGTGCCGCGGTGCATCGTGAGCTGGAGTTGCTGGTGGGCGGCGGAATTCCTGCGCTTGAAGCGATTCGCATCGGCACTCTGAACGCCGCTATTTTCCTGGGCAGGGAGCGGGACATGGGCTCGGTGGAACAGGGTAAGCTGGCGGATCTGGTTCTGCTCGACGCCAATCCGCTGGACGACATCAACAATGCCAAGAAAATTAATATGGTAATCAAGGAAGGAAAGATCGTGGACCGTAGTAAATTGGACTTGCCTGTGAATCGCCGGACGGCCGACTCACAATAACCGATTTTGAACCAACCCGTGATGTTGACCGACCAACAAGTTTCCCAAATTCGCGCGCAGTTTCCGATCCTTCGCGACAATACCTACTTGTACAACTGCTCTCAGGGGGCGCTATGCGCAGCCGTGCAAGCGGGTATGGACGCCTATGCATGCAGTTGGCGGCAAGCCCCTGCGCCCTGGGACTTGTGGATGGAGAAATACGAGGAGATTCGCGTCGCGTTCGCGAAGCTCATCAACGCCAAACCGGAAGAAGTGGCGGTGGTAACCAGCGCGTCGGCGGGCATCAATCCGATTGCGAATGCGCTGCAGTTCGACGGCCGTAATGGCGTGGTAATGGGTGAATTCGAGTTTCCGACGATGGGGCATATCTGGCTTGCCCAGGAGGCGCGCGGCGCCAAGGTCCAGTTTCTGCCGGCCACGGGAGATACCATTCCGCTCGCCGGTTACGAACAGGCGATCGACCGGCGGACAATGATTGTGCCGCTGACGCACCTCTCATTCGTGAACGGGTTCCGCTCTGACGTGGCGGCTATCGCCCGTATGGCGCATTCGGCCGGCGCCTACGTTTTCCTGGACGGCTACCAGGACTGTGGAACGCGCCCGCTCGACGTGAAGGCCCTGGGCGTGGATTTTTATGTGACCGGCACGCTGAAATATCTGCTCGGCCCGCCGGGACTGGGGTTTCTCTACGTGCGCGAAGAGCTGATCGAGCGGCTGGTTTCGCCCGTCGCCAGTTGGATGGGGCAGCGGGACGTCTTCGCCTTTAATCCGAAGGTGCTTGACCGCGCGCCCGCCGCCCGCCGCTTCGAGGGCGGGTCGCCTTCCATCCCCAATATCTACGCGGCGCTGCCCGCCCTTGGGTTCCTGAGCGGCATCGGCCTGGATGCGGTGAGTGGGCAGATCGAGAAACTGACGCGGGCCTTCCTGGTGGGAGTTCACGACCTGGGAATTGCTGCCAAGACTCCGGCCGATTCGGTTGGGCCGCTGGTGGTACTGCGCGCACGGAATGCCGCGCTGGTTTCCGGCCGGCTGGCCGAGCGCAAGATTCTCATTTCGACGCGCCTGGATGGGGTACGCTTTGCCTTTCACTGTTACAACAACATGGATGATGTCCACGCCGCTCTGACGGCACTCGAGGACAATCTGGATTTGATGGTGCGGATTTGATGGTGCGGCTGTGAAAATACTTCCGGGAGGGTGCCGTGTCTTCACGCCCGATGACGGACAAGCCGGTTCCGCGGGTGGCTGGCGCTGGCGTACGCCGATTTGCCGGGCGAATGGCGCAGACCGCATCACCCAGAGTGTGAGCGAATTCAGCGGCGGCCGTGCGCCGGTTGTGGTGAATCCGCAAGCCGAAGAAGCGCTCTACGTGGTGGAGGGGGAAGGCGTCTGTTACATCGACGGCTGGCCTTATCCTGTAAGTCCTGGAATCGCGATTTACGTCCCGCCGGCCGCCGAGTACTGTTTCGAGAATACCGGCGAGGCGGCGCTGCGCGTGCTGCATGCCTGCTGTCCCGAGGACTTCGGACGGCACTTTGTGGAAACGCCGCGGGTTGTGGAAACTCCGCGGGCGGCCGATTCCAGCGCTACCCCGAACGATGCCCCGAAACGGACGGTCCGCGAGGTAGACCGGGAGCTGATTCCCGCGGGCGCGGACCGGCATTTCCGGTACCTGGTTCACACCGACCTTGGCTGCCGGCAGATCACTCAGTTCGCCGGATGGATTCCCACCAGCAAAGCCATCCCGCACACCCATACCTATGAGGAAGGGATCTTCATTCTCTCCGGCCGCGGCCTGGTTCACGTCGATGGGGACACGTGTGAGTTCGAAACCGGCTCCAGCATTTATTTCCCCATAGGAGTGCGGCACTGCATCGAGAATGCCGAAGCGGCGCCGATTCGCCTGCTGGGTGCTTTCTATCCGTCGGGCAGTCCGGGCGCCGCCTATGAAGACTGAGTCACCCGAGATCGAGCGCGGCGAGCAGCTGACCCGCGGCCTGTCGAGCGGCCAGTTGAGCATGATCGCTATCGGGGGCGCCATCGGAACCGGGCTGTTTCTGGGCAGTTCGCTGGCCGTGAACCTGGCGGGCAACGGCGTAATTTTCAGCTACATGATCGGCGCGATGATTGCGCTGCTCTTCATGGGCGCGCTCTCTGAAATGGCCGTGGCGCATCCGACGGCCGGTTCATTCGGCGTGTACGCGGAGTTGTATCTCAATCCATGGGCCGGATTCGTGATTCGTTACACATACTGGGCGGTGCAATGCATCGCCATCGGCGGTGAAGCGGTGGCCATTTCGATTTACTGCCAGTTCTGGTTTCCGCACACTCCTCAATGGCTGTGGACCGCCGCTTTTTCCATCGCGCTGCTCTACGTGAACGCGCGCAGCGTCTCCAGCTTTGGGAGCTTTGAATACTGGTTCGCGATGATCAAGGTGGTGGCGATTGTCGTGTTCATCGCGTTTGGACTGGCGCTGCTGGTTGGCTTAGGACCGGTCCCGGCGATTGGTCTGGCGAATTTCACGGGCAACGGAGGGATGTTGCCGAAAGGCATTCACGGCGTCTGGATGGCTATGGTGTTCGTGATCTTCAGTTATATCGGCACCGAAGTGGTGGCGGTAACGGCGGGGGAGGCGCGGGATCCCGAAAGGGCGGTGCCGAAGGCCATGCGGTCCATGGTGGGCCGGCTGATTGTTTTTTATCTCGGCGCTATCGCCGTGCTGGTGGCAATCGTGCCGTGGAATCAGATCCAGCCGGGCGCGCATCTCACCGCCAGTCCGTTCGTGCGAGTGTTCCAGTTGACCGGCATTCCCGCGGCGGCCCACGTGATCAATTTTGTAGTGGTCACGGCTGCGGCGTCCAGCATGAACTGCAACCTGTACCTGACCAGCCGCATGATGTTCTCGCTTTCGCGCGGCGGTTACGCGCCTGCGATGTTCGGACAGGTATCGCGGCGCGGCGTGCCGGTGAACGCGCTCTTGATTTCCGGAGCCGGCTTGGCAACGGCCATCCTGGTCGCCATGCTCGCCCCGGACAGCGCTTTTGTCTATCTGTTCGGCGTATCTTTATTTGGTGGTCTCTTCGTTTGGTTGATGGTCTTCATCACCCATCTCGCTTTTCGTCCCAAGTGGGACGCTCTGGGCCTGCCGCGATTGCCGGTGCGGATGATTGGCTATCCGTTCACTTCGCTGTTAGGCGCGGCGTTGCTGGTGGCGATCCTGATTACGACGTGGTGGGTTGAGGGAATGCGCATCACTCTGATCGCGGGTATTCCGTGGCTCGGGCTGATCACCGCTGCCTATTTCCTGGTCCGCGCGAATCTGGCCAAGGCCGGCTCGAAAACGGGCGTCAATGCCGGCTAGGCTTCAATGCAGGCTAAAGGTCAAAATTTGACATGTCACAACTTATAATGGCGGCTCGCGAGGCTCCGTTCCCGGTCGAGGATATCCGGCATCTCTTCCCGGCTCTGCGGAAGAGCGACGGGTTCGTCTTTTTTGACAATGCGGCGGGCGCGCAAATTCCGCAGACCGTGCTCGATGCGGTCACCGATCACCTGGTCTCGCACAATGTTCAGCGTGGAGGCCGGTATGAGAAGAGCCGGGCCGTGGACGCCGCCATCGCCGCGGCGCGCGAAAGTGTTGCCCTGTTCCTCAATGCCAGCGGACCGGATGAAGTCGCGTTCGGCATGAACGCCACTTCGTTCCTGCGCCTGGTGAGCCTGGCGCTTGGGGAAACCATACGCGACCGGACCGAAATCATCCTGACCGACCTGGATCATGAGGCCAATATCTCGGTATGGCTCGCGTTGCAAAAGCAGGGAGCCTGCATACGCTGGTGGCATATCCGGGAGGATGGCCGCCTGCATACGGAAGATCTGGATGCCGTACTTTCGCCGCGAACGCTGCTGGTGGCATGCACGGCGGCTTCGAACGCGCTCGGTTCGATTGTCGATGTAGCCGGTGTGGCGCGCCGCGCCCATGCCGCGGGGGCGGAAGTGATGCTCGACGCCGTGCATTATGGGCCGCACGGCCTTTTCGACGTGCAGGCGTGGGATTGCGATTACCTGGTTTGTTCCGGCTACAAGATTTTTGGTCCGCACATGGGTTTTCTGTGGGGAAAACGGGCCGCGTTGGCAAAACTGCCGACCTTTCGCGAACATTTTATTCCGGATGCCGCTCCCGCCAAGATCGAAGCCGGAACGTTCGTGTACGAAAACGTTTCCGGCATGGCCGCCGCTATCGGCTACCTGGAATGGCTGGGGGGCGGAAGCGGACAGCCGGCAAGCCATGAAGCGCGCCGCGTGGCACTGACAGCGGGGATGGGGGCCATTCGCGCATACGAGGCTTCGTTGTCGGAGGCGATGCTCCAGCAGTTGTCGGGCATCGACGGCGTAACGGTTTACGGCGTAAGCGATCCCAAACTGGTCGCCTGCCGGGTTCCCACCATATGCTTCAATGTTCGCGGCATGGAACCCGCCGAGGTTTGCGAACAGTTCGCGGCGCAAGGCATCGGCGTGAGGGATGGCAACATGTATGCGCCCCGCTTGATGGATCGTCTGGGGCTTTCGACCGGGACCGGTGCCGTGCGAGCTTCCCTGGTGCACTACAACACGCATGCCGAAGTACACCGCTTCGCTGCGGCGCTGCGGGATATGGCTACAGGCAAAGCCTGACACGGCCGCCGTCAAATGAAACTTGGGGTGCCGTCGGGCGCGAATGAGAAAGCGCGGTGCCAGGGCTTCGCAGGCATGCGTTTGAAGGCTTCTTCATCCATTTCATAGCCCCAACCTGGTTTGTCGGGGATGGCCAGATAGCCGCCTTGCGCGACGATGGTGTCGCCTTTGACCAGGTCTTTGCGGGGAGATTCGTCGTCCGGGTGGTATTCCAATATGAGGAAGTTCGGGGTGCAGGCGGCGAAGTGAATGTTCACCAGCGTGGCCAGCGGGCCCAGAGGGTTGTGAGGCGCCACTTCGACATAGCGCGATTCGGCAATGGCGGCGATTTTCTTCTGTTCCAGGAATCCGCCGGCCAGACAAACGTCGGGCTGAATGATGTCGGCTCCGCCGGCCGTCAGCAACTGCTGAAACTGGAACTTGGTGTAGAGTTCCTCGCCGGTGGCAATAGGGATCTGTACTTTCCGGCGGAGTTCGGCCATGGAATCCATGTTCTCGGGGCGAATGGCTTCTTCGAGAAACAGGGGGTGGACAGGCTTCAGAACTTCCGCCAGTTCGTAGGCCACATAAGGTGCGAAGAGTCTGGCGTGGGCGTCGAAGCACAGGTCGACATTCGGTCCGACGGATTTGCGCATGGCCTCGGCTCTTTCTCCGAAGGCGCGAACCGTAGCGCTCATCGGCACGGCATTGGTGAAGCCCAGAGTGGCCTTGAGCGCCGTGTAGCCGTATTTCGCGATCAGCCTTTGTGCGTCCTCAGGAGAGTTGGCGGCCTGATAGCAGCGCACCTTGTTGCGGCATTTTCCGCCCATGAGCATGTAGACCGGCAGGCCGGCAGCCTTGCCCGCAACGTCCCATAGAGCATGTTCGATGCCGCTGATGGCGGAGTTGACCACCAGCCCTCCGGGGAAGCGCGTAAAATTGTACAGCGTGGCCCAGAGGTACTCCACGTTGCGCGGATCCTTGCCCACAAGCCAGTCCTTGAAATCGCGGACAGTGGCGGCGGTGGCCTCGTCAGGTCCCGCGGAATAGGCTTCGCCCCAGCCGTGGATGCCCTGGTCGGTGGACACCTTAACATAGACGTAGTTTCGGCCGGCGTTCACGACGAACGCCTGGACGTCGGTGATCTTGAGCGCTGGCTTGCCGGTATAGGTAGGCGCCGTCTGGGGCATCGCGGCGGCCTGAAAAGGAAGGCCCACCAGGGAGCCTCCCGCCAGAAAATCTCTTCTCTTCATCGCTGAACCTCCTTGGAAAGTGCGGCTACCCAGTAACCCGAAGCTGCCATCGCCGGCGGTCACGGTCTCTACTCCTTCGGAACCGCGCAAGTGAAGCTTGCCGTTTGATTGGGGTCGCCCGATCCATTGTATCGAGCCACCTGCGGATAGGGACAGAGCGGTCGCGACAGAGTCTTGGCCGGATCGCCGACGGCATTTCCAGTGCCTATGATCCGCTCCGGAGCGACGCCCTTTTCGACCCACCTTTCGAGCGCGGAAATCAAATCGCGATCGGGATCGCCGCTGAAGCGATTGCCGCCGTTCCCGAAGCTGTTGGGACCAATCCCTCCCCCGCAATGTCCCATGCCAGGAACCATGAAGAGCCGGTAGAAATCGAAGACCGTACCGCCGCCGGTGCGCGCATCCGGATACTTCGAGAAGAACGACAGCACCTTGTCGTAGTATGCGATGGAGCCGAAAGGCGAAATCGCGGCGTCGGCCCATCCGTGATACTGGATCAGCTTTCCACCGTGAGCGCGAAACGATCGGAGATCGGGATTGGTGGAGTTGAGAACAGTTCCGGCCTTCTCCGCGGCTAGTGCGACATCGCTATCGAAGTTCAGCGTCCGGAAATCCCAGTGAGCATCTTCGAAGACCGCCTGACCGTAGAAGGAATTCCCGAACATGATCTGAGCGCTGTTCTCCTGCGGGGAGGCGATAATCCAGGGCTGCCAGGCCCCGGGAATTGCTTCGTGGCCGGGCGGGTAGCCGGGATAGATCTGCTTGCCGGTCCGGGAATTCTTCGGGCCCTCATAAATCTTTTTCAGGGCGATGACTTGCGATGCCGTAAGACACTCTGCATTATCGGCTCCCTTGCAGGTGAGGATAGCGGGATCGAAGTGGCAGGTGCGGGGATCTTCGATCAGGCCGTCCTTCACTCCATCGTTAGCGTCGCACGCAGCCAGCGCGGCCTTCTGAATCGCGGGCAGCTTCCCGGGAGGAATCAAACTGGCGGAATCGTTGAGGAGCGCCTGTTCGTTCCACACAAATCCGGTGAAGTGGTTCGACCAATCGTTCGCCGGCGCACCCGCGATGATTCCATCGAAATCTTCCGGGTAGCGTTGCGCTTCCATGAGTGCTTCGCGTCCCCCGTCGGAACAGCCCACGAAGTAGCGCCGCGCTGCTTCTTTTCCGTAGAACGCGCGGATGACTGCTTTCGCCTGTACGCCGGTTTCGTGGAGCGCGCGATGTCCGAAATCGATCAGCTTTTCCGGATGCCCGATGGCCCAGCCCGCCGCACCGTTCGGACCACCGGCGTCGTGGCCGCCATTGGTTCCCGCGGCGGCGTATCCACGCTGGATCGCGCCGGCTAACGACGATATCGGGATCGCCCCAGCCCAACCACCGTTTCCGGTCTGCATGTACCTTCCGTTCCAGTTGGCCGCCGGAAGCCAGATTTCCAACTTGATTTCAGAGTCCGGGGTGGGACGCGCGATGGCCTTCACAATACAGCGGGCGGGCATGTCAACCAGAGGTGCGTTTCCCGTTCCGGTAGAAACCGCTCCGGCGGGAATCGAGACCGCGGAAGTGACCTCCGCGTTGGGCAGCTTCAGGTCAGTCAGTTTCTCGCACGGCTGCTGCGCGAAAAGAGCCTGCGCAACCGCCAGCGTGCCGAACCAGGCAAGAGCGTTGAACATTCGAATACTCCAAGGTAAGAGCATAACCCAAAATAATCACATGCCTATTCTATGCGCGCGGCACGCGCCCTACGCTGACGCGCGTGTCGTCGGGAGCCGGCGCTCAGGTAGCGGCCGATCCCGCGTTCTGAAGTTCCTCGCCGCCGTCCATGGCTTTTCTCGTGGGCGACCGCTTGTAGAAAGCCGGGCAGCACATCCGCGGGTGACGCTACGGCAAATCCCCGAACTCATAATACTTGTGGGTCACGCCGGCCGGCGTCACCGTCACGATGCGGATCCCGGATTTCGCGCCCTCCAGAGGTTTTCCCACCGGCCCCGTCGTCACCATATCCAGTTCGCCGTCGCGCCCTTCTTCGTTGCGGTGATAGTGGCCGGCGAAGACGTGCTTCACGCCGGATTCGTGCAGGAGTTTCAAGTAGCGAAGGCGGGTCTGGCGCGGGATGTTGAAATACTGATCCTCTTCGCCGGGGTCTTTCAGGAAGAAGGGAATATGCTGGAACACGATGAGGTGCTTCACGCCATCCCGCTTGGCCTTTGCCAGTTCGCCGCCAAGCCAGGCCTCCATTTTCGCGGCCTCTTCGGGAACCTGGGCCGCACCCTTTTCCAGGTTGGAGTTCAGTACGAAGCCGGCGATGTCGCCCACCCGGAACGCATAGTAGTCCGGCCCGAAATGCTCGCGATAGCTCGCCAGCGATTCCGTGGTGGGCTCGTTGCCTGCATCGTGGTTGCCGGGCAGGCTGAACAGCCGGATGCCCGTTTTCAGCTTCGCTGTGATGCGCTTGTACTCCGCCGTCTGCGCGGCGTTGCCGGCCTCGTTGATCAGGTCGCCGGTGATCACCACGAACGCGGGTTTCAACCGGTTGGCCGTGGCGATGGCGAAGTCGAAGTTGGCGGTTTCCTGCTCGAATCCCTTGTTGGCGGTGTACATGCCGAACTGCGGGTCCGACATTTGAATAAAGGTCTGGCCGGCTAGCGTACTCGTGAACACCGCGGCCCAAACCAGAGTGAGAATCTTCATGGCCTCAGTTGGTAGTCCATTCCCAGCGGACCCGCGCCCGCCAGATGCTTCCGCGCGCGCACCAGTTCCGCGATCTGCCGCACGTGCCCCAGGTCGTGCATGGCCCACTCATGCAGCATGTTGACCATGGTGATCGGCCCTGCCGCATGGTGCAAAGCCACGCGCTCGCCCGCTCCGGCAGGCAGGTCGCGCAGGAACTCCACGTTAGTTTCGCGCTGCTCTTCGAAATGGTCGAACTCGTCCTCGGGGTTGGCGTTGCGGTAGATCTCCAGATGAAACTGGGCGTCATCGGGTTCTAACTCGGGCCGCTCTTCGGCCATGAACCGGTCCAGGCGCGCGCGGTAGCAGTGGCCCTCGGAGTGGGAAAGATGCGCCAGCACCTCGCCCACCGAAAAGCGGTCGGGCGCCGGTTTCCAGCGCACATCTTCCTCGGAGAGTTCGGTCAGTAGCCCGCGCAGGATTCCGGGCGTGGCCTCCAACTGGTCGATACAGGGAAGTCCGTTGTCTGTCATGCGATCATCCGTTGTCAGTCATGCCTTCATCCTACAATGTTCTCGCCGCCATCCACCTGTAGGGTATTCCCGGTGAGCCAATACGTGGCCGGGTGACACAGCGCCGCGATGCAGCGTGCCACATCCTCGGGTTGGGTGAGCCGCTTGTTCGGGTTGCGCCGGCGTGCGATCTCCATGAGTTTCTCATGGTCCGGAATCTGACGTAACGCCGCAGTATCGGTCACGCCGGCCAGGATGGCGTTGGCGGTGATCCCGGCCGGCGCCAGTTCCAGCGCCAGTTGCCTGATGTGCGATTCCAGAATCGCCTTGGCCGCGCTCACCGGGCCATATTGTGGGATGGCCCTGGTGCCGCCCGCCGACGTCATGGCGAAAATCCGCGTGCCCCTGTCGAACAGGCCGGCCCGCAGGCAGTCCTGCACCCAGTAGACCAGCGAGTGCCCCATGATGTCCGCGGTGGATTCGATCTGTTTTTTCGACGCCACCATCTCCGCGCCCACCAGCGGCCGCAGTGCGCCGAAAGCGATGGAATGCAGCAGCACCCGCACCCAACCCGGCTGACCGGAGAGCCGCTGCCGGATCAGTTCCACGCAATCCCTGCGCTTCTCGTCCTCGGCCGCGTTGATGTTGAAGAACCACGATTCGCGCCCCAGATCGTGAATGCGCTGTTCGATTTCGGCCACGTGCGGAAGTTTGTCGCGGCGGTCCATGTGGACGCCGAAGATGTTCATGCCGGCGCGCGCCAGTTCCACCGCGGTGGCCTCGCCGAAGCCGCTCGACGCGCCCAGAATCAGGGCCCAGGGTTGTGTGTTCATGGTCGTGAGACTTCCGTGACTTCGATTTCCCTTTCGTCGTCCCCTATGGCCCGGATGCGGATTTCCGTGCGCTCCGCGGGCATGAGTTGCGGGAACCTCTCGCCCCACTCGATCAACACCACGGCGTCCTTGTCGAAAATCTCGTCCAGCCCCAGGGTGGCCACCTGGCGCGCTTCGTCCAGTCGGTACAGGTCAATATGGTACACCCGCCCCTCGCTTCCGTATTCGTGGATCAGGGTGAACGTGGGGCTGGAAACTTCTTCGGGTTCCGCCGCACCCAGGCCGCGCACAATTCCCTTGGCCATGGTGGTCTTGCCGGCGCCCAGGTTGCCAATCAACAGCACCGCACGTTGGGGCGGTAGCATTTTGGCCAGTTGTTCGCCCAGCGCGATGGTGGCGTCTTCAGAGGCCGTGCGGTACGTCGGCACACTCCTCCATGGCATCGGGCAGGTACCGCAGAATGTCGGTGGCGATCAGGCACTTCTCGCCCAGCGCCCGCGCGCCAATTTCGCCGGCCAGGCCGTGCAGGTAAACGGCGGCGGCCAGCGCCCGGTCTGGTTGGAGCGGGAACTGGGCTAAGAAGCCGGCGATCATGCCGGTGAGGATGTCGCCGCTGCCGCCCGTGCCCATGGCCGGCGTGCCGGTGGGATTGATCCACACGCGCCCATCGGGAAAGGCGAGCAAGGTTCGCTGGCCTTTGAGGACCAGGGTGACGGAGTGGGCGGTGGCATAGGCGCGGGCGGAGGCCAGGCGGTCGGACTGGATTTCCGCCGTGGTCGTGCCGGCAAGCCGGGCCATTTCGCCGGGGTGCGGGGTCAGTACCCTGGTTCGGGCGGATCGGCCGGAGGCCTGTCCCACTAGCGCATCGGCATCCAGCACCATGGGCTGCTCGAAAGTGGCGGCGGCGCCGGCTACCAACTGCGCCACCGACTCATCACGGCCCAGACCCGGCCCCATCGCAATCACCGTCTTACCTTCCGCTATCCGGGCCAGATCGGCGTTCCGCGCGATGGTTCCTTGGGGAGTTTCTGTTAGCGGTTCGGTCATCAACTCCGGTGCGTGCGCGGAGATTTCGGCGATGGCGCTGGCAGCCGAGGCTACCGTAACCAGGCCCGCGCCGGCTCGTAACGCGGCCAGCCCCGTCATGGCGGCGGCCCCGGTCTTGCCGCGGCTTCCGGCTACCACAAGTACGTGGCCGAAGGTGCCTTTGTGACCGCCGTGCGGACGCGGCGCGAGAAGGTCGCGAAACATTGCCGGTTCCAACAATGCCAGCGCGCAGTGATCGTACAACGATGGCGGGCTGCCGATGGGCGCGGTCACCAGTTCGCCCACGTGGTCGCAGTTGGGCGGCAGCACCAGGCCAACCTTGGGAGCGGTGAACGTCACGGTATAATCGGCGCGCGCGAATTCGCCGGCGGGTGTGCCGGAATCGCTGGGCATCCCGGACGGCATGTCCACCGCCACCACTTTCGCCAACGGAAAGCCGGTATTGATCTCACCGATGGCTTCCAGCGTCCGGCCTCTTGCCGCCCCCGCGGTGCCCGTCCCCAGCAGGGCGTCAATCACCAGCGTGGCGTTTAGCGCATGCGCCGGAATATCCATGGTCACCGCGCATCCGCAGGCATGCAGCATCCGGTAGTTGGCTGCGGCATCGCCCTGCAGATCTCCCGCCGCCGCCAGCAGCACTACGTCCAGGGCGGCTGGCCGGAATCGTGTGTAAAGCTGCCTCGCGATCGCCAGGCCATCGCCACCGTTGTTGCCCTTCCCGCACAGCACCACAATGCGCTGCTCGCGGAGCGGCGCGAAACGCTCCGCCAGAAACTCCACCACGCGCTGCCCGGCATTTTCCATCAGGATAATGCCGGGGATGCCGAGTTCGATGGTCCGGCGATCCACCTCCCGCATTTCGGCCGCGGTCAGAACTTTCATAATCGGCGGGCCACCACCATGGTCATGTCATCCTGCAATTCGGACGAGCCGGTCCACTGCACCACGGACTCCATGGTCCGCGCGATCAGCTCAGAGGAATCCGCGCCCGAGTACTTGATCAGCATGTCCTTCAACCGATCCTCGCCGAACATTTCCCCATAAACATTTTCCGGCTCCGTGACCCCGTCCGTATAGGCCACCAGCAGGTCGCCATGCTCCAGCGCCACGGTCTTTTCCAGGTAGCGCGCGATGGGGAACGCGCCTACTACGGTCCCGGTGGAATCCAGCATCTGAATGTTGCTGCCGCGCAGCAGCATGGGCGCCAGGTGTCCGGCGTTGGTGTAGGTCAGCGAATGCGTGGCATCCTCGTACACCGCGAAATAAAAGGTGGCGTACTTCTCGGGCGCGGTGGTGGCGTAAAGCTGTTTGTTCAAGTTGGACACCAGGCGGGCCGCGGAATAGTGATGGGGTCCTACGCCGTTGGTGGCGCTCAACTGGGTGCGCATGGTGGATTGAATGGTCGCCATCAGCAACGCCGCCGAAATCCCTTTTCCCGCCACATCGCCAATGGCGAAAGCCAGTGTGTTCTCGGAAAGCGACATGAAGTCGTAATAGTCGCCCGAAACCATGCGCGCCGGGGCGCAGACGCCCTTCAACTCCAGCGTCTTGGTGAAGGGCACGTCCTTCGGGAAAAGCTGGTTCTGCACCTCGCGGGCGATGCTCAATTCCGATTCCAGCCGCTCCTTCTCCTTGGCCACCACGATCAGTTCCGCCAGGTTCTCCGTCATGGTGTTGAACGACGTAGTCAGGTCGCCTAGCTGGTCATCGCCTTTTACCGGGATGCGATAGGAGAAATCGCCGCGCCTCACGTGTTGCGTGCCTTCGTAGAGTTCGTGCACTGCGCCCGTGATACTGCGGGAGAGCATAACTCCCGCCCAGAGAGAAGCCAGTTCCACCAGCAGCAAAAGAATCGACGCCGCCACCAGAAACTCCATGATCCTCTCGCTCCACTCCTCCTTCTGGCCAAAGACGATGCCGAGCACGGAGGCAACGCGCGTTTCCACCACCATCAGCAGGATCTCGGGCGGCTTCTCGGGTGCCTCCCAGGATGGCACCGCCACCGGGTAGAGGAAGCTCACTCGGAAATCGGCGATATTGGCGGGCTCCGGTATTCGCGAGCGGGAGCGGCCGGTGAGGTTCAGGAAGCCGCTCTGAAAGCTTACGTCGCCTAATCCCTTCACCAGCCCGGTTAACAGGTCGTGCGTCAGGGGCGCCAGGATGCTGACCGCGCTGCCGTTCTGTTCCGCGCGAGCCCAGGCGTAGAGGCGAAGCTTGTCTCCTTCCTGTTTGGTCACCAGGCCGCTTCCGTTCTTCCAGGCTGCCGGCAGCGGCCTCAGCTTGGAATCGGGCGGAAAGCGGAATTCGCTCTGGCCGGTGCCCAGCATTTCGAAATCCGGGAAGCTGCGGCGCAGGAGTAGGACGCGGTTGCTCACCGCCTGGTCCTGCACCGGCCCGCGTGACAAGGTTTCCGCCACGAACGACAGGGTACGCTCGCGGGCACTCAGCTCGGTATCCACCAGATAAACCGCCATCTGTCCGAGCACGAACCAGGCAGCCAGTCCCATCAGAACCAGGATCAGCACGATGGGCACCACCGCGATGAACAGGTACGCGGCAATCAACCGGTTACGCAAGCGCCAGATGGCCGTGCGGATGGCGCGGCGCGACAGTTTGTAGGCCGCCAGGCCGCCCGAAACGACCATTGCCAGGGTTGCCACCACTAGCAGCGCCGGCGCCGAGCCGGTTAAGTAAAGCAGCACCCAGATCGCCGCGAAGACGAGGAACGTCTTCTCGATCCGGCCGACCCGGCGCCAATTCACTCGGTACCTCTTCATGGCTATAGATCCAGACTAGCGTACCGGACTCGCGGGCGCTAGAATCGGCATGCAAATAGGCAACATTCTATCCGGCGCTCTGATCCTGTTGGTGCTTGCCGCCGGCATCACCGGCGTCCGGCCGTGCAAGAGGAGCAAAGTTTAGGGGAAGAGGACGAGCTCGGCCGTGAGCCCTTTTTGGCACTCGCCTGGTTTGATTTCAGGCTGCCACCTACGCCGGTCACCGTAGATACTTTACGGATAGGAGCCACTTTTGGGACAGGAGCCACCTGGAGGCGGCTGGATGTATCATGGAAGAATAGTCGATGCTGGGCAGGGTGGCAAAAACGGAAATCATTAAGAAAGTATGCAACGCCGTGAGCAGGGGGGATGATCAAGGAATGGGGGGTGACATCCGCAACCTGAGAGTCATTCTCACTGTCATCGTAGCCGGCGTACTGATGGTACTCGATGCCGTGACACCCTTGGGTTTGGCTGTCTGGTTCCTCCAAGTGGTTCTGGTCTGGATCGCCAGCTTATGGGCTAACCGCCAACAGATGATTGCGGTGGCGGCTGTGTGTTCGTCACTTATTGTTCTCGGATTCGTGCTCGGACCCAAGTCCGGGCTTGCGATCTCGATTGAAATATCCAACCTGCTGTTGAGCCTGGGGGCAGTTGGGGCGATTACCCATGCCTGCTTGCGTCAAAGGGCCATGGAGGAAGCCGGCCGGAAAACGGAGGAGAAGCTCGCGCAGTCCCGAGCCAAGGTTCGTATTCTGAGCGGCCTCTTGCCCATCTGTGCTTCGTGCAAGAAGATTCGCAACGAGGCCGGCGCCTGGCAGCAATTGGAAACCTACATTGCCAACAACTCTGAGGCGGCATTCACCCACGGCATCTGCCAGGAATGCGCAGCCCGGCTCTATCCGGACCTGTTCCCTTTGCAGCCCGTGACCTGATTTGTTGCAAATATTGCCTTACAATTAGCGGCTTCAGATTCCAATTATCCGGAAAACCTCAGAGACACCTATCGCGGCGGCGGCGGGGACCGGCCAGACCAGGTTACGCTCAATACAACTTCAAGCAGGAGCCGGTCGGGTTCGCCGTCAACGTGGATATGAACGGCAACGTCGCCAGATTCATCGGCTCCGGAACCCATCAAGGGCGTCAGAACACCTGGCGTCAGAACACCTGGAAACAGAAGACCTGGTTCGAGCCTTCGGGTGTGATGGAGTATTCTCCCGGTCCCAGGCTCTCGGCTACTTCGAGGCGGTAGAGGTTGCCGTCCAGGCGCGTAACATCCAGGCGGATGGGCTGAGGCCGTTTCTTGGACCCGAAGAGAATTTCGCGCCGGCTGCTCTTGGAATCCAGCTTGAAAAGCTGCAGCTTGTCCGGCGCCAGCTTGTCGGCCTGGAAGAGAAAGATCGGCGAGGCGAGCGGGGTCTTCGCCGATGAATTGGGGCCTGCCACGACGTAGAGCAGGTCGTCCTTCTTGCCTTTTTCCTCCTTGGCATCAGTAGCCTCCGTGGGCAGCAGGTCTTCCGCGTGCTTCAGGTAAGGGAGATCCGGTTTCGGCGGCCGGGGCCCACTGTATTTCTGCGCCGGCGCAGCGCAGACCGCAACCAAAAGGAGGATTAGAATTCGGCGCAGCATAGCGAATCTATTTTAGCGCTGCGCGCGCCGCTGTGGGGCAGGTTGTTAACCGGTTGGCAAACTGCGGTGGATTGTTAATCCTGCTTCTCAAAAGATATTCACGTCCAGCCCGGCAATGAAATCGATTCCGGGGATCACCAGCTTGCAGCCACTCCACCTCAGGAGGCCGGATCAGTTCCTTAACCGTCCAAGCTAATTCAAACGGACCCTTCTAGCATGGACCTGTGAGGACCTCACAAATCGTGAAGATACTAGTATCCAAGGTGTCTTGTCGCTTTTTCATGCTGCCGAGGGTTCTACCAACACGACGAGGACGTATGAGCCGCAATTTACTGGGACATACTGTTCTTTGCGTACCTGGCAGGATGCTGAAAAAGGGCCTTGAAAGCAGGTTTTGGGACAAGTGTCCCAAATCTGGAAGAAGCGGACATTGGTAGCAAATGACTTACCACGTCAGTTTGGGACAAGTGTCCCAACTGGTCCTTCTCTGGTATCTATGCTGCTCGCGCCGGTATGAACATCGCCAGCCACGATCTTTACGGTTGATTCATGCTGCTTGCGACCAGCTTATTTACACATCTTCGGTGCTGGTCAACTCGTCTAGCAATTTTGCGGCTCCGGGAAGGTTGTCTACCCCGAAAACCACCAGCGCCCGCGTCGATCCGGGCTCCACTCCGCAATAGGAGTAGTCAATGTTGATCTGCTTTTCGCCCAACCGCGAGGCTGCGCGGCCCAACTCACCCGGACGGTGCGCGAGCCTGACTACGGCGACTTCCGTCTCCTCGAAGATCATGCTCAGGCCACCCAACACCGCCATGGCGCCGGCCGGGTCGTCCACCAGTAATCGGGCCAGGCTCTCACCCTCCTCTACATACGATTGAAAGGCCAGGATGTTCACGCCACGCTCCGCCAGAGCGAGGAAGAACTTCCCCAAGGCGCCCGGCTTGTCTTCAATCGTTACGGTAAGCTCCTTAACCCTCGGCATGCGTTTTGGACTCCCTTCGTTTCCAAGACCGACAACCAGGGGAGCTGTCTTTATCGTACGTGTTCCTGATGCAGTTCTCAACCGAAAGCCATTCCGCAAAGCTCTGACCCGCCTCTACTGAAAAATTGTTCCGCCTATCAGCGCGAGGACATTGATCCCTTTCATGCGGGGAACCACTTAAGCTCACGCGAGTTCGAGAATGACTGCTCCAAACGCTCCCCGCGCCCAATCGGGCCCGCCCTCGTCGTGATCGCTACTTGGGGTCGGCTCTTCCCGCCTCCCGATGCTCGGGCCACCTATCGGAGGACGGTATCTCAATCGATGGTTCGCTGAGTTCGAGTCCGCACGAGCCCACCATGAATTCCTTTACCCCTCACGCGCTAAAGTGCTTCTGCAAGACCAGCGCCACAGTGCCGCGGAGGCGGGCCATGCCGTCTTCATAGGCGGGGACCAAGCGGGGAGCGCAGCCGCCGGGCAATACCTGGGCCTGGACCTCGGCTTCGATGACGCTGCCGAAGCGGTGCCAGGAGCGGGTGAGGTCGCCGACCACAACAATGCGCTCCGGGGCCAGGCCGGCGACGATCATGCGCATGCCGCGGCCCAGGTAGTGGGCCATAGTTTCCAGGGCCTTGGCGGCACGCGTGTCGCCCTGTTCGGCGCGGCTGAGCAGGTCGGGAAAACTCAGGCCGCTCGAGTCCGAACCTTCTTCGAGATAGTAGCGCAAGGCGGCGCGGTTGGAGGCGAAGACTTCCCAGCAGCCGCGGCTGCCGCAGCCACAGACCGGTCCTTTGGCGTCGAGCGGCACGTGGCCAAACTCGCCGGCCATGCCGTTTAGGCCGCGCACCAGTTGGCTGTTGGCCAGAATCCCGGTGCCGATACCTTCGGACACCGTCACCACCACCAGGTTGCGGCCTTCCTCCATGCGGTCAAACCAGACGGCAGCCAGCACGCAGGCGTTGGCCGCGTTCTCCAGTTCCACCTCCAGGCCCGTCTCCTTGACGATGGGATTGCGCAGGTCCACGTCGCGCCAAGCCAGATTAGGAGCGAAGACCAGGCGGTCCGAAGTATGGTCGAAACGGCCCGGCAGGCTGATGCCGATGCCTTCGATCATCTTTCCGCGGCAGGATTTTTTCATGCGCAGGATACAATCGATCAGGTTTTGCAAGGCGATCTTCGGATCGGGCAGAGTGACCATCGCCTCCTGGGAGATGAACTTGCCGTTGGCATCGGCGATTGCCACCGTGGTCTGTACGGGACGAATGTCCACACCAATAATTACGCGCTCGTCGTTCAGACGCAGGAAAGTCGGGCGGCGGCCGCGCGGCAGCCTGCCGGTGGGCCCTTCGAGCACCCAGTTTTCCTGAATCAATTGTTCGACAATCAGCGAAATGGTGCTGCGCTGCAAACCGGAGACACGGGCGAGATCGGCCCGCGAGATGGGCTGGCGAGTACGGATGAGGTTCAGGACGATGCGCCGGTTGATGTCCCGGACCACCTCGCTCGAAGCTCCCTGGGTCCGCTTGGGTTCCATCACAGCATTGCTCGGGCCACCGAGACGGTTCCGGCCACCGGTTTCTCCTCGGATCAATTCAACTCCTTGCCTGGTACCTCGACGGCTGGTCCCGCAACTGCAACGCGCCCGGTCACGGCGCCGGTCTGCCCTCCGCCGAGCGACACTTCGAATTTGCCGGGCTCCACCACGCGGCGGCTACCGGCTTCCCTGGCCGACTGGGTTGTCGAAAACTGGTTGGCCGAAAACTGGCGCGGGGACAGCGCGAAGTGGATCGTCTTCTTTTCCCCCGCCCGCAGCGCCACGCGCTCAAATCCGGCGAGCCAATGGATGGGCCGCGGTCCGGTCGCGCCGGCGGCTCTTGCGTCGAGTTGCACCACCTTTATGTAGAGCTGAACCACCTCTCCACCCGATCTGGAACCGGTGTTTTCCACTTCGACAGCGACCCCCACTTCGTCGCCCGCTTTAACTTGCCTTGGAAGGCTCAGCTTGCGGTACGCAAAGGTAGTGTAACTCAGTCCAAAGCCGAACGGATACAGCGGGTCGCCTTCAAAGTACCGGTAAGTCCACCCCTTCATCCCATAGTCCGCGAAGGCCGGCAGTTTTCCACGGACCGGTAGAATGTCACCGGCAGGCGGCCGCTGGGGTTGTAGTCGCCGAAGAGGACGTCGGCCAGCGCTTCGCCGCCCCCCTGGCCCGGGTACCATGCCTCGACGATGGCGGGCATAGCCGCCCCCATGTCGCAAGCACCCGCAAGCAGGGCTGGTGGCTTCCTGGTGGGTAGAATTGAGATAATTGCAACGCGAGGCGAGAATGACCATTACACTGCGGCCGGAACAGGAAGAGGCAATCGCCCGGGCGATTGAGAGCGGCGCCTACGAGAACCCGGAACAAGTGATCGAGCGAGCCTTGGAACTGCTGCGTTTCGAGCAGTTGTTCCACGAAGAGAAGGATGAGGTTGCCGAAAAGATAGAGCGGGCTTTCCGCCAGTTTGAGCGCGGTGAGTGGGCCTCATCTGAGGAGTCGCGCGCCGATATGGAGAGACGCAAAGCGGCATGGCCGGCTGAGCAGAACTGCTGATGGCGTCCTTTTAGGATGTTTCCGCGGAAGCTCAGGCCGATCTGTTTGGAATCTGGTCGCGTATCGCGGAGGATAGCGTCGACCTGGCGAAATCGGATCGATTGGGAATTTCGTGCCCTGTTTACATCGTTAGGGAACATGCCGTATCAAGGACACAAACGGGAAGATCTCACCAAGCGGCCTGTACTGTTCTTCCCGTTGTATTCGTTGTCAAACGGATTCTGAAAGAACGGCTATAAGGCGCCAGCTAGGACCCAATCAATTCTTCGGCCCCGCGATAGGGTACCCCTGCCATAAATATTCCAGAGCCTCGGGCAGGGTTTGTTGTTTCACGGTGCGGTCGGTGTGCCCGGCGTTACGCGCAAATACAAACTGATAGTGATAGCCTTTGGCGGCCAGCACTTTGGCCATGTTCTCATTGGCGACCACCCAGTCGTGCATGTTGTCGGTCATGACATTCGGATTGAGCAGGTCCCTGTCGCCGACTTCCATCCAGATGCGCAGCGGCTTGGCCAGGCTGTTGGGGATGAGGTGTTCATGGAACTCCCATGCGCCGTGGGGAGTCTGGGAGTTCGACGGCCACTGCTGGTTCACGTAGGTGCCTGAGTAGGTGAGAACGCGGTGGTATAGCTCCGGGTGATACCACGCCATGATCAAGGCGCACGAGCCGCCGGAACTGCCGCCCATCGTCGCCCGGCCCTCGGGATCTTTGGTCAGTTTCACGTTGTATTGCTTCTCCACCTGAGGCAGCACTTCTTTCTCGACGAACTCCGCGTACAGTCCTGACATGGTGTCGTATTCCAGACCGCGCTGGCTTCCCTGCGCGTCGCCACTGCCGTTGCTTATGGAGATGGCGATCATCACCGGCACCCGATGCTGCGCGATCAGATTGTCCAGTGCGGTGAACAGTGCCCGGTCTGGTCCGTCAGCCCCGACGATGAATGGCGCGGCCGTGCCGGGGACGTATTGTTTGGGGACATACACAGCCACCCGGCGGGTGTAGGGAGCGGGGTGGCTGGTGGTGACCACCATCTTGGCGGGGTCGGTGGGGTCTGCCTTGCCAAAGGTGTTGGCCTCGCGCGCGATGCCGGGATAGATCTTGCTGTCGGCCGATTCCATGGTGAAGTTGAAGATCTCTCCCTGCGGTACGCCCTCCTGCGCGGTCATCTCCGGTGCCGGGTTGTGTGTCGGGCCGAGGATGAAGTTTCCGTCGGCCTTTGCCGGAGCGTTGGCGCCGTCAGGCAGCTCTTTCGCCGTGACATAACCGGGCGTGTTGGGATCGCGGGTCGGCGGCGTCGGGCGCACAGGGCGTCCGGCCGGCGGCGGAACTGGAGCCGGAGATTGGGCCATTGCCGGATCTACGCCAGTCATCAGGCCGATCAGGAGCGCGAGGCTTAGAGGACGGACCATTGGGGACTCCTTTGTCTCTTAAAGTCGCGCTAAAGCGACTCGGAGAAACCATCACCAATCTTAACTCAGCAGCCGATACGGCATCTTCGAAGCCACGAGTTTACTCCCAACAGGCGGTGCCGGGGAATCTGCTGGCGGACTGCATTCGGCTGGAAGACGAAGCCATCGACTATATAGCCGACTATAGCCGGCGGCCGGCCCCCGGGTCGGCGGGCAACTTCGGATTCGGTTTGGTCTCTCCGTGGAACATCCGGGTGATCTCGCCCGCCAGTCTCAAATACCAGTCGCTGGGTAACTCCGCTCCGTCCGCATCCAGCGTCAGCCAATAGCCTCGATCGGGTGCTTCTTTGCGGTGCGAAACCGCTTTGAGGATCGCGGTTCCCTCATCCACCTCATCGAACATGGCGATTTTCAAAACCTTGGCGCCGGCCATCTTGGCGTTGTAAGCCTGGCGCCAGAAAAACTCGCCACCTAACCGCGGAATCTGGTTTTCCTTGGCGTTTCGTTTCAGGTTGTGCCAGGAGAAGCCCGGAAAAATCACCGGCATGTAGATCTGATGATTGAGGTCGGCCAGCTTGACATCCGGAACCAGCACGTCCTGCTTCCAGCGGTCAACGGCTTCCAGGCTGCCGTAGCGGCCCACGTTCCATGGCTGGACGACGTCCATCGTCGCATATACGCCGGCCCAGGCCGGGTCCTGTCGCGAATCGGCGGTCAACGTCCCCCAGTGCGCGGGAGTGCCGCCCATGTAGGTGACGTGATAGGGCGCCGGCGACTTGGACCGAAACCACTCCACCAGATCCCTGGCCGCCTGGGCATCGGCCGGCGGATGGCCATTACCGTCGCTCAAGCCCATGCCCCAGATGGAAAGCACCGGTTTTCCTTGGTGGCGCTGATAATTCGATTGCGATGTCACCTTCAGTTCGTCCACCAGGTACATCCAGTCGTCTTTCAACGTCTGCGCGAACGTCTCGGCATTTCCGCCGGAGATGTCGTACTCAATGGCGAATGTCCGCCCGGATTCCCTGGCGGCGGCCATGATGTTCTTGAGCACCACGTCACCGTCCGCTCGCTTCCGCCGAATCTCTCCCACAAAGCGTTGCACCAGGACGCCGTCCAGCCCGTATTCCTTCATCCAGCGGAAGTGGCGGCTCACCGTCTTCTGGTTCCGTGACGAGAACAGATACGCCGGCTTTCCACCAATGGTCATGCCCGGAACTTCGCAGCGCTCGTCGGCGTCGAGTTCGCTGAGATCGGGGTATAGCTCAACGGTCAGACTATCGGCGGTGGGAACCCCGCGGGACCAATGGGTCCAGCGTTGAGAGCCGTCCGCCGGACAGGTAAACCAGCCCTGATACCCGATCAGCACCTTGTTGTCGAGCGTGGATGCGTCGACGACGCCGGCCGCGGGAATGGCGGCCCGGCAGAACATCAGGAGCAACGCAATCCGCTTAACCATCTGCCCCCCGCGGGGTTCCTGGCCGGCGGTTAGAACTCAAGACGCAGCGCCATGGTGATGGTCCGGTTGCCGCTTTTCGTAGTGATCTGCCCAAAAGTCGGGGACGTAATGCTGGCGCTGGGCGCACCCAGGTTCGGGTGGTTCAGGATGTTGTACATGTCGGCGCGGAACTGCAGCCGCATGCGCTCCTTGATAGGCTGCCACCGGCTCATGCCGGAATCCCAGGCGATCGTCCCGGGATTGCGCAGATCCGGTTCGGTGCGTGAAGCGTTCCCGAACGAGTACGGTGCGGGGCTGGTGTATGCCGTGGTGTCGAACCACTGTCCCATGGTCCCGCCGCCGGAGAGGTTCCCATCCTTCGATTTGTTGGCTGTGCAGCCCAGGCCGGACGTGCCGGAGAAGCTGCACGCTCCACTGATGGAGATCGGCGTGCCGGTCTGGAACGTGACGATTCCGGTGGTCTGCCAGTTGCCGAGGATCCAGCTCCCAATTCCGTGGGAAAAGAACTGTTTGCCGTGGCCGAAAGGCAGCACATAGACGTAGTTAGCGACGAAGCGCTGCGAAATGTCGGCGGCGGAGATGGACCGCGACTGCCTGAGGTTATACGGGTCGTCGTAGTTGGCGCCGCCGACGAACCGCTCATTCACGTCGTCGATCAGCTTGGCCGTCGTATAAGAAGCCTGGAACAGCAGGCCGTGTGCGAACGACCTTTCGGCCCGCAGCGTAAAGCCGTGGTAGACCGAATCGCCCACCGCGCCGCGAAGCATACCGACGCCGGTGTACTGGGGATAAGGCACCAACAGCGTTCCCTGCCTCACGGTTGCCGCGCTCAAACTGCCGGTCGTGATCTTGCCGAAGAAGGGATTGGGAACCAGGTTATTGAGCGCCGACCCGAGCGAGAGGTACTGCGGGAAGGTCGCGTTGTCGGTGAAGTTGTTCCAGAGGTGTTCGCCGCGGCTGCCTACGTAGGCGGCTTCGATGATGAGGTCCTTCGTGACACTCCGCTGGATGTTGGCGTTCCACATCTGATTCATGGGGGTCAGCCACTGCGGGAAGATCGCGTTGATGCCGCTGCCGATCAGAGAATTGGGGAACGGCAACAGGCCGGTGACGAACGGATTGGCCAGCGTGGACCCGGGAATCGGGGTATTCGGCGCGGCCAGCGCCTGGCCGAAGTATACGGAGGTGCTGGTTTCCGAACCGCTGCCCAGGTCGCCCGGGCTGGAGCCGATGCCGCCGCTGCCCGGAGCGTAGAAGATGCCGTATCCGGCGCGGAATACGGTGTTCGGCATAAAGGTCCACGCCAGGCCGACTCGCGGCGCCCAATTCTTCTTATCGGTGTTGCTGGGATACCGGTGCGAACTGGTGGTGGGGGTCAGCACGCCCTTCAGTCCGGTGATGGGGTCGGTACCGTTCGGATCGAAGTAGGCGAGGTGGTTGTAGCGCTCCGTCCACGGTGTCTGGTATTCCCATCGCACGCCCAGGTTTAAGGTGAGGTTGCGCCTGATCTTCCAATCGTCCTGCAGATACCAGTTGTAGCTCTTCTGCAACAGCGCCAGCGACGGCCCGATCGTAAAGCTGCCCCCGGTGGGCGCACCCAGTAGAGCAGTGGCCAGGCCGTAGCCGCCGGTGGCGGATGCCGTGCCCGGGTCGGGTCCCTGTGTGTACGCACGGGTGAACCCGAAGTCGCCCGACGGGTAATCCGGACGGAACGTATTGAAATAGCAAAAGAGCGCGTCGAACCCGGTCTTCAGCGCGTGCGCGCCCTTCAGCCACGTAAAGTGCGCTTGCACTTCGGGGGTGTTCTCGGCGTCGATGTCGTGCGAGGCGCGTTGTGGTCCCAAGCCGGTAAAGTCGGTGATGTCGATCTCCGGGAAGAGAGCGTCGGCGGCGGCGTTCTTCAGATACTGGGGCAGCCCCAGTTTCGTGATGTCAAAGCCGACGCTGAGCGGAGTCAACTGGATGAGCGGCCGCGTATAACCGAACCGGAACTCGCCCATCAGGGTGGGTGAAAACGATTCGGTATCGCTGAGCGCATAGGAATAGGCGGTGGTCTTCTGGGTTCCACCACCGTTGGTTCCTTCTCCAGGGAAGGCGACGTTCGAGTACGGGCTGGTCTGCGGCGAAACCTGATAGCCGAACCGGAAGAACAGCCGGTTCTTGTCGCCGAAGTTCTGGTCCATACGAGTAAAATACTTGTTCTGATGAGTGATCAGGGGGAAGTTTGCCGACCAGTTGATGCCCAGCGTGGGGGAAAGCGCCAGCGTCGGTTCGGGATAGTAGCCGAGGATGCCCTTCATGGTCGGATCGATCCGATTAGCCGGGATCACGTTCCCCGGAAAGACGGAGCGCGAATAGCCGCTCGATTTGGTCGGATCCGCCACGGTCGTCAACGGATCGTAGATCTGGATCAGCGCTCCGGAACTGGTAAAGGTTTGCGAGAAGTTGCCGCCTTTCTGCAGGTCGGTCGGTATATTTGCGGTGGGGGTGGCGACACCGTGATCGTTGATCTCTTCCCAGTTGAAGAAAAAGAAAGTCTTGTTCTTCCCGTTGTAAACCTTGGGAATGTAGACCGGACCGGATATGCTGAACCCGTATTCGTTGTGCCGCTGCCGTCCGCGGGGGACGCCGCTCTTGTTGCTGCTCCAACTGTTGGCATTCAGGTCGTCGTTCTTCAGGTAGTCGTAAACGCTGCCGTGCACCAGGTTGCTGCCGCTTTTGCCGGCCGCCACCAGGACGCCGCCATTCGAACGGCCGTATTCAGCCGAGAAGCTGTTGGTGATGAAGCGCACTTCCTGCACCGTCTCCTGGGGAGGGGTGTAGGCGTTGTCGAGGGTCGAATTATTCCGCGTGTCTTGTCCATCCAGCAGAATGGAAGTCGTATTGGACCGGCCTCCGTTGACGATATATCCCGTCCCGGTGTTGCCGGTGTTGATCACCCCGGGAGAGAGAATCGCCAAAGAGTAAGGACTCCGGTTGGTCGGCAGTTCGAGGACTTGGACTGAACCGGCGACGTACCCCAGCGAAGAGCTGACCTGCTCCACCAGCACTGCGTTCGACGTGACCGTGACCTCATCGTGCACGCTGCCCGGCTTCATGGTTACGTTGATGGTCGCGGATTGGCCGACGAGCACTGGCACATCGGTCACGCGGTTAACCGTGAAGCCTTCCTTTTCCACGGTGAGGTTGTATTTCCCCGCCAGCAGGTAGGGAATCTTGTAGTATCCGTCATCGGTGGTTTCCGAGGCGCCGACAGCCCCGGTGGCTTGGTTCGTGGCGGTAACCTTCGCCTTCGGAACCGATGAGCCGGTTGAATCCACGACGGCTCCCGTAATGGCGCCCTGCTCGACTTGGGCAAGGCAGACGATGCCGTTCGCGGCGATGATGAACGTAGCGATCCGCAAAGACAGTTTGCGAGACATACTGAGTCTTCTCCTCTGTGGGACAGTCAGGTAAAACTTCTGAAAGCATCCCGATAGGCGAAACTATAACCTGAACCGCGTTCCGCGGCAACGTTAGGACAGATCGCTAACGTTCCGCCAAATATCAGAAAACAAAGTCCCTAGATTTGCTGGTGTTTGTATCGGTAGCTACTTGGCTCCAGGAGTACTACCAACTGCCCGGAATCGATAGAATTTGACACGGCCTGTAACACTAGTTACTAAAATAGCCATTACGTCCGCTCAAGCCCGGCGAATGGCGGGCACCTGAAACGGATCGTTGGACGAGATCCACTCCACCGGCAGTTCGAGCACCAGCGGGCGCGTAGCAGACCGCCACGCCGCGCACCGGCGACTGGGAATTCCCGGCGCACATTCCTTCGTATATGGCGGTAGTCATCGGATTGCCCATCGCGGTGCTGAGCATCAGTTCCGCGGTCCGGCCGGTCAGCACACTATCCCGTCGATCCTCCCGATGTGAGGCAGGCTGGCAGCCTGCGGCGGATTGTTAATCCGCCGGCGCGATGCGGCAGCGAGCCAGCTCACGTTCTGCGGCCCTGCCCGCCAAGGGCTCGTCACAGCGCGCGGCAGGCGGATTGCCAATCCGCCGCAGGTTACCAACCTGCTCCACATAGCGCCAGCCGCCTCAGGGGATGATTACCGTTCCGTCCAGCGCTCTTTCGGTCCCGTAGGCGCCGCCGTTGCGGCCTTCGACTATGGGGAATTTGGCCGCCATCTCTTCGTTGATGTCGATTCCCAACCCCGGCCGGCCGCTGCCGTACAGGTAGCCCTTCCGGATTTCGGCGGTTCCGGGCAGCATCTCATGGACCTGGGGTGGGAAATGATTCTCTTCCTGTATACCGAACGCCGTGCTGCAGATATCGACGTGGTAAGCGGCCAGTTGATTCACCGGGTCGTTCTCCCCGCCTTCCTGGAAAGCCGTCTTGACGCCGAAGACCTCGCAGAGGTTGGCGATTTTCTTCGCCTGCGTAATCCCACCTATGGCCGTGACGCGCGTGCGGATGAAATCGATGACATGGGCGGCAATCAGCGGGTAGTATTCCGCCGGATTCGAGAAGACCTCGCCGACCGCCTGGGGCGTGGCGCAGGCTTTGCGAACCTCATGGTACCAGTCGAGATGTTCCGGCCCGAGCAGGTCTTCGACAAAATAAAGATGGTACGGTTCCATCTTCTTGGAAAAAAGAACCGCGTTGGTGCCGGTGAGGTGCGAATGGACATCGTGCAGCAGCTTGGGCGCGAATCCTACCTTGGACCGGACATAGTCGAATACCGGCGGTATGGTCTCGACGTACAAATCCTCGTCGAACGCCTGACCCTGGTACCCGCCCTCGGCCCTATTGCCTTCGTTGGCCCGGATAAAGCCGCCGCCGCCGTAACCGCCCTCGCCGTACTGCAAGCGGATGTGGCGAAAGCCGTTCTCCATCGACTTGCTGACGGCCTCCGCAGCCTGCTCTTTGGTCCGTCCGGAGACGTGATCGTAACAGGCCACCGCGTCGTGGGCGCGTCCGCCCAGCATCTCGTACACCGGCATGCCGGCGCGCTTGCCCTTGATGTCCCACAAGGCTTCATCCATAGCCCCGAGCACTTTGTTGTTCACCGGGCCGCCCCGCCAGTAAGTACGGAAGTTCGCGCTCTGCCACAGGTCCTCGATGCGATCCGGGTCCTTGCCAATCAGCCACGGCTTGAGGTGCTTTTCGAGGGCGGTGGCGACGGCGAACGTCTGGTAACTGTCGTTCGCCGATCCAATCCCGTAGAGACCGGCTTCGCTGGTGACGATCTTCAGGAAGACCCAGCGGTAGTTCCGCCCGCCGTTGGTGGTGATTACCTTGACATCCTTGATTGTCAGCGGCGGCAGTCCCTTGAGGCGGTTGTTGTAATCGTCAGCGGCCGCGGCTGACATCGCGGGCGCCGCCAACAGGCCCTTGAAAAAATCTCTGCGTTGCATCGGTCCTCCCCGGGTCTGCCTGGGTCACTCGCCGGGTCACTCGGTGTGCTGGGTGACCTTGCGGCACGCCACCAATTCGACGCTGTCGCCGATTTCATTCTGTTCGGAGACGCGCAGCACCATCTCCAGGTCGGGAAGCCGGCCCCTGGACGGCAGTCCCAACATCTGCCGGACCTGCGCTGTGGAGCCATTGCGCAGCAACAGCTCCCCGGCCATCTCGGTCGCGGACATCGACTGGCCCGCCACCAGCAGCACGCGTCCCGAGTGGGCGGTGTTCTCCAGCAGATAAACCCTGGCAAAGGTAATCTTCTTGCCTGTCTTGGTATCCAAATGTACTTCGAACTTCGCCGGTTCACCCTGCAACGGATTCCGGTTGAGTATCACTTCCGGTTTGCCGGGCCGCGGCAGCTCGTCAAAAGGAAAATTCGACTCGTTTACCGGGAACAGATCCGCCCAGGGGTTCGAGAGAGAACTGCCCAGGACCACGAAGTTCCCTGTCCGGAACGATCTGGCATGCATTTGACGCGCCTGCCGAATGGTCGCGTCCCAACCCCGGGCCTGCAGATCTCCGGCAATGTGGTTGGCGTTCTGAAGGTCTCCGACGTTGGTGATTTGCCTGGTGGAAAGGCTTCCCCAGAAGCGCAGGAGATCCTTCTTCTGCGCCAGCTCCGGAACATTCAGATAGGTCAGGTTCTCGTATTCCTGCAGGGTGAACCTGCGGTCCAACAAGACTTGGATGAGCACCAGGGCGTCATCGGCGACAACCACCTGGGCGGCGCGAGGCGTGCCCTGAAATGCCGCGACAATCAGGTTGTCGGTCGACCCGCTGGTCATAATCCAGCGTTCCACCGCCCACCACCCAAATGCCGCAGCGCACACGAAAACGATGGCGGCAGCCAGCCGTCTCCAACCCCGCGTCCGGTGGTGAACCTCATCGGTCGGCAAGTGCGGCACAACCGTGGTCTCGGCCGGCCGGATTGCGGCGACCTGGGTGTCCAGAGACTCGAGCCCGGAGGCGGGGACAAAACAGAACTCGGGAACGTACGAACCGGAGGGAAGATTAATCCGGAATCTCGACCTGACTCCCGTGTTGCCATAGTGTTGGAGGAGGCGCTTGCGCACGTCGCTCGCAGTCACGCGAACAATCGCGTCATCGGCGGTGTCATAGGTGACGGGCCTGCCGAAAAGAGCCACTCCGATACTGCGCTCCCGCAAGTCTGCCGGTTCGCCGTGGAGCGCTTGTTCGACGATGTGCTTTAGAAAGTCCTGGCTGCGATGGCTGCCCTTGAAAGCCGCTCCCTTGATGATCTCGTCCAGGTGGGCTCGCAGTTCCAGCTCATGCTTGGCCGCCTCGCTGATCTTGGCGATGGCTGCCGCGTGGGTGGCGCTGTCTACTTTTCCGGCCATCTGAGAATCCCAGTGGTTAAGAGAATATCACACGCGGGCAAATCGCGATGTGCGCGGGACGCACAGGAGCGAGGATGAAAGTCGCCCCATATGTGGGGCAGGTTGTTAACCTGCGGCGGATTGGCAATCCGCCCGCCCGGAGTTGGCCGCAGCCGAACTTCCACAAGCGACTTTCGAGAGTGCGGCGGATTGGCAATCCCCAGCAATATTCGGCAGCGAGCCGGACAGTGTGGGTTGGCCTCGCCGAGTGGGTCGCACTGCAGGGTGTCGCCCTATCTCCTGCTCTACCCCGCGGAGGCGCGTACAGACGCGACCGGCGGATTGCCAATCCGCCGCAGGTTAGCAACCTGCCCCACACCCGCAACGCCGGGTTGGCTGTGGAAAGTGATCTCTTGATAGTATAGGAAGCCGATGCTGGATGGCTGACTGTGACCAATATCAACGGCAAGACCTACGCGATGAACGCCATCACGCCGATGAACGCGTTCTACACTCCGATTCTCAAGCTTGTCTTTTTCATCCTGGGCCATGTCAAATCCTTGCAGGCCGACCTGATCCATCTCTCCTTCATCCACTTTGCGCGGTGGGTGGTGGTCAAGCGCCGCCAGTTCCCGCGTCTTTCCCAGAAGCAGCCGGAAGAACAACTGCACTACGACTACCTGCTCTTCTTCAGTAACTTCAACGGGACGTGGAATCAGTATATCGACGCCTTCGCCGACGTCCTCTCCAACGGGTTGAACCTGATCTGGCGCTGGAGTGCGAAGTATCCCGGCGCCCGTCCGGTCACGGATTTCAAACGCTACATTGCGCTGGTGCAGTTCGATACCGATTACTACTACGCGGCCTATCCGCGCGCCACCGCCAATGACGTGAAGGCCGCGCACCGCGTGAACGCCGCAGTGGAGGAGTTTGCGCGCAACAGCAAAGATATGACCCCGGCCGAATTCGGCGCCGCCTACTTGAAGTTTGTGACGCTGGTCCAAATGGACCTCGGATCGACTGGTATCGGCCCCGTCGGCAGCTAACATACGGACAACTTCCATGCCAAATCAGAGTGGTAACGTTTACGGGCTTACGATCCTTTCGCCCATTATCGACGGGGCGGATGGCAATGTCTCGCACGATTGCGCCATTCGCGATTATCTGGCCGATCTGCCGCGCGACCACCGCAGCCCGTTTGCCAAGGTCTCCAGCACTCACCTGGCCCGCCTGGTGGTGATGGACGACGTGGTATTCGTGGGCACGCCGGCGCGCGAGGAACACCTCCAGTCGAAGTATCTGGTCTTCGAAACCAACTTCGATGGCGATCTGGATACCTACCTGACCCGCATGGCCCGTGAAGCCCCGGACGAGGTGCACGCTGTCTGGCGGCATTGCGTCGGCTACCCCGGCGTCCAGGACCCGGCGGCCTTCGCCGGCTATATGAAGCAGTGCCAGATCGAAACTACTTTCTTCTTCGCGGACGTCAACAACCAGACCGTGCAGCAGACTTTGCGCGCGCTCAAGGTTCAATCCGGACTGGCGCATTTCATCGAAGCCAACCAGGGGAAGTCCGCGGGCGACACGCAGGCGGCTTTTCGCCGGTTCCTGGAGAAGATTCGTCGTGCGCCGGAACCCTTGGCCGGCGAATACGAAGGGCATCCACATGGCGCCGCCGCCGGCCTGGAGGATGCCGGCAAACTGGACCCGCTGGCGAGCGATTACGAAGGGCATCCACATGGCTAAATTGAACGTCGCTGATATACAAGGATTCGTGCTGCGCGGCTACAACTTTCCGTTCGCCCGGTACCTGCTGTTGGAACTGGAGGGTCCGGGGAAGGGGCGCGATTTCATCGGCCAAATCATCCCCCATATCACTACCGGCCAGCGCTGGGACAGCAAGCCGCCATCCACCGTGAACGTCGCGTTCACGCACAAAGGTCTGGTGCGGCTGGGATTGCCTGACGCCACCTTGCTCAGTTTTCCGGTGGAGTTCTTCCAGGGCATGAAGGCCCGCAAGGAGATTCTGTGCGACACCGGCCGCAATGCCTGCGAAAAATGAGACCAGGTCTGGCGCCAGGACGCGGTGCACGTCTGGCTCGGGGTCAACGCTCTCACCCCGGCGGCCCTCGATGAGCGATGCGCGGAAATGGAGCGCATCATGCAGCAGACCGGCGGGGCCCATCTGCGGCAGGCGCAGGATGCCAAGGCCGTGGCCATCGACAACCGGATCACCACCAAAGAGCACTTCGGCTATACCGATGGCTTCGGCAATCCCGATTTCGAAGGCGCGGAGCGGCACAGCCAGCCTGGCCAGGGCAAACTGACTAAAGAGGGCAACTGGGCGCCCCTGGCTACCGGCGAGTTCATCCTGGGATATCCCGACGAAGCCGGCGAACTGCCGGTGGCGCCGGTGCCGCACCTGGTGGCCAATAACGGCAGCTTCATGGTGTATCGCAAACTGCACGAAAACGTGGCCACTTTTCGGGCTTACCTGGACGCCCAAAGCCGCCACTACGCCGGCGGCAGGGAGAAACTCGCGGCCAAGCTGGTAGGCCGTTGGCCGGACGGCACGCCGGTGGAACTTTCGCCGGACGCGGAGGACCCCGCGCTGGTTGCCGATTCCAACCGCAATGTGAATTTCACCTTCGGCCAGGATCCGGACGGCGTCCGCTGCCCGCTGGGCGCCCACATCCGGCGCGCCAACCCGCGCGATGCTTTCGGCTTCTACGGCCAATTGGTGAACCGCCGCCGCATCACCCGGCGCGGTCTGCCCTACGGAGAGTACGTTCCGGAAGGCCAACCGGTCAGCGACGAGGACGATCGCGGCGTAATCTTCATGGTGCTCAACGCCAGCATCTTCCGGCAGTTTGAGTTCGTGCACCAGCAGTGGATCGAATACGGCAACGACGCGCATCAGGGCAGCGACAAGGATGCGCTGCTCGGCAACCATGATGGACATGGCAGGCTGCTGATCCAGGGCTCCACCGACCCGCGGAATCCGCCGTTGGTTTGCCCGCGCCTGCCGCAATTCGTGGAACTGCGCGGCGGCGATTATTTCTTCATGCCCAGCCTGACAGCGCTGCGTCTGATCGCCGATAACTCGGTAGATCCGAGGTGATTTCCACGTCTCCGTTTCGACGATGCGTAAGCCGCGGCTCCGTCCCGAGCCGCGACGGTCAGCAAGCGGTGCTTCGATACCACCGCTCCGTCCCGAGCCGCGCGCGTCAGCAAGCGGTGCTTCGATACGCTTCGCGGCATGTCGCCACCGGCCAAATTGTCCGGGTCAAATTCCTACCCATCCGCGGCGATGCGGAAGCCGTAATCCGCATAGCGGAACTCGGGCGGAATGCTGCTGCGGGCCGCTGAGCGCGACACCTTAATATGATGACGCCATGCCCCGCCTCGCGACGACCGCCTGATGCCATGCGCCGGCCCGGGCGGATTATCGGCAGGCGACGCCCGGTAATAGCCCGCGTCATACCAGTCGCTGCACCATTCGTGCACGTTCTCGCACATGTCGAACAGCCCGTAGCCGTTGGGCTCGGCCGTGGCCACCGGTTCCGGACCCTTCTGCCAGCGCGTACCGTAATGGGCGCGGGTTTCGAATGAAGCGTCGCCCCAGGGGTAGACTTTCTGCTCTGCACCGCCGCGGGCCGCGAATTCCCATTCGGCCTCGGTGGGCAGGCGCACGGGCCTCTTCCATGCGGCCGAAAGCCAATGACAGTAGGCCGCGGCATCGAACCAGTTCACCGCCACCACAGGATGTGTAGCGCCTGAAAATTCGGCCTGGTCCCGATATTCCGATTTCTCGCGCATGGTGGTTTGGCGAAAGACGTCGTAGTGCGCGTTGGTCACCTGAAACCGGCACAGCCGGAAAGGCGCCACCCGGACCCGATGCACCGGCCGTTCCTCATCGCGGCCGTCCTCCTGCCCCATCAGAAACTCGCCGCCGGGGATTTCGATCAGGTCGCTCGGTTCCAGGTGGATCGCGCTCATCGCCGTTCGCCGGTGCCGTCGATCAGTCTAGCAAGCCTGCTGCGGCAGGTGGGAGAGGCGATAGAACGGGCACATGAGCGTGAACACCGCCCGACTGGACCGCTCGCCTTCCGGATCGACCCTCTTGAGTGAGGAAGTCGTCAGCCAGACTTCAAAGAGTTCTTGAGATTGCTGAACTCGAATAGCGTCCAATATCTGGTAATCGGCGGATACGCCGTCAACTACTGCGGCTTCGCGCGCGCCACTGCCGTCCTGCGCGAATTCGGCTTCCCGCAGGTAACGGACGCCGACTTTCTTGAGGAGCGCCGAGTCATCTGGAAGATCTCAAGCGCAACAAACAGGCCAGCGGCCGGCTGAAGGACCGTCGGGACCTCGAACACCTACCCGAATAAGCCTCACTTCACCACCGTCACACTCTTTTGCACGGCCGCCATCCAGTCGCTGTAGCGCTGGTCCCCGAGCGTCCGGTTGATTTCGCCGCGAACTTCCGAATACGGTTTCACGGACAGGCTCTCCAGGCGGAACAGATAGAAACCGTTCGGCTGCTTCAGAGGGCGGCTGATCTCACCGGGCTTCAGGGCGAACACCGTCGCTCTTACGTCGGCCGGAGTCGCGGCATCGGATTTGGCGATGGTGTCCATATCCATCGGGTACTGTTTAGCGATGGCCGCGAAATCCGCCCCGGATGTCAGTTGTTTCCATACCTCTCCGGCTTTGGCTTCGGCGTCGTCGACGCCCGGAATAAAGATCGCTTTGACCTTCGCGACGCCGAACGAACCCTGGTGCGCCTCGTAGTATTCGTGTTCGGCAGATGGCGGGACGTCGGGATGGTACTCCTGCATTTGAGCCTGCGCCAGCACCATCGTGCGGGCCAGAGCAAGCTGTTCCTTGTACGGACTCTGGTCGTACAGCCGGGCGGCCTCGCCGAGTTCCGCCATGCGTTGTACGAAGCCGTAGTATTGCAGCAGCTTTTCCGGATTCGCCCCCAGTTGCGGACGGAGTGCGGCCGGCGCTTGGGCCAGCAGAGTCTGCAGTTCGGCCGGCGACACCGGCTTGCCATTCACCATCGCCAGGTGCTCGGAAGGCGCCTGCGCTGGTACACCGGCACAAGCCAACACGGTCAAGGGGAGCAGGTATCTCATCGCGTGCATGTTTTTAAGGATTCCACCTTCAGTCTAAATCCAATGCGGTTGACCGCTGTCACCGCGAGGCCTCGGCGCCCTCGGCGCCCAGGAGGCATGTCGTTCCCAATCGCACCGATTCGCGCCTGAGCGGCGTCGCTGCCGGGCCCAGTAGCTCTAAAGGCAGATTGACGTCCGCTATCCCCATCCACCATAATGACGGAGTCAGTGTAATACCTGAGGCGGCTGGCGCCTGCCGTGTCGGGTAAACCGGGTCGAGAAGACCGGGTCGAGTAAACCGGGGTCGAGTAAACCGCGAATGAAGAAACTCTTTTGCGCCCTCCTGCTGCTGGGCGGAGTGATACATAACGCCGGGGCGTTAGCAGCCACCGTGCCCGCCACTTTGTCCGCCCCGGCGACGAAGAGACCGGTTCGCAAGACGGCCAGGAAGCCGGTTGTGCGGAAACTGCCGCCCCCGGTCGATCCCACCAACGGGGACAACGTGGATGGCGATGATCTCACCGTGCGCCGCGCCGCCGCGGATTCCCTGGGCACGATTCCGGGCAGCGTGGTGGTGGTTGACCCCAGCAACGGCCGCATCCTGACCATGGTGAACCAGAAATTGGGGTTGGCCAGTGGATTCATTCCCTGCTCCACCATCAAGTTGATCACGGCCTTGGCCGCGCTCACGGAAAACATCGTCTCCAGGAACACCAACATCTACACCAGCCGGTACGTCAGCTACAATCTCACCCAGGCGCTGGCGCGTTCGAACAATCAATACTTCAATATTCTGGGAACACGGCTGGGCTTCGAACGCGTGCACCACTACGCTGAGATGCTCGGTTTGGGCGAGACGGCGGGCCTGGATGTAGCCGGCGAACAACCTGGCCTGCTGGCTGCGGAGCCGCCGAAGTTTGGCGGTGTCGGCATGATGACCAGCTTCGGCACGGGCATCTCGATGACGCCGATGGAACTGGCGGCGCTGCTTTCGGCGATTGCCAACGGCGGCACGCTTTACTATCTGCAGTACCCGCACACACCGGAGGAAATCGACCAGTTCACACCCAAGGTCAAGCACCCTCTGCAACTGGCCGCCAATGGTATCGATGACATCAAAATGGGGATGCGGGGAGCGGTGGATTTCGGCACGGCGCGCCGGGCCGGATATGACCCGGCCGAACCCATCCTCGGCAAGACTGGGACCTGCACTGATTTCCAGTCCGCCAACAAGATGGGCTGGTTCGGTTCCTTCAACGAAGTGGGCGCACATCAGCTGGTGGTGGTGGTGATGCTGACCGGGAGCCGCGGCTATGTCAGCGGGCCGATCGCATCGGGCGTGGCCGGCGGCATCTATAAACGCCTCTCGGCGCAGCGGTATTTCACGGCCGACAACATCCCGCCCCAGAAAAAGTCGGACCTGCCGGAAATGATCAGTACGAGTCCGTGCTGCAACGCGGTGGCGAGACGGTGAGAAAAGCCTTCAGCTATCAGCTATCAGCTATCAGCGAAGCCGGCCGCGGGATGCGGGTGCGCCGGGCTTGTTCCGCTTCAAGCTGAAATCTGATCGCTGAAAGCCGACAGCTCCGTTGCTGCCCGTTCGAGCAGTCATCCTCCTACCCGATTTGCCGATGTGAGCGAAGCTCCGCCTGCGGCATCCTGGAATCACGGGAGGCTATTCCAAATGGCAAACGAACTGGCCGCACTTTCCAATGAACTTGCGGCCGCAGTGGAGCAGGCTGGGCGTACGGTGGTGGCGGTGCATGCCCGGCCGCGGTTTTCTTCGAGCGGGGTCTTCTGGCGGCCGGGAGTGATTGTCACCGCGGAGCACACGGTGCGGCGCGAGGAAGAGATCACGGTCACGCTGCCCGATGGCAAGAACGCCCCGGCAACGCTGGCCGGAGCGGACGCTGGAACCGACATCACGGTACTGAAAGCCGACTGGGCGGGTCCAATGAACGCCCGGTCCAGCGGCGATCCGGTGGCGGGGAATCTGGCGCTATGTATTGGCCGGTCGGAGGACTCGGGCGTGAACGCGACCATGGGGATCGTCAGCGCGGTTAGCGGCGCGTGGCGCACCTGGCGCGGGGGGCGGCTTGACCACTATATCCGGCTCGATCTCACGCTTTACCCCGGCTCTTCGGGCGGAGCAGTGATCAATACCGGCGGCGAGATCATCGGCATCGCCACTTCGGCGCTGTCGCGCATTGCGGGAGTGGCGATTCCGGCGGCCACCATCGACCGGGTGGTCGATGAGATCCTGGCGCGCGGCCACGTGACGCGCGGCTACCTGGGAGTGGGGCTGCAACCGGTGGAGTTGCCGGATCATCAGAAAGGTCTGATCGTGCTGTCGCTGGAACCGGAAGGGCCGTCGGCCAAGGCTGGCGTGCTAATCGGCGACATCCTGGTCCGGCTGGGTGGTACCGCGGTGAGCGAAACCGAGGAGATCCAACTGGTGATGGAGGGGCACGCCGTGGGCCAGGCTGTGGAGGCGGAGGTGCTGCGCGGCGGGGTCTCGCGAAAGATCGCCATCACGGTTGGGGAGAGGCCCCGGAGGGACTGACATGCGCGGATTCGGTGAAATTGCGGAGCGCCTGAGGCGCTCCACCGTGCAGGTGTTTCCTCACGGGCGTGGAAAAGGCGGAGGCTCCGGCGTGGTATGGAGTTCCGACGGCCTGATTGTCACCAACGCCCACGTGGCGCGCTCGGGCGAGGCCGAAGTGGAACTGTGGGACGGCCGGCGTTTTCCGTCCCGCGTGGCCGCGCGCGACCCCAGGCGCGACCTGGCGACGTTACGGCTGGTTGGTCCCACCGGGGGCGTCACCGGCCTGGAAATCGCTACGCCCGGCGACTCCGACGGCCTGCGCCCGGGCGAACTGGTGATTGCCATCGGCAACCCGTTGGGCTTTGCGGGCGCGCTTTCCACCGGGGTGATTCACTCCATCGGAAAATTGCCCGGTATGGGCAGCCAGCGTTGGATTCGGGCCGCGGTGCAGCTTGCGCCCGGAAACTCCGGAGGGCCGCTGGCCAACGCGCACGGCCAGGTGGTGGGCATCAATACCGCCATCGTCAACGGGCTCGGCGTGGCTGTGCCCGGGAACGCGGCGATGGACTTTCTGCGGCGTGGTCCGCGCCCCTCGCTGGGGGTGGTGCTTCGCCCGGTTTCGCAAGGCCTTCTGCTGCTGGAGGTGGAGCCGACCGGCGCCGCCGCCGCCGCATCGCTGCGGGCCGGTGATGTTCTGCTGGGCTCGTTCGACGACCTGAACGACGCGCTGGATTCCGGACGTGAGGTGCTGCGCCTGCAATTCGTCCGCGAGTGGCCGGCCGGGGGGCGGGCCCGTGTGCGGGAGGTGGCAGTGCGGCTGGATGCGCGGGCGGAGGCGGCGTGATCCGCGTTCTGATCGCGGCAAAGTCCGCGGTCGTTCGCGCCGGGCTGGAGGCGCTGCTGGCTTCCAGCCCGGGCATTGCCGTCGCGGGTTCCGATCCGGACCTTTCGGGGGTGGAAGCTTTGCGTCCAGACGTGGTGCTGGCGGCATACCCGCCGGAAGAACTCCCGGCGCCCACCGATTCTCAGGCAGGAACTGGCCGCGCCGGCGTGGTGGTGTTGCTCACCAGCGTTGATCAGCCCGTCTGGACACCCGAGGCTCTCCGCCTGGGCGTGCGCGCATTGTTGCCGCGCGATGCCGGGGCCGCCGAAATCCTGGCCGCGGTGGAGGCCGCCGCTAACGGGATGGCGGTGCTGGACCCTCGCGAACTGGAGACGCTGCTCGCGGGGGCAGCCGTTCCCGCACCGGCCACCGGCGAAACCCGGGCGTTGACCGCGCGCGAACTGGAAGTGTTGCGCATGATGGCGGAAGGCGCCGCCAACAAAACCATCGCGTGGAAACTGAACATATCCGAACACACCGCCAAGTTTCACGTGGCGTCGATACTCACGAAGCTGAACGCATCTACGCGAACCGAAGCGGTGACGGTGGGGATCAGGCGGGGGCTGATACTGTTGTAGCGATCAGCGATCAGCGTTCAGCGTTCAGCTAAACCCAGCGCCCGGCGGTGCGCCCGGTTCAAGCTGATTGCTGATAGCTGATCGCTGAAAGCTTCTCACGCCAGCGTCAAATTCGCCTGCGCGGCAATATCCAACCCCGAGAACTCGCCCCTTGCCAGTTTCGGAAACGCGGCGGCGGCGATCATGGCGGCGTTGTCGGTGGATAAACCGATCGAAGGGAAGTAGACCGGATAACGCAAGTTGGCCGCTTTCGCCGCCGCACGCAGGCCTGCATTGCATGCCACGCCGCCTGAAACGATCAGGGTCCTGGCACCGATCTTTTCGGCCGCCGCCGCGGCCCGGGTGATCAATTCGATAATCACGGCGTGTTGGAACGAAGCCAATAGGTCCAGCGTGCGCTGGGGCGTCACCGCCAGCCACTGGTCGTTGGCGGGGCTGGCGTTTGCCCGCAGAAATGTGCGGCGCGCTTCGATTTCGGTTGACATATCGTGCGATTCCACCCAGCGCAGGACGGCCGTCTTCAGTCCGCTGAAACTGAAGTCCAGCGTGTTGCCCTTCATCCTGGCGAAGGTGAACCGCACGGCTAAGGGATCGCCATACGGCGCCAGTCGATCCACCACGGGGCCGCCGGGGTAGCCGAATCCCAGCAGTTTGGCGACCTTGTCGAAAGCTTCGCCCGCGGCATCGTCCCTGGTCTTACCGAGCAGCCGGTAGCGGAAGCCGTCGCCGACCTCGAAGAGATGGGTGTGGCCGCCGCTCACCACCAGGGCCAGCGCGGGATACCCAACCAGCCGCCCGTCCTGCCTGGTTTCCATGATCACGGCGTGGATGTGGCCCTCAATGTGGTTGACGCCGATCAGCGGCACGCCGGTGGCGAAACTCAGGGACTTGGCATAGGTGAGCCCCACCAGCAGCGAACCGACCAGCCCCGGCCCCACCGTCACGGCGATCGCCGCCAAGTCCGGCAGGCTGGTTCCAGACCGTTCCAAAGCCTCCCGCACCACGGGCACGATGGCACGCAGATGCTCGCGCGAAGCCAGTTCGGGCACCACGCCTCCGTACTTGCCGTGCGTGGCCATTTGCGATGCCACCACCGAGGCCAGCACCGAGGCGCCGTCTTCCACCACGGCCGCGGCGGTTTCGTCACAGGAAGATTCAATGCCGAGAATGCGCACTATTTCCAGAGTAGCCTGTTATTCTGCCGACCTTGTTTTTATGGCTCAACTGGAGTGCGCGACATGAAAGTGATGGATCGGTGGTTTTCTTTTTTTGGAGCCGGTTTCTTAAAGTATGTAATACTGTAAGCCAAGGAGGCCCCATGCCAGACCCGCTACCGGCTTTGGTCAGCG
>DATMNI010000281.1:0-11614 GCA_035570275.1 Candidatus Acidiferrales bacterium | reverse complement strand
GAGACCAGAGCCACGGCCTCCAGCGGTTCGCCGGGTGCGGTGGCGGAGTCGCGGCGGCCTAGCGAGAAGTTGGCGATGTTGATCCGGTTGGCTCCCAGCACCGTGCCGACGTGGCCGATCACGCCCGGCACGTCGTGGTTGCGCATGTAAATCACAAAACCCGAAAGCGCGGCTTCGCAGAGGATGCCATCCACCTGGATCAGCCGCGGTTTGCCCAACAGCACCGCGCCTTCCACCGCGGTGACGCCCTTGTCCGTTTCCACTTCCAGCCGGACGGAATCGGTGAGGCCGGCGCGCTGGTCGTGCTGCTCGCCGACGCTCCAGCCGCGCTGTTCGGCGATCTGGTGGGCGTTGATCAGGTTCGCCTTGCCCGATGTGGAGCGGTTCAGCACGCCGGCCAGACCGGCGTTGCGCAGCAGGCTGGTGTTGCCATCGGCGATTCTTCCGAAGTAGTGCAGCCGCACCGTGCGCGGATTGCCGGAGAGAATGTGCGCCGCGAAATTGCCCAGGCGCCCGGCCAGCGTGGCGTACGGGCTGAGCGCGCGGTATTGGTCCGGGGACAAGGCGGGCATATTCACCGCGTTGATGGCCAGCCCGTTTTTCAGATACTCGACCACCTGTTCGGCGATGCGGACGCCGACGATCTCCTGCGCCTCCTCGGTAGAGCCGCCGATGTGCGGGGTCAGAAAGACATTCTCGAGGCCGGCCAGCGGCCAACCTGCCGGTAGTGGTTCCACCTGGAAAACATCGAGCGCGGCGCCCGCCACTTTGCCGCTCTGGACGGCTTCACGCAGGGCGTCTTCCTCCACTAATTCGCCGCGGGCGCAGTTGACAATGCGCACGCCGGTCTTCATCTGGCGGAAGGCGGCGCCGGACAGCATGCCCTGCGTTTCGGGGGTGGCCGCGACGTGCAGCGTGATGATGTCACTCTCGGCGTAGAGCTTGGGCAGGCTGACCAATTCCGCGCCCGCGTCGGCGGCGATTTTCGCGGTGACGTACGGGTCGTACGCCAGAATTCGCATTTCGAAGGCGCGCGCCCGCCGTACCACTTCGCGGCCGATACTGCCCAGCCCAACCACGCCGAGCGTTTTGCCGCGCAGCTCGCTGCCCATGAACTTCTTCTTTTCCCACTTGCCGGCGCGCGTGGAAGCGTTGGCCTGCGGAATATGGCGGGCCATCGCCAGCATCAGGGCCAGGGTGTGCTCGGCCACCGAAATGGCATTGCCGCCCGGCGTGTTCATCACCAGCACGCCGGCCGCGGTGGCGGCGTCGAGATCGACGTTGTCCACGCCCACGCCGGCGCGGCCGATCACGCGCAATTTGGGGGCTTTTTCCAGCACGGACTGGTCCACCTGGACGGCGGACCGCACCAGCAGCGCATCGGCCGCGGCCAGGTGCTGCAAGTACTCCTTTGGATTGGAAACGATGGTATTCCAGCCCGGCTGCGACTGCAACAGCTCAATACCGGCCGGTGCGAGAGGTTCGGCTATGAGGATATTCATAGGACTCGTTCAGACGTTCCGCTCGCGGCAGGCGGATTAGCAATCCGCCGCAGGTTCACAACCTGCCCCACAATACACTTCCTGCGCCGCGGCCACGCCGCTGCCGTACTCCACGGCGTGCCCGTTGGCGTTCAGAATGATCTCCAGGCACGCGATCATGGCGAATAGATCCGCGAAATCGAAATAGCCCAGATGAGCAATACGGAAAATCTGCCCCTTCATGGAACCCTGGCCATTGGCGATGATAGAGCCGAAGCGGCTGCGGAATTCCTTGACGATGACGCCGGAATCCAGGCCGGGCGGCGCTTTGATCGAAGTCACCGAAGCGCCGGGCGAGGATGCCGCGAACAATTCCAGACGCAGAGTTTTGGCTGCGGCCCGCGTTGCCTGCGCCAGCATCTGCGCGTTGGCTATCAGGTTAGCCATGCCGATCTGTTTGACGTACTTCAGCGCTTCGGCCAGCGCCAGAATCAGCGCGGTGGCCGGCGTCCAACTGGATTCGCCGGCATCGCCGCTCTTCTTTTCCTTCTTCAGGTTGAAGTAGTAGTGCGGCAGCGTCCCGGTTTCGCCAAGCTTCCAGGCCTTCTGGCTGATCGACAGAAAGGCCAGCCCCGGCGGGATCATGAAGGCCTTCTGCGAACCGCCGATCACCACGTCCAGGCCCCAGCCATCGATATCGAGCGGCATGGTGCCCAGACCGGTGATGGCGTCCACGATGAGAATGGCGCCGGTTTTGGCGACCGTACGGCCCATGGCTTCCACGTTGTGGGCGGCGCCGGTGGAGGTTTCCGAGGCCTGCACGAACACGCCCCTGGTGGCCGGTTCGGCGGCGAGCGCGGACGCAACCTGCTCCGGAGTCACCACGCAGCCGTAGGGCACGGTGATCACGTTGGCATCCAATCCATAGGCCTTGGCGATGTCGGCCCAGCGCTCGCCGAATTTTCCGGCGCAGCAGACGATTACCTTGTCGCCCTTGGAAAACAGGTTGGAGACGGCGGCATCCATGGCCCCGGTTCCGGAGGCCGCAAACATCAGGACGTCGCCCGATGTTGCCATGACTTCTTTCAGGTCGGCCAGGCACGAACGGTAGGCCTTGCGGAAGTCCTCGGTGCGGTGGTGCATGTCCGACGCCATCATGGCGTGGAGGGCCGGAGGATAGAGAGGGGTCGGGCCGGGCGTTAATAAACGTTGTTTTTTGATGTACATCGTGAGGGCTAGTCCTCTAGAATAGCAGACATCATGCCCCTTATCGATCAGGTGCAACTGGAGATGGTTGCGGCCATGAAAAGCAAGAGCGAAGCCCGCCTGAGCGCGCTTCGAATGCTCAAGGCCGCTCTCATGAAGCAGAAAGTGGATTCGCCCAAGCCGATGGACGAAGCCGCGGAAGTTCAGGTGTTGAAGGTGCTGATCAAACAGCGCATCGACGCGGCGGAGATGTTTCGTAAGGCCGGCCGCACCGAACAGGCGGAGAAGGAAGAAGCCGAGCGAACGCTGCTGGAAGGTTACCTGCCGGCGGGGGCGAGCGAGGAAGAAGTGGACGCCGCCATCGCCGAAGCATTGGCTGAAACCGGCGCTACTTCCATCAAGCAAATGGGTGCGGTGATGAAAGCGGCGCAGGCCAGGCTGAAAGGAAAAACCGTGGACGGAAAAATGATCAGCGATAAGGTGAGGGCGCGCCTCTCATGAGCGCCCCCATCAATCCGGCAAGAACGGATCCGGGAAGACCGGGGGTCCGCCGCAACCAGCCGTTCGTGCCGGAAAACATGAAGATGCAGGAGTTCACCTGGCGCGCCATTGTGCTGGGCCTGGTGATGTGCGTGGTGCTGGGGGCGGCGAATGCGTACCTGGGGCTGCGCGCGGGCCAGACGATTGCCGCGACCTATCCGGCGGCGGTGATCGGCATGGCCGTGCTGCGCGTGTTCAAGGGCTCGATTCTGGAAGAGAACATCGCGCGCACCGCGGGTTCGATCGGTGAATCGGTGGCGGCGGGCGCCGTGTTTACGCTGCCGGCGTTCTTCATTGCGCACGTGTGGACGGCGCCGGTGATTCCCAAGGGCCTGGGCTTCTGGGCGAGCATGTGGGCGCTGGCCGTGGACCCGGCGTACTTTAAATCCACCTCACTGATGATGGTGGGCGCGGTGCTGGGGGTGTTGTTCGTATCGTTGATTCGCCGCGTGATGGTGGAAGACCCGGAGCTGCCGTTCCCCGAATCGGTGGCGGCCTCCGAAATCCACAAGGCCGGACAGGCCGGGTCGCGGGCGGCCAAGTATCTGTTCTACAACATCGGCTTCGGCGCAGCCGTGTATCTGGCTGGGGTTTTCAACCTTTTCGCGCCGGACCGCGACTTCTTTTTCCGGGTGGGGCAGTTGGGGACGAGCACGCTGCGGCTGGGGCCGATCGGCAGCACGCAGGTGCTGACCGCGGGTGGTGTTTCGTCGTGCGCCGCGCCCACGGTGAGCCCGGCGTTTATCGGCGTGGGGTACATCATCGGGCCGGAACTGGCGGTGCTCAACTTTTCGGGCTCGGTGGTGGCATGGGGGCTGCTGATTCCGCTGCTGATTTTCTTCATGGGCCCGCAGTTGCAGACGTATCTGCCCGCGGGCGCCAGGGACGAAGACTGGCTGGCGCTGGCCAATGCGGTGTGGCGCTACATCATCCGGCCAGTGGCGGTGGGCAGCATGATGGTGGGCACGTGTTACACGCTTTTCCGCATGCGCAAGAACCTGATCGCCGGGCTGGGCAAGGCTTTCGCCGAGTTGAGGGGCGGCGCGCCGGCCGCGGAATCGGTGAGCCGCACGGAACGCTACATGAGCTCCAAGACCGTGTTCGCATTGATCGGCTGCACGTTCCTGGTGATGTGCGTGCTGTACATTTATCTTTCGGGCCTGGTCAGCGGCGGCATTGCGGCGGCGCTGGTGATGCTGATTGTGGGCTTCTTCTTCGCCACGGTTTCCGGGTATCTGGTGGGGGTGATCGGGTCGTCGAACAACCCGATTTCGGGACTGACGCTTTCCACGCTGGTGATCGCCGCGCTGCTGATGGTCTCGATGGGCGTTTCGGGCGCGTCGGGCGTGGTGGCGGTGCTGGGGGTGGCGGCGGTGGTTTGTGTGTCGTCGGCGGTGGCGGGCGAACTGCTGCAGGACTTCAAGGTGGGGTACATTCTGGGCGGCACGCCGCGCAGCATTCAGATCGCGGAGTTGATCGCGGTGGTGTTGGCCAGCCTGGTGATGTATTTCCCGTTGATGATTCTTTATCAGGGCAACATCAACCGGGGCGGCACCGGTTTCGGCGATAAGGCGCTTTCGGCGCCGCAGGCCGGGCTGATGGCCTCGCTGGCGCAGGGCATCGTGGGCGGCGACATGGCGTGGCCGCTGGTGGTGACGGGCATCCTGCTGGGCGTTGCGATGATCATGTTCAAGGTGAAGAGCCCGATGCTGGTGGCGATCGGGATGTATCTTCCGATTTCGATCACGTCGGCAATTTTCATCGGGGGCGTGGTTCGCTGGATCACCGATTCGGCCGCGCGCCGCGCCCGGTTCAACGAACCGCAGCGGGCGCGAACGGAGAATGTGGGGGTGCTGGTGGCTTCCGGCCTGATTGCGGGCGAGGCGCTGGCGGGCCTGGTGAAGGCGGTCTACGATTTCCAGGACAAGGCGCTGCCTTCGGCGTTCAAGGAGCCGTCGTACCTGGTGGGCGTGGGGGTGATGGCGCTGATCGCGCTGGCGCTGATCCGCATTCCGCTGGCCAACGCGGGCGACCCGAACGAACCGGCGCCACCGGCGGCCATCATGTAGCCAACCCGCCACTAAATCTTCATAACCCGCGCCGCATTCAGCGACAGCATCTTGCGCACCGCCGCATCATCTGGCGCCAGCCGGCGGATGGCCGCCAACTGCTGCGAACCGGAGCACGTTTGCCCCGCGCCATCGTGATCGCTGCAGTCGCTTCCGTAGATCAACCGATCCTGGTGCCGTTTGAGAAACTCGCGCGCGTGATCCTCGTCGCGCAGCAGCGCGTTGAGACCCGACCCGGCCGAAAGGTCTCCGTAAACGTTGGGATAATCCGTCAGCAGCCGGTCCGTAATGCCGCCGCCCGTCACTGGCCCTTTCGGGTACATCACCGCCTGCTGGTGGTTCTTATCGATATTGCCCCACCACGTCTGGGCGTGGCCGATGAAATTGACCTTGGGAAACTTCTCGAGCATCTTATGAAACCGCTCGAAGCCGAGATTGTAGGTCTCGTGCTGGAAGTGCATCAGCACCGGCACCCCATGGTGCGCCGCGATACTGGCTACCAGTTGCATGCTCTTGGAGTCGCACTCCACGTGGAATTTCTGCTCGCCAATCCCGATGGCGCCGGCCTTGAGAAACTTCTCCAGCACCTTCCTGGTTTCCGGGATGTCGGGGAGTTCGTTGGCGAAGAACTTGTACTCCCCGGGAAGACGCCGGCTGATCGCCACCACGGTGTCATTGCCACCCGCGCCGGCCGCGAGGCCCCCTGTCGACCCCGCCGGCAGCAGCACCGATTTCGCAATCCCCATGGTGCGCTGATGCGCAATCAATTGTTCGTCCGTCCGGCCGCTATAATTCGTGTGCTGGTGGATGTCGATAACGGGCTCGGCTGCCCGCGCCAGCCCAGCGCCGGCCAACGCCACAAACGTGCGCCGTGAAAGTGTCTGCTCCCCTTGCATTCCCGCAAGAATATCATGCGATAGATTCCGTGGGGGCGCCGCTCCACTTCTTCCCGGCCTGCCCTGCCGCCTGTCTGTTGGTCTTGATCTCTCACGCGGATTAGCAAAGAAGAAGCCAAAGCGGTGGGAATCTCCATCGCGGAATTGGTTCGCCGCGCCGTCCGGCAATCGCTGCCGGTACGGGCCACGCGCCGTGGATGCGCTACGCCGGCTTCAGTGTAGCGCCGGAAACCCGACGCTCTGTGCCCCTTTGCCGGACAGAGCCGAGAGGGCGTAGGCTTGACCGACGGCCGGCTGAAACTCCGGTTCGACTCCTTCATTTAACGGCACACTGGCGTACTACTTTCCCGATATTCCGCCGGCGTAAGGGTTACCAGGGCCATATGCGGGAGAATCATCTCCTCAATGATTTTCCATGCCTCGCTGGGGTAGAGTGGCGGTTTGAAGGGGGTTCGAGTCAGAACCGAGTAAACCTCGGTCAGGCTACGGGCGCTGATATATATCCGCGATGCTTGCGGCTGACCAATTCTTCGAGAACGGCTAAAGCCGGGGCGTCGTGCGGATGCTGCGCCACCGCCGCCGGCACTAACACCGAGGTGTCAAAATGCCAGTTCAAAGGCCCCATGCCTTGCGCATCCGTTCTTCCCGATCTTCATCGATGGCCTTGAGGATGTCATAGCCCGGGGGACGCTCGCCGGTGTGCACCCAAAAGCTCCCTTTCTTGACCAGGGAAGGTCGCCGGCCGGCGGGCCGGAGCACAACCCCATCCGCGGTTTCTTGGATTTCGAGGTGGCTCCCGGCGTGTAGACCAAGCCGGTCCCGCACGGGCTTGGGGAGAATCACCCGCCCCGCTTTGTCTATCTTGAGCGTTATACCACTACACAATGGCACATGGCATTAGTTCTGGCGAGAAGGATTGATTCGGGCGCAATTGAGCCGATTCGAGCGGGTTCGGGTATCCACACGCGCGCACGCCGGGCCTGCGGCTTGCGTGCTAACATGACGGCTGCGGACCCGATGGCCCGGTCTCTCTGTGCTGCTGATCGCCCCTGTGCCGTTCATAGCCTCTCTGTCGTTCATAACCCCTGTGCCATTCATAACCTGGATAGTTCTCACGACGTGTTGGTGCGCCTGGGCCTACCCGTTCATCTTCCGGGCTCCGCACAATCAGAAACGCCCTTCCATCACACTGACCGCGCCCACCCGCGCTGGTCTGCTTCTGGAATCGCTCGCCATCTTCATCGCCTTCGCCTGCCGCCCGGCTTCAGCCGAGCCGCCCGGCGCCCTACGTCTGGTGGCGTGCGTGCTCCTAGGCGCCACCGCCGGAATCCTCTCGTGGACCTCGGTCACACACCTCGGCCGCCAGTTCCGCGTCAACGCCGGCCTCTACGAAGACCACCAGTTGGTTCGCACCGGCCCCTACGCCATCGTGCGCCATCCCATCTATTCTTCGCTCTTCGCCATTCTGTTGAGCACGATTTGCGTGCTGACACGGTGGAATTGGGCGATAGGCTCGATTGCCCTGTTCGTGGCCGGTACGGAAATCCGGGTCCACGCCGAAGACCGCCTGCTGGCCTCGCGCTTCGGCGAAGCATTCGCCAGCTACCAAAGCCAGGTTCCGGCTTACGTGCCGTTCCTGAGATAGTGTTGCCCTCTCCGCCGCGGACAGCCGGACTGATTGCTCTCTTCTGGATCGCTACGAGTGCGGCGCGCTCCTTGGCCCGATCGCCTGCGTCGCGTACAAGCAATCTGGGAACTCTATGGAATAATATGACATGCTCAAATCCTGGCCCCTGCTGTGCTTAGCGGCGGGCGGCCTCGTTGGTCAGACCCTACCGCCGGACAGCGAAAAACAGCTCGCCCGCGACATTTACAAACAATTGATTGAAATCCGGTCGGGCTACACAACGGGCGCCACCACTCCGGCCGCGGAGGCGATGGCCGCCCGGTTGAGGGCCGGGGGCTTCCCGGAGTCCGAGATTTTTGTGGGCGGCCCTATCCCGACGAAAGCCAACCTGGTGGTGCGATACCGCGGCACCGGAGTGCGAAAGCCAATCCTGTTGCTGGCGCACACCGACGTGGTGGAAGCCAAACGGGAAGACTGGAGCATGGATCCATATCAGTTGATTGAACGGGACGGCTATTTCTATGGCCGCGGCACCGGTGACGACAAGGCTCAGGCTGCGGTATGGATCGCCATCCTGATTCGCTACCAACGGGAAGGATTCAAGCCCGACCGCGACATCATCGTGGCGCTCACCGCCGATGAAGAAGGCGGCGGCCCTTACAACGGCGTCCAGTGGCTCCTCAAAAACCACCGGGAGCTCATCGAGGCGGAGTTCTGTCTGAATGAGGGCGGCTGGGGCGAAATAGCCGGCGGCCGGAAGGTCTCCAACGACGTGCAAGTGAGCGAGAAGTACGTCATCAATTTCCGTTTGGAAGTCCACAATAAGGGCGGTCACAGTTCGGTGCCTGTACCCGACAATGCCGTCTATCACCTGGCAGCGGCTCTTGACAAACTGTCGAAGGCCGCCTTCCCGCTGAAGACCAACGAGGTGACACGCGCCTATTTTCAGGCCATCGCCAAAATTGAAACAGGCCAACTCAAGAGCGATCTGGCCAAAGTGGCGGAAGGCTCGCCCGATGCCATGGAGCGCGTCGCGCACGCCTCTCCGGTGTGGAACGCCACTTTGCGCACCACCTGCGTGGCCACGCAGATTGAAGGCGGGCACGCCAAGAATGCGCTGCCGCAATTAGCCGCTGCCAATGTGAACTGCCGTGTGTTGTCCGAGGACTCCACGGAATATGTGCAGAGCACTCTGCAAAAGATCATAGCGGATGAGCAGGTCCACGTCACGATCGATGGCGAGGTGATGAAGGGGCCGCCCTCGCCGATGCGTGAGGACTTGTTCAAAGCCGCCAGCCGTCTTACGGACACCATGTGGCCCGGTGTGCCCGCCGTTCCCATCATGGTTATGGGCGCGACGGATGGTTTGTATCTTCGGGCCAATGGAATTCCCACTTACGGCATCCAGGGCTTCTTCATGGACAGGGACGACATCCGTTTCCACGGACGCGATGAGCGGATGCTGGTGAGCTCTTTCTACGAAGGCCAGGCTTTCCTATATGAGCTGGTCAAGGCTCTGGCCAGGTAATCGTGCAGAGGTGCCACGGCCGAATACTCTAGGCCCCCGTGAGCCCGCGCAGCAGCCGCACGCCTTCGCCGATGTCCCGCAAACGCGCCGCCTGATCCTCCGTCTCCCGTTCCACGTTCAGCGTCCCCTGGTACCCAACCTCTTCGAGCGCCCGCACAAACTGCGCCATCCCCACCGACCCCTGTCCTAAAGGCCGCTCCTTCCCCAGCGCCCCCGCCACGTCCTTCGGCGGCCAGTCACCGTCCTTGGCGTGTACCGAAATCACCAGCGGCGCCAACTCGCGCAAGGCCCCGATGGGCTCACCCGACCCGTACAGAATCAGGTTCGCCGGGTCGAAATTGATCCGCAGGTTCGGCCGGTCCACATCGCGGATGAACGCCAGCAACACCTGGGCGCGCTCCTGGCCGGTCTCCAGCGCAAACGTCTGCTCGTGCGCCGCGGCATGGTCGCACACCCTCCTCACCAGGCCGCGCACCGCCACGTAATCGGCATCGGCATGGTCCTCCGGCACGAAGCCTACGTGGCAGGCGATGCTGCCCACGCCCAACCGCGCCGCGAAATCGCTTACCTGGCAGGTTCGCTGCTCGCGCGCCGCGCGCGTGGCCGCGGGAATGAATCCCACGGTTCGCTGGACGGTTGGGATGTCCGCATAATCCTCGCCTTCATAGGTCGCAAAGACCGTCACGATCGTAAACTCTTCGCGTTCCAGTTCCGCTTTCCAGCCTGCTGCCGCGGCCTCGGTCAACACCATGGTGCCCGGTATCGCCAATTGCCCGCTGCGCACTCCCAGGGAACGGATCTCGCTCACACTGTCGCGTTCCGCCCAAAACATCACGCCTGCTTCCAAACGATTCAAATTTGGCCGATTTAGAATTGGCATTTCATCTTCTCCCCATTCCTGGTCCTCGCCTCCAGCATCAGTAGCATGAGTCTCACCGCGTTCGCGGATTCCCGCGGCGGGCAGCGCTCCGGCTGCCGTCCGGCCGAACAGCACGCCACAAAATAGGCGATCTCGCCCGCGTAGCCATCGCCCGCGTACTCAGCGCCTCCGCTCAGCGCCAGAGCCTGCTCGCTGCCATCGCCGCCGAACAATGTGGGCGCGCGCCCGGCCGAACTGTACTCCGCCGTTCCGCCGTCCAGGGTTACGCTGTATTCCATGGAAAACGGAAACGCGCCCGCATGGTGCCAGCCGCCGGTCACCGTCACCACCGCGCCGCTGCCGTAAAACAGTTGCGCCTGCAGCGTGTCGATCCCGCGACCCGCGTCCGTGTACCCCGTCGCCGCCACCCATTCCGGTCCGCCGAAAAGATGCAGGCACATGTCCACGTCGTGAATCAGCAGGTCGAAGACGCCGCCCCCGCTCCTCGCCGCGTCCTTCAGCCATCCGCCCCACCCCGGGGCCGCGCATCGCCGGCGGAAGGCCGCGCTCCGCAGCGCGCCCAAATCCGGCCGCTTAACGGCTTCCTCCAACCCCAGGTATTCCGGAAAAAATCGCAGCACCTGGGCCGTCATCAGCACGCGGCCCTGCTTTTCCGCCTCCACAATCATGCGGTCGGCAGAGGCCCCATTGAGCGCCATCGGTTTCTCCACCAGCACGTGCTTGCCCGCGCGCAGCGCCGCCGCCGTAACCGCCTCGTGCAAGTCCGTAGGCAGGCACAAGTCCACCGCCTCAATCTCCGGGTCCGCCAGCAGCGCGTCCATTTCGCGGTATTTCCGCACCTCCCGAAAGTCCAACTGCTCGCCCGCGCCGCCCAGGTTCCCCTTCACGGCGCTCAGGTCGCCCGCCAACTTGCGCTCGTCGTGGCTGCACACCGCCGCCAGTTCGGCGCCCGGCACCTTACCCAACGCCTTCAGGTGGGTGCTCCCCATGAACCCAAGCCCAACCACCGCCAGTTTCATCGCTTGATCTTAACAGGATCGAGCCTTGACAGAGATAGGCCAAATCCCGCGTCTGTCGCCATTTCGTTTTTGCCGCCGGTGGCAGTTCGGCGCTCTTGGTGAACGGGCGGCTCGTCACTCGTTCCTAAAGCCTACCTGATTAAAAGAACTGTCCATTTCCGCCTAACCAAACCAGAAACTTCATCGTCCTATAATCAGAGCGCCTATGGGAACCGAGAAACCGAAGGCCGACCTTTTGCCTGGCACGCTAGACATGCTCGTTCTCAAGATATTGATGATGGGCCATTTGCATGGGTATGCGATCGCGCAACTGATTCAGCAATTGTCCGACGATCTGCTGCGCGTCGAAGAAGGCTCTCTTTACCCGG
>DATMNI010000280.1:0-65131 GCA_035570275.1 Candidatus Acidiferrales bacterium | reverse complement strand
CCGGGTAAAGAGAGCCTTCTTCGACGCGCAGCAGATCGTCGGACAATTGCTGAATCAGTTGCGCGATCGCATACCCATGCAAATGGCCCATCATCAATATCTTGAGAACGAGCATGTCTAGCGTGCCAGGCAAAAGGTCGGTCTTCGGTTTCTCGGTTCCCATAGGCGCTCTGATTATAGGACGATGAAGTTTCTGGTTTGGTTAGGCGGAAATGGACAGTTCTTTTAATCAGGTAGGCTTTAGGAAAAAATGACAAGCCGCCGTCCACGAAGAGCGCCGAACCGCCACCGCGCCTGGCTTCTCGCGCCGGTGCGGTGCGCTGCGCCACGCCGGGCACGGACGTGGCTGTAACAACCGGGTGAAACCAGTCATGTTCTTCGCGATTCGCGCAATTGACCGGCGATGGGCTGCTGGCAGGATTGCCGTTCGATGAGTTCAACACCCAGCAGCCGATGCTCGGGAGTCTGCTTGCCTCGGTCGCGTGCCAGTCGCAGCAGGATATCCACTGCCGCATATCCCATCTCATACTTTGGTTGATGAATGGTGGTTAGCGGCGGATGTACAATGACCGAGAATTCGATGTTGTCGAAGCCGATTAGCGACAAATCCTCTGGAATGCGGATCCCGCGGTCAAGCCCGGCATGTACCACGCCAAAGGCCATTACGTCGTTGGCCGCGAAGATTGCGGTGACGTCCGGGTGTTCATCCAACAACTTCCTGGTCAATTCGGTGCCGCCATCAAAATTGAATTTTCCGTGGAGCACGATGGGCTGAACGGGATTCTTCGCGGACTGAAGTGCCCGCACGAAACCGCGCGTGCGGTCGCTCAGATTGCCGTGCTGGCGCGGGCCGGTCAGATGGGCGATCTTCCGGTGGCCCAGACCGAGCAGATACCGGGCTGCCAAAGCGCCTCCCGATTCGTTGTCGGCGCAAACCGTGGAAAACGTGTGGTTCGACGCGGAACGGTTAAGCAATACGATGGGCACGCCCGAAGCCGCCAATTGAGCTTGTTGCTCCCGGTTCAACATGGACACCGAATTCATCATGATGCCGTCGATGCGCTTTTCCAGCAGCGATTGGACATACTGCATCTGTTTGTCCGCATCCAGGTCGCTATTGCAAAGCACCAGGTCGCAGCTCCCGGTACGCGCGGCATCTTCGGCGCCCCGTGCAACCTCGGCGAAAAATGGGTTTCGAATGTCACTTACAATGAGCCCCAAAGAGTGCGAGCGCCCCGTTACCAGGCCGCGGGCGATGCGGTTAGGGCGATAGTTCAGCCGGGCCGCGACAGCAATCACATGCTCGCGCGTCTGATCATTCACACCGTAGCCGTTGTTAAGCGCCCGTGAGACTGTGGAGATATTGACGCCCGATTCGCGAGCGACATCTTTAATGGTGACGGGCATTTTTAATTGTGACAGTCGGCTTTATTGTGACGGGCACCGGTGCTCACAAGCGTTTCCAATTATTGCTGGCAATTGCAGTGCTTGTCAACGCCAGGTCCCTGCGCGTTCGCAAGTGCTCCGCGAGTTGAAAACGCAACCAGGCGGCTCAACGCAGCTCGGTTTCGTCAGATGGCTTGACAGGCCCAGGCGGCTGTGATAGTCTCGCTGACAATTGCAAACGTTTGTGGTGTTTGCGTCTTTAGGTGATCACCGTGGCGGGCCTGGGTAAGCTTCTGGTTCGGCCGCGTGGCGAGGGGGAACTATAATCCATGACGATTTCAATGCAGGTTCGCCTCATTACTCTGGCGTGCAGTCTGGTAGCGGGCCGGGTTGCGTCCGGCCAGACGTTTGGCTCCATCGACGGCGAGGCACACGATACCACCGGTGCCGCTGTCGCCGGCGTCACGGTATCGGCCACCAACACCGGTACGAACGCGGCCCGCACCGCCATCACGAACGATGCGGGGGCCTATGCGTTCCCTTCGCTGGCGCCGGGCACATATACGATGCGCGCCGAGAAGCCGGGCTTCAAAGCCGTCGTCCGGAATCAGATTGAACTGCAGGTGCAGCAGGCGGCCCGTATCGATTTCGAGTTGCAAATCGGGCAAGTGAGTGAATCCATCGAGGTACGCGCCGATGCGGCGTTGCTGGTCACCGACAATGCCACGGTCGGTACCGTCATCGAAAACAAGCGCATCGTCGAATTGCCGCTGAACGGGCGCAATTACCTGCAACTGGTCTCGCTGGCGCCGAACGTGTCCACCGGATTCGCGGGCCAGGGGCAGGCAAGCGCCCGGCAGGGCGGCATTCGTGCAGGCGAGACCATCGCCGTCGCCGGCCAGCGCACTAATTTCAATCACTACACGCTGGATGGCGTCGAGAACACAGACCCGAATTTCAACACATTTGTGGTTCTGCCCTCCATCGATGCGCTGCAGGAGTTCAAGGTGCAAACGGGCGTGTATCCCGCGGAGTTCGGCCGCGAAGCCACCCAAATCAACGTACTCACCAGGTCGGGCACCAATCAGTACCACGGGGCGCTCTTCGAATTCTTCCGCAACGACAAACTGGACGCCACCAGTTATGCGTTCTCGGCGTTACGGCCTTCCAAGGATCCATTCAAGTGGAACCAGTACGGCGGTACGCTGGGCGGGCCGGTCTGGCTGCCGAAGGTCTTTAACGGCAAGGACAAGCTTTTCTTCATGGCGAACTACGAGTCCTACCGGAAACGCGGCAACACAACAGCTCTCTATGGCCTGGCGTCGGCTCAAATTCAAAGCGGGGACTTCTCCGCCATCGCCGGCAAGATTTACGATCCGAATACCCACGTTCTGGGGCCGGACGGTAAGACCATCACAGCCACTCCGTTCCCCGGAAACATTATCCCGCAAAGCCGGATTAGTCCCATTTCGAAACAATTCCTGGAGTTCTACCATACGCCGACGCTGCCTGGCTCTATTAACAATTTCGTTGAAGCCCAGACACGTCCGGAAAACCGCGACCAGTTCATACTGCGCATGGACTATTTGGAATCCGCGCGTTCCAATTGGACCGGGCGGTACAGTTGGGGCGATGAAAACTCATCCAGCCCGGGCCTGAACCTGAATGGCACCAAGCTTCTTACCAATTTCGAACAGTATATGGGTACCAACACGAGGGTACTTTCGCCCAGCCTCGTTACCGAGACGCGGTTTGGCTATACGCGATTCTATAACTCGGTCGGCACGCTGCTGGCCGGCGTGCGCGACGTGGTCGATGAACTTAAAATTCCCGGATTGTCGGGCGGCGCCGCGGTGGGATGGGGTATTCCCACCGTAAACATTCCGAACTACACCGGCATCGGGGACGGTACCGACGGCCCATTTGTGAACAGCAACAGTTCGCTCCAGTTTCTGAACAATACCTCTGTGACGAGGGGCAAGCACGCATTCCGGTTTGGCGGCGAGATTCGGCGGGATCAGTATAACCAGGTGGGCAACCAGTATGGGCGGGGTAGTTTCTCATTCTCCACAACGCCAACTTGGGATCCGGCCACCAGTAGCCAGGGGGATGCGTTTGCGTCGTTCCTGCTGGGCAACGTCACCCTGACCGAGGCTGCCGCCCAGATCGCGGCCGTGCAGTATCGGCAAACCAGCTTCGCCTTGTATTTTGACGACGTCTGGAAGATCGCACCGAACCTGACCTTGTCACTGGGTCTCCGATACGAAAATACTCCTCCATGGACGGACCAATCCGGCAATTTGACCACGGTCTTCTACAACGCTTATGACACCACGCCGAACGTGACGGACCTCAGCCGTTACCCGGTGTTTCTTCGACAGGGAAAGGGCACCGGCGACCCATATGCGGGATTGAAGGTCCGGTGGCCCAACATCGCGCTGGTTCAGGATGGCCGTCTCGGCAACAGCCTCGTCCATCGGGACAACAACGACTTTGCCCCCCGGATCGGGATCGCGTGGAGCCCGAGCCCGAAATGGGCGATTCGAGCCGCCGCGGGCACCTTTTATAACCAGGACCAGGGCAATCCATGGTTCGATGTAGGCCGCAATGCCGCGGGACGCTCGCGCAACGACGACAATCCTTCATTCCCGACGGAAACCTGGCAGAATGGCCTTGGCGGAGCCGGCGCCGCCAACGCGATCATCGTTACACCGCAAGCGTTTTCCATGAAATTCGACCGGCGCACGCCATATTCGAATCAATACCTGTTCAATGTTCAGCGGGAACTGGCTGGCAACCTCGTGTTCGAAGCCGGCTACCTTGGCTCGGTCAGCCGCCACCTGGAGTCGTACCGCGGGGTAAGCGCGGCGGTTCCCGGACCCGGAACGGTCGCCAGCCGGTCCCCTTATCCTAACTTCGGTCTGCTTGTGTTGGTGGATGACGGCGCCAACGGCAACTACAACTCGCTGGGGTCGAAATTGACCAAGCGCTTCTCCCACGGAGTGACTGCCCTGGTGGCATACACATGGTCGAAATCGATTGATGAAACCAGCGGAGTTCGGACCGAAGACAGCGATTCTCTTTTCTCGCAGAACGGCAACTGTCTGCGCTGCGAGCGCGGTCTGTCCGCATTCGACAACCGGCAGCGCCTGGTGATATCGGGCCTGTACGATCTGCCGGCAGGCACGGGCAGGAAGCTCGACATTCGCAGCAAGTTCGTGAATGCTCTGCTGGGCGACTGGCAGCTCGGCTCCATCATTACCTGGCGATCCGGATTCCCGGTCAACCCGACTGACGGCGTGAACCGGGCCAATACGAACATCGGGGTTGACCGCCCGAATGCCACCGGCGTTAGCCAGTCCCTGGCCAATCCCACAACAGCGGAATGGTTCAACACCGCGGCATTTACGCTGCAGCCGCTCTATAACTTCGGCAATGTCGGCCGGAACACAGTCATCGGGCCGCCCGGCTTTTATTGGGATTTTTCCACGCACAAGGACTTCCGCCTGCCGAATGAGCGCCACTTGCTGCAATTCCGTTGGGAGGCGTTCAACGTCCTGAACCACCCGGCCTGGGGACTGCCGAACACAACTCTTACCAGCCCGCAGTTCGGTCAGATTACGTCGACGAACGGGAGCATGCGGCAGATGCAGCTCGCTCTTAAGTATGTGTTTTAGGAGTTAAGGAAATCATGCAACGAATCATCGAAAGTATGTTAAGAGATTTTGAAGACGGCCGCCTGACGCGCCGCCAACTCGCCGTTTCTCTCGCCGCCCTGGTCACGGGCGCCCAAGCCGCGCCCAAGCCATCGGGCCTGCACGCCGTCAGCCTGAACCACGTTACCGTGCGGGTCCCCGACGTGAACCGCACGTCTCTGTTTTACCAGGAGTTCTTTGGGATGCCCCTCAAGCAGCACTCGGCAACGACGCATATCCTGGGTGTAGGCAAGAGCTTCTTTGGTATTGAGCAGAAGGGCGCCACTGCGGACCTGGACCACTACGATTTCGGAATCGCCGGTTTCAACGCCGACGACGTAACCGCTAAGCTGAAGGCGCGCAATTTGAAACTGGAGCCCGGCGGCACCAAGGAATCGTTCAAGTTCCGGGATCCCGATGGATTCCTGGTTCAACTGAATGCACCCGAGTATGAGGGTCACGTAGGCAGCTAGAATCGGCCCCCCGCTCACTATGGCCGGAGTTGTTGAGGGCGGGAGGAACCTCGCACCCCGCGCTACCATACTCCTATGCTCCGCTGGCTGGTCGTCGGCATCGGCGACATCACTACCAAACGCGTCCTTCCCGCCATCCTCTCCGAATCGCGCAGTCAACTCGCCGGCATCGTCACGCGCGATCCCGCTAAAGCAGCGCCGTACGCTGTCCCTGCGTGGCAGGATCTCGACGCCGCTCTCGGCGAATCCGGCGCCGATGCAGTGTACGTCGCCACGCCGGTTTTCCTCCACGCTCCTCAAACCATCCAGGCGTTGCGGGCGGGCAAGCATGTGCTGTGCGAAAAGCCCATGGCGCTCAACTATGCCGAAGCCGGCAGTATGCAGCAGGCCGCCGGCGAGACGGGCCAGACCCTGGGCATCGCCTACTATCGCCGCCTCTATCCCAAGGTGGCGCGCGCCAGGCAACTGATTGACGAGGGTGCCATCGGCCGCCCGGTTTTCGCCGAGGCTACTTCGCACGATTGGCTCCTTCCCGCCGGCGGCTTCCGCGGCTGGATCACCGACCCACAAAAATCCGGCGGCGGACCGCTGCGCGACATCGCGTCGCACCGGATCGACCTGATGAATTATCTCTTCGGCAAGCCGGTGCGCGCCACGGGCCACCTTTCCACGCTGGTCCATCCCATCCAGGTGGAAGACAACGCCACGGTGACGATCGAATACGACACCGGGGTTCGCGGCCTGGTGGACGTCCGCTGGCATTCGCATGTCCCCCGCGACGAATTCCGCATCCGCGGCACCGTAGGCGAACTCGACCTCTCGCCTCTCAATGCACCCGCCCTGGTGCATCCCGGCGGCAGTGAACAGATTCCCGCTCCCGCCAACCTGCACTACCCCTGCATCGAGGATTTCGTCAGCGCGGTGCTCGAAGGAGGCGCGCCCCGCTCCACCGGAGCCACCGCGCTGGCGGCGGAATGGGTGATGAGCCAGGCCTGCCAAACGGCGTAGCAGCGGGATTGGCGCTGACTCGCGCCCCGCTCCCCGTCCGCATGAGATCATGTGAAGTCTATGCCCACATCCCCGCACACCGAACATGCTGAAAAGCATTTTGAGGCATCGGACACTGTGCGCGACGTCGTGATCGGCATGTCCGACGGCCTTACCGTGCCGTTCGCGCTGGCGGCGGGGCTCACCGGCACCGCCATGGCCACCAGCAAACTGGTGGTGGTGGCCGGGTTGGCCGAAATCGCCGCCGGCTCCATCGCCATGGGGTTGGGCGGCTATCTGGCGGCCCGTACCGACCGCGACCACTACGAATCCGAGCGCGCCCGCGAGATCCACGAAACCATCGAGTTGCCGGAGAAGGAAGCCGACGAAGTGGCCGATATCTTTCGCGGCTACGGCATGTCCGAGAAGGACATCGCGCCCGTGGTCGCCGCCATTCGCGCCGATCAGAACCGCTGGGTCGACTTCATGATGCGGTTCGAGTTGGGCTTCGAAGAGCCCGACCCCCAGCGGGCGCGCAACAGTGCCGCCACCATTGCGGTGTCGTATGTGCTGGGCGGGCTGGTGCCGCTGTCCTCCTACATGTTGGTGAGCGATCTGCGGACGGCGCTCACATTTTCCGTGGCGGTCACCCTGGTGGCGCTGTTCATGTTCGGCTACGTGAAGGGAAGGCTCACCGGTATCCCTCCGCTGCGCGGCGGGGTGCAGACCGTGGTGATCGGCGGCCTGGCCTCGGCGGCGGCGTTCGGCCTGGCGCGCTGGATCAGTTAGAACGGATGCCGGATGCCAGCTCAGCCACCGGCGGGGCCGGACTGAACCGAAGTGTGACTTGGCAGCCAGGGCACCGCTCCCTGACGGTCACGGCTCTGCACGAGGCTGCATTCAGAGCCACGACCGTTAGGGAGTGCGCGGCAGGATGCCGGTGAAGAACGCCGGGCCCGCGTAACTTTCTGGCTGCGGCGTGCGAACCTATACTTGAGTGAACTTCGATGTTTGATTCGGTCCAATCCGCCGGCGTTCCGCGCCGGGTATTCCTGCTGGCGCCGTTTGCCTTCGCGGGCCTGGTGGTGGTTTCCAACAAAAAGGAGCATCCCATTCCTGCCGCGCGCAAGGGCGGGTCGGGCGCCGGTGTCACGCTGGTGATGTTTTCGGATAATGGGACCAGGGGGGAAACTGTGGCTGTGAACAAGATCGTGAAAAGCGATGCCGAATGGCAGAAGGAACTGACGCCGGAAGAGTTCGCCGTGGCCCGTAAGAAGGGCACCGAGCGGGCCTTCACCGGCCGCTACTGGAACAACCATGAGGCCGGCATGTACCGTTGCGCCTGCTGCGGCAACGCGCTGTTCCGGTCGGAGGAAAAGTTCGAGTCCGGCACCGGCTGGCCCAGCTTTTGGGCGCCGGCGGCCGAAGAGAACGTCGCCACCGATACCGATACCAGCCTGTTCATGAAGCGCGTGGAGGCGCTGTGCAGCAAGTGCGATGCGCATCTGGGCCACGTCTTCGAAGATGGCCCGGCGCCCACCGGTCTGCGCTACTGCATCAACTCCGCCGCGCTGCGCTTCGCTCCCGAAAAGTGAGGGCGCGGGCCAGCAGCGCTCCCGCCGCCGCGCTCACCGGCACCACCGCAACGTGCCACGCCATCACATGAATCGCGCGCAGGTTGGGGCAGTGGAGTGAGAGCATCGTGACTCCCGCCAGGCCCGCCAGCGTCCCCGCCGCAATACCCGCTGCCGTGCGGTTCACGGCCATGCCGCGGCGCAGAATCAGCCACGTGCCTCCGGCGGCGGGTAGGGCGTGCATCAGGCCGGCGCGGAGACATCCCACGCCCTGCTGCACGAAACCATCCATTGCATAGCTGCCTGCATTGCCGCCGAACAGGGCCGCGAAGACCGCCATCAGCGTCAGTATGCCGGTGCAGACCAGGACGGCGGGATTCACCAAACGCCGGCTGCCCGGAACCATTTCGGCCGCGCTTTGGCTAGCTGCCAGCCACGCAAACAACCCCACAACCACAAAAATCGATGCCGCTTCGAAGCCGCTCAATTTGCGGATTCCATACATCCCCAGGATCGACGCGCCCGCAATCCCCACGGCGGCCGTGAGCAGCAGCAGACCCGCCACGATTACCCGGTCCGAGGGCATCGGCCGGACCGGCCGCAGCCCCGGAAGAATCGCGGCCGAGATTCGACGGAGGAGTTCAGGCTCCACCTGTTGCTCCACGTGGTGCTCCGCTCCGGCGCGCGCGAAAATCCGGTCCAGATCCTCAGGTTTCATGGCGTATCGTCCCGTAGCAGGCCCCGATCCTGTAACAGGCCCCGCAACTTCTCATAGGCACGATGGGCCTTCTGCTTCACCGACCCCACGCTGGACGAAGTAGCCCGCGCCACTTCCTCCAGCGACATGCCCGAAACCTTCAGCATAGTGATGACTTCGCGCTGGCTTTCCGGCAGCGCGCCCAGCAGCGCTTCCAGGTCCGGACCGGGGTCCGTGCGGCCGCCGGTTGCCGCCGGAGCTTCCGGCAGCACTTCCATCTGCTGCTCCCGGAGTGCGGTGCGGTGCGCCTTGCGGTAGTGGTCCACGCGGATGTGGCGCGCAATTGCATACAGCCACGGCAGCACCGGCTCGCCGGGCCGATAGGTGTGGCGGGCCTGGTGAATGCGCAGCCAGGTATCCTGCAGCAGGTCGTCCGCATCTCTTCGGCTCACCATCTGGACTAGGAAGAACCGGTGCAACTGTGGGCTGAGGCGCTGGATGAGCGCCGCCGCCGCGGCGGAATCGCCCTGTTGATACGCGGCCATCAGTTGCTCCAGATCGGCATCCCGGTGCATGGGAGAGAAAACGCTCTCCCAATTATTACCTGGATCTTCATGGCAGTACGGAACCGGCCGCCAGCGGGGCTGAGGCGGCGCCCAGCACCGGGTTGTATGCCTGTCCTACCCAAACCACCACCCGGCTGCCGCCTGTATTCGCCGGATTCAATGGCAGCCGCACGGTCTGGTCGCAGCCTTCGGACTTGCTCACCGGCCCCACCTTGCTCAGGCTGCGCACCACCGCCACATGGGCCAGCTTGCGGCCCGAGTTCTCGCCTTTGCTCACGCTGGATTGATCGCTTTCATCGGCAATCGCCACCCAGACATCGGACTTGCCGGAGGGCAGCGCCGGAACTGTCACGTGCACTACCGCCTCGCCGCCTTCGCGCGTAGCCTGGACGATCTGAACCGGCACCTTGGGCTTGACGGCGGCGTGGGCGATGGCTGCCTGTATGTCCCGGCCATCGCTGCCATTCAGTTGCACGCGGCCGTCAATCACCAGTTGGGGCGTATAGACTTCGGAGCCCAGAATCCGCGCGTACTCGGCCTGGCGACGGCTGAATTGCGCCGCGGAAAAGGGGTCGCGCCAACCCAGGCTGTTCCAGTAATCCACGTGCTCGCTCAGCACGATGATGTGCGCCCCGGCCACCGGCTGCAGCCGGTCAAGCTGCATGAGGACCGCGTCCGCCGGCGGGCAACTCGAGCAGCCCTCTGACGTGAACAGTTCGGCCAGAACCGGAACCTCTCCCGCGGAGGCGGCCGGAACCGCGAACATACCGAGGCAAACGCTACCGATGAGAACGCTACCGGTGAAAATGCTACCGGTGAAAATGCCGAAGGCGGCGAGTGTCAGCTTCATAACTACCCCCACTGATCATAGTGTTCGGACGGGACCGATGCAAAGTTACGGTGAATCCCCTGGAAGCCGCGCAGACGGCCGCGGCAGCCCGTGCCGACGCTACATATTCACCGGGACTACTTCGTCGAAAATGCCCGGCGGAAGCTGGATGCCGCTGATGCGCAGCCGCTCCAGAATCTTCGGCGTCACGCCGGTGGCCCGGAACCGCCCCCGCACCTTCCCCGCGTCGGTCACACCCACGCGCTCGAACGTGAAGATCTCCTGCAGTTCCACGCCGTCGTCACGCACCCCCAGCACTTCGGAAATGCTCAGGATCTTGCGGGTGCCGTCTTGCAGGCGCGACACCTGCACCACCATTTTGATGGCGCTGGCAAGCTGCTGCGAAATCACGCGCGCGGGAATTTCCAGGTCGGCCATCATTACCATGGTTTCCAGGCGCGAAAAGGCGTCCTTCGGCGTGTTGGCGTGAACCGTGCTCATGGACCCCTCCACGCCGGTGTTCATGGCCTGCAGCATGTCCAGCGCCTCGGCGCCGCGGCACTCGCCCACAATGATGCGGTCGGGCCGCATGCGAAGCGCCGTGCGCAGCAGCATGCGCTGGTTGATGCCGCCTTCCTTGTTCAGGTTCGGCGGCCGTGTTTCGAACTTCACCACGTGACGCTGCTGCAGTTGCAATTCGGCCGTGTCTTCGATGGTGATGATGCGCTCCTCTTCCGGAATGAATCGCGAGAGCGCGTTGAGCATGGTCGTTTTTCCGGAGCCGGTTCCGCCCGAAATCAGCACCGTAGTCTTGCATTGCACGCAGGCCGAAAGGAACCGCAGCATGGACGAAGTCAGCGTCTTGAACTGGATCATTTCGTCCTGCGTGATCACGTGCCGGCCGAAGCGGCGAATGCTCAGGCAGGGACCGTCCAGCGCCAGCGGCGGAATGATGGCGTTGACGCGCGAGCCGTCCTGCAGGCGCGCGTCCACAATCGGCTGCGCCTCATCGATGCGCCTTCCCACCTGCGAAACGATCTTTTCGATGATGTGCAGCAGGTGCGCGTCGTCTTTGAATCGAACCGTGGTTTCCGACAGCTTGCCGCCGCGCTCGATGAAAACTTTGTTGTACCGGTTGACCAGGATGTCGGAGATGCTGGGCTCTTTGAGCAGGGTCTCCAGCGGACCGAGGCCCAGGGTTTCATCCAGCACCTCTTCCACGATCTTGGTCTGCTCGGCCGTGGTCATGGGCACGCGTTCTTCGTCAAGCAGCCGTTCCACCACGCGGCCGATCTCGGCGCGCATACGGTCCTTGGGAATGGACGAAGCGCGCTCCAGATTCAGCACGCCCAGCAGCTTGCGATGGATCTGCGACTTCAGCTCGAAGTAACGGTCGGCGCTGCGAGCGGCCATTGGCGGGGCGCCGCCGCGCGGGGGAATTGGACGGTTGGTGGATCCCACTGGTGCTCCCTGGAGTTGCTCTTTGGGCGGTGTGTTCGATTACAATTATATCCCGAGGCGAAATCATGAAGAAAAACTTGTTCACCGCGCTGCTGCTGGCTGGGGCGGCCCTGGCCCAGAGCGGCAGCGCCCAGAGCAGCATCAAAGACACGCTGGTGAAGCACTGGAAGGTCACCACAGATTTTACGATCGCAGTTGCCAAACAGATGCCCGCCGAGAGCTACGGTTTCCGGCCGGTTCCCGAGGAACTGAGTTTCGGACAGTTGATGGTACAGATCGGCGCCGCCAACCTGAACGCCTGCTCCACCGCCAGCGGCATGCAGAGGCCGGCCGTACCGCCCAAACTGCTGGACGCGCTCAAAGACGAGAAGATCAACGTCGAAAAGGATCCGGCGGTTCAGTTCCTCACGGACTCATTCGATTTTTGCAGCAAAGCAGTGGCTTCGATGACGCCGGAAAAGCTTGACGCGACCGTCGGCGGCGCCCGCAAGATGACCGGCTTCGAGTGGCTCTGGGCGTACTTCACGCACACTGCCCACCATCGCGGGCAAGCCGAAGTGTATTTGCGGCTGAAGGGGATTGTGCCGGTGACGTACACGTTTTAAGAGCTTTCAGCGATCAGCGATCAGCGTTCAGCTTCTAGCCAGCGCGTTCCAGCGCCGAAGCCGCGCGGCCCGGGGCTGAAAGCTGAAAGCTGATAGCTGAAAGCTGATAGCTTCATTTCCGAATCGCAATTCCCAACTCGCGCAGCGCCCGCTCGGGCACCGGCGCCGGCGCTTCGCACATCAAGTCTGTCGCGCGAGCCGTCTTGGGGAACGGGATCACGTCGCGGATCGAGGTTTCGCCGGCCAGGATCATCACCAGTCGGTCCAGCCCCAGGGCGATTCCACCGTGCGGCGGGGCGCCGTACTCCAGCGCGTCCAGCAGGAAGCCGAAGCGCGCGCGGGCCTCTTCGTCGGACATGCCAAGGGCGGCGAAGACCTTGGTCTGCACGTCGCGGCGGTGAATACGGATGGAGCCCGAGCCCAGTTCCACGCCGTTCAACACCATGTCATAGGACTTGGCGCGGCAACGGGCCGGGTCGGCGGTGAGCTTTTCCATGTCCTCGTCATGTACCGAAGTGAAGGGATGGTGCGCCGCGTTCCAGCGCTTGTCTTCTTCGTCCCATTCGAACATCGGGAAATCCACCACCCAGAGGAACTGGAAATTCTTGGGGTCCAGCAGTTTATGCCGGTCGTTAAACTTCTGCGCGCAGTACAGGCGTAACTGGCCGCAGGCCAGGTAGACGGTCTCTTCGGGGCGTTGGCCTTTGGGTTCGCCGGCCCAGGCGGCCAGCACCAGCAGGTCGCCTTCCTGCGCGCCACACCGCTCGCGCACTTTGGCCATCGGCCCGGGATAGTCGCGCTCCAGGCGCTTCGGGTCGTCGAAAACCCGCAGGCCTTTTTCCTGCCCGAAGGCCTTGAACTCGTCGCGTTCCTTGCGGCTGGGTGTGCCACAGCCGGGAATGTGAATGGCCAGCAGCGGCAGACCGCCGGCGGCCAGTTCGGGCAGCAGATCTTCCACCGGGTGCATCGGCGGAATGCGGCAATCCGGTTTGTCGCTGCCATAGCTCCGCATGGCCTGGGCGTAAGTCAGCCGCAGGAAGGGCGCGGCCACCGTGTAACCGGCCTCCGTGCAGATGCGCTGCAGCAGGGGTTCGATCACCTCGTAAATACGCTCCTGCTGCGGGAAGGACATTTCCAGATCGATCTGGGTGAACTCGGGTTGCCGGTCTGCCCGCAAGTCTTCGTCGCGGAAGCAGCGCACAATCTGGAAATACTTTTCGAAGCCGCTGATCATCAGAAGCTGCTTGAAAATCTGCGGCGATTGCGGCAGCGCGTAAAAACTGCCGGGCTGCACGCGGCTGGGCACCAGGTAATCGCGCGCGCCCTCCGGCGTGGAGCGCGTCATAAACGGCGTTTCGATTTCGAGGAAGCCCTGGGAGTAAAGAAAGTCGCGCACCGCGAAAGTAATCTTGGAGCGCAGCATGATGTTGCGCTGCATCTGCGGCCGCCGCAGATCCACATAGCGGTATTTCAGGCGCGCGTCTTCGCTGACGTCCGCCGATTCGTCCATGGGAAACGGCGGCGTGCGCGACTCGTTGAGAATCCAGATCCTGGAAGCCACCAGTTCCACTTCGCCAGTGGGCATATTGGGGTTGACGGTCTCCGGCGCGCGCTTCTCCACGGTGCCCTCCACTGCGATGACGTACTCGGCGCGCACCGCTTCGGCGCGATTGTGAATGGCGGCGTCGACGCCCTCATGGAAGACCGCCTGGGAGTGGCCGGTGCGGTCGCGCAGATCGATGAAGATCACCGCTCCGTGGTCGCGGCGGCGGTGACACCAGCCCATGAGAACGGCGGTTTTACCCGCGTCGGAAGCGCGCAGTTCGCCGCACATGTGGGTGCGGCGAAGGTCGCCCAGAAAATCCAGTGCAACAGAGGTTTCCATATCGATTCCACACGGCGCCAGAAGTTTCTTGTGTGCCGGTCGCGCCGGCCGCGGGTTCCATTCCGACTTCTGGCTTCTGACTTCTGACTCCTGACTCCCGTCTCCTTCTAGTTCGAGTTCGTGGCCGCGGCGAGCCTGGCTGCAATTTCGTCGCGCGTCAGGTCTTCCTGCTCGCCCGTAGTCATATTCTTGAGCGCGTAGCGGCCGGCAGCCATTTCGTTGTCGCCCACAATCAGCGCGAACCGCGCGCCGAATTTGTTGGCCAGTTCCATGGCTCGCTTCAGCTTGCCTTCCACCAGTTCCACGGAATGGCCGCTCAGCCGGAAATCGCGGGCCATCACGGCGGCGTGCCGCAGCGCCGGCTCGCCCAGAGGCGCCACCAGCAGATCCAACTGCCAGGGTTTCTGTTCGCCTTCCACGCTCATCACCAGCCGGTCTTCGCCGATGGAAAACCCGATGCCCGGTGAGTGCACCTTCGACCCCAGCGACTCCGCCAGGCCGTCGTAGCGGCCGCCGCCCAACACCGAATTCTGCGCCCCCAGCCCGCCGTGGACCACTTCGAACGTGGTGCGCATGTAGTAATCCAGACCGCGCACCATGCGGGGCCGGACTTCGTATTCGATGCCGCGGTCGCCCAGGTACCGCTTCACCGATTCGAAATGCGCCTGGCACGGCTCGCAAAGGTAGTCGATGATGCTGGGCAGCTTTTCGATGATGGGCTGGTCGGCCTCCACTTTGCAATCCAGCACGCGCAGCGGGTTGAACTCGGCGCGGCGCTGGCAATCGCCGCACATCGTGCCGGCCACGCCGCTGAGTTCCTGCCGCAGTTTTTCGATGTATTGCGGGCGGCAGTTGTGGTCGCCCACGGAATTGATCAGCAGCTTGAAACCGCTCAGGCCCACGGCCTTGAGAATCTCCACCACCATTTCGATCACTTCGGCGTCGATGGCGGGCGATTCCGAACCGATGGCTTCGGCGCCAATCTGGAAGAACTGGCGGTAGCGCCCCTTCTGCGGCCGCTCGCGGCGGAACATGGGGCCGATGTAGTACAGTTTCAGCACGCCCGGCCGCTGGTCCAGCCGGTGTTCGATGTAGGCGCGGATCACCGGGGCGGTATTCTCCGGACGCAGCGTGAGCGACGTCTCATCGCGGTCCGTGAACGTGTACATTTCCTTGGTGACGATGTCGGTTTCGGCGCCCACGCCGCGGGCAAACAACTGGGTTTCTTCGAAGATCGGGGTGCGGATCTCGTGATAGTTGTAGGCCCGCAGAACCGCGCGCGCAGCCGACTCCACCCGATTCCAAACTTCGGTGGATGGAGGCAGTAAGTCCCTGGTTCCTTTGACGGCTTTAATCAAGGTAGTTGGAAATTCCATGCTAGCATGCGGCGCTTTTGTGGGGCAGTTTGCTAACCTGCGGCGGATTGGCAATCCGCCTGCCGCTGGACCTGCAAGCTCCTCGGGTTTTAACCGGCGACTCGAAAGGCGGATTGCCAATCCGCCGCAGCTTACCAAGTTGCCCCACAAAAATGCACTCTACCGCCGGTCCCAGATCACAGCGCCCAGGCCGCCCGCGGCCGTACGGATGTCAGCCACCGCTCGGCCCAGTGCAAGTCTCTGATCGGCCTCGAGGCGGCCGTCGAACGCCTGCAACTGTTCGACGACCGTCCGGCATCGCTTCAACAGTGCGTCGAACGGGACCGGTTCGGCCGGCTTGCTTGTGATGGGTCCGGACCGCTCCAGCAGTTCCTCGACAGCGTCCGCCACCTGGCCGGTGTTTTCCGAATGGAGGGCAATCACCGCGCCATCCAGGTTCACGCCTTGCTCCGTAATGTGCCCCGCGATGGACTGATAGTCCTTCACGCTGATGCGAGTCAGTTGTCTCACGGTGAAAAACGCGGGGCCGTACTTCCGCAGATAACCCATCTCCCGTTCCACGCCGCGCCGTGCCGCGTGCAAGTGCCGCGTGCAGAATTCGTCCCAGTTGCAGTCCAAACTTTCGTAGAGCTTTTCGTCGCGGATACGGCGTACGATCTCGACATCGGCAGCGGAACAACGCCCCGCCATCAGGCCGAACGCTTCGCGCCGGCCCATCCATTGACCCAGGTTGAAACCGGCCGGCTCCACTGCCACCGGCTTCGGCTTTTCTCTTTTGACTAATTCGTCCATGACGTACCTCCGGCCCGTTGGGCAAATCGCCCAAATCGGATTTTCTATCTCATTGTTAACAAGGGAGTTATTGGATCAATTTGGGCAAATTGCCCAAGCAGCCCTTTTTAGGCCCTTCTGGCTGCCTTCCCCACCTTCACCATCGCACACGGTCTCGCGCCAACCGGGTGCGCAGGCCGGTGCGTTTCCCGCCAACTCTCTCCACTCAAACGAATAAGATTTTTTCGGATTCTTGAAATTTCTTGTGACTGGGTTTTCAGGCCACGCGAACCATGGGCCTTCCATGACGGAGGAGCACCGTGGCATGGCATCTTCGCTTGCGGCCGTATGGTTTCACGCAGTCGCATCGGCTCATAAGACGTGTCCGCTGGCTCTCATCATCAGCACGTATTCTTCTTTGCCGATCGTGCATTCGAGAAAGGAGAAGAGATCCCGCTTCGACAAGCGCATTTCTCTGGCAATCTGGCTAAGCAGCCAATCATCGGCCTTCTTACGCCCGTGGCTGAACCACGTGTGGATGCGGGTTTTGCGGCCGTCCACAACCAAGCCCAGCATCGTATGGTGGCTTTCGTCCCGGACAAAGCCTTAATCAGAAGGATGTTGACAATGCGGGTAACCGCGATTTCCGTCATTCCACGCGATCTACCAGATTGAGCATACGCTGCTTGATTTGCCTGGCGTCGCCGGTGAGCTCCGCGTCCGCTGCAAGAGCAATGGAGTGCCATGTGCTGCCGAACTGATCGGCGAAGGATTCCAGTGCTGCCAGTTCGTCATCACCGTACCCTACAATGTCGAGCGCCGGATAGGCCACCAGCGAATGCCCTTCCTCGGACCCGATCTCCAGATCGACCGGCCGTCGCAGATGAAACAGCTCCGCGCCATACCTAATCTGTACGATGTTGTCAGTCCGATGTGTGGCTGACGGGGTCGGGCCATTAGGACCGCGCGCTGGCATGACCAAATTGTATCATTCGCACTGGAATCGAACTGCGGGTATACCGGGCGCTCGAACTGGCCATGGCCGCGCCATTGTGTGAACGCTGGCGCATACTCGAAGACCTCCGGGAGCGCATGGACGTGCAGCCACCGGCCGAAGGCGCGCGCCGCAGCGCGTAACCGCCTGATCTTTCGTCTTGCTGTTCCTTCGTTTCCATTTACCTATCTACCTTTCGTGTTCGGATTGGATCGCCAGTTCACAGCCCTGCAGGTCGCGCCAGTGGCGAAGCAGAGGAGCTCGGAATCGTGAGGGTGTGCGATGAATGCGAGTTGCCGGACGCCGCGCTCTTCCAAAATCAGGCGCACGATTTCAGCGTCGGAAACGTGGGCTCCGTACTCCTTCCGCAACTCCGCCAGGTCTTGCGGATCGGGAGCGAAGGGGATGTCTGGCAAGATCGCTGGCGTCGAGACTTCGATTACCAAGGCCGGGACGGTACCAGCGGCGCCGCTGACAGTGACTGTTTGGCCTGGGGTGAGATAGCAGGGACTCATCGGGATTTCCTCGGTGAAAAGGGAGCCGGCTTTCGCGCCGCGCTGAATGGCGTGGAGCGCTCCGCGGCCCCGATACCGTCGATGGCAACGGCGGCCATCGCTGCGGGCCTGTTCCTGTATAATTCCGTTACAGAGGAATGCGTAAGCCAGCCAAATCCGAACACAACGGCCTTGCACCGATCCGGGAAGACGGGCGGGTTCTCATCGAAGTGCACGTGGCTGGCGCTTGCATCCGGGTAGTCAACGGACGCTGGAAACTGCTGGCGGCCAAGCGAACCGATCAGCGATCCCTTTACCCAGGAAAGTGGGAATGTGGCGGCGGTCAAGTGCGCCGGGGTGAAGATTTCGCTTCCGCTATCAAACGTCAGATCTTCGAGGAGTTTGGCCTCAATGTCGCCCCGTATCAAATCGTCGAAGAGTACAGTATTCCGATTCAGGGGTCGGTGATTCCGGGACTGCGGTGGTTGTGTATCGCCAGCGCCGGCCGTGTTCGCCTCAACCCGCGCGAATTCTCGCGTTACCAGTGGGTCGATTTCCCGGTGCCGAAACTGGATTGGATCGGCGGACTCATGGAAACGCTCAATCGCATATCGCTGCCGCGTGCGGAGGCGTTCATCCTTCCCGCCGACGCAATCTCCGATATCGAAACCCCCAAGGCGGCTGCCCCGATGCGCCCAGGGTTTGTTTCCAAAATCAGCTAGGATCGACAGACCTCCGGTACGCTGAGTCCCAAATTTCCGATTTACAAAGCAGCGATGAGGCGTTCCTGGAGGCGGTCTCGCGCGGCCATAAGCCGGGGTAGCGCATGCATGCGCGATAATCGTTCATGTATGCGCCGTCTGCTGCCCCTGCTCGCTATCGCCGCCGTCGCTTTCGCTCAGCGAAGGCCCTTCGATGCCTATGCCCTGATGGAACTGCAGCGCATCGGCGATCCGCAAATCTCGCCGGACGGGCAGACCGTGGCGTTCCAGGTGCAGTCCGTGGATGTGGAGGCGAATCGCAAACCGGTACAGGTTTGGACGGTGCCTCTGAACGGCGGCGCGGCGCGGCAGATCACGCATGATGGCGAGCAAAACCAGCGCCCGCGATGGTCGCCCGATTCCAAGCGCATCGCCTACATTTCGGACCGCGGCGGTTCGTCGCAAATCTGGTTGATGGATCCGGATGGCGGCAACCCCAGGCAGATCACCAGCCTTTCCACCGAAGCCGACGGCGTGACCTTTTCCCCCGACGGTAAGAACCTGCTCTTCACCAGCCAGGTCTATCCCGAATGCGGGGCCGATGAGGCCTGCAACCAGAAAAACCTGGACGCGGAGTATAGCAGCAAGGTGAAGGCGCGCATCTACACCGACCTGCTCTATCGCCACTGGAACCAGTGGCAGGGCAAGCGGCGCAGCCATCTGCTGGTGGTGCCCGCAACCGGCGGCGCGCCCAAGGATCTGACCCCCGGTCCCCGCGACGTGCCGGGCTTTTCGTTGGGCGGTCCCGACGATTACGACATTTCGCCCGATGGGCAGGAAGTCTGCTACTCCATGAACGCCGACCCCGTGCCGGCGGTCAGCACCAACTCCGATCTCTACGTCGTCTCGATCGCCGGCGGGCCGGCGCGCAAGATCACGATTACCGCCGGCGCCGATGCCGGCCCGCACTACTCGCCGGACGGCAAATACATCGCGTGGCGCGCCCAGACGCGTGCCGGCTACGAGAGCGACCGGTGGCGTTTACTGGTGCTGGAACGCGGCACGGGCCGGGTGACCAACCTCACCGACAACCTGGACCGCTGGGTCAACAGCTTCACCTGGGCGCCCGAATCCACCGGGCTCTTCTTCACCACCGGAGACCGCGGGCGCCAGGCCATCCAGTTGATTCCCATTTCGGGCGGCGCCGTGCGCTCTGTGGCATCAGGCGATGGCGAACTCGACGATATGCAGCTCACACGCAACGGCAAGACCATGGTCTACACGCAGCAGACCGGCGTCTCACCCGTGGAGATTTTTCGCGCTTCGTCGGGCGGCGGCGTACCGGTGGCGCTGACGCACCTCAACGACCAGACACTGGGCAACTATCAGATGACCGCGCTTGAAGAGTTCATGGTGGATGGCGCGGAGGGCGCCAAAGTGCAGAGCTTCGTGGTGAAGCCGTACGGGTTCAACCCCACGCGCAAGTACCCGGTGCTGATGCTGATTCACGGCGGCCCGCAAGGCTTCTGGGGCCACTCCTGGACCTACCGCTGGAACGCGCAGGTCTTCGCCGCCGCCGGATACGTGGTGGTGATGCCGAACCCGCGCGGGTCCACCGGCTACGGGCAGAGATTCATCGACGACATTAATAACGATTGGGGCGGACGCGCCTTTGACGACATCATGGCGGTGGCCGACCACGTGGTGAATCAGATGCCCTACTGCGATGCCGGCCGCATGGCGGCCGCGGGCGGCTCCTACGGCGGCTACATGATCGATTGGATTCTGGGACACACGCAGCGCTTCAAGGCCTTGGTCTCGCACGACGGCGTTTACGATCTGACGGGCGAATTCGGCGGCACCGAAGAGCTCTGGTTTCCGTTGTGGGAGTACGGCGGCAACCCATGGGACAAGCCGGAGAACTACGCCAGATGGTCGCCCAACAATTTCGTGAAGGACTTCCACACGCCCACGCTGGTGATCCACGGTGAGCAGGATTTCCGCATTCCTTATTCCCAGGCGCTGGAGCTTTTCACTGCCTTGCAATTGCAAAAAGTGCCTTCCAAACTCCTCCTGTTCCCGGATGAGGGACACTGGGTCTTAAAGCCGCAGAACAGCCTGCTGTGGTATAAAACATTTCTGGAATGGATTGATTCCTGGGTCAAGAAATAGAGTCAAGAGACCAAATCAAGGAAACAAAGGGTCCGAGTGAAATTCATCATCATCGCATTAGTCCTCATTGTGGCCGTTCCGGTGGCCGCGCTTCTCCTGATGTCTTCCAGCACGGTCTTGACCGTTCAACCGGACGTCAAAGTCATCGGCCTGGCGACGCCGGTAAAGGTGCAGATCGCCAATCCACACGGCGTGCGCCGCGTCAGCGCGCACCTGGAGCAGAACGGCGTCAGCTTCCCCCTGCTGGAACAAACCAGCCCGTCCCACCGGCTGTTCTGGCGCCGGAATCAGCCGCCCGAGACCGTCACTTTCGAAGCCGGCCGGAACAAGGCGCCGAACCTGAAGGAAGGGGACGCGCGCCTGGTTGTGGAGACCGGCGCCGACGATTTTCGCGGGTCGAGCGACACGACTTCGGTCACTGTGAAGGTGATCCTGGCGCCGCCGCGCGTGACGCCGGATGACGCGCAGCACTACATCAACCAGGGCGGCATGGAACTGGCGGTTCTGACTCCCGGCGGTTCCTGGAGCGAGGCCGGCGTCAAGGTGGCCCAGTACACGTTCCGCAGTTTCCCCCTGCCCGGCCACCCCGACCAGCGTTTCGCCATGTTCGCCTATTCGTGGGACCTGCCTGCGGACGTGACGCCCATGGTGTACGCGCGCAACCAGGCCGGCACCGAAGCCACCGCCCGCTTCTGGTTCAGGCTATTCCCCAAGAAATTCCGCACGCGCGATCTGCCCATCGATGATGCGTTTATACAGAAAGTGGTGAGCCAGATCGACCCCGACGGCAGCAAGGCGCCGGGACCGGACATGCTCTCGCGGTTCCTCAAGATGAACGGCGAAATGCGCCGCCAGAACAACCAGCAGCTTGCCGATCTGCGCTTCAAAACGGAAGAGAAAATCCTCTGGAACGGACCTTTCCTTCATTGGGGCAAAGAGGAATCGATGTTTGCCGATGTCCGCAACTACATGTACCAGGGCAAGAAGGTGGATCGGCAGGTGCACCTGGGTTTCGATCTTTCCGACCTGCAGAACGCGCCCGTTCACGTGGCCAACGATGGCCGCGTGGTTTGGGCCGCCGACCTGGGGATCTACGGCAACTGCGTGGTGGTGGATCACGGGTACGCGCTGCAATCCATCTACGGCCACATGAACCGAATCGATGTGAAGGTCGGCGACCGGGTGACCAAGAACCAGAGCCTGGGTGTGGCCGGGCAAACCGGCATGGCGGGTGGCGTTCACGTGCACTTCAGCATGCAGATCGACGGCGTGCAGATCAACCCGAAGGAGTGGTGGGACGAGCACTGGATCCACGATCGGATCATGAGCAAGCTGGACCCGAATGCGCCCCCGGCCGATCGGGCGCCGGTGGAAGCTCAGTCGGCGAGCGCGAAAGGCAAGGCCGGCGGCAAGCATAAGCGGCGGAAATAAGAGCCGATCGGCGGGTCGTGAGGATTGGAGTGGCCTAGGAGTGATGCGGGGTTGAAGCGCCTCCAGCGTCCGGGAGAATCAGCGGAAGTTCAAATGACTTGAACAGGTTCGGCCCAGCAGGCGGCACGAACATCGTGATGGTTGAAATCATTTCCTGGTCAAGTGAGAGCACGTGGATAGAGTGCGCGGCCCACCGGGCATCAGGGGCGCTGCTGAGCTCATAAACGGCGAAGGCGGGCTGGCCGTTAGCTCCTGTCGGAACCAGGCGAAGACCGTTGCAAGTCTTCCAAGCCGTCGCAAAGAAGGACCCAATGGTGTCGCGGCCAACAAACCATTCTCTCCATGGCGGCATTGTGACCGTGGCATCCTCTTTCAGGAGAGCTACAAAGCCGTTCACGTTGTGCCGCTGCCAAGCGTCCAGATAGCGCCCGAGAAGCCTTTGATGGGCCGGATTTGACAGAGGTGTGGCCTGCGGGCCACCGGGATAGTGTTTGGCGAGAGTTTCTCGCGCCCGCTGCAAAGCACTGTTGATCGAGACCGTCGAGCTTTCGAGCAGGGTCGCGGCTTCGGCAGCAGCCCAACCGAGCACGTCGCATAGCAACAGTACGGCGCGCTGACGCGCCGGCAACAACTGAATGGCAGCGACGAACGCCAGTTGCACGGCCTCGCGAGCCGCATAGCGTGACTCGGGGTTCGTCGCTTCGTCCCAGAACCCTGCAAGGCAGGCATTCGGGTAAGGTTCGAGCCACGCCACGTCGGTGGCCGGGCTTGACGGCATTTGCAGAGTCGCAGGTCCCAACTGGTGAGGCAAGAAGCGCTGCGGGTCCTTGCGGCTGGCCAGGGCATTCAGGCAGGCGTTAGTGGCGATCCGGTACAGCCATGCCCGAAAAGAACCGCCCTCGACGTTCTTGAAGCTGTCAAAGCCGCGCCAGGCACGCAAATATGTCTCTTGCACCAGATCCTCCGCTTCGTGTACGGAGCCAAGCATACGATAGCAATGCACCTGAAGTTCGCGGCGGAACGGTTCGGCGAGCCGTCCAAACTCCTCGGGGGTGGCGGCTTGCGGTTGAGGTGGCGATCCCGGTGTCATTTGCAGTCAGTATGGCCTTCGGGTGACTGTCCGTCAAGTTCCGCCATCAACCAGTGTATCAACCAGGCAAGACAGCTTCCTCCTAGTTCCCCTTCGGGGTGGGCTGGCCCTTGCCGGTCGCAATCAAACTGCGCAAGCTGCCGTTCACATAGGAGCCCCATGCGTTGGAGCATACATCGAAACACTCATACGCGGGAACGAGGCCTTCGTGGGTGAAGCGGATTTCCGTCTTGTTGCCGTGTGTGGAAATTTCGAAGACAACCTTCGTGTTCATCCACTCGGTCTTGTCCTGAGTGAAATTGAAATAGTTATCCGCAACAAGCCAGACGACTTTCTTATTGGGCGCCATTTCCGTCACTCTCATGGTGCAACGGTGCACGTCTTTGTAACGATACGTCCACTCATCGCCGAGGTTTGCGGTGCTGCCTTCGATGTTCTCCGACCACCATCCACGAACATTGTTGATGGCGGCGAAGGCCTCTTCGGGAGATTGGTCTACCGAAATGGTTGTGGTGAAATTTGGGTCTGGGTTGTTCATGGCTGGTCCCTCCTATGCGAACACGTCTGGCTGACTTTTACCCGTGGCGATCAGTTGGCGCAAATTGCCGTTGATGAGCATGCCCCAGGCGTTGGAGCAGCTACCGTAACACTCAATCTCCGGTTCGAGGCCCGAGTGGGTAAAACGGATTTCCGTTTTGCCGTCTTTCGTGGAAATATCAAAAACTATGTCCGTGCCGGTCCATTCGCTCTGGTCTTTCACAAAGCTAAGATGGCTGTCGGAGACGTGCCAGGCGACCTTCTTGCCGGGAATGAGTTCCATGACCTTCTGCGTGGAGCGGTGCGCATCCTGGTAACGATACGTGAACTCGGCTCCCAGCTTGTCGGTGGCGCCCTCGATCTCTCCTGACCACCATCCACGAACGTTGTTGACGGCAGCGAAGGCTTCGTTCGGTGTTTGGTCCACCGAAATGGTTGTAGTGAAACTGCGCTTCTTCATGGTTTGTCCTCCTGTTGGCTAGACGTAATATTACAGCGCCCGTGGTATTACACTGCCTCGGTCTCCGGCACGAAGCCCGCGTACTGGCGTTCGAACGCCTTGGCTACGCCAGTGCGCCAGCCCTCGGCTATTGACTGAGACGCGGGGTCGGGGAAGATATCCTCCTCCTTGTTCTCCAACCCGTCGAAGATGCCCCGCGCGACTGCTTCGGGCGAGGCCTTCGGTATCTCGAAGCCTCGGGTCATATCGGTGTCGGTAGGACCGAGGAACACGCCATGGACCGTCACGCCCTGACCTGCAAGGAGTGCTCTCAGCGATTGCGTCATATTGAACGCGGCGGCCTTTGAAATCGCGTAGGCAGGCGTGAGTGGCAACGGGGCGAGCGCCATCAAGGACAGAGTGTTGACGATGGCCCCTTTGGAGCGTCTCAACAGCGGCAAGAAAACGCGGCTCATTTTTAAGCTTCCGAAGAGGTTGACGGCCAGGTGCTGCTCGATAACCTCGAAATTGCTCAGATCGTCGTATAGAGCGATGCCCGCGTTGTTGATCAAGACGTCGAGGGTGTTGACCTCGCTGGCCGCCTGCTCGATCTGCGACGCGTTGGTTACGTCAAGCCTCAGGGGCGTCACGCGAGCATCGGCGACTGACAGTGCGCCGCGCGTTCCCGCATATATCCTCTTCGCTCCCCGTCCAAGCGCCTCATTGACAAGCGCACGGCCAATGCCGCGATTCGCTCCCGTGATCAAGACTGTCTTGTTCTGAATGTTCATAACGTTCTCCTTTGAACCTGCCGTTTCGAAGTTCCGAAGTCCTTATAATTGGTTGTCGAGAGATGCTAGTCGTCCAGCATCCCCATGCTCAAGTTCACGACCGACCCGGTCATCGCGCTCGCCTGATCGGAGGCCATGAAGACCGCAACATTGGCCATCTCCGCGAGAGTCAGCAGCCGCCGCCGATGGTTCTTGCTCGCAATCAGTTCGTGGAACTGCTGCCACGAAATTCCGTGTGCCTTAGCGTGAAGCCCGAAAACCTCCTTGATCGTGCCCGTCTCCGGCATCCCGTCCGCTCGCAAACCCACTACCCGAACGCCGTGAGGCGCCAACTCCGCGGACAAACCCCGAGTGAGGGCCTCTACAGCTGCCTGCGCCGGAGCGAAGCCTCCTACGAGTGGGATGCCCATCCGCGAGGGCACCGCGGTGATGGTCATAATCACACCCGATCCCATTGCGGCCATCCGCCGTGCGGCCAGGCGTGCGGTCAAAAAGTATGAGCGGGCGTAAGTCGCGATCGGCAGCAGGAATTGATCGACATCCAGATCGACCAACGGCACACCCTGCAGCATTGTGTTTGGGATGCCGACGGCGTTGAACGAGACATCGACGCGCCCCGCCTTATCTATGACTGACTGCAGATGGCCGTGAACGGCGCGTTCGTCGAGAGCGTCTACTTGAGCCGCTTCAGCCCGCCCTCCTGAATCCATGATCCCTTTAGCAACCGTGTCAACCTTGCCGAGGTTACGGCCGGTCAAAAAGACTTGCGCACCTTCCCGCGCGAATGCGTCGGCAATGGCCGAGCCAACTGCGCCGCTGCTTCCGTAGATCACGGCAACCTTGTTCTTTAGCATCATCGCTCCCATCTCTTTGTTCTGTGCTCTCACCCTGTATAACCGTCGAGGGAGTGGAAAGTCATCGGTACTTTGCGAAGTTGTTTTCGATGCGCGCCGAGTTGCCGCATCGGGCGAATGGTAGGACTCGGCGCAGCCTCAGATCGGACGTTTCATTCGGCGGTTTGCGAGGGCTGCCTCAAAACCGGAGGATGACGTCGAACGTACTGAAAACGACACAACTTCTTGATCGAGCAGCAAATGACTCCTGCGAAACGGCGCAGGGTTTACCAGCTATTGGCCCACTTGGCGTGAAGTGGGCGTAGAATGGCCCCAAATGGCGTTCCGGAAGAGTCTTTTGGATCTCAGGGGCGGTTGGTCGGTTTATACCGGCCAATACTGAGGGCCATCTCGGGCGGCCACACGTTGGGCCCTTCTCTCTTTTTCGTTCGAGCTTTCCACCTTTTTAGGGATCTCCGGCTACGCGCTCATGTCGAACGCGGTACGCGCCTCGGGAACTGGGGACCATACAGCCGTACTCTCCGGTAACGCCGTCACAGCCGTTATCGGAAAGAACGCCGTCCACCACCCGAAACTCCCTCACCTCCAAACGAGTGGCAATTCCGGCGCAACTTGCATACGCTGAAAGAGAGACGCCCATCTATGAGAGTCCTGACCGAGGCCATCATCGCCAGGCTGCGCAAATTGCCCGCTCGCGATGATGCAAGACGCATGGTTTCTGTGATACCCCTCGGCAGCATCTACTGGGACGATGAAATGCCGGACTACCTCGATCTCGCGAAGCTCTCCGAGGACGAGCGGAACGCCATGTGGCGGCTCTTTGGCATTCGGTTCAAAATATGGGATGGCGAAGTTCTTTCAACTGACGATCAAGCATTCTGGGACGCGGCCCGTAAGGACGTGCCGACGTGGGCATTGTTTCACCGTCTCGCGCTGTCTGCTGATGACCGAGATGCCTGCAAGCAGGCCGAAGGGGATATTGAGAAAGAATTCGAGGCGTTCTTCGGAGACGCGGATCAGGTTGAACTTACAGACAAAGGCCAGGGGCTTAAGGAGTTTTCCGCTACATTCGATTTGACCAAAAAGCCCAACACAGAACAGTGAGCCGGGCAGAATCTCTCACGGCGTTTCGCGAAATTCGCGCCTCGGAACATCGCTTGTTGCTGATATGTGGCGTTTCATTCCATTACCGCCCGGTTGTGGACGGCGCTGGTCCAGTTTCCAGAAACACCGTATCGCAGCCGGTATCGGAAAACCCAGTGTACCTACACCGACCACCTCGGATTTGGATCGTCAAGCGATGATGATCGACAGGCCGAACGGCACCGCCAACTCCTGGAAGATTTGCAGGCTTTTGTAGGGTACCTCGACTCCAGCGGAATCGGAATTGGACCGATATCCGCAAAACACATCCACAGTGGCGGTGCGTTTCAGATCGAGAAGATATTCCTTCCGGTCACGGATAGCCGCCCATAGCGCGTCGATGTGCGCGTGAAGTGGCTCAGACTCCTTCACTGGAGGCTCGTAGATCCACATATCGTGCTGGTAGGGCCTCGATGAAGGGTGTCGCAACTCGCCGCGACGGTGGACGTGGGTAGGAGCGAGATCGAGGTTTTGCGAAACGTAGATCGGCTCCTCTGGATCTTCGCCGGTCACAAACCCTCGCAGCGTCTGATAGCCCTCGTCACCGCTCGCTTCCGTCGCATTTTCCGGTTGGTCAGCCATGAACCCATTCTGATCCAAATCAGCTACCGGCGCTTAAAGTCCCGATAAGTGGGGTTCTCGGAAACTGGCCCCGTGAGACCCCCCGTGGTACATCACCTCCAGAGGGAATGCCGCTTGCTGCGGTCCTTGCGCTGCTCAATCGGGCTACGACGTGCTTCGCCGAAGATCAAATGCCACGCCGTGATGAGGAAGAGCACAGCGGCCATCCCTGATATGGCTTCAAACGGGTGCCGGTAGAAGAACCAAAGCCAGAGTATCCCTACCGGCAGGAGCGCCCAACGTAGAAGACGTTTCATCGAGCACATATACTCTCAGCATGGAGTCTCCAACGCAAGCGGCGAGGCACGCGGACGTTATGTGGGGTTAGCGGAAACTGGCTCCTACGCCACTTGGCTGCAAACGATAGTCAACAATCTCCAAGTGCGCTGGTGGTCGCCAAAGCGCGAGTCACGGCCTCGGTTCGCTTTGCGACATCGTCTTGACGAATTCGTAGAGGAAGGTCTGGCCTTCGTAGAAGGAGCGGACGGGCATGCGCTCGTCGCGGCCGTGGGCGCGGACGTCGTCGCGATCGACGAAGAAGCCCTGAATGCCGTAGGTCGGGATGCCGGCCACGCGCAGATAGCGGCCGTCGGAGCCGCCGACTGCCATGGAGGGCACGGTGACCACGCCGGGCCAGATGATGTCGCTGATGCGCTCGAAGGCCTGCATGATGTCGGGGCGCATGGGGGATGCGGGGCTGTTGCCTTCATTGGTCTTGACGGTGACCACCACCTGATCGTCGGCGACCACTTTCTTCAGCGTGGCGAGCACGTTGTCGACGGAGTCCTCCGGCAGCACGCGGCAGTTCACGTTGGCGGCGGCGAGTTGGGGCAGGGCGTTGGTGGCGTGGCCGCCTTCCAGTTGGGTGGCGACGCAGGTGGTGCGCATCATCGCGTTGAGCGGGGCGGAGGCGGCGGAGACCTTGCGCATGGCCTCTTCGGAACCTTCGGACACGCGCGCCAGATCGGCGGCCAGCGGACCCTTTTCGATCTTCGCCATCTGGCGGAAGTAGGCGCGGGTGATGTCGTTCAGGCGGTAGGGAAAGGTGAACGTGGAGAGGCGGTAGAGCGCACCGGCCAGGTGGTAGATGGCGTTGTCGGGGACGGGACGCGCGCTGTGGCCGCCTTTGTTGCGGACTTCGAAGCGAAAGTCGGAGTAGACCTTCTCGCTGAGCGACATGTCGTTGGAGACGCGCTTGCCATCGACCATTTCGCCGCGCGCGCCTTCGTTGACGGCGAACTCGGCCTGGATGAGAGTGCGCTTGTTTTTGAGCAGCCAGTCGACGCCGTTGTAGGGGCCGCCGCCCTCTTCATCGGCGGTGAGGGCGACGATCAGGTCGCGGTCGGGGCGGAAGTTCTCGCGCTTGTAGCGGATCAGGTTGGCGATCCAGACGGCGGCCTGGGCCTTATCGTCCATGGCGCCGCGGCCGTAGAAGTAGCCGTCTTTTTCGAGCAGGACGAAGGGGTCGGAGGTCCAATCTTCGCGCAGGGCTTCAACCACGTCGATGTGGGCGAGCAGCAGGATGGGCTGGCGGCGGCCGGCGCCGTGATAGCGGACCACGAGGTTGGCCTTGCGCGGGATGGCGCCGCCCACGAAGATATCGGACTCGGGGAAGCCGGCGGCTTTGAGGCGCGCGGCCATGGCTTCGGCGATCGGCGTAGTGGCGCCGGTGGTGAATCCCGACTTGGTTTCGATCATCTGCTGGTAGATCTCGCGCGCCATGCTCTGGTCGGCGGCGGGAGGCAGATTGCCGGCGGCCAGGCAGGGGAAGGCGAGCAGAGACAGCAGGAGGACGTTACGCATTTTCGTTATTGTCCCACTTCGAGCCTTACTTGGAGCGTGACGCGTTCCAGGCGCCGGCGTCGACGGGGTCGCTGGTATCACCGATGGTGGTCTGGTAGCGGCCGGCGAAGGCCTTGCCGTCCCATTTTCCGGTGAGTTTGACGTGTCCGGTCATGCCCTGAACCTGGACATCGCAGGCGGCGTCCAACTGCGAATTCTCGAGCTTGAAGGACTGCACTTTGGACTTCAGCTCTTCGCCGTCGACGGTGAAGGAGAATTCGCCCTTCCAGGCACCGTCAGGCGCGGTAGAGAGAGTCATGTGGACGGCTCCGCTGTTGCCGGAGGAATCGCTCTTCCATTCGCCGGTGTACGGTCCGGCCATGCCGGTATCGGCGGCGCGGACCAGGAGGAGGGAGGAGAGAAGCAGAAGGTGGAGATAGCGCATGAGGGAATCGTAGCAGAGTCGGCGTTCTGCTATCTTAGAAATTGGCTAAAGTTTACCCGTTTCAACCCTACCGGTACAGCGAAAAGGCCGGTCCTTTGACCAGTCTGGTAACCCAGCCGTACGACAAGATTTCGCCGGCGATGCAAAGCCGGTATCTGTCGATGAACCCGTACAACCTGGTGCGGGTGGTCCTGGGCGAACGCAAGCCCGGGGACTCGGAGACCGACAACGTCTACACCCGGGCCAACCGCTTCATGGAGGAGTGGACGGCCGCCGGCATTCTGGTGCAGGATGCCCGGCCCGGCGTCTTCCCCTACTTCCAGGAGTTCGTGGTTCCCGATACCGGCGAACGGCTGGTCCGCAAAGGCTTCATCGCGCTGGGTGCGGTGGAGGAGTACCCGGCCGGCGTGGTGTATCGGCATGAACAGACGCTGTCGGGCCCCAAGAAGGACCGGCGCGAGTTGCTGCGCCACACCCACACACACTTCGAGCCCATCTTCATGCTCTACGCCGACGCGGCCGGCGCCATTGATGCGCTGCTGGACGAAGCGGCGGCTGGGGCGCCCCTGGGCGAAGTCACCGACGAGTACGGCGCCATCCATCGCATCTGGAAGATTGCCGACGGCGGTCCGATTCAGACTCTGATGGCCGATAAAAAGCTGCTGATTGCGGACGGCCATCACCGCTACGAAACAGCACTGGCATTCCGCAACGAGAATCCGGGCCTGCAGGGCGCCGACCGGATGATGATGTCGTTCGTCAACATGCATTCGGCCGGACTCAAGATCCTGGCCACGCACCGGCTGGTGAACGGGTTGGATCCCGACGGCTTCCCGGAGACTTTTCTGCGCGCCGCGGCGCAGAACTTCCAGGTGGAAGAAATCAGTTCGCCCGGCTCGCTGCAGCAGGCTTGGAAAAACGCTGCCGGCCGCAGCATTATCGGCGTGGCGATGGCGGGGCGCCTGTTTCGCTTCGAGGATCGCACGGCCCGCGGCGAACTGGACGTTCGCATTCTGCATCAGCGCCTGTTGGGAGAGGCGCTCGGCATCAGCGAGGAAGCCGTGCGCGACGAGAAACACCTGCGCTACATCCGGGGCATCGACGCGGCCGTCGAGGAGGTGCGGAAAGGCTCGGCGCAAATTGCCTTTCTGCTGCAGCCGACTTCGATTCAGCAGGTGGCCGACACGTCATTCGGAGGCGGCGTGATGCCGCAGAAATCGACTGACTTTTATCCCAAGCTGCTTTCGGGGATGGCGATTTATAAGTGGTCGTGACCCTCAGGGTCGCGACCCAGAGCGTCGCGACCACTTAAACGCAAACACTGGTACGCCCGCCGCGCCACCACCAATTCTTCATTCGTCGCCAGCGCCAGCACGGTCACCTGGGAATCTTCCGCCGAGACTACGCGGTCACCGCCGCCGCTTTCATTCCTGGCCGGGTCATTTCTGGCCGGGTCATTTCTGGCCGGGTCGATGCGGATTCCCAGAAACTCCAGCCCGGCGCAACACGCGGCGCGCAGCCGCGCGGAGTTTTCGCCGATGCCGCCGGTAAACGCCACGGCCTCCAGCCCGCTCATGGCCGCGGCAAATGCGCCGATGGTTTTTTTCACCTGGTAAACGAAAACTTCGAGCGCCAGTTGCGCCCGGCGGCTGCCCCCGGCGGCGGCGGACTCCAGGTCGCGCACATCGCCGCCGGCCACGCCGGAAAGGCCCGCCAACCCGCCGCCCGTGGCCAGTTGGACGCGCACTTCCTCCGTGCTCCAGCCGTGCCGCTCCATCATGTAGAGAACCGCAAAGACGTCCAGGTCGCCGTGGCGGGTAGCGTTCTCCAGGCCGGACTGCGGCGAAAAACCCATGGTGGTATCCACCGAGCGGCCGCCATCGATGGCGCACATCGAGGAGCTTCCGCCCAGATGGCAGCTCACCAGTTTCACGTGGCGGCCCAGCACGGCGGCCACACGTTCGGCGATGTACTGGTGCGACGCGCCGTGGAACCCGTACTTGGCCACGCCTTCTTCCAGCCAGGCGCCGGGCACGCCGTAGAGCCGGGCATGCTCAGGCATGGTGGCGTGAAACTCCGGCTCGAAGGCCGCCACAATCGGCACGCCCGGCATGGCCTGGCGGAAGGCTTCGATGGCCGTCAGGTAAATGGCATTGTGCGCGGGCGCGGCCGGCAGAAACTGGCGCAACGCCCCCACCACGCCATCATCCACCACAAACGTGCCGCGGTACTTGGGACCGGCATGCACCGCTTTCAGGGCGATGGCGTCAATGGGCGTGCCATCGGTGACGATTTCGCCGATGGCCTGCGCGTAGTTCGAAACCCGCTCCAGCCGGCCTTTGGCCAGCGCCTGCTCCGAGGGCATTTCCAGAATCTGGTACTTCAGCGAAGTCGATCCCAGGTTCGGTATAAGTATGTTCACTTGATCCCGTGGTATTGGTTCTTGAGCCCCAGCAGGTTCTTGGCGGCGGTGGCCTGGTAGGGGCTCTTGATGGCGGAACAATCGCGGTAATAGTTCGCGGCTTCCTGAGGTTTATCCAGTTTGTAGTTGGCGAAGCCCAGCAAGTAAAGCACCTCCGGTTTCTTGGAGGCGTCCACCAGCGGCAAGGCGGTGCGCAGCGCGACGTCGGCCTTGGCGAAGGCGGTTTCGTTGTAGTATTGCTTGCCGTTCAGATAGTGGGCGTTCCCGGTCACCAGGTTCTTGCGGATAGTCCAGTCGGCGTCGCTCACGCCCTCGGGCTTGGGCTTCTGGGCCATCACTTCGACAGTCTTCGCCGCGTAGGCGTGAACCTTCTCCGGCTCCTTCTTCTGCTGCAGGTAGCTGTCGGCCACCGCCAGCAGCATCTCTTCGTTGTTCTGGTCGGTGGCCAGCACGGTTTCCGCCAGCCCGATGGCTTTGGCGGTATCGCCGGACTGCAGGTAAGCGATGAAGAGCGGCTGTACCACCTTGGCGGCGTACTCGCCTTTCGGATTGCGCTCCCTCACCAGACCGGCGAACTCGATGACCGCTTTGGGATCGCGCGATTCCAGCGCCACGCGGTAGATGGCGTATTCGGCGTAGGCGTCCACCTGTTTGGCGTATTCGACTTCGTTCTTCCAGGCGGTCACCTCGTCGGCTTCCTTGGGCTGGGGCGCCGAGGCCATCTTGCGGGCTGAGGCCGAAGCAGCGGCCGAATACTTCTTGATCAGCGGCAGATCCTTCTTGGTTTCGGCGGCTTTCAGGCATTGCATCGCCGCTTCCGGGTCGTCTGGGTCAAGCGCCAGCAATTGGTCGCCGGCCGCGATGACCTTGCCGGCGTCATTGGCCTTCGCGTAGAGGCCCTGGAGCTGCTCCAGAACCCAGGGCGTGCCGGCATCCTTGGGGAACTGGCTGGCGTACTGATCCATCAGAGCGGCCTTCTTGGCGGCGTCGTTCTCCTGCATGATCTGTTGGAGCAGTTTGCCTTCCGGCTTTTCGGAATTGACCTCCTCGATCTTGTGGCGCTGCCCGAGCGCCGTCAAACTCAAGGCGATGAGAAGTGCGAGTGTGCGCATACGTCCCCTCCCGATTCGACGGAATATTACCACGAAACGAGGGCGGCTGCGCGGGGGGCGGCCGGTCTGGCCGGGTTGGGCGGGTCGGCCGGGTCTGCCGCTGGCGATGCCGGCAGTTACAGAGAGGGCGGGACGATTCATGAAGGTTCAGAATCGCCAGGTGACTTTGGCATAGGCGCCGCGCTTTACCTGCGACGGATTGACGATCGTGAATATGTCGTTGGACTCCGGGTGATGGTCCTGGAGCAGGTTCTGTCCCACCAGACTGAATTCCAGCCTCTCGCCGAACTGCCAGCTCAATCGGGTGTCAACCCGCACATACGCGGGAATCGCTTGCGCCGGCAGGCTATCAACAAAGTAGACGCCCGTGTCCCATGAGAGGCTGCGCCCGAGATCCACGTGCGACCTGAGACTTGCCTGATGGCGCGGGTTCGAGCCCTCCGTGCCGGGCCCGGACGAGGAATCCTGCCCTCCGGCATCCGGGTGCAGATGCATCTGCAGAAGCGAATAGCCGGGACTCAACGTCCAGCGGTTGTCCACTCTCCAGTCCGCCGACACCTCAGTGCCCTGAGTTGTGCCGTGCATTTTGTTGCCCCACGTAATCGGAATCACCCAGCGCGCGGGGCCGGGGACGGGCTGAAAGAAAGGCGTGCCGAACTCCCTTGTCCTGATATTGTCATAAGTATTGAAGAAGGATGCGATGTCCACGGAGAGCCGGCGGCTGAGCTGCGCGCGATAGCCCACTTCGTTCGCAATCACGTGCTCGGCCTGCTGGTGCGGGTTGCCGTAGAGAATCACTTCCCGCGGCACGCCGTCGTCGCCCGGGAATGCAGCGATCCCGATGTAGGCGGCGGTGTCGAGCCGGGATGGCGTGCGGCTGGCGCGCGAAGCAGCGGCCCATAGAGTGTGGCGGGTGCTCGGAGTCCAGGCCAATCGGACGCTCGGATCGACGTCATAGCCGTTGAAGTCGTCGTGCTCCACCTTGGTACCCACCGTCAGGAACAACCGGCCGGGCCGCAGCGTGATTTCATCCTGCACAAATGAACTGAAGATCTGAACCGTCCGCGCGGAGGGGATGTAGGCGAGATCGATAGTTCCCTCGGTGTGATCCGCGCTCAAGCGGTATCCCACGCCCCACATCACGTCGTGCCGTGCGCCCAGAGACAGGCGATGCTGGAGATCGAAGTCGATGGTGTTACGAATTTCGTTGGATTCCGGCCCGTATCGCGCATTTCTGTCGTAGTAGAACTGCAACGTGGTTTCCGAGCCGTTAGCAGAGAGATGGCTCCACCGCCCTAGAATATTGCCGCCGGAGAGATCGGCGTGCGTTCGTACGTTGGTGTTTTCGGGCGGGTCGATGGACGTGTGGATGATCTCCGCTCCTTCGCTCCCGCTGTAAATATCTCCTTGAAATGTCAACGAGTCTGCCGCGGAGAGGCTGCCGTCCACCCGGAAGCCGCCATGCAGAAGATGCCAGTTATCAAACGAATTGTCGCCGCCGGTCAAGTCGGGGGAATGATTGCGGTCCAGGTATTTCGAAAAAACACGGTAACTGAAATCTCCGGCGATCTTGCCGCCATACTGTGCCGTCGCGGACGCTCGCTCCTGGGTGCCGCCACCGGTGGCGATCAGCGCGCCCTGGGTGTCGGCGGACTTCTTCGTGATCACATTGATGACGCCGTTCACCGCGTTGGCGCCCCATAGCGTCCCGCCCGGACCGCGGATCACTTCAATGCGAGCGATGTCCTCCAGCGGCACATCCTGGGTGTCCCACGTGACGCCCGCGAAGGTCAGGGTGTACACGCTCCGGCCGTCGATGAGTACCAGCAATTTGTCGGCAAGTTCGTGATTGAAACCTCGTGCGGAGACGGCCCAGGTGTTGGAGTTGATCTGGCCCACATCCAACCCCGGCACCATTCTGAGCAAGTCGGGAATATTCGTCGCCCCTGAGCGCCGGATATCTTCGGCGGTAATGACGAAGACCGCCGCCGCCACCTGAGACATCTTCTGTTCCTTTTTCGACACGGAAGTGACCTCATAGTTCATCAGGTCTTCGATGCTCCGCTGGCCCAGGTCCTCCGGTTTTGGCTGTGCCCGGCTGGGAAAGGTGAGTAACGCCGCGGCCAGCAATACCAAAGCGCCACGGCTTGTGAATGGGTGGCGCGCCGCCTTGAACAAGGGCAGTTTCCGCGCGACGCCGACATGAGTCTGCACACTATCCGTATCGGCAGAGGCAGGTCTGAGCTTTAATATCTTCGCGCTGGTCGCGCCCGGTGCGGCCCAGGCCCGACGCCAAACGCAGGGAAGCTTCGCGTGCGCTTCCCGCGGGCGTCCGCCGATACCCGAATGGCCTGAGGCGGGCTATACCGGCGGACTACAGGTAGAACTTTTCTACCGAATATCCCGGGTAGTCCACGGCGAGCTGGGCTTGCATATCCTGGCACAGCCGTTCAATAGACGTGGCGGTTTTCAGGAAAGTGAACGACGCGTGATTGTTCGGCCCATAGACCGCCAACACCAGTTGGGCCAGCTCCCGCATGCGCCCGTTCATGGCGTTCAATTCCCGGCCTAATTGGCGGTGCTCTTCCAAGGTCAGCGGATTCACGGTCTCCGAATGCATGCTAATTGATGGCCGGCGTACCAAAATACAATGGATCGCCCCGTTTCGCGCGGTTTCCGGCGCAGAATACTATGGCAAGTTTAACATAGGGTAAGCCGCCGGCGAGTTCGGCCGGTGGGACGCGTGTGCTGTTACAATCGCTGTGATGGCCAACGAAATCTACGCCGCATTCGACACTACCGAAGGCAAGTTCAAAGTTAAACTGCACCACGATAAGGCGCCCAAGACCGTTGAGAACTTCGTCAGTCTCGCCGAAGGGACCAAGACCGGCAAGCCGTTTTACGACGGTACGATTTTTCACCGCGTCATACCGGACTTCATGATCCAGGGCGGCGACCCGAAAGGCACCGGGACCGGCGGTCCGGGATACAAATTCGCCGACGAGTTCCACCCCGCGCTGAAGCACACCAAGCCGGGCATCCTTTCCATGGCCAACGCCGGGCCCCACACCAACGGCAGCCAGTTCTTCATTACCGTCGCAGCCACCACCTTCCTGGACAACAAGCACAGCGTTTTCGGCGAAGTGACCGAAGGCTATCCGGTGGTGGAGAAGATCTCCAAAGTTCCGCGCGACGGGCAGGACAGGCCCAAGAAGGAAGTTCGCATTAACTCCGTGAAGATCGAGAGGACGTAGGCCGGGCCGGTCCGGAGGCCTGCCCCACTCCGGAGACCTGCCCCACTCCGGAGGCCTGCCCACTATGAAACTGGCACTCTTCGGCGGAACCTTCGATCCCATTCACAAGGCCCATCTTTCCGTCGCGCGCCTGGCCGCGGAGCAGTTTCAGCTTGACCGCGTGCTCTTCGTTCCGGCCTTCCACCCGCCGCACAAGGCCGGCATCACGCACGCGCCCTTTGAGGACCGCGTGCGCATGGCCGAATTGGCCTGCCAGGACCAGCCGCAATTCGAAGTGTCGCGGATTGAGGAGGGCACCGCCCGCAGCTACTCCATCGACACCATCGAACGGCTGCGGGGCGGTCTTGCGCCCGGCGACGAACTCTACTTCCTGATCGGCGCCGACGCCTTCGCCGAAATTCGTACCTGGCACCGCTGGCGGGATGTAGCGCGCAGCGTCTGTTTCCTGGTGGTGAGCCGGCCGGGACACGAGTACACGGTGCCCTCCGGGGTCCGTGTGGAGCGCCTGGATACTCTCGAACTTCCGGTCTCGTCCTCCGAAATCCGGCGCGCGTTGGCCGCCGGCCAAGACCCGCCGGCGGTGCCGGCGACTGTACTGGATTACACCAAACAGCACGGTCTGTACCGGTAGAGTTGGGCTCCATGCCTGTCCAATCTGCGGCCCTGACTCAACTTAAGTAAACGATTTCACAAACACAGGTCGCGGCTTTGGAGGGAACCGCTTCCTTACGGTCGCGGCTCGGATCGAGCCGCGGCTCTGATCGGCGCCGCGCGCGTAAGCAAGCGGTTTCCCGGATAACGTTTGGGAACTTCTGAAACAGTGTACTTAGTTGCAGGCATTGTCAGCTCACCCTTATCTCTGCAAAGTGTACGAAGTAGCGCAAAAGTTGCGTTTGTCCCGTCAGAGACGTGGCCGATGGAAACACCCACTGTGTCGGATTCCAACGTGTCTCCTCCGATGAAGGCGCGATTCAGGCGCTGTAACGATCGAGCCGCGCTGTTCATAACTTACGATTCCCGATTCGTAACTTACGAATACCCTTGTATCCAAAACATGAATGGTATATCTTGTTTTTGGGGGCGCTCATTGGCACGAGCCGTGCTCAAGGGGTAGTGCTGTAGGGCGTTCTTCCCATCAAGACTGCCTATATCTCTGGAGGTTCACGTTGAAGCGAATTTTTTCCGTTCCTGCCCTGATTCTCAGTTGCCTTGCTGCCGGTGGCGTGCAAGCGCAAACTTTATCCGTCGACAAAAGCCCCATGAGTTTTTCCGCCCAGTTCGGCGGGGCGAAGGTATCGCAGACACTGAACATCACCAGTTCCGGCCCTTCGGTCAACTTCTTCGCGACTTCCAACACGACCAACCCGAACTGGTTGACCGTGAATCCACAGACTGGAACCATACTCGGAACAGCACCCTCGGCAGTTACCGTAACGGCGGATCCGACCGGGCTGCAGCCGGGTACCTACGGCGCCCAGATTCAGATCTTTGTCGGGGCCACTGCCTCCTTGACTGTGCCGGTGTCGCTTACCGTGAGCAGCATCGGGGCAAGCCCCCAATCGTTACAGTTCACCACGGTTTTGGGGAGCACTCCGGCCTCACAGACACTCGTGCTTTCCGGCCAGACCACTTCATTCAGCGCGGTCGCGGCCACCTCGACGGGGGGAACCTGGCTGGCGGTTAACCCACCTTCCGGAAATGCGCCGACCACGATATTTGTGTCTCTCAACAATGCCGTAGTGCCTTTCCTGGCCGCTGGGACGTATAACGGATCCATCACCATCACACCGGCTAACAGTCCGCCTCTTACCGTGTTGGTGACCCTCACAGTCACTCCGACCCCGCCGGTCGCCGTCACTCCCACCTCCCTAAACCTGGGCTTTCAAATCGGCGGCACCAATAACGCAGCCTCTCAGGTCCTCACAGTTTCAACCACTGCCACCCTGCCCTTGTCCTTCACCGTGGCTCCCGGGACATGTCCCAATCCGTCGGGGAGCCCCTGGGTCACAATCAGTCCGACCAGCGTGTCGGCGGCCACCGGCAGCGCACCGGTAACTATCGGTTATAACACCGCCGCCAATCTGCCGGCCAGCGCCACACCTTATAACTGCAACGTGGCGATTTCCGCGCCAGGCTTCACTCCGTCCACGGTCAACGTGAACGTCTCGCTGCTGGTCTCGACTTCTCCGCTGTTGATTGTGCCCAACGCCCCTTTGAACTTCACGTATGAGCTGAGCGGCGCCGTTCCGCCCGCGCAGAGCGTGACACCCACTGCCACCAGCGGGACCATTCCGCTCGGCATCACGGTGACCTACGGAACCCCCAGCGTCAATTGGATTGTCGTGACTCCTCCGACAACCGGGGCAGTAACCGGCTCGCCGTTTTCGGTGGCCGTCAACCCCGCGGGATTGGCGCCTGGCACCTACACTGGCACCATCACAGTCACCGGCAGCGGAACCGGAAATGGCCCGCAGCAGATTCCGGTGAACCTGATCGTCGCCAACGATCCGCTGATAGTGGCCAACGGGTGCACGGCAGCCAGTGCGGCTTGCTCCTTATCGTTCGCCTACCAGACCGGTCAGGCGGCGCCCGGCTCTCAGAGCATTACCTTAAGCAGCAGCACGGGCGCATCTTTGAACTACACGGCTACCGCGGCCACGACTTCGTGCGGCACCTGGCTGGGGCTCAATGGGGCGGCCGGTGTGACCAATGGGACCGTAACGGTATCGGTGTTAAATCCCACGGCTCTGACTGCCGCCACTTGCACCGGCACGATAACGATTGCGGCGACCAATCCGTCGACCAACGTCGCGGCTCCCAACAGTCCATTGGTCATACCCGTGACGCTTTTCGTCAGCAACAACGCGTTGCTGCTGGTATCTCAAACGCCCGTGGCATTCGCCGTGCCGGTGAACGGGCAGGCGTCGCAGGTAGTCAACCTGACCAGCACGAACGCGGCCAGCCCGCTTAGTTACACCGTGGCATTCACCACGGCCACCGGCGGCCCCTGGCTGTCCGTCAATCAGTTGTCCGGTACCACGGCCAGCAACAACAGCCTTCTGATCACGGCATTTCCAGGCGCAAATCTGTCGGCGGGAACCTACACCGGCAGTGTGACAGTTACGGCCACGGGTCCGGCCGGCGCGGCTGTGGCTAACAGCCCGGTGACAATTCCGGTTACGCTTACGGTCACTTCCGGCGCGCTCTCTTTAGGTACCAGCACGCTGTCATTCACTCAGCTTGCAGGCGGTACGGCGCCGGGGGCGCAGACGGTGCAGGTTTCGAGCACCGGCCAGGCATTGAATTACACGGCGGTCGCAGCCACCAAGGATGGCGCGGCGTGGCTTTCGGTCACTCCTTCCGGTGGAACCACAAACAGCAGCCTTTCCGTGACGGTAGACGGATCCAAACTGACCCCTGGACTCTATTCAGGCACCGTTACGGTTACGGCATTCGGGTCGGGCGGCAGCCCGATCTCCGGCAGCCCGGCTAGCGTGCAGGTCACTCTGGCGGTGACGGCGGGAACCATCTCGGCGGCGCCGACGGCTCTCACGTTCACGCAGGCGACGGGCGGATCGTCCGCCCCACAGACTATTAACGTGACGGCATCCGGCGCCACGGCGCCGATTGCCTTCACGGTGACAGCAGCCGCGGCCGGCGGCGGCACATGGCTTACGGCAACTCCGGCCAGTGGCAACACACCGGGGGCCGTACAGGTTTCGGCCAACGCGGGCAACCTGGCGGTAGGCCAGTATACGGGGACGGTGACCATCACGGCGCCAACCGCCAGCGGCAGCCCCATCAGCATTCCGGTGACGTTGAACGTGGTGACGCCGCAAACCATTACCGCCACGCCTGCGACGCTGGCATTCGCCTTCACGATTGGATCGTCCGCGCCCCCGGTGGCGCAATCGGTGCAAGTCGCCACCACGGGGAGCAGCATTCCGCTGACCATGACGGCAGCCACGAAGGACGGCGCGAATTGGCTTTCGGTCACGCCCACCACCGCCAACACGCCGGCTGCCCTTTCGGTGGCGGTGAACCCGCTCATCCTGGCGGCCGGCACTTACACCGGAACCGTCAGCATCAGTTCGCCCAATGCCACCACCGCCACGGTGGCGGTTACTCTCACCGTGGTGACAGTTCCCACCCCGGTGGTGAGCGCCATTATTAACGCCGCCAGCGGCAGCACCGGCGGCCTTTCGCCCGGAGAGAACATTACTATCTTCGGAAGCGGCCTCGGTCCCGCCACGCTCGCCGGGGGTCAAGTATCAGGCGGCGTCGTGACCACCGTTACCGGCAACACGCGGGTTCTTTTTGACGGCGTAGCGGCGCCGGTCATCTACGCATCCGCCGTCCAAACCAGCGTCATGGTTCCTTATGGCGTCGCCGGCCGCACGTCCACCAGTGTGCAGGTGGAGTACCTGGGCGTGCCATCCGCCCCCACCTCGTTTAATGTGGTGACAAGCGCGCCGGGAATCTACTCGCTCAATCTGTCGGGAACGGGACCGGGCGCTACGCTTAACCAGGACGGCAGGACGGTCAACGGACCGGCCACGCCGGCGCCCAAGGGTTCGGTAGTGACAGTCTACATGACCGGGGAAGGGCAGACTTCACCGATCGGTACCAACGGCACGGTAACGCCTGCGGACGGCACCGGACTCAAGAAGCCGAATCTCGCGGTCACGGCGACAGTTGGTGGTATTGTGGCCCCTGTACTGTACGCCGGGTCCGCCCCGGGCATAGTCTCCGGCGTGATGCAGGTGAACTTGCAGATTCCCGCGACCGCGCCATCCGGCGCCACGATCGCGCTGGCGATTGCGGTGGGAGGCACAAACACTCAGGCCGGGATCACGATCGCGGTCCAGTAGTTGAGGTAGCTGGATCGAGCGTCGGGGACGGGCGTAACCGTCTAAGTCACTGGCTAAGTCACTGGCTAAGTCACTGGCTAAGTCACGGGCTTACCATTCCAAGCCGCGGGCCAGGTTCAGAGATGAACCTGGCCCGCGTTGCAGTCTCACCCCGACCAGAAAAAACTTCGCGGGCCGCAACGGAAATCCGCCTGACTCACTCTGCGGGCAGGGCCCCAAACGCGGGCTCGCTCGCTGCCGCATCGCGCAGGCGGATTAACAATCCGCCGCAGGTTAACAACCTGCCCCACAACCCCAACCTATGCGGTTTATGGTTTAGTACGATCAACTGGATAGGGATCATGAAGATCGATCACGAATATACGCGCGATACCCTGGTGCGGCTGGTCCGGATCAATTCCATCAATCCGATGCTGGCTCCCGGCGCGCCGGGGGAGCGCGAGATCGCCGGGTTCATTGCGGAATCTTTAACGCGGGTGGGCCTGGCCGCGCAAATTTTCGAGCCCGCCCCCGGACGGACCACGGTGTTGGGCCGACTGCAAGGCACCGGCGGCGGCCGCAGCCTCATGTTGAACGCGCATTGCGATACGGTGGACGTGGCAGGCATGGTGGAACCATTCTCCGGCGCCCTTCGCGACGGCAGAATTTACGGCCGCGGCTCCTTCGACATGAAGGGCAGCCTGGCGGCGGGAATGGCGGCGGCCAAGGCCCTGGTGGATTCCGGCACGCGTCTGCCGGGCGACCTGCTGGTGGCTGCCGTGGCCGATGAGGAGTACGGCAGCCTGGGCACCAGCGATTTGATCGGCCGCGTGAAAGTGGACGGCGCCATCGTTACCGAGCCCACGGCGCTCGACGTCTGCCTGGCCCACAAAGGTTACCTCTGGATCGAGGTGGAAGTGACCGGACGCGCGGCCCACGGCAGCAGGTTCGAACTGGGCATCGACGCCAACATGAAGATGGGGCAGTTCCTGGCGAAACTGAGTCTGCTGGAACGCGGGCTGCGGGTACGGCGCCCGCATCCGCTGGTCGGTCCGCCGTCGCTGCACGCCGCCATGCTGAACGGCGGCGCGGGTCTCAGCACCTACGCGCCGAGCTGTACGCTGAAGATCGAACGGCGGACTGTGCCGGGCGAAACCGAAGGCCGAGCGGTGGCCGAGATCCAGGCTATCGTGGACGCACTGGCCGCGGCCGATCCCGATTTCCATGCGACGGTGCGGCCGTTCTTCCATCGCGAACCGTTTGAAGTGGCGCCGGAGGCGGGCATCGTACAAGCGGTGGATCGGGCGGCGGCGAAAGTCCTTGGCCGTGCGGCCCGGCACATCGGCGACACGCCGTGGATGGATGCGGCGTTGCTGCAGGCCGCCGGCGTGGAAACCGTGGTCTGCGGCGCCGCCGGGGCAGGCGCTCACGCCGATGTGGAATGGGTGGACCTGGAATCGGTGGTGAAACTGGCGGAGATTCTGGCCGAGGCGGCGATAAACTACTGCAGTCCTTGACGAAGGTCAGAATCAAGACGCGGGCAGAATCAAAGAGATGCGTGAGCGGAGCGGACGGCCGCAATTGTTGCGAGCAGGGATGCTCCTGGCGTCCTGTTGTCTGACGGTTGCTCCTGCGGCGCAGTCCGCCGAACCGAACCAGTTGAGCGCCGAGGAACGGCGCGCGAGTGGAATCGTGGCAACCCCGAACTGCTGCTGCCCTTGTGGTATGGCTTCCTGTCTCGCTCAACCAAGTGCGCTAGGCTGAGTTCATGCAGATTACGGTCACCCTTCCCGACGACCTGGCCGCTCCATTGCTGCCTCCCGGCCAGGACCCCGCCCGCACTGCCCTCGAAGCTATCGGCCTCGAAGCCTACCGCCAGCGCCGCATCTCCGCTTACCAGCTCCGCACGCTTCTGGGCATCCCCTCTCGCTATGAGCTCGACGGTTTTCTGAAACAGCACGAGGTCTACGACTACACCATGGAGGATTTCGAAAAGGACCTCGCCAGCATCCGGGAGTTCCGGGACAAGCAAAAGGCTGACAGTCCGGCATGATCGTCATCGCCGACACCGGGCCGCTCAATTACCTCGTGCTGATCGGCGCCGTGGACGTGTTGCAGCCCCTCTATAAACGCGTGATCGTGCCGCAGGCGGTCGTCCAGGAATTAGACGACGCGGCGGCGCCCGCTGCCGTCCGGACCTGGATCGCCCAGCCCCCGGTCTGGCTTGAGCTGCGGCCCGACCCGCCCTCCGATCCCACGCTCGATTTCCTCGATGCGGGGGAAAAGGCAGCCCTGACTCTGGCCGAGTCTCTGAACGCGGACGAACTGCTTATCGATGAGCAGACCGGCCGCGCCGAAGCCGAGCGCCGTCACCTGCGGGTGACCGGCACGCTAGGCGTTCTCGCCAATGCGCATCTGGCCGGCCTCCGCGATTTTGATCAGTCCCTGGCGCGCCTCCGTTCCACCAACTTCCGGCTTCACCCCGATGTTGAGAGGTTGGTGCGCCGCCGCATCGCCGCGGCGAAGAAGGAATCATGATCGCGGTGCGCGAGATGCGCCAGATCGCCACGGATATTTCCGCCCAATGGAGGGGACGCGTGGACGAGCAATTCACAACGGTGAATAAAGCTTAAATTGAGCACTGTCTGCATCTGGACAGAAATCCAGACCGACGGTGTCTATCTTACCTGGGTCGATCTTGCCGTAATATCCTTCCAGGATACCCTGCCATCTTGAGCTTCACTGTCTCATCGCTTGCGTTCAATGGTGAGAGGATCACGTCAACAGAGAGCTTCTGCTCGATCCATGCAAGTTCAGAAAAATCGTAGAAGATCAGATAATGGCGCCCTTCGACTTCTTCGTTGAGTGGATGGAAACCGGGCCGTTCTCGGTGGAGACGCGCACGGTGCCGCTGGATCCATTCATTTGAAGCACGTGGCCGTTGCCGCTGGCATCGGTCCAGGCGTTGCGGCAAGGGGCGGCGCTGCAGCTCATGGGCGCGTGGCCGGAAGTTTCCACGCGCAGCCCGGACAGGAACGTGTCCGGGACGGAAAGCGCCAGCGGGCCGTTGATGGTCCGGGCTTCCAACTGGTTGCCATTCCACGTGTCATTGGCCAGGTTGAGGGCGATGGGGCCGTTCTGGGCGGTGAGGTGAACATCGCCGCCGCCGCCCGAAAACGCGATGGGACCATTGGTGGTGTGCGCCTCGATGTTGCCGGTGCAATTGCTGATCGCGATGGGGCCGTTGATGGCCCGCAGCTTGATGGTGCTGTTCATGTCGCGTACCGCGATGGGGCCGTTGCGGGCTTCCAGGTCGAGCGTGGCATCTTTGGGCGCGTGGACGATGAAGTAGACCAGCCAGTCGGCAGTGTCGGTGGTTGGGCCGTTGAAAGAAAGGCGGCCGGCGCTGTGGCTGACCGAGATCCCGCGGACCGTCTGGCCGGCGATGGCATCGGTTTCAGCCACGGCGACCTTGCAGGTTTCCACCGAGTATTCGCCGCGATCCCAGCCGCGCACGGTGATGTGGCCATGGTCGGCGGCATTCAGTTCCAGGATGGACGCTTCGCTCTTGCGCAGCGTGAAGCTCTCATTCACCTGCGCAAGCTGGCCGCCGCCGTTGGCGCTCACCTTCAGGGCGGCGCAGGATTCGGCATCGCCGCCGTTGATATTGATGTTGAAGTTGCGCCCACGGGCCGCGTGAGTCTGAGCTGGGGTGACGAGCCATGCCACCGATATGGCGGCAGCGGCCGCGTAGTACAGGCAATCGTTTCTCATAGCGCCTATCCTGTTCCCTTTCACTGCATAGACGGCGGGAATGCCACGGGGTTAGCAAACAGCACCGAGATGCCCGTTTGAAGATGCCTACCGGACCGCCACCGTTACCCGCTCCTGGTCCTTTTCGCCCGCGCTCCCGATGGCGGTAATCACGTAGGTGGTGGACTTGCGCGGCTGGTCGCTGACACAGCCCTTGGACTTGGCGCCCCCGGCGTAGTGCAGCGGCTCGATGGTGACTGACTTGGCATTTGCCACCACGTAGCATATCGTAACCGGGTCGCCGGGCTTCACTTCGAGCGAATTCACGTTCACGTTGACAATCTTGGCCGACGGCGGACCCACGGGCAAGGTCAGGGACTTAGTGGCGGACTGGCCGTCGGCCCCTTCGGCGGTGAGGGTGTAGGTGGTGGTGGCGGCGGGGGTTACCTCCACGCAGCGGGTCAGCGCGGCCGATAACTCCTGGCGCGGCGGGTCGAGCCACACGGTCCTGGCGTTTTCCACCCCATAACAAACCAGCGCCTTGTCACCTTTGGCGATGTTGGAAGCGCTGGTGTAGAACTGGGTGATGCGAACCGGTTCGGCGGCTTTCGGGGCTGCGGCTTTTTCGGGATGCGAACACCCGCTGGGTATGCCGGCGCCGATGCAGGCGGCCATGCAGGTGGCGAGCCAACCCACCTGCGCCCAACCCGGGCGACAGGCGGGAATGCCCAAGCCACTTCGCATTTACCGGACCACCATTTACCGGACCACCATTTACCGGACCACGGGCGGGTTGGCCACCTGGCTCCCCAAGCCTGCGTAGGAATCTTTGACCTTCGTCACCTTGTCGCCATTGAAGGTCACGAAGGTGATTTTGCCGGGCGGCGTGCCGAAAACCCAGTCCTCGGTTTCCAGGCCGTCCTTGATTTCGCGCGATTTGTGCTGCGGGCGGCCCACCGCCATGATCACCTGTTCGCGATCCATTCCCACCAGCACACGCTTTTCCTTAATGGCCTTCTGGGTCTCGGGCGGGAGGGTTTCGGAGTAGATCTCGGTCACGCTGTGGCGTTCGAAATCCAGCACGGGCGCCAGCAATTTCTTGATTTCGGAGGCCTTGATGGGTTCCAGGGGCTTGTGGAAGAGCACGGCGACGGAGGTTCCGCCGGGGGCGTTGGTGTCGTTGTTCGATATGGGCGCGGTGTTGCCGCCCATACCGATCTGCACGCCCTGGTACCACTTCTTTCCACCCTTGAAGCCGCCGTTGATCTGGAGGACGATCTTGTCGTCTTCGATTTCCACTTTGGTCACTTGAACCGTATCTCCGGAGCGCGCAGCCGGACCAGTTTCATGCGCAATGGCGGCCCATGCGCTCTTGTCGTAGCTGCCGGTGGATTCGAACTCCAGCGCCTTGTGCGAGCGCGGCAGCAGCACCTTGACGGTGGCGTACTCGGCGGTGAGGCCGCGGACCAGTTCGATGCGCTCGTCGTTCGTCAGCTTAGTGCCGGCCTGCGCGCCAGCCGGCAGCAGGATCAGGCCGGCAAGCGCGATCATCTTAACCCGGGCGAAGCTTTGCATACCACACCCTCCGTAACCCGTCACCTTATTCTACGCCCGCCGGCGTTCACGCCGGACAGGGGCAATGTAAAGTTCCACCCGCAACGCCGGCCCATGGCCAGCGGGGCACCCGCGGCGGCTTGGCAATCCGCCCGCCACCCGCGGGCTACTTAACTCTCGTCATGTCCACCTTGCCCTTCAAGGACTGGCCTTCCTCCACCACGGTGGCGTCGCCCTTGATATGGTCGCCGTCCAGCATCAGGTCCAACTTGTAAAGCGGGCCGTCGGACTGCACTTCGAAGGTGATCCTGTTGCCTTCGATCTTGCCCTTCGTGATGGGAAACTGCTGAGCTTCGTCGGGGCCGGCGGTACCCGTGAGTTCCGTCCCATTCTGTTTGAAGACCACAAAGGCAGTAGCTTGACGGGATTCGCCCGTGGCATTGGTCCCGCTGAAGGTACCCGACCATTTGCCGCTTATGTCGGCGGCGGAGAGAGTCATCGCAACCAAGAGGATGCAAACGCACGCACGTATCTTCATGCAGGTTCAAGACGCGGTCGCGCGAAAATGGTGCCGTTGCGTGGACGGATTTTCATCCGGCGCCGGATACCGGGCGCGCCTCAGGATGGCGGGCGTTGTAGTCTCAACCCAGGCGAAGCTTCGCAGACCACGCCCTCCGCCGGCGGTTCCGTCAGAGGCGATGCCTGCCGGCGCACGGGCGCCTTCCGCAGATAGAAAAACAGCAGAAACAGCACGGCGGAGGTCAGCAGGCTGGCTTCCGGGCCATAGTCTCCGCCGCTCCACAGATGGCCGGCGCTCCACGACATTTCGTAGCCCGTCACCTTCATGCTAAGCCCGCTGACGTTGACTCCGAACAAGGGCAGCGTAAAGTTCCAGCCGAAATGCAGGCCAATGGGCAGCCAGAGGTCGCGGCTGCGCCAGTAGGCGTATCCGAAGAGGATGCCGAAACCGGCGGTGTTGGCCGTGCTGAACCAGGTAGCGCCGGGGTTCGACGCGTGGAGCAGGGCGAAAATCACCCCCACGGGAAGGATGGTGGCGTAAGCGCCGCAGCCGGCCATCAGCACCTGGAAACCGTACCCGCGGAAAAGCAGTTCTTCCCCAGTGGCGCCGGCTATGAGGAGGAACATCACGAAAACGATGGTGCCGGCGGAGGGCCGGTCGGCTGGAGTGGATGCGAGGTGCGCCATACCGAACAGCAGCGGCGGCGCCAGCACCAGGCAGGCTGCGCCGGCGCCTCCCGCCAGGCCGGCCAACAGGTTTTCACCCGCGGCCCGGTTCAACCAGAGGCCGGCATCGATCAGGCGCCGGTTGGCGTAGATGCGCAGCGCCAGCCAATTGGCGACCACCGCAGAGAAGAGAAATGTGGCGACGTTCGATACCAGGTAGGAGTTGAGCAGGCCATTGAGCGCCCACCCGGCCACGGTGGCGGTGATCAGGAACAGCACCACGTAGACCACCACGTGAATCGTGAGCCGGAGCGGATCTTTGCCGGGGGCCATTCGGGTTCAGGATAGCGCGCGGGCGCGGGTGTGGGCTACCGGTGAAATGAGAATCTTCACACTGGGCTGAATTGCTTGGTAGCGGTGGCCAAATGGTTCTGCTGTCTCTTACCCGGCGTTGTGTGAGCAGTTGCGGGCCGGAAATTGGAGTTGAGCACGCAATTGAGCGCCCACCCGGCCATGGTCGCGGTGATCAGGAACAGCACCACGCGGGCCTCCACCCGAATCATGAGCCGGAGCGGATCAATCCGCTGTTTTCGCGTTTCATGCCCCAAGAAATGGTCTTACTAGCGGCGAGGCTTTTGGGGTCACGCCTGGTTGTCAACCGCCACGTCGGTGCTCGAACAAGGGGCGAGCACTAGCAGGACCCTCCTGGATCCTCGTAATGTGCTCCAACAGCAAATAAACCTTGCCGAATCGATTCGGACTCTAAGGGCGAGAGCATCTAAATGAAGCCAGCTCCGTATGTCCGGTAACGAAAGGGCCCGCTCAATTTCGGGAATGACTGTCTCTGGCACAAATGCTCTCGTTATCTTCGCTGACCCTGGCTCGAAGTATGCGATGCGCATCCCAAGCACTTCGTAGGCCCGCAAAAACATTGCCTCTTCAGATACCCTGAAGCGCTTCGGGGCGGCGAGCAGATGCGTCGCTATCAGCGGATCGTGGACGTCCCGGAAGTAGTCAATCAAAATCTCACGCGGAACCAGAAAAGTGGCTGCGAAGGTATCGCACCATTTCTCGATAACATCGTGACGCAGCCCAGGAGGCTGGCTAAACTCGCCGGTCTTCCGCTCACAAGTAATTCCCAAGACCCAATGTCCCAGCTCATGAGCGATAGTGAAGCGCTTCCGCTCAATCGGGTCAGCCTGGCGGACAATGATTTCTGAGCCGAGCTTTCCCAATGGAAGAAGATAGCCTGGCCCGTCGATGTCCTCTTCAATGATCGAGAGGCCAGCCCAAAGCCTTGTTGCCTCGTAGACATCAACCGGAATCGCACCTGTGGCCATCTTAACGAGCAGACGTTGCGAAGTGCGCTCTGGATCGGGCAGTAACGATTCCGAGGGCACTTGCTATCCTCTGTCAAGTGAATCTAGCACTCGATACAAATACCGTCGCATCAGCGTGTTGCGATCTCTCTGGGTCATTCGGTCGTAAAAACGTGCTGGCACCCGCTGATAAAGGGTCGACTGGATTTGCGACAGGATGTACTCATTTAGATCCGGAACGATGAGCTCAGCCACAGTAGTCTTGAGAGCAGCGGCTAACGCGCGTAAGTGCGTAAGCGGGGGATTCGAAGTGGCATCGACATTCTCTTCCAGATGCTTAATACTCTCTACTGTGAGACCAACTAGCTTCGCAAGGTCATCTCGGGTTAGACCCGCCTGCAACCGCAAGTCACAGATGCGTGCTCCTACTAAATTGGTCTCATGTTGTTCCCTAGTGATACGTCGTTCCTCGAGGTATGGCCTGATTTCAAGAAGTCGTTTCGCAAGCAAGGTGTTGAGGTCCCCGGGGCATTCATATCTAATTTCCAATTTAAACGATGGTATGCCAGTGATCATGCGGCTTACCCTCTGGTCTCCGGGGGCCAGCAGAACAATTGGAACTAAAGATGCGTATGCGAAGCCGAGTTCTTCGCCCGCACCCGTACTCGGATAGTGGCAGAGATGAATTACCAGATCCGATGTGACCACCCGATCATGATCCATTTTGAAGACGTCAGCATCCGAAACCTCCGGGTTGTGAACAGGATCGGTTTTCTTCCTCGGCTCATACAGTTCAATGTCGATTTCCAAGCAAATCTCATTCACACGCTCAGATATCTCAAATATTGTCGTGCGCTGGTCGTCCGAAAGACCTGTCAGCGCACTTGCTAGATAAGCACGCAACGGCACCCGCTTGACTCTTGGATGAACAAGAGCCGGACCTTCCGCGATATCGCCGTCATCAATGCGGTCCGGAAGGTCCTTGTACAACATGAGTTGCTGGGCGCGCTTCACAACATCGTCGGCATTGGCTGAGTCAAAGTGATCGCGTACAGCATTCGGCGAAATGACGTCGGGCTGTTTTTCTGTTTTCATCTCTTATCATCCCCCCAAGTGTCCACGATGCGGATGCCTGTTATCGTGGTGGTTGGCCTTCGGATTACAATTTGGACGTGGCTTGCGCTGAGAAGGGCAGATCCGTCAAAAATCGGAGACCCCTCCAAGAACGGTGCACGCACTGTCTCGCACTCTGGAAGAACGTATTCTGCGACATAGTTGATAACCAAGCAGTCGAGCCGACGAGCCTTCCCTCGATTCACCGGCATGGTCGAGCCCCTCTTTGCGTAGGCCTCGCGGAGACCGTCAAATGCCTGGCGGATAACTTCAGTGTAGCGGATGTCGGTCAGATCCAGGCAGCGGCCGAGCCGGATTTTCGCCTCGACCACCGCAGCATCAGGGCCGTGTTTTCCTATAGCCCATTCCCTTGCCCGATATGGTGCGTATTCCCAGAAATATACGCCGTGTCCGAGCCAATCGTAGTCATTCTGGCTGAGCCGAAAGGCTCCGCCTCCCAGGATTACCGCGGCACTTTCGACTGATGTGCCATGGTAGCCGATGACGATGCGATCGGACTCGGCGAGCATTTTAGTCTGAAGGTCGAAGGCTCCTTAAGCATACGATGGCCCACCCTCGATAGCAATTGGTTATGATCAGAGCGATCAGAGCATATCAGAGCATCGATCAGCCGCCGTTTGGCGTCGATCCGCAACGCCGGGTAGTTGGCGACGACTGCGGAAAACAGAATTCGGGTTGGGGGCTAAGGGACGTCCTTCGAGCGGCTCTTGTCCCGGCGCACTTCCGGCCCCGATCCGTTTGGTGTCGATAGCGATGTCGTCGTAGTAAACGTCGAAGCCTTGTGGGGTCTGGCCCCAGACCCGCTTGCCGAAGCCGAACCTGGAGCGTCGCCGACGAGTTCTTTGGTGTTGTCGTTACCTTGAAAACGGCATGTCCACCTCTTGGCCGGCCTCGGTGACGGGCGACTTGGGGCCATCCACGCGGACAGTCAGGGTCCCCCGGATTGTCGTTGAACTCCCCTTCCATTGGGACCGGGATGGTATGCGGCTGCGTCCACCGAACCAGTTCAACGACCCTCGACCGCGCGCTATCCTTAGAAGCATGCCAACCAGCGCTGGTGCGCGACCGGGAGGCGACGCCGCGCTCATCCAAATCGTGGATGCCGCCATGGCCGAAGCCGCGCGCAAAAGCGGCGACTGGCTGGTGTGCCGGGCGGGCTGCTACGAGTGCTGCATCGGCCCGTTCCCCATCAGCCAACTCGATGCCCTGCGGTTGCGTGAGGGCCTGGCAGAACTGGAGCGGCGCGACCGGCCCCGCGCCCAAAGGGTGCGCCAGCGCACCCGCGATTACCTGGCGCGCTTCGGGCCGGATTTCCCGGGCGACCCGGAAACCGGCGTGTTGGAGGAAGGCGACGAAGCCGAAGAGAGCTTCGCCGCTTTCGCCGATGAAGCACTGTGCCCGGTGCTCGACCCGGAGGCGGGCACCTGCGACCTCTATGCCGCGCGTCCCATGACCTGCCGCATTTTCGGGCCGCCGGTGCGGAGCGCGGACGAAGCTGTGGGTGTCTGCGAACTGTGCTTTCATGGCGCCACTGACGAGCAGATCGCCGGGTGTGAAGTGGAGGTGGACCCGGACGGTCTGGAGTCCAAGCTGGTGGGCGAATTGGAGCGCGCCACCGGTGTACGCGGAGATACCATTGTGGCCTTCGCTTTGATGGGAGAGTAGCGGCGCGACCGGTGGGCGGAACGTCAAATCGAGCAAGAGGGCGGATTAGCAATCCGCCGGACCCTGAGGGTACCCCTTAACAACCTGCCCCACAAGGCTGCTAAAATGGAAACTCACCAAATGCCTAAGTCCATTGAAGAACTGCAAGAGATTGCCAAGCAAGTACGACGTGATATCGTCGAGATGATTTATGAAGCCAAGTCCGGTCACCCGGGTGGCTCGCTGTCGGCAGTCGAAATCCTGGTGCAACTCTACTTCGATTACATGAAGATCGAACCGCAGAATCCGAAATGGGTGGATCGGGACCGCTTCCTCCTTTCCAAGGGCCACGCCGCGCCGGTGCTCTACAGTGTGATGGCGGAGCTTGGTTATCCCGATGCGCCTAAGGATCAACTTAATACGCTGCGAAAACTCGGCTCGGTCTTTCAGGGTCATCCCGATATGCGTTTCATCCCCAGTCTGGAGGCTTCCACCGGTTCGTTGGGCGAAGGGCTGTCGCTGGCTATCGGCATGGGGCTGGGCTCGCGGCTGGATGGGCGGCCCTCGCGCTTTTACGTCATGCTGGGCGATGGCGAGATCCAGGAAGGGCAGGTTTGGGAAGCCGCCATGTCCGGCCCGTTTCTCAAGGCCGATAACGTGGTGTGCATTGTCGATTACAACGGCATCCAGCTCGATGGCTTCGTAAAAGATATCATGGAGGTCGCGCCGCTGGCCGACAAATGGCGGGCCTTTGGGTGGCACACCATCGAAATCGACGGCCACGATTTCCGCGCCATCAAGGCCGCGCTGCAGGAAGCCGAGGCCACCAAGGGCAGGCCCACCTGCATTGTGGCCCACACCGTCAAGGGAAAGGGCGTCTCCTTCATGGAGAACAATCCGAAGTTCCACGGAATGGCCCCCAACAAGGACGAATATCAGCTTGCCATGAAGGAGCTCAACTAATATGCCCACCAAGACCAGATTCGAATTGAAACCGGGACCCGCCACCCGCGAAGCCTTCGGGCGCACGCTGGTGGAACTGGGCCGCGAAAACAAAGACGTGGTGGTGGTGGATGCCGACCTCTCGAAGTCCACCATGACCGTTTACTTCGCCAAAGAGTTTCCAGACCGCTTCTTCTCCTGCGGCATCGCCGAATCCAACATGGTAGGCGTGGGCGCGGGGCTTGCCATGGTGGGGAAAATCCCGTTCGTTTCCACCTTCTCCGTATTCGCCATGAACAAGGGTTTCGAGCAAATGCGCATCGGCGCCGCCTACGGGCGCTCCAACCTGAAGGTAGTGGGAACTCACAGCGGCATTTCGATCGGCGAGGACGGACCGTCGCAAATGAGCATGGAAGAGATCGGGCTGGCCTGTTCGCTGGCGGGGTTCGTGGTGATGGCGCCGGCCGACGAAGCCTCTACCAAAGGGCTGGTTCGCGCCGCCGCGGCGTACCACGGGCCGGTCTTCATCCGCACCGGCCGTCCCAAGACACTGGCGATTTACGCCGCCGATCAGAAGTTCGAAATCGGCAAGTCGATCGAAGTGATGGAAGGCAGGGATGTCACCATCGTCGCCAACGGGCTGTTGGTGGCCCAGGCGGTCCTGGCCGCCGAGGCGCTGGACGCGGAGGGAATTTCGGCCCGCGTGATCGACATGCATACGGTCAAGCCGCTGGACCGCGACGCGATCGGCCACGCCGCCGCCGAAACCCGAGCCATCGTGGTTGCCGAAGAGCACTTTAGGGATGGAGGGCTGGGCGTGAGAGTGGCGCAGGTGGTGGCCGAAACCTATCCGTGCGCGATGGAATTTGTCGGGCTTAACGACAGCTACGCGGAATCCGGCCAACCCGAAGAGTTGCTGGACAAGTATGGCTTGATGGCGCGCGATGTCGCCGCCGCGGCCCGCAAGGTTCTGGCGCGCAAGCGTTAGCTTCGCCCGGCGCGGTTCACGCCCGGTGCCGCTACGCCCGGTGCAGTTCCCGGTGTAGTTCACGATTGGTGTAGTTCACGATTGACATAGCTCACGATTGCCGTAGTTCACCGCTCATGGAAGACGACCTCGCTCTGTCCGAATTGCTGTTGCGGCAGAGCCCGGCGTGTCAGTGGATGGTCTCGGCCGACGGAGTATTTCAGCGCGTCTTCGGCAACACTTCGCCGGTTTTCGGCAAGCTCGCTGCAGACCTGGCTGGCCGGGCGATATCTCGTGTGGTTAGCCGAAGTGCGTCGGATGCCTGGATGGCCCGGTTCGCGCGAGTCTTCGCCGGCGAGACCTTGACACTGCGCGAACGGCACGGAGTGGACATCTGGAACATCACGGTTTTTCCGGTTCGCGTGAATGCGGTGATCGGTTATGCCGGCGGGTGGGCGCGCGAAGCCACCGCCTGGATCACGGCCGAGGAAGAACTGCGGCGCACCGTGTTGAGCGCGCTCAAGGCTCAGGCCTCGGAGCGTTCCGCGGTCTCCAAGTTCCTCCACAACTCCATCGGGCAAAACCTTACCGCGCTGGGCCTGCAACTCGACCTGGTGCGCATGGACCTGGAGGCTGTTTCGCCCGAAACCTGCACCCGGATTACGGAAATCCAGCAGTTACTGGGTGGGATGATGGAGGAAGTTCGTGAGTATAGCTACGAACTCAACCCGTCGGCGGTGGAACGAGCCGGTTTGCGCGCGGCTCTGGACCGCCTCACCGAACGCCTGCGCGCCCGTTTTGCGGGCACGCTGCGGGTCAACATGGACCCCGGACTGAAGCTGGATCCGCAGATGTCGCGGGCCATGTTTGAGATCGCTCAGGAGGCGGTAAAAAACTCCGTGCAACATTCCAGTTGCTCCGCCATTGAAATCGCGGTAAAGTCCACACGTAGCGGTATCGCTTTGGAAATTCGGGATAACGGGCGGGGATTTGACCCGGCTGACCCGATGGGAGGCTCTCGCGGGCTGGGCTTGCTCAGCATGGAACATTACGCCGCGCAGGCGGGGCTGGAACTGGGCATCGCCAGCAACCCGAAAACCGGAACCATCGTGAGGGCCGCCAGCGCAGTGAGGGCGCCAGCTTAGCTAGGGCGCCGGTCTAGTGAGGGCCGCCAGTTTAGTGAGAGCCGCCAGTTTAGTGAGGGCCCCGGGGCAGAAAGACGCGTAGAGACAACCTATGGCATTCGACATTGTTCTTGTCGATGATCACAAGCTGGTAAGGGACGGCGTGAAAGGGATCCTGGAGCGCGGGAGCGAGTTTCGCGTGGTCGGGGAGGCCGACAACGGCGCTGACGCCGTGCAAATCTGCAAGAGGGACGCGCCGGATCTGGTCCTGATGGATATCGGCCTGCCGGGAATGAACGGAATCGAGGCCACGACGGAGATCTTGCGGCACTGTCCGAACATCAAGGTCGTCATTCTGTCGATGTACGACGACGAAAACTCCGTGGTCAGCGCCATCCGCTCGGGGGCGCGAGCCTTCGTATTGAAAAAGGCATCGTCGAACGAATTGCTGGACGCGCTCAGGACGGTAGCGAAGGGCGGTTCGTACCTGAGTTCACAGGTTTCCGACCGCTTGCTGGCCCGCATCCAGCGGGGCGATCTGGAAACCCACGACAAGAGCCCGCTGGAATCGCTCTCGCCACGGGAACTGCAGGTATTGCGGTTGGTGGCCGAAGGCAAAACCAGCAAGGAGATCGCCGTGCTGCTGGACCTGGGGCTGCAAACCGTGCGAAGTTACCGCAAGACGATGATGAAGAAACTCGGCGTGAACAACGTGGCCGGCCTGACTCAACTGGCGCTGGCCGCCGGCATCACCCACTGGAACAAACCGGATGCAAACTCCATGGGGTGATTTCCCCGTCTGCGACGCGCACGTTCACTTTTTCTCGCGGCGCTTTTTTGAAACGCTAGGCGCGCAGGCCGGCCGCACCGCGGAGCAGGTAGCCTCCGCCACCGGCTGGGACCTGCCGCCGGAGGACCCCGCGGAACTGGCGCAGGTCTGGGCGGCGGCTCTGGAAGCTCACGGCATTCTGCGGGCATCGCTGATCTCCAGCGTGCCGGGAGACGAGGCTTCGGTGGCCGCCGCCGTGGCCGCCCGGCCCGACCGGTTCTTCGGATACTTCATGCTCAACCCGATGGACGAAGGCGCGCTGGACCGCGCCCAGGTCGCGTTCCGCTGCGGCCTGCATGCCGTCAGCCTGTTCCCCGCCATGCACCGCTACAGCGTCCACGACGCCAGGGTGCTGGCGGTACTGGACGAGGCCGCGCGGCAGAATGAAAAGCCAAACGAGCCTGGGAAGCCGGCTGCCGGCCGGGCGGTCTTCGTTCATTGCGGCGTGCTGACGGTGGGGGTGCGGAAGAAGCTGGCGCTGCCCTCCCCGTTTGACATGCGGTGTTCGAACCCCATCGACCTGCATGCCATTGCGCTTCGCTACCCGGGCCTCGCCTTCGTGATCCCGCACTTCGGGGCGGGCTATCTGCGCGAGGCCTTAATGCTGGCCGATCTGTGCCCTAATGTCTATCTGGACACCTCCAGCAGCAATGCGTGGATGAAGTACGAAGGGCTCGACCTGAAGACGGTCTACCGCCGCGCCCTGGACGTGGTGGGGGCCGGGCGGCTGCTGTTCGGCACGGACTCGTCGTTCTTCCCGCGCGGCTGGAACCATGCCATCTTCGAGGCGCAGACGCGGGCGCTGCTCGACATGGGCATCAGCGGATCGGATGCGCGGCTGATTCTGGGCGAGAACCTGCAGCGGCTGTTTCAGTAAGCGGCCGTGACCAGTGGCCGCGACCCTCTGGGTCGCGAAGCACAGCGAAAAGTGGGCAGCGTAGCACGGAGGAGCCAAGCACGGAAGAGCGACCCAGAGGGTCACTGCCACTGGGTCACTCCTACTGGATGGCGATTTGCACCGAGTTACTGACTGAATCCGGAAAGCCGAGGCTCAGATTGACCGTCCCGTGTGCCACGTTGGAGGGGATGGTAAAGTTGACCTGGTAAAGGCCGGCGTAGGTCGGACTCAACCCGGCGAAGAGCGGAGTCACCAGGGTACCGCCGATGCCGCCACCCACATTAACCACCGGGGTCGTCGTGAGACGGGCCAGGGGCTCGGACGAGGGCGCGGGTTGCCCGGTGCCGACTGCAGGAGTGGTTGGTCCCAGACCAATGGCGTACAACGTGAGCGAATCGCCCACCTGGGCCGGATGGGTATTCACACCGGGAATCGAACCCGCTGGCATCGGAATACTGCCGTCCGTATTCAGGATGGCGCCGTAACCTCCCACGTTAATCAGCAGCAGCCGGGGCGCGCGGCTTGCCACCTGAACGGAAACGGTGTTGCCGGCCACGCCATCCCGCTGCACTTGTACCAGCGCCGTGCCCACCCCCGTTTCGTAGGGCACCTGAAACGCCAGTTGGCCGTAGGTGGAGTAATACATAGGCGCTGGCGCCCCGTTGACCATCACCTGAGCGCCGCCGACCTGGTTCGCCAGCGGCGCTGCCTGCCCCAGCGTGATCGGTGCGAAAGAGAGCTGTTCGCCCTTGACGACGGCGATGTCGCCCGGCGACAAAGAGTCCCCCGGAACGAATGTTCCGTTATCCAATACGCCCTGAAAGTTGATCGCGGGCGGCCCCTTGGCGATGACCTCGAAATCCACCGGAACCGTGACCGCTCCATTCACGGCATTGGAATTCATGACGACGGAACCCGAGTAGACTCCGGGATCGAGCGTGCCCGCATCCAGTGTGATCGCGGCTCCACCGGGATAGGCAGTGGCCGTCAGCCAGACGCCGCCGGAGGCCGTCACGGTTGGCACGGTCAGGGTCCCCAATCCCAGATTGGTCAGCGGGATGGTGCCGGAAAACGGCGGGGCGCCCTGCGCCAACCGCGAGTGGAAATGGTCCGCCGGAACCAGGGCGATCGGCTGGTTGGTCACCCGCATAGTCACCGGGATGGTCTTGTTGTCGGCGGCAAAACCGGACCCGCTGGTGACCACGGCGCCGCTATAGGTTCCCAATGGCATGGCGGCCTGGGGAGCGATATGAATCCGGTAGGGGAACGAGAACTGGAAGCTGCCGTTGGCATCCAGCAACAGCGAAAGCCACTTGCCGCCGTCTTGCGTGGCGGCGGCGCCGAGGATGCGGTTGTTGGTGGCGAACGCGATGTCGCGAGTTCCACCGGGCGCAACATAAGAATCCACACTGGCAGGTACCGCCCCACCGATGGCGAGCGTCACCGTGATGGTCTGCGGAGCATCGATCGTATTCGGGTCGCTGCCGGTGACGGTGACAATGCCCGTGGAATTACCGGCCGGCAGCCCTGCGCTTGACAGGGTGAAGAGCAAAGGGATGCAGAGGCCGGGCCGGGACGAACAGGCTCTGGGCGCTCCGGCCGAGGCGCCGATCCATGAAACGGAGGACCTCAGAAGCGGGGTGAGGGCTCCATCGCCGGCGTTATATGCCTCGACCGTTTGGGTGGTGGTGGCGCCGGCCGCCAGGGAAACCGGGCCAACGGTACTGGCGACTAACCGCAACATCGGCGCCGCATTTCCAACGGCAACCAAAGCCAGCCCTGCCAGGGCGCAAGCCGGGGCGCGCCAGAAGCCCGCACGCTTTCCTAAGAAACCTGCACCCAGGCCCAGGACATCTACACCCACTCGAGGGCCCCCTTCTTATAGGCCCAAATGTAGCCGACGGCCAGAATCACCAGGAACACGGCAACCTCTGATACGCCGAACCATTCCATGCGGCGGTACCGGACAGCCCACGGGAATAAGAAGATGGTCTCCACGTCGAAAATGACAAAGAGGATGGCGATGATGTAAAACCGCACGGTGTAGCGTCCACGGGAATCCGAAGCGGCCTTGATGCCGCATTCGTAGGCTTCCAGCTTGGTTGTGGAAGGCGCCGAGGGGCGGATCAACTTGGCAGCCAGGAGCCCGATAACGGGAAACGAAATGGCCAGCGCCAAGAAAATGAAAATCGGAATGTAGCCGTTTGGCATGGCAACAATATAACACGCCGATGGGCAAAAGCCGGGCAACGCTCGCACCGCTCCTGCGGCGTTCGGCCAGCCCGCTGCGATATGCGGGGCCGACTGCATGTGCGCCGCGATTCTGGCATGGCGGGTTGAGTTGACTGGTCTATACCCATGATCTATACCCAAGGAATATCGCTTTGAGGGGGACCGGGTGCGCATTCGGCGGGTTGCTCAGGGCGTTCTATTAGAACCATTCGTTGCGGATACCGCAAAGTGGTTTGAGGAACTAGACCGCTTTGGGCCCGAGCCGTTCATGGAAAAGGGCCGTAAGCAACCCGTTGCCCCCCGTCGCGAGATTTTCAAGTGACTCTTCTCCTCGATACCAACGCGTGCATCGCGCTCATCAATGGAAGACCGGCTGGGGTCCGCGCTCGATTTCAAAAAGCCATTGCCGGCGGCGCTGCGGTCTTCGTGCCCTCGATGGTTGCTTTTGAACTCTGGTACGGTGTCGCCAAGAGTGGACAGCAGGAGGCCAACCGGCGGCGGCTTGAGGCGTTCTTCGCCGGTCCGATCGCCATGCTGCCCTTCGAAGAAGAAGACGCTCGGGTTGCCGGTGCGGTGCGAGCGGCCTTGGAGGCGGATGGCAAGCCGATTGGGGCCTACGACCTGTTGATTGCAGGCCAGGTATTGCGGAGTAAATTCACGCTGGTGACATCGAACGTCGCGGAGTTTGCGCGTGTGAAGGGGCTTGCGTGGCAGGATTGGGGCAAGCCGTAATTGCCTGGTACGGCGCATCCGCCGGCGCTCATCCCACCACCTCCAGAAAGGCCTTTGCCGCATGGCTCAACCCGCGCCTGGTGGGGTAAACCAGCCGGATCTTGCGCTCCACGTGCATCTCTTTCACCCGCACCTCGCACAGCTTGCCCTGGTCGATTTCCTGCTCCACGCACATCCGCGGCAGGAAGGCCACGCCCACGTTGTTCTGCACCAGCTTGCGAATGGTTTCGATGGTCGGCATCTCCACATCCATATTCAAAGGCACCTTGTGGGTCTGAAATTCGCGCAGCACCACCTCGCGGTATGGCGACACCACGTTATGCGCGATGAACGTCTCGGCCCCCAGTTCCGTGATGGAGATCGTCTTGCGATGCGCCAGCCGGTGTTTCGGCGACACCACGAAGGCCAGAGCGTCGCTAAAGATCACCTTCGACTTCAGCCGCTCATCGGCCGGGTCGTAGCTGATCACACCGAGTTCCAGGTTGCCGTCCAGCAATTCGTTGGGTATCTTGCTCGACAAACTGCGCCGGATCTGCACTTTTACTTTTGGATACAGTTCGCGGTACCGCTCGATGTGGCGCAGCAAGTATAAAGTGGTGGACTCGTTGGCGCCGATGGTAAGCCGCCCCGCCGAGTTGTCGCGCAGTTCGGCGATGGAGTTGTCCAACTCGTGTTTGAGGCTTTGAAACCGCCGCGCATAGTCGAGCACCGTGCGCCCGGCATCGGTCAGGATCAGGTCTTTGCCGGAACGGTCGATCAGCCTCTCCCCCAGTTCCAGTTCCAGCCGCTGCAGCGCCAGCGAGATCGCCGGCTGCGTGCGCAGCAGTTTGTCCGCCGCCCGCGAAAAGCTCTTCTCCGTGGCCACCGCCAGAAATACCTGAAGCGAATAGAGTTCCATGCGAAGAATCAAGTATAACATTGGCTAATATAGACCGCTAATATTATAAATTTGCCAAATCGGTCCCGAACCGCCATACTTGGTTTGTTGGAGACGGAAACCCTGTTGGAGACGGAGACACTGTGAGCGATCGCGTATTCATTTTCGATACGACCCTGCGCGACGGCGAGCAATCGCCGGGTTGCAGCATGACAGTTCCTGAAAAGCTGCGCATGGCCCGCAAGCTGGTGGAACTGGGAGTAGACGTCCTGGAGGCCGGGTTTCCGATCGCCTCCGAAGGCGATTTCGATGCTGTCGATGCCGTCAGCCGCGAATTTCCGTGGGCGCAGGTAACCGGCCTGGCGCGCTGCTGCACGCTGGACGTGGAACGCGCGGCCAAGGCGCTGACGCACGCCAAACGCCCGCGCATCCACACCTTCATCGCCACCAGTGAGATTCATCTCAAGTACAAATTGAAGAAGTCGCAAGAGCAGGTTCTGGAGGAAGCCGTGGCCGCCGTGGAACTGGCGCGCCGCCACGTGGACGACGTGGAGTTCTCCGCCGAGGACGGCGCCCGCACCGACCCGGACTTCCTGGAAAAGATTGCGAGAGCCGTAGTCGCCGCCGGCGCCCGCACGGTGAACATTCCCGACACCGTGGGCTACTCCACCCCCAAGGAATACGGCGTGCTGATCGGCCGCATCGCCAAAGCTCTGGGCGATTGCGCCACGGTCAGCGTGCATTGCCACGACGACCTGGGCCTGGCCGTGGCGAACTCTTTGGTGGCGATCGAAGCCGGCGCCCGGCAGATCGAATGCACCATCAACGGCATCGGCGAGCGGGCAGGGAACTGCTCGCTCGAAGAAATCGTCATGATTTTGAAAACCCGGTCTGATGCTTACCCGTATCACACCGGCATCGTAACCGAGCACCTCTTCTCGGCGAGCGAGCTGTTGAGCTCGATCATCACGTTCGGCCCACAACCCAACAAGGCCATTGTGGGCCGCAACGCTTTTGCGCACGAGGCCGGCATCCACCAGGATGGCTACCTCAAGGAAAAAACCACCTACGAGATCATCGACCCCCGCACCGTCGGCGTGCCCGAAGGCAAGCTGGTGCTGGGCAAGCACAGTGGACGGCACGCCCTCAACCAGCGCGCCCACGAACTGGGCTTTTCACTCTCCAAGGCAGAGTTGGACCACCTTTACCATCGCTTCACAGCCGTTGCCGACCACCGCAAGAAGGGCCTGATGGACGAAGAAATCGCCGCCCTCATCCATTCTGGTGTGAACCAGTCTGGAGAGCATGACGGCGTGAAGGCCCTCGGGGTGGCGGCGGAATAATTCATGGATTTGAACGTTCTGGTACTTCCCGGCGACGGTATCGGGACCGAAGTCACAGGCCAGGCCGTGCGCGTACTGACGCATATCGCCGGCAAGTATCGCCACAACCTGAAATTGACCGAAGGTCTGCTAGGGGGCACGGCGATTCACCAGACCGGCTCGCCTCTGCCCGAGGAAACGCTGCGCCTGGCAGCGGGTGCCGACGCTACCCTGATGGGCGCCGTGGGGCTGCCCGAATTCGACAACGCCCCGCCTGAAAAGCGGCCCGAAAAAGGACTGCTGGGTCTGCGCAAAGCGCTGGGCGTGTACGCCAACCTGCGCCCGGTTCGGGCCTATGCGTCGCAACTGGATTCTTCACCGCTGAAGAACCACCTGGTGGAAGGCACCGACATGATTATCGTCCGCGAACTGACGGGCGGAATCTATTACGGAACGCCGCGCGGCATTACGGAAGCCGGCGCGGACACGTGGGCGGTCAATACCATGACCTACACGCGCGCCGAAATCGAGCGCGTTGCCCGCATGGCCTTCCACCTGGCGCGCGCGCGCCGCCGGAAAGTTACATCGGTAGACAAGTCCAACGTGCTCGAGAATTCGCAGCTTTGGCGCCGCGTGGTGGTGGAGATCGCCAGGGAATTTCCCGACGTGGCGCTGGACCACCTGCTGGTGGACAACTGCGCCATGCAACTGATCCTGAACCCGCGCCGTTTCGATGTTGTGCTCACGGAAAACATGTTCGGCGACATTCTGAGCGATGAAGGCGCGGTGCTGGCCGGCTCCATCGGGATGCTGCCCTCCGCCTCCATCGGCGACCAGCGCCCCTCCGGCGCCTGGGTGGGCTTGTACGAACCGGTGCACGGCTCCGCGCCCGATATCGCCGGCCAAAACAAGGCTAACCCGCTGGGCGCTATCGGTTCGGTGGGCGCTATGCTGGAATACAGTTTCGGTTTGAAAGCGGAAGCCCGCGCGGTGGATGCCGCCATTGAAGCCGTGCTGGAAAGCGGCAAGGTTACCGCCGACCTTCGTCCCGCAGGCCAGCCGGCCACTACGGAGGAAGTAGGGGCGGCGGTATGTGCGGCGATTGGGTGAAAAAGAAGCTATCAGCTATCAGCCGTCAGCTAAGGCGCTGGCGGCCACAGGCCGCCCGAGAAAGCTGATAGCTGAAAGCTAATAGCTGAAAGCTTTATGCCACAAACGATCATCGAAAAACTCTGGGACTCCCACATTGTCGCCGAGCGCCCCGGCGCGCCGTCGCTGCTCTACGTTGACCTGCATCTGGTCCACGAAGTCACTTCCCCGCAGGCTTTCCAAGGCCTGCGCGAGCGCGGCCTGAAGGTGCGGCGGCCCGATCTCACCATCGCCACCGCCGACCACAGCATCCCCACCACCGACCGATCGCTGCCGATCGTGGACGAGATCGCCGCCAGACAGCTCGCGCAACTGGAAACCAACTGTTCGGAATTCGGCATCCGCTGCCTGGGTATTCACAGCGACCGGCAGGGGATCGTACACGTGATCGGCCCCGAGCTTGGCCTCACCCAGCCCGGCATGACCGTGGTCTGCGGGGACAGCCACACCGCCACCCATGGCGCGTTCGGCGCGCTGGCTTTCGGCATCGGCACCAGCGAGGTGGAGCACGTGCTGGCCACCCAGTGCCTGTTGCAGCGCCGGTCCAAGACCTTTGAAGTTCAGGTGAATGGCACGCTGCACGCGGGCGTTTCGGCCAAGGACATCATCCTATCCTTGATCGCCCGAATCGGTATCGGCGGCGGCACCGGCAGCGTCTTCGAATATACCGGCAGCGCCATCCGCGCGCTCGGCATGGAAGAGCGCATGACGGTCTGCAATATGTCGATTGAAGGCGGCGCCCGCGCCGGCCTGGTAGCCCCTGACGACACCACTCTGGAGTATCTGGCCGGCCGCCCGCACGCTCCCCAGGGCGCCGAATGGGGCGCTGCCATGGCGCGCTGGAAGCAACTGCCCACCGATGACGGGGCCGCCTATGACCGCACCATCGCCATCGACGCCGATGCGCTGGAACCCATGATCACTTTCGGCACCAATCCCGGCATGGGTGTTTCCATCAATTCGCCGGTGCCCGACCCGGCGCAGGTGGCCGACCCCATGGAGCGCGACAGCATCGCCAAGGCCCTGCTCTACATGGGCCTGGAAGGCGGCAAGCCGCTGGTGGGCCACCCCATCGACGTTGTCTTCATTGGAAGCTGCACCAACTCGCGCATCTCAGACCTGCGTACGGCGGCCGCGCTGCTCAAGGGCCGCAAGGTGAACGCCAAGGTGCGGGTGATGGTGGTTCCCGGCTCGCAGGAAGTGAAACGCCAGGCCATCGCCGAAGGCCTTCCGGAGCTATTCCGCGCCGCCGGGTGCGAGTGGCGCGAGCCCGGCTGCTCCATGTGCATCGCCATGAACGGCGACCAGCTTGCGCCCGGCCAGTACAGCGTTTCCACCAGCAACCGCAATTTCGAAGGACGGCAGGGCAAAGGCGGACGCACCTTCCTGGCCAGCCCGCTCACCGCCGCCGCCAGCGCCCTCACCGGCGTGGTCACGGATGTGAGGACCCTGCTTTGACGAGCCGCTTGGAGGAGATCAGCATGATACCGTTTACCAATTTCGAAAGCCGCGTGGTGGCGCTGCCCATCAACAACGTCGATACCGACCAGATCATTCCAGCGCGCTTTCTGAAGACGATCTCAAAAGCCGGTCTCGACAAGCAGCTCTTCAACGACTGGCGCTACGACTCCCAGGGCCATCCCAAGCCGGATTTCATTCTCAACCAGCCGCAGGCGCAGGGCGCGCAGGTGCTATTGGCCGGCGACAATTTCGGCTGCGGCAGCTCGCGCGAGCACGCCCCGTGGGCGCTCACGCAGTTCGGATTCCGGGCGGTCATCAGCACCAGCTTCGCCGACATCTTCAAGCAGAACTCGCTGAAGAATTCGTTGCTGCCCATCGTGGTGCCTGCCGATGTGCACGCGGAGCTGTTCGCCGCCGTCGCGGCCAATGCGGCGGCGACGATCAAAATCGATCTGCCCAACCAGACCCTGAGCACGCCCTCCGGCCGGCAGGTGGAATTCCCCGTTGACGCCTTCTCCAAGCAGTGTCTGGTGGAGGGTGTGGACGAGCTGGGCTACATCCTGCACCACGAG
>DATMNI010000279.1:0-86676 GCA_035570275.1 Candidatus Acidiferrales bacterium | reverse complement strand
AGGATTGGAAGAACGAAGCCAATTTGGGGGGCCGGTGGCTGGGGACGCGGCCAAACGGTTGAGCGGCGATTGGCGGAACGAAGCCAATTTGTCGCGGAGGCTCGGGGCCAGCGGCCGGGGGTGACGCCCAACGCTTGCGGGGATTGGCGGAACGAAGCCAATTAGGGGGGTGAGAGGTCTGTCTCCGGAGCTTTCGCTGGGCGGCGCGGTCCGGCTCAGCCGCGGACCTTCGGGCAACCAATGGATTAGAGTGCATCTCGGCCTGCTGAACGGCAATGGGCGAAGGCTTCTGCTTCGACGGTAGCACACGCGTTCGAGACTTTCGGGACTGAATACCCGCAACTGATTGACTTCAAGGGCGAAGAAATAGTTGCGCGGGCGGTGACCGCGGATGCCGGCAGAGCACGTCGTCGTCGCCGGAACAATTGGTCGAGGAAGTTGAGCGGGGATTGTCAACTCACTTCCCGCCCGGTGCATCAACCTTCCTGGGCTGGTTGGCGGCGAGTTCCTCCCGGAACCTTTTGGCCTTGTCCGGCTGTTGCAATGCCTCGTAAACCGTGGCGAGATCTTCACGCGCTTCCTGAAGCCGCGGTGGGAATACGGGCAGGCCTGGTGATCAGGATTGCGTACCCGGACGTGAGATATTTCTCCGCTTCCTGGTTGTGATTCTGGCGCAGCAGCGCCCGGCCTAAACCAACTTCAACCACTCCCACTCCAATGTTTCCTGTTAGTGGCCGTGCCGTTAGCGCCTTCACTGCTTCCCGGTAGAATTGCTCCGCCCGGGCGTATTGTCTCCTGCGGGATTCCTCCCAGGGCCCGCTGTCGCGATCGTGCCAGTACTCGCTGGCCCCGAAATACCGTGCCAGCATGCCTCGGAACGCTGGGGGGCCAGGGCGTCCGCGGGGCGGGTACGCGAGTTGTTCCGTCGGTAACGGGGAGCAGCGGGGCCGGGGGAACCGGGTGGCGTGGCGGCATGAATTCGGCTTACACTAGTGCCTGCTATGGCGATGCAGATCAGCCATCGGGAGATCGTAGCGGGGACGGCCGAGGTAACGCTTGGTGGGAAGATCATGCTCGGGCTGGAGAGCGAGCAGATTGTGAATGTGGTGGACGGGTTCTTGCGCCAGGGGACGCGCACGATTATCTTCAACCTCGCGGCCGTGACCGCGATCGACAGCACGGGCGTTGGCCGGTTTATCTGGAGCTACAACAAAATCGCGGCGGCTGGAGGCGACATGCGGATGGCGGGCGCCACCGGGCATGTGCTGCAGACGTTTCGGGTGAGCCTGCTGGATACGGTGTTTTCGTTCTACGATACCGTGGAAGCGGCGCGGGCGGGGTAGCAACGCCAGGCGGTCTAACGATAGGTGCTAGCGGGGCATGGCTCGCTTCGCATCGCACGGACGGATTGGCAATCCGCGCCGCACTCTCGAAAGTCGCTTGTGGAAGTTCGGCTGCGCGCCAACTGCCGGCGGGCGGATTGCCAATCCGCCGCAGGTTAACAACCTGCCCCACAAAGGGTTTGAGATAATGGCTCCGATGTGTCGAAGCATTAAAGTTCTGCGCCGGCCCGGCCCACCCGCCACAGCCGAGGAATCGCAGGCCGCGGCGTTGCAGTTTGTGCGAAAGATCAGCGGCTACCGCCAGCCTTCCACGCGCAACCAGGCGGCGTTCGATCGCGCTGTAGCGGACGTGGCGGAAGCCAGTCGCCGGCTGCTGGAAGCCCTCGGGCCAGCCAGAACGTCGCCGCCAGCCAAGGCGAGCCGAGGCGATGCGGGGCTATAGCTCACAGCGGCCAGTTCTGGTAATCATCGACGTACAGAATGCCATTGATCATCCGGATTGGGCTCGGCATGGGCCGCGCAACCACCCGGAGGCCGAAACGCATATGGCGCAGTTGCTGTATGAGTGGCGGCGCAGAGCGCTCCCCATCTACCACGTCAGGCACGATTCCGAGACCGGTTCGCACTACCGGCCGGGCCAGAATGGAAACGAGTTCAAGGCGGAGGTGAAACCGCTCGCGGGCGAGAACATCATCGCCAAAAAGACAAACAGCGCCTTCATAGGCACCGGTCTGGAGCACTTGCTGCGAACCGCGGGTCACACCGTGCTGGTGGTCGCCGGCGTGATCACCAACAATTCCGTGGAGGCCACGGTGCGGATGGCCGGCAACCTGGGTTTTGCAACCTACCTGGTGGAGGACGCTTGTTTCACCTTCGCGCGCCCCGATTGGGACGGGCGCTTGCGCACGGCCGAAGAAGTACACGCCATGTCACTGGCGAATCTGAGCGGCGAGTATTGCGAGGTGATCCGGACGGGCGAAGCGCTGCGGCGGTTGAGTGCCTGAGTAGTAGAATCGATCATGCGGGTCATGCGGGTTTGCTCTCTCCTTCTTCCGGCGCTTCTGTGGATGCCATTGCACGCGCAGAACACCGTGCGGCTGCGTGTGGACGCCACGGATGCGCCGCGGCGGTTGTTTCACGTGCAGATGAGTATGCCGGCAAAGGCCGGGGCGATGACGCTGCTCTATCCGGAGTGGATTCCCGGTGAGCACGGGCCCACCGGGCCGATCGCCAACCTGGTGGGGCTGAAGATTCAAAGCGGCGGAAAGACGATCGCGTGGAAGCGCGACAGCGTCAACATGTTTGCCTTTCACCTGGATGTTCCGGCGGGCGTGACCGCGCTGGAGGTGGCATTCGACTTCATCTCGCCGCCCGAATCGTCAGGCTTCACTTCGGGCAGTTCGGCCACCAGCGAACTGGCGGTGCTGAACTGGAACCAACTGCTGCTCTACCCGGAAGGCACGCAACCGGACGACTTCCAGTACCAGGCGAACCTGCGTGTGCCGAACGGATGGCGCTACGGAACTGCGCTCCCGCTGCGGCGCGAATCGGGCAACGAAATCGAGTTTCAGCCCGCGCCGCTCACCACGCTGATCGATTCCCCAGTTTCCGCCGGTGCGCACTATCGCACCATCGACCTGGGTTTGTATGCCGGCGCGTCGCACTATTTGCACATCGCCGCCGACAGCGATCGCGCCTTGGAGGTGAGCCCGGAGATCATCGGCCAATACAAGAATCTGGTGCAGGAGACGGGCGCGCTGTTCGGATCGCGCCACTATGGCAGCTATCATTTCCTATACACGCTGAGCGACCACGTGGCGCACTTCGGGCTGGAACACCACGAGTCCAGCGACGACCGGTACAGCGAGCGCACCCTGATTGACCCGGACACACAAAAAGCCTCCGCCGACCTGCTGTCGCACGAGTTCGTGCATTCCTGGAACGGCAAGTACCGCCGGCCGTCCGGCCTGATTTCGGGCGGCCACGATGGCGGCTATGACACGCCGATGAAGGGTGACCTGTTGTGGGTATACGAAGGGCTTACGCAGTACCTGGGCGAAATTCTGGCGGCGCGCAGCGGCTTGCGGAGCGCCGAGGAATACCGGGAGTCACTGGCGGCCACCGCGGCTGCGCTGGACACCAAATTCGGCCGCACCTGGAGGCCGCTGGAGGATACCGCCGTGGCGGCGCAGGTGCTTTACGATGCCGGCAGCGATTATGGGAACTACCGCCGCGGTGTGGACTACTATCCCGAAGGCACGCTGATCTGGCTGGAGGCCGATGTGACGATTCGGCAGCTCAGCAAGGGAGCGAAATCGCTGGACGATTTCTGCCGCGCTTTTCACGGCGGGCCGGGTGGCGGGCCCGCGCTGAAGGCATATAACTTCGATGACGTGGTGGCCGCGCTCAATGCCGTGCAACCGCACGATTGGGCCGGTTTCCTGAACCAGCGGCTGCATTCCACCGACGCGCACGCGCCGTTGGCCGGCATTGAGCATGGCGGCTGGAAGCTGGTCTATGACGGCGAGCGGTCGGACTTCTGGAAGGCTGTCGAGAGCGACCGCAAGGAAGTGGACCAAAGCTACTCGATCGGCCTTCGTGTGAAGGAAGACGGCACCATTACGGACGTGACGTATCAGGGCCCGGCGCAGAAGGCGGGCGTCGCTCCGGCGGTGAAACTGATAGCGGTGAATGGCCGCCAGTTCAACAACACGGTATTACGCGAGGCGGTCGCCAGGACGGCGTCCGATGCCAAGCCCGTGGAGCTGTTGCTCAAGAACGGTGAGTATTACGAGACGCGCGCGGTGGAATACCGCGGCGGCGAGAAGTATCCACACCTGGTGAAAGAGGATGGCAAGAAGGATTTGCTGTCCGACATCATCGCGCCAAGGGTCAAGCGGTGACGTCCACCCGAATTCTCACGGGTGCCCTTTTGGCATTTCACGCGTTGGCATTTCACACGGCAGTGTGGGCAGGGACGACCGGGACCATTTCCGGTACCGTCACGGACCCCGCCGGCTCGGTGGTTCGCGGCGCCACGCTGACGGTGACGAACACGGCCAAGGGCATTCAAAGCAAGACCGTCAGCGACTCCAAAGGCGCCTATTCGTTTCCCAGCCTGCCGATAGGACAGTATCGCCTCCAGGTGGAAGCTCCGGGGTTCAGGCCGCAGATTCGGACGGGCTTAAGAATTGACCTGGACAGCATTCTGCAGGTAGATGCCGGCCTGGAATTGGCGGATCGGATTGAAGAGATAACGGTTACGGAGAACTCGCTCCGCGTGGAGACCGCCAGCACCCAGGTGGGCGAAGTAGTCAGCGCCAAATCGATGACGGCGGTGGCGCTCAACGGCCGCAGTTTCACGGACCTGATGGCGCTGCAGCCCGGTATCGTTCCCACGACCACACAACAGCCCGATTCCATCGTCATGGCGGGGGTCACGGTGGCGATTGCTCCCTCGGGCGGCCTCAACCCTGGCAACCAGTCGATTAACGGCCAGCGTGAAGATGCCAACGGCTTCATGGTGAACGGCGGCGACGTCAAGGAACTAATGAACGGCGGCACTTCCATCGTGCCGAATCTGGACTCGATCGCCGAGTTCCGCATCTTGACCAACAATTTTGACGCCGAGTACGGCAACTACAGCGGCGGGATCGTCAATGTGGTGACCAAAACCGGCACCAACGAACTGCACGGCGGCGGCTTCGAGTTTCTCCGGAACACCGCGCTCGACGCCCGGAATTTCTTCTCGCCGGAGCGCAGTCCTTACCGGCAAAACCAGTTCGGCGGCACGCTCGGCGGACCCATCGAAAAGAACCGGCTATTTTTTTTCGGCGATTACCAGGGAACCCGCCAAAGCCAGGGTGTCGATACCGGTTTGATCCCCGTCCCTACAAGCGCCGACCGGGGAGGCAATCTAGCGGACCGCGCCGATTCGCTTTCGGGCGCCGTGAGCGGCCCCTATCTGGCCAATCTGCTCTCGCAAAAACTCGGCTACGCCGTTGCTGCCAACGAGCCGTACTATACTCCAGGCTGCGCTGAGGCCAGCCAATGCGTGTTTCCAAATGCCAGGGTTCCCCAGCGGGCATGGTCCGAACCGGCCAAACATCTTTTGCCATACATACCGGCTCCGAACATCGGCGCCGGCACGTTTTCAACGGCTGGTGAAGGAAGAGTCTTGCGGGACGACAAAGGGAGCTTTCGTGTTGAGGGCAACACCCGGCGCTTGGGTTTGCTTTCGGCCTACTACTACTCAGACGACTATAACTTGAGCAATCCCTATCCAACCGGGCAAGGCGGCGCCAGCGTCCCGGGATTCGCGGCCCTGGATCTGGGGCGCTCGCAGTTGATCAGTCTGGGCCAGACGAAAACCATCACCGCTTCGGCGGTCAATGAGCTACGTCTGAGCTACATGCGGACCTCGAATAACGTCGGCCAACCTTCCGGCGGAGTTGGGCCCAGCCTGGCTTCCCAGGGTTTTGTAACCGGACCGGGAACTGCGGGCATCGCGGTGCTGGCCCCGCAAATCGAAGGCATTGAGAATACCCGCTTCAATTCGTTTGTGATCGGCACTCCCATCACCAACCTGACACAGGCGAACAATACCTATTCGATGATTGACAGTATTTCCAAGGTCTGGAGCAGTCACACGATCAAGGCCGGCATTCACCTGAGTTTCGAACAGGTAAACGTCAATCCCAACGCGACGTTCAACGGATCTTTCCTTTTCTCGGGATCGGAAACCGGCTCCGACTTTGCGGACTTTCTGATCGGTGTCGCCAGCAACTATAATCAGGCGGATTCCGAGGCCTACTATGGACGCCACAAGTATGCGGCGGCGTACGCGCAGGATAGCTGGCGGATCGCGTCGAATCTAACATTGAACTACGGGCTAAGATGGGACTTGATGCAGTACTGGTCGGAGAAGTATAACCAGATCCCGACATTTATCCCGGGAGAGCAGTCCAAAGTCTATCCGACGGCGCCGGTCAGTCTGGTGTATCCGACGGACCCCGGAGTCCCCAACACCCTGGTGCCCCAGCGCAACCGGTTGGCTCCGCGGCTGGGGCTGGCTTATTCTCCGGGCAGCAGAACCAGCATCCGCGCCGGCTACGGCATCTTTTACTCGGTGATTCAGGGAAATACCATCGGCATCGACGAACCCCAGCCGCCCTATGGCTTGAGTTACACCAGCTCGGGGCGGCCGCTCTTTGCCACGCCATTCATCAATGCGGCGAACGGAGAGATCCATGTGAATCCGTTTCCACTTACTGTGCCTCCGCTAAATGCCTCTGCCAGCCGGCCTAACTCGAACATCGATTACTCGCCGTTTCTTCCCCAGGCTGGAATGACAGCGCCGCCGCCCTGGAACACGTATCCTTACAATGAGAACTATTTCCTTTCGATGGAACGGCAGCTCGGCACGAACACGCTGCTGAGCTTGAGTTACGTGGGGTCCCAGGCCCATCACCTGCTGGTTGTCTATTCAGCCAATCCGGGCGACCCCGCGCGCTGTCTGGCGTTAAGCCGGCCGGCCGCCGTGGCTCCGGGAACGCCCACCTGCGGGCCGTTTGGCGAGGATACGGCATACATAACGGCCGCCGGTCAAACGCTGAGCGGCACCCGCGGGCCGTTGGGGCCGGCTTTCGCCAATGACGATTACGATGCCAGCATCGGGAACTCGAGTTACAATTCCTTTCAAGCCAGCCTGAGACACTCGGGCAAGGGGCTTGACCTGATGATCGGCTACACGTTCAGTAAGTCGATCGATCAATCCTCCAGCCTGGCCGACCCAATTAACCCTTTCAACTTTCGAGCCACGCGCGCACTTTCGGCCTGGGATCTGACGCACAACCTGGTCGCGACTTATGATTGGCAACTGCCGCTGCCACGGCTTTTCGGCCGGACCGGTCTGTCCAACGCCCTGACGCAGGGCTGGTCCCTTTCGGGAATCACGCGCGTCAGTTCCGGTTTCCCGGTGACTCTGGCCAGCGATGGCGACCGTTCGCTCATGGGAAGCCTTCCCAACGGTGTGAATAACAGGAGTCTCGACCTGCCTGACGTTACGGCTGACGCGACGCGGGGCGGTGTGGGCGTTAACCACGATCCGCGCAACGGGTTGCCGTATTTCAATACATCGCTTTTCAGCCCAAACGCTCCAGGTACGCCCGGCACGGCTTCGCGCCGCTCTTTTTACGGGCCGGGGATGGTCAATTTCGATCTTGCGATTCGAAGATCCTTTCGTTTTGGCGAATCGAAATCGATCGAGTTTCGTCTGGAAACCTTCAACTCTCTCAACCACGCGCAGTTTTTCGGATCGGCGGCGGTGAATGGCGACATCGATAGCGCTTCGTTCGGCCAGGTAGTTAAGGCGGCGCCGCCCCGGCTCACTCAGGCCGCACTCAAGTTCACGTTCTGATGTCAAGATCTGCGAACCGCGCAGCGGCTGTATGATCGGGAACGGCGTTTGGTCCGGCCGCTGCGTGCAGGCGGCCGCTTCGGTTCGGCCGAAGAGACTGGCCGCGAAAAGCGTCCCCTCCATCGTCTACCCACGCCGGGCGCGGAAACGGAAGGCCCTGCGCCGGGCTTCCACCGACACTTCGCAGAAGCCGGCCCGCTCCAGGCGGCCACGGAAGGTGAGTGGGTCGACCGGCACAAAGGTGTCGTGGTAGTGCACCAGTTGCAATCCGCGGCTGCCGCGGCTATCGGTGCCGGCGAATATTCCACCGGGCCTGAGGACGCGGCATACTTCCGCCAGGAGCCGGTCCTGCGCGCCTCGGGACGGCACGTGATGCAGCATGGTAAAGCAGACAGCGCCGGAGAAAACCTGGTCGGCGAAAGGGAGCGCGGCGCCGCTGGCTTCGGTGACCTGGACGTTGGTGTGGCGCATCCGGCGCGCCAGAGACTCGGCGAAAAGCGGATCGACCTCAACCGCGGTAACCCGGGCAAAGCGCCGGCGAAGAACCTTTGCCTGCTACGGATGCCACCTGCACGGCAGCGAATCGAGCTCCGTCGATCGCGCCCACAATGTGCCCGGAACCCCGACCCTGGAAGGGGATTCCACGCGCGCCGCAGCCGGGATGGAACGTATGGATCAGGCTCCCTATCACTTGGATCAGATCAGGGGCAACGCCGTGTTGGAAAGCGATTCAAGAAGTGTGTGTGCATCGTGGCTGGAGCCTGCTGGCGGCTCACGTGCGGAGCAATCACGTGCACGCGGTGGTAGAAGCGGAAGTAACGTCGGAGCGGGTCATGAGCGATTTCAAACCTTACGGCAGCCGCCGCCTGAATCAGATGAGGCTGGATGGACCAAACCGTAAGCGATGGGCACGCCATGGGAGCACGCGATGGCTGTGGAAGCCACAGCACGTTTCGGCGGCCATCCAGTATGTCGTGGCCGAGCAGGGTGACGCCATGTCCGTGTTCGAGTCCCCCGATCCTTAATCGCCGTGTGCGGCATCCGCTCCCTAACGGTCGCGGCTCCGAATCGGGCGTCATACGCCGATATCTCCACTTCAATGTCACACACCCGGTGAAAGCCGTTCATAGTGTTACTGGCAGCCGCCACAATTCAAGTCCGCGGGTCGTTCCGGCGACGCTACGGGGCAGGTTGCTAACCAGGTTGTTAACCTGCGGCGGCGCTTCACGCTTCCAGCGCCTCCGCCATCTTGAGCAGCTTGGTCACGGTGTTCCAGTTGCGGCCGGTGCAGGGCATCTTGACCGCGCGGTCGATGAGTCCCGATGGCAGTTTGGGCCGGGCCATCCCGTTGGGGAAATAGATGTAGAGTTCGCGGCCGTGAATCCGCAATTCCTCCGGCTCAATGTTGACCGAGAGGAGCTTTTCCCTGGCCTCCGGGCTGGGCTCGCGGGCCAGGAAATCGACCAGCAGTTTGCTGGGGTCGATGCCGCTGCGTTGGGCGAACGGGTTGGCCGTTACCACGTTGCGGAGTTCGCCTGCGGTACGCAAAAGGACATCGGTATCAATGCCGAAGCTGCTTTCGATACCGGCCTCGATCCGCCCGGCGAGCTTGGCAAAGTCGCGCCCCGCGGTTTTGAAAACCACGTTGCCGCTTTGCACGTAGCTCTCGACATCCAGCAGCCCGAGAGACTCATAAAGGGCGCGGAGGGCGTCCATCTTCAGGCGGTTGTGGGACCCCAGATTGACGCCGCGGAGCATCGAGATGACGACCGTCATATCAGACCAGTGTAGTCTGAGGCCAACGTCTGTACTCTGAGGCCAACGGCGGCGACACCTTCAGGTTTTTCACCAACTGCCCCCTAGTCAAGAAAGATAGTATACTCGCCGGTGAGAGGGGACAGACCCATGACCACATCGCGGCGAAGATTCTTGCAAGCGGCTGGAGCGATGGCTCCGGCGATTTTAGGAGCCACCGACAAGGCCGGAACCAAGGCCCCCGTGCTGGGCAGCGGCAAGCACACGTACGAGGCCATCCACGATTGGGGCGAACTGCCGGCCGACATCAAGTATGGCAACACGCATGGAGTGGTGCAGGACGCGCAGGGGCACATCTACGTCCACCATACGGTGAATGCTGCCAGCGAAAGCGCCGACTCCATGGTGGTGTTCGACCCGAAGGGAAAGTTCGTCAAATCCTGGGGCAAGGAATTCAAGGGCGGAGCCCACGGGCTGCACATTCAGAAGGAAGGCAGCACCGAATACCTGTACCTGTGCGACACCAAGCGGGCGGTGGTGGTGAAGGCCACGCTCAATGGGGAAGAGGTTTTTTCCATAGGGTACCCGGAGCAGTCAGACGCCTACAAACCCGGGCCGGACGGAAAGCGGATCAAGTACAGCCCGACCAACCTGGCGATCGCACCCAACGGCGATTTCTACGTGGGCGATGGCTACGGTTCGAGCTACATCAACCAGTACAACCAAAAGGGCGAGTTCATCCGCACCTTCGGCGGCAAGGGCAAGGAAGCCGGCAAGGTGGATTGTCCGCACGGCATCGCGTTGGACCCGCGCGGCAAGACCCCGACCCTGATGGTGGCCGACCGCGCCAATAATCGCATCCAGCGTTTCAGCCTGGATGGGCAGCACATTGAGTTCATCGCCGGAACCGCCCAGCCGTGCCACTTCCACTACTTCAAGAACGGCGACATGGTGGTGCCTGACCTGGGCGCGCGCGTAACCGTGATGGACAAAAACAACCAGGTGATCGAGCAACTGGGCGACGATTCGGCCAGCGAGTACCGGAAGACGCGCAGCATGTCGCGCGACCATTTCACGCCGGGCAAGTTCGTTTGTCCGCACGGCGCCTGCTTCGATCACGACGGCAATATCTTCGTGGTGGAGTGGGTGGAAGTCGGGCGCGTTACGAAATTGCGACGGGTGTGAGATTGCGATAGCGGCGATGCAGGACCGAAGATCCTTTCTAAAGGCCGGCGGGCGGGCGATGGCGGCCGCCGGCGCTCTTAACTTCCACCCCCTGGCGATGGGGGCGAACGAACGGGTGACTCTGGCGCTGATCGGCGGGCGCAACCAGGGCCGCGGCGTGGCGCTGCGGGCCATCCAGGCGGGGGCGAAGTTCAAGACTTTCTGCGACCTGGACCCGGCCATTCTGGAAAAGACCGGGGCCGACATCGCCCAGGCGCAGGAAAGCAAGCCGCAATTCGAAAAGGAATTCCAGCGCGTGCTGGAGGACAAAGATATCGACGCGGTGGTGATCGCCGTGCCCGACCACTGGCACGCGCGCATGGCCATTCTGGCGTGCCAGGCCGGGAAGGACGTCTACTGCGAAAAGCCGCTCTCGCAGACCATCCATGAGGGCCAGCAGATGCGCGACGCCGCGCGCCGATACAACCGTGTGTTTCAGGTGGGCACGCAGCGGCGCAGCGGTTCCACCTTCCAATCGGCGGTGGAGTATGTGGCTGCCGGCAAACTCGGCAAGGTCTGCGAAATCAAGACGTGGATTTACCAGACCCGGCCCACCTTGGGGCGTCCACCGGACGGAACTCCACCGGAAGGCGTGGATTACGATGCCTGGCTCGGTCCGGCGCCCAAGCGGCCGTTCAACCAGAACCGGTTCCACTACAACTGGCGCTTCTTCTGGGATTACGGCAACAGCGAAATCGGCAACCAGGGCGTGCATGTGCTGGATGTGGCGCTGTGGGCCATCCAGAAGATGAAAGGCATGCCGCACGCCATGCCGGACCGGGTCTCAGCCAGTGGCGGCATCTACTGGCTGGACGACGCCAAAGAGGTGCCGGATACGCAGATTGTGACGTATCATTATCCCGATCTGCTGTTGAGCTTTGAACTCCGCAGCTTTGGCAACGACCATATGATGCACGCGGGGCAGAAGATTACGGGCAACGGGCCGACGGACTTCGGCATCGCCTACTATGGGACCGAGGCGAGTTTGCTGATCTCGGGCAGCGGGTGGAAGGTCTACACGAAAACCGGCGAGCCTGGACCTTCCGTGAAAGCCCTGCCGGAGACGCATGAAAAGAATTTCCTGGAGTGCGTGAAGTCGCGGCAGAAGCCGAATTCCGATGTGGAGACGGGCCGCCTGAGCACCACGCTTTGCCACCTGGGCAACGTCTCTTTCAAACTGGGCCGCGACGTGAAGTGGGACCCCGGGACCGAGACATTCCCCGGAGACAAAGAAGCCAACAACTTGTTGACCAAGGAATACCGGGCGCCGTTCGGGTTGCCGAAAGTGTAGCGGCGTAGCCGTGTAGTGGGTCACTTCACGCCCGACATCAACCGCACCGTCGGCTTGATCATCAACGCCATCACCAACGCCGCGGCGAACGTCAGACCTGCCACCCAGCCAAACAACGTCGGCAGCGGTATGGTGCTGTACAGCCCGCCCGCCCTGCCCGCGAGCCAGTTGCCGATGCTGGTGGAGAGGAACCAGATGCCCATGACGAAGCCCCCGGCGCGCGCCGGCGCCAGCTTCGACATGGCGCTCAAACCCACCGGGCTGAGCAACAATTCCCCGAGAGTCTGCAGAAAATACGTCCCGACGAGCCACCACATGGAGACCTGAAATCCGTGAGACACCATGATGGTGGCCGGCACCAGAATGGCGAAGGCCAAGCCGCCGAACACCAGGCCGAGCGTGAACTTAGCGGGGCTGGGCGGCTCCTTCCTTCTTCGGGCCAATGTCAGCCATATCCACGCGAAGACCGGAGACAGCGCGACCACGAAAATCGGCTGCACGAACTGAAACCAGCTCGCCGGAAAGACTAAACCATATGGCAGATTGCGGTTGGTGTCGCGGTCGGCAAACAGACTGAGCGAACTCCCAGCCTGTTCGAATGACGCCCAAAAGAGGGCCGATGCCACGAAGAGCACCAGAATCGCCGAGGAGCGCTTGCGTTCCTCCGGCGACCAGCCGTGCGAGAAGATCATCCACGAGAAAACCGCCACCGAGATGCCGAGCAGCACCCAGCCCAGTCCATCCGAGATACCGGTCGGGGTGAATTCGATGACACCGGCTGCGCCCAGCACACCCAGAATCGCGAACGCGCCGAGCCCTCCGCCAACGGCCATCGCGGCATTCCGTTTCTGCTTCCTGTCTAGTTCGGCGTTGCCGGTGCTGTGCGGATGCAGCCCCGCGTTTCCCAGATGTTTGCTGCCCAGCACGAATTGGATGAGCCCCACCAGCATGCCCAAACCGGCCACGCCGAATCCCAGCCGCCAACTGATGCGCTCGCCTACATAGCCGCAGATGAAGGGCGAAACCAACGCGCCGGTGTTGATCCCCATGTAGAAGAGCGAGAAGCCGGAGTCGCGCCGCAGGTCGCCGAGCTTATAGAGTTGGCCCACAATGGTGCTGACGTTGCCCTTCAGCATGCCGGTGCCAATCATCAGGAGCACCAGGCCGAGGTAAAACGACACCTCGCTGGGAACCACCAGGCAGAACTCCCCGGCCGCGATGCAGGCGCCGCCGATGAAGACAGCGCGCCGCTGGCCGGTAATGCGGTCGGCCACCCAGCCGCCTCCCAGGCAGAGCAGGTAGACCATGGCGGTGTAGAGACTGTAAACCGCGCCGGCTTTGGAATCGCTGAAGCCCAGACCGCCCTCGGCGATTTTGTGCGTCAGGAAGAGGATCAGGATGGCGCGCATGCCGTAGTAGCTGAAGCGCTCCCACATTTCGGTGAAGAAAAGGGTAGCCAGGCCGCGAGGGTGGCCGAAGAATCTGGTGTCGTTGTCTGGGATCGGTGCCATAGTTTACCGGCAACGCCAGTTTATATGCATGGAGGGTGCGGTGGCAATTTGTGGGGCAGAATGGCAATCCGCCGCACTCTCGAAAGTCGCTTGTGGAAGTTCGGCTGCGCGCCAACTCCCGACAGGCGGATTGCCAATCCGCCGCAGGTTAACAACCTGCCCCACAAAGCACGGCGTGGGAGGGGTTAAGATCGTAAGATGCTCGAAGCTGTCCGCGGAGGTAATTCCATCATGCGCCGATTGAGAACTCTCATCCCGCTTTCGTTACTAGCCTTGAATCTGGCCGCGCAGAACAAGCCGGCCGCCACGCAGGGCCTGCCGCCGTTGATCGATCGCGAACTGTTGTTCGGAAATCCGGAAATCGCCAGCGCCCAGCTTTCACCCGATGGCAAATACCTGGCCTTCCTGAAGCCCTGGAAGGACACGCGCAACGTGTGGGTGAAGCGCGTCGAAGAGCCCTTCAGCGCCGCCCGCCTGCTCACCACCGAATCCAAGCGCCCCATCCCAACCTTTCTCTGGAGCCGCGACGGCAAGTACGTCGGCTACGTGAAGGATAGCGGCGGCGACGAGAACTTCAACCTCTACGTCGTCGATCCCGGCGCCCCGCCCGCGGCAGGAGCGGAAGCTCCGCCCTCCCGCGACCTCACCGGCCTGAAGGGCGTCACCGTGCAACTATACTCCGCGCCGAAGAACGACCCCGACATACTTTACATCGGCATCAACGACCGCGATAAAGCCTGGCACGATCTCTACAAAGTCAAGATCTCCACCGGCGAAAAAACGCTGATGCGCAAGAACACCGACCGCGTGGCGGCCTGGTTCTTCGACACGAAGGGCCAGTTGCGGCTAGCCTTCCGCGTCGCCGATAACGGCGACCAGGAGATGCTGCGCGTGGACGCCAACGCTCTCACCAAAGTTTACTCCTGCAGCGTTTTCGAGACCTGCGACCCGTTGCGCTTTCACAAAGACGGCAAGCGGGTCTATATGGATACCAACAAGGGCGACACTACCGACCTCTCGGCACTGGCTCTGTTCGACCCCGAAAGCGGAAAGATCGAAACCGTGGAGTCCGATCCGCTGAAGCGCGTGGACCTGGGCGGCGCCATCTTCTCGGAAGTCACCGAAGAACTGGCGCAGACCAACTACACCGACGACCGCGTCCGCCGCTACTTCAAGGACAAAGGTTTCGAGAGCGAATTCAAGTGGCTCGCCACCAAGCTGGCCGGTAAGGAGGTTGGCGTCAACTCGCGCACGCGCGACGAACAGCTTTGGCTGGTGACGGCCAACAGCGACACCGAGCCGGGCGAGACCTACCTGTTCGATCGCAAAGCCCATACCCTCGCCCTGCAGTACAAGATTCGCGAGAACCTGCCGCGCGCTTCGCTGGCGCCCATGAAGGCGATTCGCTATCAGTCTTCCGACGGTTTGGAAATCCCGGCCTATCTGACGCTGCCCAAGGGTGTGCCGGCCAAGGGGCTTCCCACATTGGTGATCCCGCACGGCGGACCGTGGGCGCGCGATGGCTGGGGCTACAACGGGATGGCGCAGTTTTTCGCCAACCGCGGCTATGCCGTGCTCTCGCCGAACTTCCGCGGATCTACCGGCTATGGCAAAAAGTTCCTCAACGCCGGCAACGGCGAGTGGGGGCGCAAGATGCAGGACGACATCACCTGGGGTGTGAAGTACCTGATCGCCGAGGGAACGGCCGACCCTAAGCGCATTGGAATTCTGGGCGGCTCCTACGGCGGATACGCCACGCTGGCCGGAGTCACCTTCACCCCGGACGTGTACCGCGCGGCCGTGGATATCGTCGGCCCTTCGAATCTGCTCACCCTGCTGGAAGCCATTCCGCCATACTGGGAGGCCGGCCGCAAGTTGATGTACGCGCGTATGGCCGATCCGGGTACGCCGGCGGGCAAAGCCTGGATGGAGGAGCGCTCGCCGCTGAATTCCGCCGCCAAAATCAAGACGCCTTTGCTGGTGGTGCAGGGCGCGAACGATCCGCGGGTCAACCGGCGCGAGGCCGAGCAGATCGTAATCGCGCTCCGCGACCGCGGATTCCCGGTGGAGTACATGCTGGCGCCCGACGAAGGCCACGGTTTCGCACGCCCTGTGAACAACATGGCTATGTTCATGGCCGCCGAGAAATTCCTGGCCAAGTACCTGGACGGCCGCTATCAGGAAGGCGGCACTCCCGAAGTCACCAAGCGGCTGGCCGAGATTATGGTCGATCCCAAGACCGTGACCGTCACCAAGAAAGTGGATGCCACAGCCGTGGGGCTGCCCAAGCCGGCCATGGACCTCAAGCCGGGCACTTACAAGTATCAAGCCAAGATCGCCATGGGCCCCCAGGAGATGGCGATCAAGGTGTCCACCACCATCAAAGAAGAGAACGGCGCGTGGACGGCGACCGACACGATGGATACCCCGATGGGCGCGGCCACCGACACCGTCAGCATCGAAAAGGGCAGCCTGGTGGTGCGCAAGCGAACCGTCAAGCAAGGGGCGGTCAACATCACCGTCGATTTCGCGGGCGGAAAAGCCACCGGCAACATGAGCATGAACGGGCAGGACCGCCCGGTGTCCGCCGATTTGGGAGGCGAATTGTTCGCCGACTCCGCCGGGGCGCAAGAGGTGATCGGATGTCTGCCCCTGACTGACGGCTACAGCGTGACCTTCCGCAATTTCGATTTGCAGAAGCAGAAGGCCAAGCTGATGCAACTGAAAGTTGTAGGCCAAGAAACGGTCACCGTGGCCGCCGGCAAGTTCGAAACTTTCAAGGTAGAGATCAGCTCGGCCGATGGCGGCGGCGACCAATCCACCGTCTGGATTGCCAAGGACTCACGCCAGGCGGTCAAGTTGTCCTCAGTGGTGGCGTCGATGGGCGGCGCCCAGATGACGGCGGAGCTGGTGCCGTAAGACAACGTTGCCATGCGGCGACACGGCTCCGTATGGCCTTGTTGGCGCGGTTAGGACGCCGGCTGCGGCAGCCTTGCACGTTGCGCCAGGTAGCGTTGATCGAGACCCTGGCGGACCAGCGTCTTGATGACCGCCTGACGGCTGACGTTGAGGTCCAGAGCCGCCCTATCCAGTTCCTCCAGCATGCTGGCAGTGACATCCACGTTAACCCGCTGGATAGGCTGAACCATGCGGCCTTGGCCCTTGAAGAAATGCGAAACGTCCTTGCCTTGATCGGCGAGTCGCGCAATCGCGTCGGCAGAAACGGGCTTGGCGGACTTACGAGTTTTCTTCATACGATCGGATCTCCTCCTTCGTCGACCTCCACAGTGTGACGAGATGCAGAATCTCGCCCTCTTCGTCTTCCCTCACTTCAGATGACAGAATACAACCGGTCACCGACCCAGCCGACCGCCAGAAACTGTTCCGGGACGTCGGACCGCTGATCGAGCCAATAGGGCTGGGAGAACAACGCCGCGCCTCCTCAAACCCTATGCCGCGCTGCGGATTCGCTCTGAGGCGCCTGCTCTTTTGAGAATCGAACCTAAAGCGCATCTAATATGACTGTTATACCACTCTGAGGCGCTCGCGAGCGCCCAATCACGGAGCGGGAGCAGCCCCGGCGCTTCGCTCGGATTGCTCCCCGCATACCAGTTGTGGGAAGTTGGAACCAACCACAAACCCGTTTCACTCCTCCCGCAGCGCGATCATCGGGTCTACTTTGGTGGCGCGGTGCGCAGGCAGGTAGCTGGCGACGATCGCCACCACGGCCAGGAAGCTTGGTACGGCTGAGAACGTCACGGCATCGGTGGCACTGACGCCGAAAAGCAATGTCGCCATGACCCGCGTCAGCGCGAGGGCGCCGACCAGGCCGAGGGCGATGCCGGTGGCGGCCAGTTGCACTCCCTGTCTCACCACCATGCGCAGGATGTTGCGGCGGCCGGCGCCCAGGGCGATGCGGACGCCGATATCGTGCGTGCCCTGCGTCACCAGGTAGCTCATGACGCCGTACACGCCGACCGCTGCCAGGATCATCGCAAAGATGGCGAAGGCCAACAGCATCGTCATGGAAAAACGCTGGCGGGCGAGCGAGTCGTAGAGGCGATCCGGCATGGTTCGGGCATCGTAGACCGGCACATCGGGATCGACGGCGTGGACTTCGCGCGCGATCGCGCCGGCAAGGCTTGCCGGGTCGGTTGAGGTGCGGGCCACGGCGTACATGCCGTTGAAAGGCTGGGACATGTACATCACGATGCGGCCATCCACGTCGAGGCCGTATTGCTTTACGGTTCCCACTACGCCCGCGATCGTCATCCACGGGGCCTTGGGGCCAAACCGCAGGCGTTTGCCGACGGGGTTGTCATGCGCGCCGGGGTTGCCATACCCATAGAAGCGCTGCGCGAACTTTTCATCGATCATCGCCACCGGGGGTGCGCCCGTAACGTCGCGTTCGGAGAAGAATCGGCCGGCACGAAGCGGGATTTCCATGGTGCGGAAGTAATCGGCGGTGGCGGCGCGCAAGTCCACCTGCAGTTCCGGTTCGGTGGGCGGCGGTGTGTAGCCTTCCACCTGGATGCCGCCCCATCCCACCGAGGAAGTAAACGGCAGCGCGCTCACCGCGCCTTGCGACTTGACGCCGGGCAGGCGCGCCAGACGCTCGCCCAAGGCCTGGTAGAACTGGGCGACGGCTTTGTCGGCCCGGTATTTGGGACCGTTGACCGAGAGGCGCGCGGAGATCACGTGGTCCGGATTGAAACCGGGGGGCACGCTCTGCAACCGCAAGAAACTGCGAATCAGCAGGCCGGCGCCGATCAGCAGCATCAGCGAAAGCGCCAGTTCGGAGACCACCAGCAAGCTGCGCAAACGGTGGCGCGCGGTATTGAAACCGCCGGCGCCCTGCGAGGCACGCCCGCCGGCCTTGAGCCCGGTGTTGAGGTCGACCCTGGCGGCGCGGACAGCGGGCGCGACACCGAACAGGATGCCGGTGAGGATGGAGACGCCGAAGGTGAAGGTCAGCACGCCGCCATCAATGCCGATGGCTTCGATGCGCGGAATGTTGCCGGGGTTGATGGTGCGCAGAACGTACAGGCTCCACCAGGCGATCAGCATGCCGGCGGCGCCACCCAGAATGCCGAGCAGCACGCTTTCGGTAAGCAGTTGGCGGACCAGGCGCGTCCAGCCGGCGCCCAATGCGGTGCGGATGGCGACTTCCTTCTGCCGGCCGGTGGCGCGCGAGAGCAGCAGGTTGGCGACGTTGGCGCAGGCGATCAGCAGCACCAGCGTGACGGAGCCCAGCAGAACCAGGACGGCCCGGCGGACATCGCCGACTACTTGATCGAGGAGAGGGACCACGCTGATGGTGAAGGTGCGGTCGCGCTTGTCGATTTCGCGGATGCGGCTGGCGATGATGTCGATATCGGACTGCGCCTGGCGCATCGAAATGCCCGGTTTCACACGCGCCATGATGTTGTAGTTCTCGTCCCCGCGGTTTTTCACGGCGTCGGCGCCGAGGGGCAGCGGCAGCAGGATCTCCGCCTTATCGATGCCGCCGACAGTGGGCATGACTTCGTGGTTCAGGAGAAATTCGGGGCGGAGGACGCCGACAACCGTGACTTGATTGCCGTTGAGGTTCAGGCTGCGGCCGATCACCTGGGGGTCGGCGCCGAAGAGGCGCTTCCACAAACCGTAAGAGAGGACGGCGACGCCGGGGCCGCCCGGTTTATCGTCCCGCGGGCCCAGAAGACGGCCCAGCAGCGGGTGCGCGCCGAGCAGGTGAAACATGCCGGACGAAGTGCGGATGCCCTCGACGCGCTCAGGCTGCTGCCTGCCCAGCAGGGTGAAAGTGTTGCCAATGGCTATGGCGGTCTCTTCGAAGACGTGGTTCTGGGTTTGGATATCGATGTACTCGCCGGGCGAGGGCCAGTCCTGGGGGATGCCGATGCCGGGCGAGCGCAGCCACAGGATGGCGAGGCGGTCGGGCTGCGGATACGGGAGCGGGCGCAGCAGCAAGGTGCCGGCCACACTGAAGAGCGCGGTGTTGGCGCCGATGCCGATGGCCAGGGAAAGGATGATGACGGCGGTGAGGCCGGGATTTTTGCGCAACATGCGCACGGCGTAGCGGAGGTCCTGGAGCAGCAGACGCATACGTATCCCTCGATGAAATGACGCCGCCACGAAGGGCTGCGCTACTTGAATACTAATATGGACGAGCCGCCGTGTCGATCTGGTTGCCGCTGGTTCGACGTTAAAGTAGAGAGCTAGGTCAGCCGGGTCAAAACCGACCGGAAGCCCCGCTCCAACTCGAAACCACAAGGAGACACAACCATGAGATTCATGATGCTAATGATCCCGAAGGGCTATGAAAAGGCCGCCCCGGACGCCATGCCGGAGGCCAAGGCTGTGGCAGCGATGATGAAGTACAACGAGTCCCTGCAGAAGGCCGGCGTGCTGCTGGCGCTCGATGGCCTCCACCCGCCCTCAACGGGCGCGCGGGTCTCGTTTTCGGGAGGGAAACCCAAGGTTACCGACGGGCCCTTCGCTGAGGCGAAGGAGGTAATTGGCGGCTACTGGATGATTCAGGTAAAGTCGCGGGAAGAGGCGCTCGAATGGGCGTCGCGCTGTCCCGCTTCGGATAACGAGGTGATCGAGGTTCGCCAGGTGTTCGAGGCCTCGGATTTCCCTCCCGAGATCGTTCCTCCCGAGCTGGGTGCGCGCGCGCAAACGCTGCTCGAGGAGCTGCAGGGGAAGTCCGAAAAGCCGTAGTGTACTGGTGGCGCCGCGGCGCGCGCCGGAGTTGCACCGGCGGATCGAAAAATGGTGTGATCGGTAGCAGTGGCGGCCACTGATACACAGCGCGCGATCGATGCGGTCTGGAGGATCGAATCGCCCAGGCTCATCGCCGGCCTGGCGCGGATTGTGCGCGACGTGGGTATTGCCGAGGAACTCGCACAGGATGCTCTCGTCGCCGCGCTTGAGCAGTGGCCGGAGTCGGGCGTCCCGCGTAATCCGGGCGCCTGGCTCATGGCGGCCGCGAAGTATCGCGCGATCGACCACCTGCGGCGAAACCAGCGGCTCGAGCGCAAGCACGAAGAGCTCGGCCGCGAGATCGAGGCCAGGCAGGAGGCGGCCGTGGCGGATTTCGAAGCAGCCCTTGACGACGACGTGGGGGACGACCTCCTGCGCCTCATTTTCACCGCTTGTCATCCGGTTCTCTCCGCCGAAGCGCGCGTCGCACTCACGCTCCGCCTGCTCGGAGGTCTGACGACGGAAGAGATCGCGCGGGCGTTCCTGGTCTCGGAGGCGGCGGTTGCCCAGCGAATCGTTCGGGCCAAACGGATCCTCGCCGAGGCCCGGGTCCCCTTCGAGGTCCCTCGCGGGGCCGAGCTTACGGCTCGTCTGGCATCGGTGCTGGAGGTCATTTACCTCGTCTTCAACGAGGGCTACACGGCGACCGCCGGCGGCGACTGGATGAGACCCGCGCTTTGCGAGGATGCGCTGCGTCTTGGCCGTATCCTCGCGGAGCTGGTTCCGAAAGAGCCGGAGGTCCACGGCCTGGTCGCGCTTATGGAGATCCAGGCGTCGCGCGCAAAGGCCCGCGTGGGCCCGTCGGGAGAGCCCATCGTGCTCCTGGACCAAAACCGCGCGCTTTGGGATCAGCTTCTCATCCGGCGTGGTCTCGCCGCGCTGGAGCGGGCCGGGAAGCTGGGCGGCGCGCGTCGTCCGTACGCGCTCCAGGCCTCCATCGCCGCCTGTCACGCGCGAGCGCTGGTCGCGGCGGAAACGGACTGGGCGCAGATCGTGGGGCTTTACGCCGAGCTGGCCCGGATTGCGCCATCCCCGGTTGTGGAGCTGAACCGCGCGGTGGCCGTCGGCATGGCATTCGGTCCACAAGCAGGCCTCGATCTCGTCGATGCGCTGACGGCGGAGCCGTGGCTGCAGGGCTACCACCTCTTACCGTGCGTGCGCGCCGATTTCCTCCACAAACTCGGCCGCTTCGATGAGTCCCGCCTTGAGCTGGAACGCGGAGCGTCGCTCACGCGCAACGTCCGCGAGCGCAAACTGCTCCTCGAGCGCGCTCGATCGTACGGTTCGGGTAGCATCAGGTAGGATCATTTCAACAAAGGGGACAAATATGAAGGGCACGAATCCGGCGATCGATGAACTGCTGCCCGAGACGGTGCTACCGAAGCGTTGGCATACGCAGTCTGCGGCACTACGACCCGGCCGAACTGGCGCCGGCGGTTCCCGGCGAGCGCGGGTGGACCTCGCGAGTGCGTGTCTGCTGGCTGTGGCGGCGATGACGGCTCAGGAACTGCCCCGCGGCGAGGTGGTGGATCGCGTACTGGTGACCGGTAACGATCGTCAGAGTTACGCGTTGTATCTGCCTTCGCATTACACGGCGGAGCGGACGTGGCCGGTGCTGTATTGCCTGGACCCGGGAGCGCGCGGGCGTGCGCCGGTGGAGCGATTCGCCAAGGCGGCGGAAAAAGCGGGCTGGGTGGTGGTGGGCTCGAACAACTCGCGGAACGGGCCGATGGGGCCGGTTCAGGAGGCTATCGGCGCCATGCTGGCCGACACCCACGCACGGTTTTCGATTGACGATTCGCGAGTGTACGCGGCGGGGCTCTCGGGCGGGGCCCGCCTGGCGCTGAGCTGGGGGCTGAACGGGCACCTGGCAGGCGTGATTGCATGCAGCGCGGCGTTTGGGCCGCCGGGAACGCCGAAACAGATTCCCATGCGCATCTTCGCCACAGCGGGAATTGACGACTTCAACCACGATGAGTTGTACCGGATGAGCCGGGAATTGGCCAGGCGCGGTGTGGAGCACCGGTTCGTTGAATTCGAAGGCGGGCACGAGTGGCTGCCGGAGCCGCTGACCTTCGAGGCGCTGGATTTCTTCGCGGGGCGCGTTCCGCCCCAGGCCGCGGCGGAATCCAAGGAATCGGAAAAGCAGGCACGGGAAGCGGAGCGCATTCGGGCGGAACTGGCTTCGGCCAGCGATGCGGAAAAATACTCGTTGTTCAAACAGATGAGCAAGAATGCGGCCAAGCCAAACGATTCGCCGGAACGCCGCGTGGCGCGGAGAGTGATTGGCGGAGTCTCGGTGGGCGCCATGGAAGAGACCCGCGGGTTGATGGCGGAGCAGCGCTACGGCGAGGCCGCCCGAGCCGCGGAGACCGGCGTGATGGTGCGGCCGGAGAACGGCAACGCCTGGTATACGCTGGCCGTGGCCCAAGCGGGCGCGGGCAACAACAAGCGCGCTTTGGAAGCGCTGGAACATGCGGCGGCCAATGGATTCCGGGCTTGGGAACGAATGGAGTCGGAGCCGCTGTTGGCGAAGGTGCGGCGGGATGCGCGGTATCGCGAGGTGCTGGAGAAGATGAAGCAGTAGCGCCTGCTAGGAATCAACCGTCAAACTAACCAGGCCCAGGCTGATCTTCAGCGCCGTGTCAACCTTGCTCATGGTTGCCACATCAACGGCGCCGAGGCGCTGGAGAAGCTGGCTTTGATCCACGGAGCGGATCTGGCCAAGCTGAATCGCCGACGGCCTCGAGAGTCCATTTGCCTTTTTGGGCGCAACCGCTACCTCAACCTTAAAGAGTACCGGCGATACCTTCGATGTGACGGCCGCTACAATGGTGACCGGGCTGTGTCGATTGCCTAAATCGTTCTGGATGATGACCGCCGGACGGGTCTTTTGGATCTCATGTCCCCGGGCCGGGTCGAACTCGACCAGGTAGACGTCGCCTCTCCTAGGGAAGATCATGGGGAGATCATGCCGATTTGGGACTCGCGGGCTTCTTTCCCTCCCGTAAATCATCCAGCGTCTGCCAGGCTTCTTCGTCAATCGGAAACCACTCGGCGGCGATCTCAAGGTCCCGCTCCGCATTCGCCTGGTAGCCGGCCTTGAGCAGCTTGCGGATGTTTTGCTTGCCCTTCCTGTCGACGAAATACACGACCGCCTGGTTGATGAATCGGCTCCGCGTGCCCTTCGTAGTCAGGCGGTCCAGCACGGCGACGGTCTTTTCGGGGAGAACGATGTTGATGCGTTTATTCATGGAAGTACCACCTTGAAGCATACACACTGCCAATGTGTAGGTCAAACCGTCGCCGCGGCAGGCGGATTAGCAATCCGCCGCACTCTCGAAAGTCGCTTGTGGAAGTTCGGCCGCGCGCCAACTCCCGGCGGGCGGATTGCCAATCCGCCGCAGGTTACCAACCTGCCCCACAGGTTCTCCGTGATAGCCTACAGCCTTGGACTCACCTAAGAAGCAACTGGGACTCTTCGACGCCACCATGATCGTGATGGGGGGCATCGTGGGATCGGGAATTTTCATGAATCCCCACGTGGTGGCGGTCCACGTCCACACCCCGTTTCTGATCTTGGGCGTGTGGCTCGCGGGTGGGGCGCTGGCGATGCTGGGTGCGTTCATCTGGGCGGAACTGGCGACGCGGCTGCCGGGGGCGGGCGGGCAGTATCTGTATCTGCGCGAGGCGTACCATCCGTCGGTGGCGTTTGTGTATGGCTGGGTGCTGCTGCTGGTGACGCAGACCGGCGGAATGGCGGCGGTGGCCATGACATTCGCCAGCTACTTTCGCGAAATCACCGGGGTGGCGTGGAGCGACAGTGCCATCGCGGCGGCGGTATTGCTGGCGCTCACCGCCATCAACTGCATGGGCGCGCGCGCCGGCAGCAACCTGCAAAGCGCGCTGATGCTCTTGAAGACGGGCGCCATCGCGGCGCTGGTAGTGCTGGGGCTGTGGATGGGCGGGGGCGTGATCCATCCGCTGCCACTGGTCCCGCGGGCGTCGCTGGGATTGATCGGGGCGGTGGGCGCGGCCATGATTCCGGTGGCTTTTGCCTATGGCGGATGGCAGACTGCCACCTTCGTGGCCGGAGAGATGCGCAACCCCGGGCGCGACCTTTCGCGCGGCCTGGTGATGGGGGTCGCGGGCGTGGTGGTGCTGTACCTTTCGGTGAATTTCGTGTGCCTGAAGGTGCTGGGCCCCGCGGGACTGGCCGCCACCAGGACACCGGCATCGGCGGTAATGCGCGCGGCCTTGGGCGAGCGCGGGGCCTGGTGGATCGCCATGGGGATCGCGATTTCGACGCTGGGATTTCTGAGCCAGGGAATGCTGACGGCGCCGCGAGTCTACAACGCCATGGCGCGCGACGGGCTGTTCTTCCAAAAGGTGGGACAGCTTTCGCCGCGCTCCGGTGCGCCCGTGGTGGCCATCGTGCTGCAGGGAATCGCGGCGACAGCCATTGCGTGGACGGGGAAATACGAACAGATTCTGAACTACGAAGTATCGGTGGATTTCATCTCGTTCTCCCTGGCGGCGGCGTCGCTGTTCCTGTTCCGGCGGCAGGACCGCGGTGCTGCGGGCGGCGGGATCTATCGATCGCCCGGGCATCCTTATACCACGGGCCTCTTTGTCCTGACGTGCGTGGGCATCGTGGCCAGCACCATCGCGACGTACCCGGAGAATAGCGGGATCGGCATCGGCATCATGCTGACCGGCATTCCCGTATATTTGTATTGGAGCCGAGCCCGAGGGGTACCCGCAAGTCCACCCCCAGGGCCACCCGCGCGACGATGAGACCGAAACATTCCGACTACATGCATTGGGCCAAGACCGAGAGCCGTGCCCGCTTCAACCTGGCGACCAGCGGCGTGGGGGCGTACCCTCTGGGCGAGTTGGGTTACCGGCCGGAACAGTTGGAGATCAATGGCGACAACAGCTATGGATACCCGCCGCTCAAGCAGGCGATCGCGGCCCGGCACGGCGTGAATGCGGACTGCGTGGTGACGGCGGCGGGGACTTCGATGGCGAACTATCTGGCCTTCGCCACGATGCTGGACGCGGGGGACGAGGTGCTGATCGAGCATCCGACTTACGGGTTGCTGGTGGATGCACTGCTGCACCTGGGGGCGGCGTTGAAGCCGTTCGCGCGGCGCGAGGAAAATGGGTATGCGCTGGACCCGGCCGAGGTGCGGCGCGCCATCACGCCCAATACCAGGCTGATTGTGGTGACCAATCTGCATAACCCTTCCAGCGTGCTGACGCCGGACGCCGTGCTGCGCGAGATCGGAGACCTGGCGCGCAGCGTGGGGGCGCGGGTGCTGGTGGACGAGGTGTATCTGGATGCCGTGTATCAGAACACGCCGCGCACCTCATTCCATTTAGGTGAAGAGTTTGTGGTGACCAGCAGCCTGACCAAGGTCTACGGGCTGAGCGGGCTGCGCTGCGGATGGATTCTGGCACGGCCGGACCTGGCGCGCGCCATGTGGCAGTTGAACAACCTGTTCGCTGCCACGCCGGTGCATCCGGGCGAACTGCTGAGCGTGGGGGCGTTTCGGCAGTTGGACCGGATTCGGGAGAAGTGGCGGCGTGTGGTGGAAGCGGACCGCGCGCTTCTGTCAGACTTTCTGGACCGGCAGACGGGAGCCTCGGCCGTGCGGACGCCATTTGGGACGACGTCATTCTTGCGCCTGCGTGGGGGAAATGCGGACGAGTTCCTGGCGAGGCTGCGAGCGGAGTTTGAAACATCGGCGGCGCCGGGGAGATTTTTCGGCATGAGCGATCACTTCCGGGTAGGGATGGGAGTCGACACGGAGATGTTTGGCGAAGGGCTGCGGCGCCTGAGCGCGGCGCTCCGGGCTTGATCGAAACAGACCGCGGCGCTCCGGGCTTGATCCGCCGTTCGCATCACCGAGGGCTTCGGAGCCCGCTGCCATCAGGCTCCTCACGCGTAGACCCGCACCAGCCACTCGGCTGCGAGGGCGGGTTTGGTCTGGTTCTCAACCTCCACCACGACGCCCCAGGCGATTTCGATTCCGCCTTTCACCTCCCTGACAGCGTTGGGCGTGACGCGCGCCCGAATCCGGGCTCCGGCGGGAACGGGCGCGGGAAAGCGCAGCCGGTTGAAGCCGTAGTTCACGCGCATTTTGCATTCGATGCGGAGATCGACCGCCTGGCTCACGAGCCTGCTTAACAGCGCCACCGTCAGGAATCCGTGCGCCACGGCGCCACCAAATGGCGACTCGCGGCGCGCGCGTTCGGCATCGACGTGGATCCACTGCCGATCCCCGGTAAGAGCCGCGAACTCGTGGATGAGATCCGGCGTGACCGCCAGCCATTCACTGACACCGGCCTCGCGGCCGATCGATCCCTTGACCTCTTCAATCTGCATACGCGCTGGAAGTTGCCACAGACTCTCGCTTGCGCATGTCCGCCACGATGGTTTTGGAGCCGCAGTACAACACGAGTGCAAGCAGCAGCGAGAGGATGGGTATGATAAACATGGCCTGCTGCAGTCCGATGGCCTTGAAGGCTTCCGTAACCCGCAGGGCGCCGGCTGCATCGGCGGCCCGGCGCGCCATCAGGTCGCTGAGCCGGCCGGTCAGCAGCGGTCCGAACGAGGCGCCGCAAAGATACATCGCCATGAAGTAAATCGCCATGGAGGTGCCGCGCATGGCGGGCGCGACGATATCCTGAATCGCGGAGTAGACCAGGCCGTAGTAAGCGTTCAGTGTGCCGTACGCGACGGCGATCAGCGCGACGGCCTCGAAAGCGCCGCCGGCTCCGATGCCCAGGTAACCGGCCGGCGCTCCGATGGCCGCGATGGCCGCCGCCAGGAGCAGCCGGCCATTCTTGCGCCGGTGGATTACGCGGTCTCCCCAGCGGCCCGCCAGCAGGCCGCCGGCGACCCCACCAACCGCGAAAACGACTCCGGTGGCGATGCCCGACCGCGCCAGCGTCAATCCGTGAATGCGGCTCAGGAAAGCGGGCAGGAAAGTGGCGATGGCATACATGTTGAAGTTCAACAGCGCGCCCGAAGCGATAATCCACCACATGGTCGGAATGCTCAGGATGGCGCGCGCGTACGAGTTCGCGGCCGGCTTCGCCAACGCCTCGCGATGTAACTCCGCGGCGCCGCGGGCCGGCTCCGCCATTCGCAGTAAGACCGGAATCAAGACCACCGCTGGGACAGCCGCCAGCACCATGGCGATCCGCCATCCATAAGCCTGGGCTACCGGTCCACTAAAGAAATAACTGAGCGCACCGCCGACCGGAACCCCCAGCATGAACAGCGCCAGGGGACGCGAGCGCTGAACCGCCGGGAACAGGTCGCCGATCCAACTGGTGGCGGCGGGAGCGACCACTGCCTCACCCACGGCGAATCCAAGGCGAGAGAACAGCAGCATCGTGTAGCTTGAGGCCACGGCCGCCATGGCGGTGAGAACGCTCCACACCAGCATGCCCGACGCGAGCAGTTTCTTGCGGCTCCATGCATCGGCCACCCTTCCCAGAGGCAATCCCACCAGGGCATAGAGCCAGATGAACGCGGAGCCCATCAACCCGACCTGCCCGTCGCTCAGACCAAATTCCTTGCGGATGGGTTCGGTCAGGGCGCCGATTACATGCCGGTCGTAGAAGTTCAATATGTTGACCGCAACCAGAACGGTGAGGGTGGCGGTGGAACCGGAACTCCTGTTCATGGCGAATTATCCTACCACACGTTCGGTAGGTCGCTGGCTCAGGGGCCGGGGGCCGGCGCCAGTTCAGCCCGTGGGCCATCTGATTCCGAGGCCGTAGCTCCATCCGCCAGCAACAAATTTCATCCATTTGTGCCCATTTTGTAAACGGTTTGTTGGCAAAAGACTGATACTCTCCCTTCATGCAACGCTCCCGACCGCCACGCCAGAATCGTAGTCTGGGATAGTACTCTCGATATGGCGCCCGAGCTTTCCCCACGCGATTTGAACGCCGCTGACTTGCGGGACCCGGAACTGTACCTAAACCGCGAGTTGTCCCTCCTCGCCTTTCAGCGGCGCGTGCTGGAGGAGGCGGAGGACGAAAAGAACCCGCCGCTGGAGAGGCTGAAGTTCCTGGCGATTCTGGGGTCCAACCTCGACGAGTTTTTTATGGTTCGCGTCGCCGGGCTGGTGGCGCAGATGGACTCGGGCGCGGTGGATGCCGGGCTCGATGGCATGAGCCCTCGGGCGCAGCTTGTGGCCATCCGCCGGGAGGTGATGCGCCTGATGAAAGAGGCGTACAATTGCCTACAGGCGATTCTGCCAAAGTTGCGGGAACAGGGCATCTGGATTCACGATTATGCGGACCTGAATCAGTCGCAACTGGGGATCGTCGCCAAGTACTTTGCGGGAACGATTTTTCCGGTTCTGACACCGCTGGCGTTCGACCCGGGGCGGCCTTTTCCGCACATTTCGAACCTGAGTCTCAATCTGGCGGTGCTGATCCGCGACCGTGAGAAGAACGAACATTTCGGGCGGATCAAAGTCCCGGATTCCCTGCCGCAATTGGTGCCCCTGCAACCGGCGGTGGCCGGAAAAACCGGCAAGTCACGTCCCAAGCGGACGGACATGGTCTGGCTGGAGCAGGTGGTGGCGGCACATCTTGAGTCTTTGTTTCCCGGAATGGAGGTGCTGGAGTCGCACCCGTTTCACGTCACGCGCGACGCCGACATCGCTATCAAGGAACTGGAAGCGGAAGACCTGTTGGAGACCATCGAAGAAGGAGTCCGGCAGCGGCGGTTCGGCAGCGTGGTGCGGCTGATGGTGACACAGGAAATGCCGCCGCATATCCTGGAAATCCTGATGAGCAACCTGGAGGTGGAACCGAGCGACGTCTACCGCATGAAAGGGCCGCTTTCCTTCAAGCGGATGATGGATGCGGCGCAATTGGACCGTCCGGAGTTGAAGGAGACTGCGTTCAGTCCGGCGCTGCCCGCCGCGCTGGTGGAGAACTCCGAGGATGGCGACATATTCGCCCTGATCCGGCGGCAGAACATCGTGCTGCATCATCCTTTCGATTCTTTTCAGCCGGTGGCCGAGTTTTTGCGGACAGCCGCGCGCGATCCCGGAACGCTGGCGATCAAAGCGTGCCTCTACCGCGTCGGCCGGAATTCCAAGGTGGTGGAAGCGCTGCTGGATGCCATCGAAGAGGATAAGCAGGTGGCGGCGCTGGTGGAGTTGAAGGCACGGTTCGACGAGGAGAGCAACATCGAGTGGGCGCGGGCAATGGAACGCTCCGGCGTGCACGTGGTGTACGGGCTGGTGGGGTTGAAGATTCACTGCAAGATCGCTCTGGTGGTGCGGCGGGAAAGCGGCCGCATGGCGCGTTACGTGCATCTTTCGACGGGCAACTACAATGCCATTACGGCGCACTTATATACCGACATCGGCATGTTTACCTGCGACGAGGAGATTGCCGATGACGTCACCAACCTCTTCAATTACCTGACCGGCTACTCCGCGAAAGCCGATTACAAGAAACTGCTGGTGGCGCCGCTGAACCTGCGCGCGCGGTTCCAAGCCTTAATCGAGCGGGAGATCGAGCATGCGCGGGCGGGTAACGGAGGCCACCTGATTTTTAAGTGCAATGCCCTGGTGGATGGGTCGCTGATTCAGGCGCTCTACCGGGCTTCGCAGGCCGGCGTAAAAGTTCAGCTCATTGTGCGGGGAATCTGCTGTCTGCGGCCGGGGCTGCCGGGAGTCAGCGACAACATCGAAGTGATTAGCGTGGTGGGGCGATTCCTGGAACACAGCCGCATCTATTATTTTCACAATGGCGGCGATGAAGAGATCTATGCCGGGAGCGCCGACCTGATGCCGCGGAATATCGACCACCGGGTGGAGGTTCTGTTCCCGCTCGAGGATGAGAAGTTGATTCGCCAGATTCGGGATGAAGTGCTGGTCGCGTACCTGGCGGACACCACGAAGGCGCGACAGATGCTTCCGACCGGCGCGTACGCACGAAAGAAGCCGAGCGAAGGCAAGAAGCAGGTGAACGTCCAGGAGTCGCTGCTGATGAAGCGCCGGCGGGCGGCGCATGAGCGTGGCAAGCGGCTTCCTTCGCGGCGGGTGACGTAGGGATGGATGCGTTTTGGGCCACAGGATACGAGCATCATCACATTGGTGTCGTCGTGGGCAAATCCGCCGTGCTCCGGCTGCTTTTTCGTGCTGCCTGATGGACGGTCTGCGACGTGCTGAAGTACATGCGCAGAGCACCCCACCCTTCTGGACGACGTCTGGAAGGCCGGTCAACAAAATCGCCGTCAACGCAGCGGCATCGGGCCCTGAGCTGATCGTGATGACCGGCGTTCGGATCAAGCCCCGGAATCGACAGAATGGTAGGAGCCACCTGAGTCGTCTCAACGAAGAAGAATGGCTCTGATTGCTGGTCCCGTAGGCGTTGTTGTCGGTGACTCCGATCAAGTCCACACACTGCGATTTCGAACGGGCCGTGAATGTCGGGGTCGCGCGTGTATCCGTTCGGATTAGTTAGCTCCCGACCAGCCCTCGTGATGGATGGAGTTGGATTCCCAATCGGTGCTTGTTCCGGCAAACCCGGGCCTGCGGGCCACCCTACCGGGCGGCGTCACGCGAAGTCGAGTTACCTCAGAGATGGTGAGAGGATACCAACGATGTTTGTCGTCGTGGTGAATGATCAATGACAGTATGGTTCCAGCGGATAAGATGACAGGTGTTTTGTTTGACTGCAACCGAAAAGTAAGGCGATTGCTATCGATCCTTTACAAAACTCTGATAGCCTGACCAAACCATGAAGACTCTGTCGCTCCTGTTCGCTGCGGTTACGCTTTTATGCGGCCAGAACGTGTTGTATAAACCGTACATTCAACTCGGGGACGCCCCTAATTTCAAGGCGAAAGACCAGATGGTCATCGCGTGGCAAACCGACGAAGCCAAACCAAACAACAATGCGTACGTCGTGGACTATGGAACGTCGGCCAGCTACGGGAACACGACGAACCCGAAGAGCCGCACGGTCGACAATTACCTGGCGGCCGATGCCAGCCTGCCGGTCCCTCCCACGGCGCCCGGTCCGCGCGCAAATTACGTCGCGCTCCTCACGGGGCTCGATTACGACACCACCTACTATTACCGCGTGAGCGGCCCGGGGCTGCCTTCCGGCGGTTTTGCGGCGTCGTTTCATACGCGCAAGCAATCAGGCCCGTTTTCGTTCATAGTTATGGGCGATGAAGGCTATTTCCCGCCCAACGGCGCCACGCCCAACCGCCTGGCCAACTACGAGGCCCGCGTTCTTCATCTGATGTACAATGTGCAGAACCTTTCGTTCCCAGGGCTATCCGCATTTCCGAAACCGGATTTGTCGCTGAATACGGGCGATAATGTCTATAATCAGGGCGCGGAGAGCAGTTATCGCGACTATTGGTTTCCGGTTTGGAATAGCGACACGGATTCAAACCAAACCGGCGCTCCGTTTGTTCGCAGCATCCCGAATTACATCGTGGTGGGCAATCACGATACGGGCGGCAGCGGCGATTTCGTGAACATGCTTGGAGGCGACGGTATTTCAGGCCACTTCAACGGCGCCACCGAAGGCGGGGACGCGCTGGCCTATTACAACAACTATTACTTCCCGCTGAACGGACCCGCGGGGGTCGATTCGATGTATGTCTGGAACGGAGACTCGTGGGCGTCCAATGGCTGGTTCATGACTTACAACAACAAGAGCTACGCCTCAGCCGCCGCCATGAGCGCCTTCCGCGGTTCCACGAACGTGGATACCGGCGGGAGCCCCAAGAATCAGATCGATCACATGAGCAATTACTCGTTCGATTCCGGCAACGCTCATTTCCTGTTCCTTGACGCCAATCCGCACTTGTTTAATGCGATCGTGGATTCGACGGCTAACTACAGCGCACCCTTTCTGGCCTTCCCGGACTATCCAACGCTTCTAAAGCAATGGATCGTCAACGACCTGGACGCGAGCAGTCAGCCCTGGAAGATCGTGGTCTTTCATCAACCCGCGTTCTCTTCCGGCAACGCGACGCTGCGCAATTTTCAGTTGCGGGCCGTTGCCAAGATCCTGGAAGATCACGGCGTGAATATGGTCTTCAACGGTCATGAACACAACTATCAGCGGACGCTTCCGCTGCGTATGCTGCCCGGCTTCGCCGATGCGCCGAATTCTCAACTGCCGGCGGTGGTGGAGATCGATCAACAGTTCACCGGCGGTGCACAGGCTGTGCCGGACGGGGTTCTGTACGTGGTGGAGGGTACCGGCGGGAACCGGGATTTTGACGGCAATGAATCGAATCCTCGCGGGCAAGGCGCGGGCCAGGATCAGGAGGATGTCGCGACCGGAGCGTTCCCGATGGCAGGTCTGACCTTCCCCAACGGACCAGCGAGTTGGCTGGATACCAACCTGACTAGCGCGCAAATGACGCCATTCCTGCCCGGCGCTGGAGCGGGTCCGAAGATCACGGCAAAATTCAAAGCCAAGGTGTTCGGATTCGGCGACGTGGTTGTGAATAACACCACGCTGACCCTTTATCAGATCAGCGAGCCGCTGCTTTCCACCTCTTCGGCGACGGCTGCCAATCCATTTCCGTTCGGCGCCGACCTGAATGGCAAGCCCCTCAACGACCCGATTCCGGACACTCTCATCGATCCCGCGACGGGGCAAGTGGTAACGCCGGCGGGAGATGGCACGCCGGCCTTGCTGGACGTGTTCACTATTACGAAGCCGGACGTGTCCGGTTCACTGTTCACTTCGGTCTCCGCTCCGTTCTCCGTGGTTTCGGGCGGATCGATTGTCTATGACATAAGGGTTGCGAATGATTCCCCCTATGCTCTGAACGCGGTGCAGGTGGTGGTCGCGTTGCCGAAGGGCCTGGAGTTCGACGGCGACGTGGATGCTCGTACGACACTGCAGGGTAGAGTCAACGTGGTGATGACCGTCGGCCGCTTAGTCCCTGGCGAGGAACGTGACCTGCAACTTCGCGCGCGGGCCGCGGAAGGCCAGGCGAACGGCACGACGTTGCAAGTAACACCTGTCGTGCGCTCCTCTACTGCTCAGACCGTAAAGATGGCCCCGGTTGGCACGACGGTCGTTCCATTCCGATAGAGAACTGCCGGCTACTTCTGGGCTGGAAGGACTTCGCGCATCCCGGTCAGCAGTTCGGCCAGCCGCGGCGCAATATCGGTCATCGGCATTTCCGGAAGCTTCGCGGCCCGAACACCCGGCCCCCACAACAGGAAAACGGCGCGGTAGCCGGGGCGGCCCGGCCATAGCCCGTGAGTACCGATCTCATACGGCTTGCCGTAGCGCTCCTTCAGCGGTTGCGGCGCAAAGGCGAAACGGTCAGCCGGTTCGTACGCCGCCAGAGGAACGGGAGTCCCCGGCAGAAAGCGCGTCCACTCTTCCGATGGAATTCGCCGGCCGATTCCGTTCGCCGGATCCTTCCGAAGATCCCCAAGCTGCGCGGCTTCGGCCGGATCGCTGGTCGAAACCCAGAACGGCGTCACGTTTCCAGCCGCCGGATGCACAATCTTTTCCACCGTGACAAATCCGTGGTCGGATGCCAGCACGAGTACGCTGTCTTTCGGCAACGACGCCAGAATCTGCCCGATCAGTTCGTCGGTGTACTCCAGAATTGCGTTCGAGGCCTTCGAGAAAGGCTCGGTTTCGTGCTCCTCCGCGTCGAGATCCACCAGGTGGATCGCCAGGAAATTTGGACGCTTGCGCTGGATGAGGAACAGCGCGGCCAGAGTGCGGGTGCGGTCGTCCATCCACTGCTGCGGAAATGACGCCCACTGCGCGGCAATTTCATCCAAGAGCCCCGGCGTGGCTTTCTTGCGAATCGCCGCCAGATCCATCGCGCCGCCTTGCCGCTTCTCGAAATACTCAGGCAAGTTCCAGGTGATGGGGGCGTCGACGGTGACCGGCCATGTGATGGCGGCGCTCGTCAAACCATTGGCGCCCAGCACGTCCCAAAGCGTCTTCACCTTGATGAGATCGTACGACCAGCGCTGGTTCTGCTGGATGCCGTGTACCGCCGGCGTTGCTCCGGTCAGCATGGTCGTGTGCGACGGCCACGTGATAGTTGGGACCTCGCCGACGACGCCGTCGGCCCACGCGCCTTCGTGCATCAGCCGCCGCAGGTTCGGAATCTTAAGTCCGAGCTTGTCGCAGTCCCGCAGATAGCGGTGATCGAGGCCGTCTACCGAGAGCAGAACTAAGTGCGGACGCAACTGCGCCCCGAGGCTGGCCGCCAGAACGAATGCGGCGAGCAGTCTCAGAAGCGGAATCTCCCGCCGAGTTGGATCTGGCGTGAATCGGTAGCGCTGGTGATGCGCTTAAAATCGGGCGCGGTGACGGTGGTAACCACGGCGCCGGAGCATCCGCCCGTCGTGCATGCGGCGTTCAGGCTGTTGAGCAGGTTTTCGGCCTCGCCGATGATTTCCAGACTGAAGCGCCCATGGAAGCGGAACGCGCGGCTGATGCGCAGATTCACTTCCTTGAAGCCGTATCCGGGGGTGTCGTTGCGTCCCCGGAACAGCGGACGATCGTTATTGACTGAATCGCCGTTCAGATCGCTGCCCTGCACTACGGTCACGGGGAAGGCCGAGGTCACGGTGAAATTGGGAGCGATCATCCAGCCATCGAGCGCTGTTTTCCTGGCGCGCGGCTGCCACACGCCCTGGAAGACGAAGCGATGCCGCTGGTCGCTGGAGGAAGGACCCCAATCGCGCTTCAGGCTTGTGGAATCGGTGACGGAACTGCCGGTGTCGCCGGTGGAGTCGTTCACGTTTTAAGCATATCCCAGCGTGTAGGAAGCCGTGAACTGGCAGCCGCGCGAGAACCGTTTGTTGAGGGCGACGAAGCCGCCGTAATAGAGAGAAGTGCCGGCCGCCGTGAGCTGCAGAATCTGGTTGAAGTTCGGGTTCGGCCGGTTGGCGGTGCTGAACTTGGGCCGGCCGTCAGCCAGGAAGCCCACGGGCGATCCGAGGTTCACGTCGATCAACAGCGGGATGTGGCGCCCGCCGTAGTATTGCGTCCCAGCCGTGATGGAGAAATCGTTACCGATGGCCCGTTCCACTTGAAGATTTGCCTGTTGCGTGCGAAGTTGCTTGAAATCGGGCGCGAAGGTGGTAACGCTGGGCTTGGAGAGTGTGCCGGCGGGGCTACTCAACACGTTGGGGTAGAGGGGCGCGCCGGGGTCGGTTGGCGCGATGGTGTAGAGCAGGACGTTTGAGCCGTTCTGGCGGATCACCTGCGAGAGCAGGCGCAAATTCAATGTGTCGTAGAAAACGCCGAAGCCGGCGCGCAACACGGTCTTATCGTCCAACTGCCATGATAGACCCAGCCGAGGGGCCATGTCGTGCGGATCGTTTCGAACGCTGCGCGAATCCTTCAGGGGCGCATTGAGATCGAGGGACGGATAGGCCAGGTACTCGTAGCGCAGACCATAAGAGAGCGTGAACTTCGGCGTGATCTTGAAGTCGTCCTGCGCGTAGAAGTTGAAGGAATTCGTGGTATAGTCGGCCACGTTGTTGCCGAAGCTTTGTTGGAGCTGTGAGTACGCGTTGAACGGCTGGCCCGTAGCGGGGTTGACGACGCGGTTCACGGTGTTCAGATACGCAGCCAGGTTGGGAAAGGAGAACGTGGTGGTGAGACGGTCCTTCGAGATCACGTGAATGGTGGCGATATCGAAGCCGACCTTGAACTGGTGGCGGCCCACCCGGCGGCTCAACGCATCCACAAAATCGTACTGATGCTCCAGGTAATATTGGTTGGCCGATGTGTCGGAGCCTAGTTGTGCTACGCCCGATATGGCAATCACCGGGACTAGGTTGCCGGAGACCGGTGGCCGGAAGAACTCCCGCTCCAGCGAGCCGAAGCGGAATTCGTTCAACGTAGTGGGGCTCAGAATGCTGGTCCACTGCGACGCCCATGTGATATTGCGGTCGTCGAAATTATTATCGGCGCTGGTGATAAGCAGGCCGCCCGAAGTGTTGTACTTCGAAGGATCCCAGTAGCTGTTGTAACGAACGTAGACGGAATTCCGTGCATCAATCTGATAATCGAGGCGGCCGAGGAAGGTCTGGAACCGCTGCTTGAACGGACTGCTGCCGAGGTCCGAAGACTGCAGGCCGAGCGCCGCCGCATTGGCGGGCGTGATGGTGACGGCGCGAGGAGCGTCGTAGGGTTCGTATTCGCCGCTTACGTAATACATCAACTTGTTCTTGATAATGGGGCCGCCCACATTTCCCGAGTACGTGGCCCACTGGATGAACGGCTTGGTTGCGGCAAGCGATGGGCGCGCGATAAAACCGGGCCGCCGCAGCAGCACCAGGCCCTCGCCGTGAACGTCGTTGGTTCCGCCGCGCGTCACCATGCTGATCATGCCGCCCACCGTACGTCCGTATTCGGCGGCCATGGAGTTGGCGATCACCCGGACCTCCTGAACCGTCTCGGGCGCGAAAATACCGAGCCGGCCCGGGGGTCCAGCGCAATGGCAGTGTCAATTTCCTTCTTGAATCGCCGGGCGAGCAGGACTTGCTGGAAGAGCCCGGCATGTTGCGCCGTGACGCCGATCACCTCGGCAACCTCCGGTGGTACCTCGCGGTGCCGCCGTCGAGCGCAACGGCCCGCTCCGCGAACTTCATGGGCGATTCGCGATCCCTGAACGCATTTCGAATTTGCGAGAGCAGAAAGTTGGTCAGAGGATCGTTCGGCTGCTTTTGAAAGCGGCTTTCGACGATGGACCGCGCTCGCTTCCAATGGCCGGCTTCGATGAGCTTTTCGGGCAGCGTTTGAGACGCGGATATCTGTGCCGCCAGCGCCCAGAGCGCAAGGCGGCGGGCGGTTTTTGATGGGCTGCCTAACATTTCGCGTGCCAGGCCGTGAAGGTGGCAGCTCCGGGTTTACCCATGACACGCTCGAGCAGGGCTGGGGGCGCACCCTTCAAATCCACCATGATGAGAGCGTCCAGTACGCCCGAAAAGCCGCTGTCTACGTTGAAGGCGAGCAACTCTCCTCCGGTGCGAAGATACTGCTTGACCAGGATCGGGATGCCTTTGCGGTCGGATTCCAGATCTTCGATGAGGAGGGAGAGTTGCTCCACATCGTCTCGCACGTGCGGAGTCTGCCCGGTGCGGCGGAAAACTTGCGCATCGGGCCGGTAGGGATGACGGGGCGTAACCATGGGCGCCAGGCCGCTGGCGCGATGCGCTTCCAGGAACTTCACCAGGAGCTGCCGCGACACTGGATGATAGCGGTTGCTGATGCTGACGGCGCCGAACAGGGCGGAACACCGCGGGTTGCCGGCCACATAGCGGCCGATGCCCTTCCAGAGCAGCAACAGCGGAGTGTACTGCCGCTGATACTCTGGCCGCACGAACGATCGGCCCAGTTCGACCGCGGGTCCGATGCGGTCAAAGAGATCATTGCTGTAGCGGAACAGAGTACTGGTGTACAGGCCGGCAACGCCGTAGCGGGGGAGAATGGCAGTGGTAGGACCCAGGCGATATCCACCCACCACCTCTTCGCGGCTCTGGTTCCACAAGACCAGATGGAGGTAGTGCCGGTCGAAGCGGTCCAGGTCAAACGCATGGCCGGTACCTTCGCCGGCGCCTCGAAATGCGATCTCGCGGAGACGGCCGATCTCGCGCAGGACGTTGGGTAGTTCGCCGGCGCTTGCCAAATAGACGGCCAGATCGCCCGCGGCGCAGAGTTTCTGATAGGGAGCCAGACGGTCAATCTCACGCGTCATTTCCCTTTGCGGAAGCTGTGAGACCACGGGGGCAAGTTTCTTGAAGGCTTGAAACACACGGACGGCGGTGATTCCGCAACCAGGCGATACGCGGCCGGCATTGTTGACCTGGCGAGTGTTAAACACGCCGATGTCCAACAGGTGGGTGCGGCAGCGAAGATACTTGATGGTCTCGCGGCTGTCGGGAAAGGCCTGGAGGGTCGCCTGAGAAACGGGGCGGCCGATGCGGATCTCCACATTCCAGCCGCGCTTGTTGAGCAACTCGCGCGGCAAGCTGGCGGTACGCAGGCCGGGATGAACCAGGCCCGCCAGTTGAAAAGCCATACTGTTGGCGCCCTTGAAAAAGATCGGTAGGACCGCGGCGCCGGAAAGTTGCGCCAGCCAGGCGACAGACCGGTTCCATGGCGGGTCGGCGAGAGTTCCGTTGCGAAAATCCAGGTGGGCCACTTCGCCGGCGGGAAACGCCACCAACAGGCCGCCGCCGCGCAGCCATGCCAGGCACTGGCGGAGTGCGTCGGCGTTGCTTGAGACCGATTTGTGACTGCCGAACGGATTGATGAAAATGCATTTTTCACGAAGTTCGGGGATATTCGCAAGAATCGAGTTCGCCAGTATTCTGACGTCCGGCCGAATCCGGGGAAGGAGGGTGGCCAGAATCGCGCCTTCCAGCAAGCCGAAGGGATGATTGGCGATGGCTACCACGGGTCCGCACCGCGGGATGTACTGAAGGTCCACTGGATCGACATGCCAGGTGATGCCGAGTAACTCCAGGACCCGAGCCACCGGCTCGGTTCCATGGCCGGCACGGCGGGCGGCATCGAAGACCCGCTGCAGGCGGTCAAACGCAAACAGCTTCTGAATGGCCGGCTGCATCGGAGTGAGCATGCTGCGCAGGGGTTCGTTCAAGAGCCCAAAAACAGAAAGCGGCTCGCGGATCGTTTCGGTCTGCATACGTTTCGGCTCCCCGATACCTGACTTAGGTTTGCGCCGAAACGGTTTCAAACGGATAAACAGGCCGTGAAAGTTTGCAATGAAGACGGTAAGCGGAATTAGTGGTGCGGCAGAAGACCGTGGGGGCTTATTCTCAGCGAAAACGTCACATCGCTGTTACGATCTCCCAGTAACGTGAGCGTTACTACCCACGGAGAGGGCGAACCGGTTCGTACAATGGCTTCGGGGGACGGCGAACCGGCGCGCCAGCACGATCGCATCAAAACGCTTCATCTCACCTGCATACGGGGTGGGCTGCGGTATCATCGCGTGCCGCATGCGAACGGGCTGGGCGAAACGGGTTCTCGGCCAAAGCTTCTTCGAACCGTAACCAGACAGCAGCACATCAAGTGCCGGCGGTTTCATTGGCCGTTCCGCTTTACCGCAGGGCCGGGCGCGGCAGTGCCGGTCTCGGGATTGTAGCGTGGGTGGGAGCGGCTGATGGGGTTCGAGCCTGCACTTGCGGGGGTCATCGGTTTCGCGCTTTCCACCCAGGCTGTGAAGGTCAGATCGCGGAGAAGGGCGGCCGCCTTGGCGAGTTGCGTTCGGGCGAGCCGGCGGGCGGGCTCACTGTTCTTGTCGGCGAAGGCGCCGGATTTATCCAGGATGTAGACCTCTTCAACGTGCGTGGCGGCATCGTCCAGATGGGCCAGGATGGCAGCGAAGGGATCGTCCAACAGCTTCGGCTTCTCCATGAGCGGCCCGAGATCGGCGTCAGTCAACTGGATCAGGTCGACGAAGGCGCTCTCAAAGCGGCCGTGAACGCGCGGGTCAGTCGTGTACTGCTTGGGATTCGGGCCCTGCCAGCCGTCATGGTGAATAGTGTCGTGCAGCGGCTGCGCGCCATCGGCGGTGTAATGGCCGAGCCAGCCCATGTAGAAGGCGATGTCCTGCGCCACATACTTCGCGTCCTTCTGCGATTCGGCGGAGGAATCGGCCGTCTGGCGACGGTAGAGGCGCATGGCGGATTTCATGCGGTCGTAGTTCTCCATCGCGGCATAGGGCAGCGTGCCGGTCCATCGCACGTTGGTGAGCGCCGCGCGGTCGGGATCCTTCTCGCGGATTTTCAGGAATTCGTCATAGAGGCGCAACACGAACTCGTAGCGCGATCGCGGGATGGCAGTCATGAAAGCGAATTGCTCCTTGAACCATCCGTGATTCGGGTCCTCGAAGATCTTCGAATAGGCCTCGCTGTTGCCGCGCCATGAGTCCGGCACGGGACCAGTCTTCGAGATCCAGTCCTCGTACTCCTTGAGAAAGAGTGGGCCATCGGCGGGCAGCGCCCGGACGGCGGCGCGGTTTGCGCTTTGATGTCCGCGCGCGCCCCAGCCGCCGGTGAGCAATACGACGCTGGAGAGAAAAACGGTGCGAAGAATCTTCACGAGTCACCTCAGAACACGAATTTGAAACCGAACTGCACATTGCGCGCCGTGCGGGCGCTGGTGATGCGGCCGAAGTCCACGGCGGTGGCGGTGTTGACCACAGCTCCCGAACACCCGCCGGCGGTGCTGCAATTTGCGTTGGTGTGGTTCAGCGCGTTCTCGGCTTCCAGCAGGCTCACGATACGTACCGTTCGCGCAACGTGAAAGACCGCTGCAGGCGCGCGTCGAACTGCGTGAGGCCGGGACCGGACACGTCATTCCGCCCGCGGAAAAGCGGCCGGTCGTTCGAGATCCCGTCGTTATTCAGGTCGATGCCGGAGACCGCATGCACCGGATATCCACTGTTGAAGAATATCATAGAGGTATCGTAGGTTTCACCGAAGGGCGCGGTGCCCTGCTGGTTGGCCGGCAGATTGAGCGCCGCGGCATTGGCGGGCAGGATGGTGAGCGCATTGGGCCGCAGGTAAGGGTTGTGGTCGTATTGCGTGAAGAAGAAAATCCGGTCCTTGCGGATGGGCCCGCCAAAGGTGAGGGCGTCATCCCACCAGGTCTCCTCGGGATTCACCGCTGCCAGTGAGGGTCGGGCCTGCCAGCTTTGCGGCCGGTAAAGAAAGAGCTCCGATCCGTGGTACTGGTTCGTGCCGGACTTCAGGATCACGTTCACCTGCCCGCCCGCCGCCAGGCCGAACTCGGCCGAGTACCCATTTGAAAGCACCTGGACTTCTTCCACCGCTTCGGGCGTAGTGATCACCATGCGGGTCTGGCGCGAGCCGCCGCGCTGCGTATTGTCGAGGCCATCCAGGTTCCAACTGGAGCGCTCATTGCCACCGAACGCGAACTGCGTAGTGCCAAAAGTGGGGCTAGAGAGGCCCTGCACACCCGGGGCCAGCAGTTGGAAGTTGTAAATGTTTCGCGAAACGATGGGAAGGTCCTCCAGTTCTTTGCGGCTGACGATACCAGCGACCGCCGACGAGCCGGTGTCGGCCAGTTCCATGGACGTCTCGGCCGGCACTTCGACCGATTCGGCCTGCGAACCCACCTGCATATCGAAGTCGAGCCGGATCTTCTGGCCCGCGCCCAGCGCGAGGTCGGGCTTGGTGATCGCCTTGAATCCCTCGGCCTCCGCGGTGAGTCCATAAGCGCCAACCTGCAGCAAGGGGAACCGGAAATAACCGTCGGCGTTGGTCAATGTTTCCGACGCGACATTGGTGGACGAATTGCGGACCGTAACATGCGCCCGCTGGATCATGCCGCCCGATGCATCGCGGACGTAGCCCTCAATGGCCGCGTCGATGGCGTTCGATTGGGCGTTCAGGGCGGCGCCGCAGACTGCCGCGGCCATAGCCAGGGCTATGCGCCGGGCCGCGCGCCGTCTGGATACACTTCTTGACTGGGTGATGAGCATGGTCGTCTCCTCTCCTGGTTTATGATTTTTGTTTATGATCTTGGGCGCCGTTTAGAACTTCTGCGACGGCATAGTCAGCGGCCCGCGAAACGGACGCGGTGCACAGGAGCCGGTACCGTCGAATCCGCGCCCTTGATGCTCTTCCAGAGAATCTCGTTCAACTCCGCCATGGGGGCTTCGTCGACATCGCGGAAATCCATCTTCATGGATCGGCGCGCGCCATATGCGCGCACGGTGTTCTTCTCCATCACGTCCACCTGCGGCTTCACGTGTACGAACGCGGTGAGGTCGGGCTGGTCGCTGAACGCGGCGTACATCGGGTTCGCCGCGGCATCGTACTGGCTCATCGGCGGCAGGCCAAGCAGCAGTTCCATGGTGCGCAGAAAGGAGCTGGTGGTGTAGAGCGTGCTGTCGACGCTCTGGCGTTTGATGTAGGGACTAACTACGTAACCCGTAGTACGGCGCGCGTCGACGTGATCGGGGCCGTCCTGCGCGTCGTCCTCGATGATGAAGATGGCGGTCTCGGGCCAGTAGCGGCTATGCGCGACGCGGTCCACCATCATACCGACGGCATAATCGTTGTTGGCCACCATGGCAATCGGAGTGAAGCGCCCGGGAGTCGACTCTTGTCTCATGCAAGATGAGCCTGAACTGGCGATCGGATTCTCACGCAAGATGAGCCTGAAAGGGAAAGACGGGATGATGGGGATTGATCATCAGCATGGACGACACAGAGGCCACCAGCCTGGAGCAGATCCGGGCGTTTCTGGCCGGAAGCGAAGATCTGCGGTTTGCCGGCCAGCGGCAAGAGGAGGTGTACGCTTGGGTCGAGAAAACGCTCGTACGGCTCCAGTACGCGAGCTTGAACAAACCGGACAAGGGACTGGTGCGGCGATACATCTGTCGGATGACGGGATTGAGCCGAGCGCAGGTCACGCGCTTGATTGCGCTCCAACGCCGCACCGGACGGGTAAAGGCAGCCGTCTACCAGCGGACCAAGTTCGCCAAGCGGTACACGGCTGCCGACATCGATCTGCTTGCCTACGTCGACAAGGCGCACGGGAACTTAAGCGGACCGGCGACGCGACGGATTTTCGAGCGGGAATACAGCGACTACGCGCAATCGGCGTATGTGCGGCTGTCGTCGATCTCGGTGGCGCACCTCTATCGACTGCGCAACACCGCGGCGTACCGGAAGCGCAACACCAGCTATCAACCCACGCGGCCGACGTCGGTTCCGATCGGCGAACGGCGCAAACCGCAACCACGTGGCGAGCCCGGCTTTCTGCGCATCGATACCGTCCATCAGGGAGATCAACAGGGGCGCAAAGGCTTGTATCAGATCAATGCCGTCGACGAAGTGACGCAGTGGGAGATTGCGGCCGCGACTCCACAGATCTCGGAGTTGTGGCTGATCCCCGCGCTGGAAGCGATTTTGCAACAGTTCCCCTTCGTGATTCGCGGGTTTCATTCCGACAATGGCAGCGAGTTCATCAACTACACCGTGGCCAAATTGCTGGACAAACTACTCATCCAGCAGACCAAGTCACGCGCTCATCGCTGCGGCGACAACGGCCTGGTGGAGGCCAAGAACGGTGATCCGCAAGCACATCGGGTTTGGTTACATCGATGCGAAACACGCGGAGGCGCTCGACCGGTTCCATCGGGAGCACCTGAACCCTTACGTCAACTTCCATCGTCCCTGCGCCGTGCCCCAGATTCTCACCGCCGCCAATGGCAAGCGGCGCCGTGTCTACTTGCGGTGGGCCACCCCGTTCGAACTGTTTCGGGAAATGCCTGGCTGCGACAAATACCTGAGGCCACAAATCACGCTGGCGGAACTGGACCACATGGTAAAGAGCCAATCCGATACCGAAGCCGCTCTAGCGATGCAGAGCGCCAAGCGCAAACTCTTCCAGAGCTTCCAACCGAAGCGCACTGCGTGATGGCCACGGAGCCTGCCTCCAGTTGGTCGGCGGCCGGTTGCACGCTACGCTCCGAAACCGAAAAACCCAAAAACCAAAACCTTCCTAAGGAAGGAAAAACAACGGCAGTTTGCGGGCTCGCCGCGCCTCCCGTTGGTCGGCCCCGAGCATCAAAATATCATTGGAAAGGAGACTCCGCCCCCGACACCCTCACGCGTCCCGTTCAGGCTCATCCTTCGATGAGAATATGCTGTCGTCCCGGCGGTGTGATCCTCAGGCAGGCTCATCACCATGAAATTCGGCAGCCGTTTGGCGGGATCCGGGCTGTCGAAGTTGCGCTCGTACTCGTCGAATTCGCGCAGGAATTCGGCGATGTTGTCGGTATCGCGCATTCCGGGCAGCTTGAACCTGGGCGCGACGTGGCCCAACAGTCCGCCCACGCCGGGCGACGCTTCCATGGTGGTGCCGGTGCTGGCGCGCGTGGCGTACTCGCCATAGCTGCGGTACGTGAGCCCCTTCTTCTGTGCCAGATCCCAGAGGTGGCCGGGCCAGAGCGTGATGATTGGGTGTGACCTTTTCGCCAAAGATGGTCAGGCGCGGGTCGCCGTTGCCCTTGCCGAGATCGCCCAGAACCTGGTCGTAGGTGCGATTCTCCTTGATGATGTAGAGCACGTGCTTGATGGGCGATCCGACCCCTACTTCGCGAGGTATGACGGTGGGCGCGGCCGGCGCCTTGGCGGCCACCAGTTGATCGTCGTGGTACGGCGTATTGTTGTATACCTGTTTGGTCCAGGCGCGAAGGTTGGTCTTCAACTGAGTGAGATCGACGATCTCCACACTGCCCTTCTGAAGGCTCTTGACCGAGCCGTTGCCTTCGGGACCGGGCGGCAGCGGGCTGCCAGGGCCGCGGATATCGGCGTAAGAACCCATGCCCTTGCTGTTGCCCACATAGAGCTTGCCCGCTTGGATAGCCAGCGCGGAGGGGTACCAGCCTACTGGAAGGAATCCCAGCACTTCGCTCTTGGCGCGTTCGGCCACCCTGACCACCGCCACGTCGTTGTTATCCGCATTGGCGATGAAGAGCATCTGGTTCTCGCGGTCGAGCGCCAGCGCGTTGGGGGTGGAGCCTTCAGGCGAGTTCGGGGTGAGCGCCGTGGAAACGCGCTCGATGACCTGGCGCGTTTTGGTATCGATCACTGCGACAATATTGTCGTTGGCGCAGGAGACGAACAACCGGCCATCCCTGGAGAGCGCCATGTCATTGGGATTGTCGCCGACGGCGATGCGCCCGGTGACGCGCAGCGTATTGACATCGATGACGCTCACCGAATCGCTGCCCCAGTTGGAGACATAGAGGGTCTGGCCGTTGTCGCTGAGTGCCAGTGCGTAGGGGTTGACCTCAACCGGGATGCGCTCGATAAGTTTGCCGGAAGCGGTATCGAACACGACTACGTTGCTGGGCCCCGCGCCGGTGCCGCGGTTGGCGGCGAACAGCAGCGGCTTGGTATGGTGATGGACCAGGCCGGACCAGTAAAGTTCCGAGGTGTCGATGGCCTCTTCGAGCGTGCCCGAGGGCTGGTTCGATAGACGGCCGTTTTCGTAATCGAAGATGTAAATGGGGGCGCGCGTGGGCTTCCGGCCATTGGCGTTGCCTCCCGAAACGTACAGACGCTTGCCGTTGGGGTGCCACGCCAGGCCCAGCCACGCCGATTTCAGCGGAATGCGTTGCGCCGCCTCCTCCGAACGCGCGTCGACAACCACCAGACCGTGCGGGTTGAACCCAGAATGCAGGGCCACGACGGACTTTCGGTCGGGCGCGACCGAAACGTTGAGCACCATGTCTTCGGTCTGGATGGCGCGGCCGAGGGGTGTGAGACGCCAGCCGTTAGGCAGTTCATATCCGCCTTCAATGGCATGGGGAAGCTGTTGAGATCCGCCGCCCGGAACGAAGACCGCACAGGCCAGCAAGACAGTCGGCAAATTTTTCATAGGTGCCGCCAGAATATCCCGCCTGTGCGGCGATGATATGACAGTTGTATGAAAACCTGGCTACTACGCCACCGCCTGGGTTCGTGCCGCACCTGGGGGGACGGACTGCGGCCGGGCGGACGTCGACGAACCGGTGGTTGAGGATGCGCAACGCGATGCAGGCGCCATTTGTGTGAGCGGCGGTACGCGTGACGGACGCGGTAAGGAACAGGCGCACCATGGGCCGGCAGTGATATAGCCCAGGCCAGTCCATCATGAGTTCCAACCTCGATCCAACGGGCATCGCTTCAGGAATATCAATTAGAATGCCGCCCGCGCTGATGTCGAGGGTATGGCCGCGTTTCCAGGCAGATTGGGGCGTGCTGCCCGAGGTGCGATACTGCAATGGCGTCCTCATGGTGTACCGATTGGCGGTCCGCCGGTTTTTCCCTTTGAAGGGCTGCGATTCGTGATGGGCCATCGGAGTGAAGAAAGAGATCATCAGCCAATTCTCGCGAGGGTTTGTAAACACCAGATGAAGTCTGCGAATCGGATCGGTTATAACGCCTATAGAATGCGCTATTCATCGCATGTTGATTGATTTCGTAACCCCGGTTGGCGCGATGCCGCACACCGGGATGTTCGAGCCATTCCGGCGGATCGGCGCAGTCAGTGAATTCTGCCGATCGCAGCCAATTCCCGGCTTACCAGATCCTTCGGCAGTGCAAGATACCCCAAGGCGGCTGCCTGCGTTTGGCCCGGCCCCAGCATCCACTGGAGAAAGCTTGTGATCGCATCTCGCTTTCCGTCATCGGCGATATGAGCGGGAACAATAAGCCACGTGAAAGACCCAATTGGGTAAGCACCGGTTCCCGGAGGGTTCACAATGGAAATCTTGAAGTCATCCCCGATGTCGAAGGACTGGCTCGCGGCGACTCCAATGCTTTCCAGGCTGGCTCCAACGAACTCGCCGTTGCGATTGCGAACTTTCCCGAAACTGAGGTGGTTCTGAAGCGCATAGATGAACTCGACATAGCCAATCGATCCACCCAACTCCTTCACGAGCCTGGCCACTCCTTCATTCCCGTTCGCCGCCCGGCCGATTGGCCAAATGGGGGCCAAACCGGAACCTACCTGAGCTTTCCACGCGGGGTTTGTCTTCGAAAGATAATCCGTCCAGGCATAACTCGTGCCACTGCCGTCCGCGCGGTGAACCACTACGATGTCCAGGTCAGGAAGGCGACGGCCTGAGTTGGCTTGCCTCAACACCGGGTCATTCCACTTCTTGATCTTCCCGAGATAGATACCGGCCAGGGCCTCCGGCGTGAATGCGATAACGCTCGTTAAGCCTGGCAGATTGACGATGGGGACCACCGCACCGACAACCGACGGGAACAGCAAATACTTGTCCTCCTCGGTGGGGGCAAGCTGGCGAATCGCTTCCGGACTGTCCGAAGCGCCGAAATCCACGCCGCCGGCAAGTAGTCTGCGAACCCCGGCCTCCGACCCGATCGGGTCGTAAGTTATCTCCAGATTCGGATTCTCGCGCCGGTAATTCGTGAACCATTTTGCATATACGGGATAGGGAAACGTAGCGCCGGCTCCTTTCAAGATGGTCGTGGGTTGAGACAAGGAAGCCCTTCGAGGTGGGTCTTCCCCTCGTTCCAACGCTCCCATCACATGTTTTGCAATTCGCGTTGCAAGGTCTTTGGAGACGTCCTCGGATGCTGTCCCCGGTGTTACCAAATACGACCAAAGCGTCTCACCTCTGGTATTTCTCAACTCCACGGATAGGAAGCCGGCATACACGGGTGTGCCGTTCGACGGCAACCTGCCCGACCTCGGATTTAGACTGCGATAACCCTTGACCCAAACCTCCCCGCCGCCACCCAGTATTGCTTCCGCACCCGATTCGCCCGCAACCAATGAGATCGAACTCAGCTTGCGGAGTTCGGCGATAACGTCCTCCCGGAGTTTTTCCGCCCTTGCTTTAGTAGTGAACGGTTCCACGTAAAGACGTCTGATACGCCCGCCCTTTTCCGGTTGCCAGGCAAGCGATAGAACGGCTATGGCGCAGCAGCAAATAAAACGGCTCATCGCCTTCGTCCGGGATCGGGTCATCGTTCGTCTGTACCTCTATACTCACAACGAAACGCAAGGGCTCAGATTACGCCAATGTTACGAACCGGTGAATGTTCAGCGCGGAACATCTGGAATCGTTGACATCAGCATGGGATGTGCCCAACCATGGTAGGGCCTTGCGACTTCTGCTTACCGTCCTCATTCTTGCACCTTGGCCCTCGTTCGCTCAAGGCAACGACGCGCCGGCGCCATCTTCGGGCGGCCAGGAATCATTCTGGAACCGCTTCTGGATTTCGGTTCAGGGGAATTTCATTCGCCAGCAGCACCCAACGTTCGACGCGAAATACTCCGGGCCGAACAGCTTCTTGCCTGAACGGGAACACGCCACGTCAAGGGTCGAGACGCTCTACACCGGCTTCCAAATTGCGAGGCGTCTGGAAATCCTTACCGATATCGAAAGCGCCGGTGGGGCCGGCCTCAGCGGTGCGCTCGGCATCGCCGGTTTTACCAATGTGGACGTGGTTCGCAATCCCACGCTTTCTGAGAATCCGTATGTCTCGCGAGTGATGCTGCACTATACCATCGCCTTGAGCAAGGAGACCACCGAAGCCACGCGGAATCCCCTGTCGCTCGCTTCGACGGTTCCCGTCAGACGCTTGGAACTCCGTCTGGGAAAGATGAGCACTGTCGATTTTTTCGACCTCAACTCCGTTGGCAGCGACAGCCACCTTCAGTTCATGAACTGGGCGCTCGTCAACAACGGCGCTTATGATTATGCGGCTGACACGCGGGGCTACAGCTATGGACTAGTGGCGGAATACTTCACCAAAACCTGGGCAGCCCGGTTTGGGGAGATGCTGATGCCCACGGTGGCCAATGGCGTCCAACTCGATTGGAACATTTCCCGCGCTCGCGGTGAGAATCTCGAATTCGAATACCACACAGCTTTCCTTCCAAACCGTCTAAGCGTAGTGCGCGCGCTTGGGTTCGTCAATCACGCCAATATGGGCAGCTATCGCGACGCCATCAACGGCTACCTGTCAGGTAAGGATGCCGTACCGGACGTCACCCTATACCGCAAGCAGGGAAGGGTGAAATACGGTTTCGGCTTGAATGGTGAACAAGAGCTGACTCGCTTGTGGCGGGCCTTTGGGCGTCTTGGTTGGAACGAAGGGGCCAAGGAATCGTACGCTTACACGGAAATTGATCGGACCGCGGAGATTGGCAGTGATTTTCGCGGCAAGCCGTGGCACCGCCCCCAGGACAAAATGGGCGCTGCGTTCGTCGCCAATGGGATCACCGGTGACCACAGGCGTTACCTGGCTCTGGGAGGGCAGGGCTTCATCCTTGGCGACGGCGGATTGAATTATGGCTTGGAGAAGATCTTCGAGACGTACTACACAGCTCACCTTTGGCGCGGAATCTCCCTTGCGATCGACTACCAACACGTGACGAACCCCGGCTATAACCAGGACCGGGGCCCTGCGTCCGTCGTGAGTTTCCGTGTTCACATCGAAGACGCCGTCCCGTTCGACAAATTTCGCAAAGGAAACTGATCCACGGTATGCGCGTGCTCTCCCGTGGCTCGACCGAATCCGCCGCTAGAGCGGTGTCGCTCTATAACAGCGGCTCTTACAACATCGGGGTGCGGCCGCCTGGCGACCCGTTTTAGAAGATGATTCGAGCATTCAGTTGGATCTTGCGCGGCAGGTTGGTGGTCGTCGAGACCTGGCCGAAATTGGCGGAATCGATATTCGTTCCGGGCGCCGCAAAATGGACGGAGTTCGTTACGTTGAATACGTCCGCCGTGATGGCCAGTTTCCAGCGTTCCCTAATGCCGATTTCCCGCCGCAGACTGATGGATTCATCGAGCAGGTGGGGTACGAACATACCAAAGGGAGCCGATCGCGGCAGGTTCCCGAAGGTGTACGCCGCCGGGTCCGCAAACGCCCGCTTGTCGTAGTATGCCAGCGCGCCCGCACCCAGAGCATTACCGCTGCCGAGGTCGCCGTTGATCAGCACCGGCCCGCTAAACGAAGGGTTGTAACTGGCAATGCATGTCGAAGTAATGCCCGGCGTATTGCAGCCGGAACCGGTAATGGCAATGGGCGCTCCGGAAGAGAATGTAATGATCCCCGAAATCTGCCACCCGCTCACCAGTCCCCGTACCGCGGCATTGCCATTACCCAAGCCGTAGCCTTTGCCGAACGGCAGAGCGTAAAGGAAGGTCGCGTGGAAAACGTGACGCCGGTCGATGGCGCCAAGCGCCTTGTCGAGCCCTCCAGCGTAGGGGTTCCGGTTGCCGCCCACGGCGCCAAGGTTGGTCCCCGCACCGATGGAGTTATCAATTTCCTTGCTGAATGTGTACCCGGTCTGCGTGGTGAATCCTTTGGCAAATCTGCGCTCCAGCGTGACTTGCAGCGAGTTATACGTTGAGTTCCCGAGATTGCCGGAGTAATAAGTGACTCCGGAGTACTGGGGAAATGGCTTCAACATCTGGCCGATGGTTCCCTGGAAATTGCTGAACGGCAGCGCCACGCCAGGAACAATGGCCTGCGCGGCGGCGATGTTGGCGGGTGTAGCCTGCACGCCCAGCAGTGAGCCGAGCACCAGATATTGCGGCAGAATGGAATTGGTCCAGACGCCGGTGTCGCCGTTGCGCGGCAGAAAATGTCCCACGCTGGCCGAATAAGCGGCGCCGGCCGTCCAACTGGAACCGAACTGACGCTGCAGGCCGAAGCTCCAGTTGATATAGTACGGCGGCCGTGCCGCCAGGCTCGGACTGGCATAGGGCACACTAATCGCGCCGGTGGGATTGGTTGTCGTAAAACCGGCCCCATACCCAGGGTTTAGGAAAGGCGGCTTCTGGAACGCCGGCACACCCTGGTCCCAGGTGAACGCCGGCAATCCGGTGGCGGGGCTCGAAAACGTCGCGTTCGCGTTGAACCCCAACTGGCTGGGCCCCGCGCCGCTGCCGTTGCCGCCGATGCCGGCCGCCCCGTGGGCGTAATTCATGTTGAACCCCGCCCGGATTACGGTCTTGGGATTCACTGAGTAAGCCAGGCCAATACGCGGCTCAAAGTTCCGGTAGTGAGTATCGTAGGGAGCGTCGCAATTGCAGGTATCCTGGCCGGTGCCGGCGAATTGCAGAGCGCCCAGGCGTCCTCCCGCCGCGGGGTTCGGTACCGTCGGAATCATGAATGCCATCCGGTTCTTCACTTCACGGCTGGGACCAAAGACGTCCCACCGCAGGCCGAGATTCAGGGTCAGACGCGTGCCCACTCTCCAATCGTCCTGCACAAACCCGGAGTAATCGCGGTAACGGGCCCCGAATACCACCACCGAGTTCTGCGCGATGGCGGCTGAATCCACCGCGCCCAGCAAATAACTGGCATAGGCATTGCCGGTGGTGGAAAGCAGAGATCCTGTAGGGGAAAACCCGGCTGTCTCGTTGTTGCTGAAGCTGAAACTGGCGTTGCTTCCTGTGTCGGCGGGAGTGCGATTGTCCTGTAGTCTCTGCAGTTGGAACCCGAATGTCACGTCATGCTTGCCGTGTACCCACTGCACGTTGTCCTGAAAAGTGAAGTTGTTCTCCGCTTCATTGAACGGTCCGGTGGTCGCCCAATTGATGGGTGCGTTGGGACCGGCGAAGTTGATGGCCGGGAATTGCAGCGCCGCATTCCCCGGCGGCAAGCCTGTCAATCCGGCCTTTTCCGGGTATGCGCCCGCCGCCGTATTGCTGAAGAGTGGTATCCAGATCCGGGTGAGACCAAAGCTGGCATCGTTCAGCCACGTGGAACTGAAGACGTGGGTATGGTGAATCTGCGCGATGGTGGGCATCTCTTCGACGATTCCGGACGAGCTGTTGTAAGGCAGCGGAAGCGCGGTTCCGGTCGGCGTGAGATTACCGGTGTAATCCGTGGCATACTTACCGCGGGCGTACAGGCCATATAAGCGATTCTTCGATGAGAGGTTTAAGTCCACCTTACTGGTCGTATTCTTGTTACTCAAGGACTTCGGCAAGGTGGAAAGGTAGTTATTCAGAAGATTCGGATTGCTGGGAGCCACCATGTAAGACTGAAACGATTTCGCCACGCCGGAGATGCGGCTGGCCGGAATCTGGTTGCCTGCGAATGGCTGCTTGGAACAAATCGCGCCCGTGCACGCGTAGGTCCCGGGGTCGTAGATCACCGTCGGCAGGGCGCTGAAATCACCGGTTCGTTGCGCCACCGTGGGAATCGACAGAAAGACCGGCGCCGTGGCGGTGTTGTAATAGTATCCGCTGAAGTTAGTAAAGAAAAAGATCTCGTCTTTCTTGACCGGTCCGCCAATGTTGCCGCCGAACTCGTTCTGGTGGTCCACCGGAACGAACGGAGAGAAGAAACCGCGGGCATCCAGGTCCGTGTTGCGGAAATACTCGTAGATGGCGCCGTGAAGTTGGTTGCCGCCGGACTTCAGCACGTAGTTGTGCATTCCCTGGCCTTGGTACATGGCTTTTTGGCCGTTGATTTCAACCTGGAATTGTTCCACGGCCTCCACCGAAACTCCCAATGACAGGTCGCGTGTATCGCCCTGTTGGTTGGGGAAGGTCATCGCGATCCCTTCCAGGTAGAGTTCGTTGGTTTCCTGTTGGGCCCCGTTGAACGACGTGTAGGAGGGTCCGGACGCTTGCGTTACCACCGCCGCCACGCCGGGCACCAGGGCGATAAACAAAGTAGGATCTCTCGGCACTCCCGTTCCCATCGAGAGGGGAAGCGCGTCGTACACCCGGTTTCCCATGCTGACGCCGATGGTGGCGTCCTCGGTATGGAGCGACGGGGCGTTGGCTTCCACCGTGACCTGCTCGCTGGCTGAGCCAACCCTGAGTTCCAGGTTCAACCCGACGGTAGCGGTGGCATCAACCACGACATGCTGCTGCGTCAGAGTCTGAAAGCCCGGCGCCGATACGGTGACGCTATACTCCCCGGCTGCCAGCGGCGATATCACATACAAGCCGGCGCCGGTTGTGACGCGGGCGGTTTGCACACCGGTTGCCGCGTTGATGGCGGTCACGGCGGCCTGCGGGATTACAGCCCCGGTAGGATCCGTGACGGTGCCTTGAATGGCGCCACCACCGGCGATCTGCCCCATTGCGGTTCCGGCAGCGAGCGCGAAGATCGCCGCATACGTGAGCCAAATCGAACGGTATTGGCTCTTCCAATTGCCTCTCTGTAACATGGAGTGGCCTCCCTTACCCTCTGTGTTCAATGAAAAATTTGGTGCTCTGACGCACAAGTCGCGTGTGTCCCGACCCCTTTATACAATACACGTTTGACGATGAGTATCGGGTTTTCGGGCCGAAACGCCAAAAGAAATTCGGGATGAACCACCGTCGTGCAGGCCGCCGGCGATCCGGATTTCATCGGCAGCCCGGTCACGCTCGTTCCACAAATCCGCACCGTCTCCACCACGTTCTGGCCGCACGACAGCGGCCACCACTTGCGGGGCTGGGGCATCGTCAGGCGTTTTCTTCGCCCAGTTTCTTCCACCCATGGATGCGAGAAAACGGAAACCGGCAAATTAGCGAGATCGAGGTCGAGCAAACCGCTAAAATCTACCTATGCAATTCCTCACGCTTTCCCGGCGCCGTACCGAGGCATTCACCGATGCCCAGTTCGCGCCTTTTGCCGAAGCCGAGTCGCAGCGCGTACGGTCCCTCTACGCGGAAGGCATCATACGACAAATCTGGCAGCGCGGCGATATGCCGGGGGCCTGCATCCTGTTTGAAGCCGCGTCGGAGGGAGAAGTGCGGAATGCGCTAGCGACGCTGCCTCTGATGCAGGCTGGCATGCTGGAACTCCTGTGGGTCATTCCACTCCAACCGTATCGCGGGTTCGGACCGCGATAGATTCCCGCGGTTCCGGCAAGTTTGCAGCGGGCATCGCGATCCTTGCCGTCGCGGGTGATGAACCACGCCGGTTGGTGCACCTCACCCAAACCACGCCTCCGCATGGCGCCGGCATGTTGCGGCCTGACCTAGCCCGGGTGCGGTTGCTCGCGATGATTCCCCTTCCGCCGGCCGGCGGTCTGGGACGGTAGCAGGCGGTAGCGGCGGCGGCAACAAGCGGCGAACCACGCTCCCTGGCCACCCGCACCGCAAAATGCAGGGCGCGGATTACCTTCTGATAAGATAGAGGACCGAATGGATCTCTGAAACGGTCGCGAGTACAAGTAAGACTTTTGGCCCGCTACCTGGTTTCTGTCGCGAATGGAGAGCAATGCAGCATGAAAAGTTCTAGGGTTCGCTTGATAGCCGGGCTCGGCGTAGGGACTCTCGGCTCCCTGATGGTGCTCGCACAGCCGCCTTCACAGCCGATCGCGCAGGTGCGCGGCAACGAAGGCGCGGGTTCGACGATTTTTGGCAATACGTGCGAAGGCTGCCACGGAAGACTCGATAGCGCGCCGCCTCCGGCCATGCTGAAGAAGTTGACCCCGGAAAAGATTTACGAGGCCCTCACCACCGGGAACATGAAGAGCCAGGCGGCGGACCTCACCGATATCCAGAAGCGCGATATCGCCGAATGGGTTTCCGGCCGCAAGCTGGGTGCGGCCGAAAGCGGCGATGTCAAAGCGATGACGAATCGCTGCTCCAGCAATCCGCCGATCAAGGATCTCACCTCCTCTCCCGGCTGGAACGGGTGGAGTCCCGATCTGGTAAACGCCCGGTTCCAATCCGCCAAGGCAGCCCACATTTCGGCTGCGTCGGTTGCCCGCCTGCAACTGAAGTGGGCCTTCGGACTCCCTGCCGCTTCGTCGGCTTATAACGAACCGAGCTTCGTCGACGGCAGGATCTTTGTCGCCTCAGACTCGGGGTTCGTCTACTCCATCGATGCGGCCAGCGGCTGTGTCAACTGGTCTTTCCAGGCGCAGGCTGGAATTCGCAGCGCCTTGACCATCGCTGCCGCCAAGCCCGGATCCACCCGGTATGCGGCCTTTTTTGGCGACATCCACGGCAACGTCTACTCGGTGGATACCGCCAACGGCGAACTGCTATGGAAAGTCGCCGTCGATCCCCATCCGCTGTCCCGCATCACCGCCGGGATCAAATTCCATAATGGACGCCTGTATGTGCCGGTCGCCTCGCTGGAAGAACCCGAATCCTCCAGCTTCAATTACCCCTGCTGCACCTTCCGCGGCATGATGGCGGCCCTTGACGCGGCTACCGGCAAGCAAGTCTGGAAGACCTACACCATCGATGAATCGCCCACGAAAAGAAAGTCCGCCGCGGGCAAGGACTTCTTCGGACCCGCCGGAGGGGGTGTCTGGGGTCCGCCTACTATTGATCCCAAGCGTCACGCGGTTTACGTCGGCACCGGCAACGCGTTTTCCGAGCCGGATACTGGCCGCTCCGATGCCATCATGGCCTTTGATTTGGACACCGGGAAAATTCTCTGGGTCCAGCAGGATGAACCGGGCGACGTGTGGCATACCGGCTGTGTTCAAGGCCCGCCGCCGGCCGGATTCCCGCCGCGGTCGGCTGGCCGCGGTGCGGCGCGTGCCGGTGCTGGTGCGGGACGTGGAGCCGCCGGCGGACGTGGCGGCCGCGCGCCGATGCCTGAGTCCTACTACTGCCCCGATGCCAAAACGAACCCCGATTGGGATTTCTCGGCGGGCGTAATCATGATCGACATGCCCGGAGGCAGAAGCCTCCTGATCGCCGGCCAGAAATCCGGTATGGTCTGGGCGCATGATCCCGATCGCAAGGGCGCTCTGGTGTGGAAGTCGGACATCAGCCGCGGGCAGATCGTGTTCGGTGGCGCTGCCGACAGCGACACCGCTTATTTCGCCATGCGTGGCGGTACGGTGGCCGCCGTGCGGCTGTCCGACGGCGTCGAGAAATGGGCGACGACGATTCCTCCGCAGGAATCGATGAATACCCATTCGGGCTTCACCGCCGCGCTGACGGCTACCCCGGGTGTCCTGTTCGTTCCCGGGCTCGACGGCGCGCTCCGGGCGCTCTCCACGATTGATGGAAAGATTCTCTGGCAATACGACACTACCCAGGACGTCAAGACCGTGAATGGCATTGAGGCCAAGGGCGGCTCCATCGGTTCGGCCGGCGCCATCGTTGTCAACGGCATGGTATTCGTGACCTCGGGTTACACCGGATTCCAAGGGGGGCAGCCCGGAAATCTGCTGCTCGCGTTCGGTCCCCCGACTCTTTAGGGAACCGGGCCAGGAGGTGGCCATGAAGAGCAATCGCCCGAAATCAATGGCCGTCATTGCGGCCGGCACGCTCGCCGGTATCCTCGGTCTGGCGCCATCCGCCGCGCAAGCGCCCGCTGGTGGCGCCGGCGCGAATAACGCGGGCAATAACGCTCCCGGGCAAGGCGGTGGCTTGCCAGGGCGTGGGCAAGGCCAGGGCCCCGGCAATGCCGCGCCGGGCCGCGGCTCCGCTTCGGTTCGCTGGGAGGCGTGGTCCGCTATGCGGACTGCGGCTTCCACTGTGCTGGGCTGGCAGGTAGGTATCGCCGCCGAGCCTCTGCGCGAGCTCACCTTTTTCAACGCGGTCGAAAAGGCCGACCTTCTCGGCGTCGCCAACATCGAAGGTTCCAGCACGCAGAAAGTCAGCCTCGCCATCCCCAAGTACGTCACCTACAATCTCGCGCCCGGCGAGATCGCCGCGGTGAAAGACCGGCTGAACGTGATGAGCATCCGCATGGCCGCCTATCGGGTTCCCACTATCGGGCCGGGCGAAGATGCCAGCCACAAGCTGTTCGAGTTCGCCAAGACCATCGGCGTGGGCGTCATCGTCTGCGAGCGTATCCCCGATGCCCTGCCGATGGTCGACAGGCTGGCTAACGAATTCTCCATTGACGTGGCTCTCCGCGGGACCCCATCGACCGTCCTGGCCGCCGTGAACAGTCTCAGCAATCGAGTGGGCGTCTGGGGTGACACTGGCGTCTGGCTGCAGGACGGCCTCAAGCCGCTCGATGCCGTTACGCAACTGAAAGACCGGCTCCTGGTGCTCAACGTGGAAGACCGCAGTGCCCTCGGCAAAGGCGGCAAAGACGTGCCGCTGGGCACTGGCGTCGCTGGACTGCCGGGCTTCTTCCGCGACATGTACCGGATGCAGGTCAAACCTGCGTTGATCACGGTCAGCGGCGCCGCCGCGCCCGATCCGGCGCCGGTGCTCACCGGCACGCTCGAAGCCTTCGAAAAAGCCATCCATCCCCTGATGGGTGAACAAGTCGGCCGGATGGCCCGCGCGGCCGCGATTCGCGGCCCGGACCGGCTGTCTCCGGAAGAGCGCCAGGCGATTCTCGCCGCCCTGCCGAAGGAGGCGCCCGCGAAACCGCGCAAGCCGAGAAAGCTCCTGGTCCTCGATGTGAACATCGCCTATCCCGGCCATCGCTCCATCCCCAATGAGAACTTCGGCATCGAGCAGATGGGCAAGCAGACCGGCGCCTACGAAGCCATCTTCAGCAACGATCTCGACAACCTGAAGTACGACAAGATCAAACAATTCGACGCCGTATTTCTGAACAACACGGTTGGGCAGATCTTCGTGGATCCTGAAGTGCGAGACGGCTTGACTCGCTTTGTCCGTGAGGGTGGCGGCCTGGCTGGGAACCACGGGACCAGCCACGCGGATATGGATTGGCCCGAGTTCAGCGAGATGATCGGGGTCCGCCGCGGCGTCCATCGCGAGAACACCGAGCAGGCCTGGATCAAAATCGACGATCCGCACAGCCCCTTGACCGCGGCGTTCGACGGCCAGGAGTTCCTCTACCAGGATGAATTCTTCCGCTTCCCGAATCCACCTTACTCGCGCGACAAGCTGCACATCCTGCTTGCCATGGATGTCGACAGGACGGATATGAACCAGGGCCGCCCCTGCGCCAGCCCCTGCGTTCGTCCCGACGCGGACTACGCCGTCTCCTGGATCCGCAGCTATGGAAAAGGCCGCGTGTTCTTCGCCATCCTCGGCCACAATCCAACCGTCTTTACGACGCCGCCTCTGGCCCGCTACTTCCTGGCGGGAATTCAGTTCATTCTCGGTGACCTGGATGCCGACACAACCCCCAGCGGCAGGCTGGCCTCCGCCAAAGCCGCACCGCCGAACGCAAAGTAGACAGGCCCGTGCGCTGGTGCTCTTCTCCACCGCGGCGGCCGGCGAATTCCTGGCCGGGGAGTCAGTCCGGCCGAGGTCTTAATGCTTGGTGAATGCGATCTGCGGCGCGATGCTGCCTGAGCGTCGAGCCCAGACCTCGGATTTGCGTCGGACCACCGCGCCCGGTTCACCGCGGCGGTTGATGCCGGGAAGCGCTGCGGCTCCTCCGACCCTTCACTCGAGCCCGACCACGAAGTCGGTATGGGAAACTAACGAATCCGCTGAGCCGGCCACCACAAGTACCCTCCAGGATCCTTCACAATCGCCGACCGTAATCCGTAAGGGATATCTTCGGGCGGCCTGACCGCCGTCGCCCCGGCCGCGAGCGCCCGCGCATACGCCGCCTCGACATCCGCCACGAACAAAAAAAATCCGTTCGATGGGAAACCCGTTCGGTCGGCTGGCTCCCCTATCTCCAGCACCGCGTCGCCGACGCGCACTGCTGCATGCATTACGCGCCCCGAGCCTTCGATAACCGCCATCTCTTCCGCACCGAAAGCGCGCTTCAGAAAATCGATGTACTTCCGGGCGCCCTCTGGATGCACATACGGCAGCACGGTTCCAAGACCTTGCAGGGGGCCTTCCGCGGCCGGCGCGGACGCCAACCGCGTTGCGATGTACCAGTAATTCCCGAAGGCATCCTCCACAAACGCGGAGCGTTCCCCGTACGGCCGGTCGGCTGGCTCTCCCGTGGCGCCCATCAGCGTGACCGCTCCGGCTTGGAGGGCGCGCCGATACGCAGCATCGCAATCTTCCACGTACACGTGAAGCGCGCCTGGCAGATTGCCCCTGCGCGCCGCTGTACCTCCGCCAATCATGATGACGGAATTGCCGATCCGGACCTCCGAGTAGAATCCGTAGGCCTCGCCCGCTGTGTTGCGCTTCAACTCCTCGGCGCCGAAAGTGCTGGTAATGAAGTCGACCAGCTCGGGCGCTTTGTCATGAATGATGAAGGGCGTGATGGTGCGGAATCCCGCGGGAATTCCTGCCACCGTGGATGTAGATGGTGTCATAATTGCTCTCCTTTGCAATTCGGTCTTCAAGCGTGTCTTAAAACCCTCCGTCGGCACATCGCGTAAATGACCCGCGATCTCCGCCAGCGCCGCGAACTCTGTATCGCCGCCCACCGCAGGCAATGCCCCGGCCAGCACGGACTCGATGGCTTGATCCAGTTGTTCAGCGAGCGTGCGGTCAGGCATGGGAGCCCTCCATTTGAGCCCGCAGGTTCTCGATGGCGCGAAGTTGAAGCTGCTTCACCGCGCCCTCGCTGCGTCCGAGCTCCTGGGCAATCTCGCGGATGCTCTTCTGCTCCACAAATCGCATTTGAATCACTCGAAGCTGTGCCTCCGGGAGCCGCTCCACCAACTGAAATAGCATGGCGCTGCGTTCGACTTCGTCCGTAGATGACCGCTCCGGCATCGCCGCCAGATTCCCCGCCTGCCGGCCCGAACGCGTAAAGTAATCCGCAATTACTCGCGCCGCAATTCGCAGCAGCCACGCCACGAAGGGTACGCCGCGCCACTCAAACTTCCCAATACCGGCCAGCGCCTCCCGGAAAACGTCTGCCGTCAGGTCTTCAGCCTCATGACGATCCCTGACGCGCCGCGCGACATACGCGTAGACGCGGTAGAAATTCTCTTCGTAGAGATCGCCAAAGCGCGAAGGGTCCCGTTGCGCGGCTTCAATCCGCAGCCGGTCGTCGGTGCTCTGCGTCATCGCCCTCCGTGGACTGCTCTCGTTAAGATAATCCGCGGAGCGGGTCGAAAAGTTACGCCCTGGTTGCACTGGCCCGTCTCGTGGCTCCTTCAAGGTGCTCCGCGCCGGGCGGCCGGCTGCGAAAGCACGGGAACCGAAGAGGCACCACGAAGCGAATTGAGCGTTGAGGCACGGCGCGTTTGACAAGGGTTGCGGGAGCCATTCATAATCGGAAACGCTTGTGATAGCCGATGCCGGTGAAAATCAAGCCTCTCATCGCGATCCACCAGCCGCAACCTGAGATGGGGGTGAAATTCTTCTACCTCCGGGCGGTCGACAGCCTCGCGAAAGTGGTGATTTCCCTGACCCGGTTGTTCCCGTGCGCCGTTTGTTCTCTTGTCGCCCCGGTAATGACGGCGGCTCCCACGTGTTCCAGTCTGACCAGGCTGATCATTCCGCATACTACCGTTACGTCGGCCGTCGACGTTTCAGCCGGGGCGTTTACGCCCCCAGGAGCCGCCAGGTCCATCAACCTGCCGGAATTTTGCCGCGTGATGGCGGTGTCGAGACCGGCAAACGATTCTGAAATTCATTTCGAAGTCTGGATGCCGCCTGCCTCCAACTGGAACCGAAAATTCGAAGGCTCCGGCAATGGTGGATTTTCCGGATCCTTGAGTTACTCGACGATGGCCAATGCGCTGAACCGCGGCTACGCTACAGCGGGCTCCGACACCGGACATGTGGCTGACGATTTGAAATTCGGCGTCGGTCACCCCGACAAAATCGATGACTGGGCGTATCGTGCCATCCACGTAATGACGGAGACGGCCAAGCTGATCGTTCGCGACTATTATGGCCGCCTGCCCCAATACTCCTACTTTACCGGCTGCTCCACGGGAGGACAGCAGGCGCTCACGGAGGCGCAGAGATTTCCAGCCGACTATGACGGAATCGTCGCGGGCGACCCAGGACACAACCGGATCCATCTCATGGCGGGAGCGATGTGGACCCTGGAAGCTGCCAGTCCGCTGACTGCGGCGAAATTGCCCCTGATCACCAAGGCCGCCATCGCCTCCTGCGATGCGGTTGACGGTGTGACGGACGGCGTCATCGACGATCCGCGGCGCTGCACGTTCGATCCCGGCGCGCTTCTGTGCAAAGGCGGAGATAACGACAACTGTCTCACCGCGCCGCAAGTGCAGTCAGTCCGGAGAATATATTACGGCGCAAGGAATCCGCGTACGGGCGAGCGGATCTTCGCCGGCTGGACCCTCGGTACGGAGACCTCCTGGACTACCTATTTTGTGGGGCCAACCGAACCGAGACGGAACGAATTCTGGAAACTCTGGGTGTTCAACGATCCTGACTGGGACTGGCGCACCTTCGACTTCGACCGCGACCTGACCTTCGCCGATACAAAGATGGCCGTCGTCAATTCAGTTGATGCGGATTTGCGACCCTTCAAGGCGCGAAACGGAAAGCTGGTGATGTATCACGGATGGGCCGACGGTAATGTACCCGCCGCGGATGGCATCGAGTATTACGAAAGGGTCAAACTCGCGGTGGGCGGATCTGACGAGACCACAAATTTTTTCCGCCTCTTCCTGGTTCCCGGAATGGGACACTGCTCTGGCGGCGATGGTCCGAACACCTTCGACACGATTAGCGCCCTCGAGCAATGGGTCGAGCATGGTAAAGCGCCGGAGCAAATGATCGCCTCCAAAATCAGCAACGGTGTGACGACTCGTACCCGTCCACTGTGTCCCTATCCACAGATTGCGAAATGGAAAGGTAGCGGCAGCACCGACGATGCCGCGAACTTCCTGTGCGTGATGGCTCCCCTAGCGAAGTAGGAGTCATGGCGCGGTGCTTCTAACCTGCCCCACAAACCTCACGCCAGAATCTCGCTCACCACCGTCCCCGCCACATCCGTCAGCCGGAAATCGCGGCCGCTGTAGCGGTAGGTCAGGCGCGTGTGGTCCAGGCCCATCAGGTGCAACGCCGTGGCGTGCAGGTCGTGGATGTGGACCGGCTTCTCCACCGCCTTGAATCCGAAATCGTCGGTGGCGCCATACACCACGCCGCCCTTCACGCCGCCGCCGGCCAGCACGTAGCTGAAGCCCTGGTTGTTGTGGTCGCGGCCGTTCTGCACTTTGATCAGGCCGCTCACTTCCACCGCCGGGGTGCGCCCAAATTCGCCGCCGATCATCACCAGCGTATCTTTCAGCATGCCGCTCGACTTCAGGTCCTGCAGCAACGCGGCAATCGCCGGGTCGGCCTGGGCCGCCAGCGTGCGGTGAATCTGGATATCGTCATGATTGTCCCAAGGCTGTGAGTTGCCGAAGTAGACCTGCAACATGCGCACGCCGCGCTCGGCCAGGCGGCGCGCGATCAGGCAGCCGCGGCCGAAATCGCTATCGCCATAGCGCTCGCGCGTCTGGAGCGGCTCCCTGGTAATATCGAATGCCTCCGGCGCCTCGGCTTGCATGCGGAAGGCGATCTCCGCCGATTGAATGCACGCCTCCAATTGCGGATCGCTTCCCTGTTGCTCCATGTGGCGCCGGTTGAGCGCCGCCAGCAGGTCCAACTCTTCGCGCTGCTGCGTCCGCGTCAGCGACTGGTTGCGGATATGCTGAATCAGCCGGCTGGGGTCCTTTTCTTCCGTGTTGATGTAGGTGCCCTGGTAGACCGCCGGCAGAAACGTGGAACTCCAAAGCTGGTGGCCCACCACCGGCAAGCCGGGGCATAGCACCACGAACCCCGGCAGGTTCTGATTCTCCGTGCCTAAACCGTAGGTGACCCACGACCCCATGGACGGCCGCCCCGGCAGCTTCTCCCCGCTGTTCAGCATGAAAAGCGATGGCTCGTGGTTGGGCCGGTCCGTGTACATCGAGCGGATCACGCACAGGTCGTCGGCGCACTCGCCCAGCTTGGGAAAAATCTCGCTGATCTCAATGCCGCTCTGCCCGTACTTCTTGAACGCGAAGGGCGATTTCAGCAGGTTGCCCGTTTTGCGCTCCGTCTTGAGGTTGCCCGATGGGACGGGCTTGCCGTCATACTCATCCAGTTTCGGTTTGGGATCGAAGGTGTCCACTTGCGAAGGCCCGCCGTTGAGGAACAGGTAGATGACGCGCTTGGCCTTGGCCGGAAAGTGCGGCGCTTTCGGCAGCAGCGGATCGGCCCCCGAATCGGCCACAGAATCGCCCGCAGGTTCGGCGCCCGCCAGGCCGCGAAAACCCACCATGCCGAATCCGGCGCCCATGATGTTTAAAATGTCGCGTCGTGTCATCAGTTCACCCACTCGAACTCGTTGGAGTTCAGCAGAACGCGCGCATATTCGTTCCAGTTGCTTCCGCGCACGAAGGCCACTCCAAGTTGCACTTCCTCGGCCGAAGGCGGGCGGCCATACAGCAGCCGGTAGGCCTGCCGCACACGCTCGCCGTCATCGCCCGACAGGCGTTTCGCCAGACCCGCGGCCTGCTGTTCCACAAATCCGCTGTTCATCATGTACAGCCGCTGCAACGGCACATTGGTAACTACACGCTGCTCGCTGGTGCTGTTCGGATTCGGAAAATCGAAGAGGGCCAGCATCGGGTCGAGTTTGCGGCGGCTCACAAAACCGAACACGGTGCGGCGGCGGTTCTTATCGTTGAGCGGCGCCGGCGGCCCGCCCATCTGCAAATCCAGGTTGCCCGCCACGTACAGCAGCGAATCGCGCAGAGTCTCCGCATCCATGCGCTGCCAGTTGGAGCGCCACAAAAACCGGTTGTCCGGATCCACTGCCTGATTGGCCGCCTGGTTGCCCCCGATGTTGCCCCCGATGTTGCCCCCGATGACGGTCGCGCTGTATTCCGAGCTGCGTTGATACGCCGCCGAAAGCATGATTTCGCGATGGATCGACTTCACCGACCAGCCATTCTCCACCAGCCGGGCCGCCAGGTAATCCAGCAATTCCTGGTTGGATGGCCGGGACCCCATGTTGCCGAAATTGCTCGGCGTCTCCACGATGGCGCGCCCGAAGTGGTGCAGCCAGATGCGATTCACCATCACGCGCGCAGTCAGTGGATTGGCTGGGTCCGCGATCCCCTCGGCCAACTCCAACCGCCCGCTGCCGTTGGTGAAGTGTTTGGCCGAGCCGGCCTGCAGGATCGAAGGCAACTGCCGCGGGGCCACATCGCCGCGATTGCTGGCATCGCCCCTGATCGCCACGCGGATGTCGTGCGGCGTCTGGATGTCCTGGATGGTCTGCAGAAATGGGTATTGCGGCGGCAGCGCCTTTTTGAGATCGGCCGCTTCGTGGCGCAGCGCGTCCAGCCGCCGCTTCCACTCGCCGCTCAGAAACCGGTCGATGTTGCCGCCGCTGTAGTAGTAGATGCCCTCGCGCGATTTCACGGCGCCGCCGGCAGCGCGGCTTGACTCACTGAACAGGTCGCGCCAGAAGTTGTACCGATCGATGGACAGCGAAAACAGGTCGGCCTGGCTCATGTCGTTGCGCGAGGGGTTGAGCCCCAGCTTGATCTTGTTCTTCTCGTCCACCGTGTGCTTCTCTTCGTTGACCTCCTCCACCTTGGCCTGAAACTCGCGTGCGGCCGTTTCGAATGCCGCGGGCGAAGCGCCCCTGGCCGCCATTTCGAACCAGGGGTTCAGGTACGGGTAATCCTTTTTCGGCGTGCTGAGGAACTGAGTCCAACGGCCAAGTGTCTCGCGGTCCAGATCGCCGGCGGGCGCCAGATTTCGCGAGGCCAGCAGGAAGCGCGCGGTCTGGCTGGCCAGAATCCCGCCTAACTGGTCGGTTTGTTCGGCCAGAAAGTCCTTCAGCTTGGCCTGGGCCTTGTCGAGAGCCTTCTTCTGGGCGTCCCAGGCGTCCACCACTTCCTTTGGCGCCAAGGGAACCTGGTGCATTTCGGTGCTTGAGAAAACTCCTTGCAGCGCGTAATAATCCGTTTGCGGGATCGGGTCGAACTTGTGGTTGTGACACTGGGCACAGGCCACCGTCAGGCCAAGAAAACCGCGGGTGGTGGCGTCCACGCGTTCATCCTGCATTTCGGGGCTGAGCGCGTAAAAGCCCAGAGCCGGCTTCCACTGCAGGGGGTCGCCGGACGGCAGCAAATCGCCCGCGATCTGGGCCTTCACGAAGAGGTTGTACGGCATATCCTGGTTGAGCGCATGGATCACCCAATCGCGGTAGCGGAACGCGTTCGGATAAGGCTCGTCTTCGGTGGAATTGAGCTTGTCGTCGGAGTAGCGGGCTACATCCAGCCAGTAGCGGCCCCACCGCTCGCCGTACCGGGGCGAAGCCAGCAAACGGTCCACCACCTTGCGAAAGGCGCCGGGCGATTGGTCCGCCAGAAACGCGTCCACCTCTTCGGGCGACGGCGGCAGGCCGGTCAGGTCGAGAGTAGCACGGCGGATCAGGACCCGCTTCCCGGCCGCGCGCGCCGGTTGCAATCCCTGGGTTTCCAGTTTGGCTTGCACGAAATGGTCGATCGCGCTCGGCGCCGCGCCTGCATCCTTCACTGGTGGAATGGCCGGCTTGCGCACCCGTTGAAAGGCCCAAAACGCGCGTTGTTGTTCCGTGATCACGTACTCCGGGCCTGCCGGCTTGCGCTCGCTGACGGTGCCGGCCGGCCACACCGCGCCGGCCTTGACCCACTCGGTAATGGCCGCGACGTCGTCGTCCTTCAGCTTGCCGCCGGGCGGCATCTTAAGGCGGTCGTGGGTCTGGCGGATCGCTTGAATGAGCAGGCTCTCATCGGGCTTGCCGGGTATGATCGGCGGTCCCGATTTGCCGCCCTTCCGGACCGCCTCGCCCGAGTCCAGCCGCAGTCCACCCATCTGGGAATCGGTGTGGCAGGCGTAACAATTCCTGGCGAACACCGGACGGACCCGGGTCTCGAAGAACTCGTCGGTTTGGGCGGCGTGGGCCAGTGAGGCCGCCAATGCAAGCTGGCCTAGACCTTGAAAAGTGCGCAATGCCTATATCTTACCGCTGCGCACCACGTTGGGTGAAGTACGGCTCGAAGGCCTTCCGCATCCGATCGCCACGAAATTTTTCCAACTCTCAACCTACACGTGTCTCTCGCTGGCGCCAACTGGGCCGTGTCTCCGCTTCCGCGCTCCTCAGGTCTTAACGAAGGCGGCCGGGCAAGTGGGTTCGTTCCGCGAAACGGCCGGGAAATATTTGCTGGACTGCCTGCCGGAACCAGACTGCCGGAACCAAACCGGGCAGTGTGGGATATACTGTGGAGGAAGGTCCACAATGCAGACCATACAAGTGGTGCTGGATACGAAGCTCCTGAACGCAACCGATCTTGCGGCCAAGCGGCAGAAGGTAAATCGATCGGCGTTGATCCGCCATGCCCTGCAGGAACACCTCAAACGCTTGCACGATCTGGAATTGGAGGAACGGGACCGGCGCGGGTATCGGGCTAAGCCGCAGCGCGACCCGGAGTTCCGCGTCTGGGAGGATGCCGCGGCGTGGCCGGAACTCTGAGCAGGGGCGACGTCCGCCTTTGCCGGTTCGCACCCCCGGACAAACAGCGGCCGGTTCTGGTTCTAACACGCGATAGCGCGATAGGCTATTTGGCGACCGTAACCGTGGCGCCGATCACGTCGACGATTCGCGGCGTGCCTTCCGAAGTGATTCTGGATACCGATGACGGAATGAAGGGCCGTTGCGTCGTCAATCTGCACAACGCTGTTACCGTAGCCCAAATGCGATTGGGACGCCGCGTCGCCAACCTGAGCGCGGGGCGCATGCAGGAGGTCTGCGCGGCCCTGCGCTTTTCGCTCGGATGCATCTGAACAGGCCGAACCCGGGGTCTCATTTTGCCGGTCTGCCATGCTCCAGGCATAACGCGACCAGCTCGGAGATATTGGCTTCGCCCACACACATAACGGTGTCCGCGCCGCCCCAATAGATCTTCACGGTTCCATCCGGCTCCGCCACGGCGCCGCAAGTGAACACGACGTTGTGAACGTACCCGGTGATTTCCCAGGGATCTTCGGGCTGCAGAATCCACCGGTCGCACACGCCGAGGATCTTCGCAGGGTTCTGCAGATCGTGCAGAGCTACCCCCAAGCGATAGACCGATCCGTCCATAGTCTTGAAAACGCCGTGATAGATGGACAGCCACCCCTGTGCGGTTTTGATCGGCGGCGCGCCCGGACCGATCTTCATTTCGTCCCAGTGATAAGGTTCGGGCTTCATGATGAGCTGCGACTCGCCCCAGAAACGCAGATCCGGAGAATATGAGATCCAGATGGACCAGGGAGCGATTTCCGAATGGGGACGGTCCATCCGGGCGTAGAGCCCATCGAACTTCTCGGGAAAGACCACCACATTCCGATAGTCCGCCTCCGTGATGAGAGAGAATCTTTCCACCTGACGGAAGTCCTTCGTCTTGGCCAGGGCGATGCGCACACCGTTTCGCGAGTAGGCGCTGTAGGTGATGAGGTGCTCGCCATCCAGCAGGGTCACGCGTGGGTCCTCGACGCCGAATTCTTCATAGGCAGCGAAAGGGCCGTCGGGCGCAGGCGTCAGAAAGGGCTCGGGATCGGCCGTGAAGTGAAAGCCGTCGGTGCTGCGGGCCAAACCAATGATGGAGCGCCCCGTTCGGAGATGGGAGCGGAACAGCATGATGTATTCGTTCCCGTGCTTCACTACCGCGGCGTTGTGGACCGTTTCCACCGCGTAGGGGATCTGGGCCTTGGTGAGGATGGGGTTGTGGGCGTATCGTCTGACAATGTCCGGCTTCATGATGGTCTCCTGCTTGCATCAAAACGCTTCCTGTTCGAAAATCATGCGGTAAACCCGTTCGTACGCCTCGACCATAGTTTCGATTGAGAAGCACGCCTGGACTCGTCGGCGGCAGGCGTTGCTATCGATTTCACCAACGCGTTCCAGGGCCCCCACTGCCTCGGGGACGTTGTTGACCAGAAAGCCAGTCTCCCCGTCTTCAATCACTTCACGGCAGGAGCCGAGGTCCATGGCGACGACGGGCACGCCGGCGGCATTGGCTTCCGCCAGGACAAGTCCGAATCGCTCCGGGATTGTGTTCAGGTGCAAGAGCGCTCGGGCGCCCTCGAACAACTGGTTCTTACCCGGCACGTCCACCGGCCCGATGTAGCGGATATTCCGATCCAGGTGGGGCTCCACCTGCTCGCGGAAATATGCCTTGTCCTGAATAATGCCCGCGATGTCGAGCGGCAACCCGCTCAGGCGAGCCACTTCGATCGCCAGATGGACACCCTTGTCAGGGTGAATCCGCCCGAGGAAGATCAGGCGATCGCCGCCGCGTTCCTGGCCACGTTCCTGGCCACGTTCCTGGCTCTGGGCCCGGAGCGGGTACAACGAGAGGTCGATACCGTTATACACCGTGGCCAGGTAATTCAGTCCCGGCGCGCGATCGGCGTTGCTGATGGAGACAAAGTATCCATCACGGTACTTCTGGTAGACGGGCATGATTGCGGGCGACGAGAATCCGTGGATGGTAGTGAGGACTGGCGTTTTCACCAGGCGGGTATAGGACAGCGCCATGAAATCGTAATGGCTGTGGATGAGGTCAAACTCGGCGGCGTGCTCGAACACCTCGGAGATATGAAGGTACTCGGCTACTTTGGGATCGATGGCGCGGTCCTCTTCATACCCGCGGTCCACGACCGAATGCAGTTGCGCGCGAGTCACGGAATCGCCGGTGGCGAACAACGTCACGTCCCAGCCTCGGGAGACCAGCCCTTCGGCGATGTTGCCGGCGACCGTCTCCCACGCGCCGTATTGCCGGGGAGGAGTGCGCCAGGCTACGGGCGATAGGACCGCCACCCGTTTATTCGCGAGGGTCATGCCGCTGCGGGTAGAGGCGCTTCCACTTCCTGCTCCATGGCAGCCAGCACTTCAGTCAGCGGAACCGTTGCGAAACCAGTAGCATGATCGGCCAGGCCATAGGGTATGATCAGTTCGCCGTTGTGCACCAGAGCGCCACAGGTATAAACCACATTAGGCACGTAGCCTTCACGCTCGCTCAGGTTCGGCTTGAGCAAAGGTTTGCGGAGCCGTCCAATCACTTTGGAGGGATCGTCGCGATCGAGAAGGAATGCACCGATGCAATACTTGCGCATAGGGCCGACACCATGGCTGAGCACCAGCCAGCCGGCGTCGGTTTCGATAGGCGATCCGCAGTTCCCGAGCTGCACCAGTTCCCAGGCAAAAGCTGGTTTGAGCAGCACCTTGGCCTCATTCCAGAAATGGGCGTTGTCGGAAAACATCAGGTAGATGTTTTCGTTGTCCTGGCGGGAGAGCATGGCATAAAGGCCGCCGATCTTCCGGGGGAACAGGGCCATGCCTTTGTTTTGAGCCGCCGGGCCATTCAAGGTTCTGAATTTAAAGTGGAGGAAGTCGGACGTTTCCACCAGTTCCGGCACCACCATCCTGCCATCGTAGGCGGTGAACGTCGCATAGTAGATGTCCGTGCCGTCGTCATTCCGGAAACAAACAAAACGGGCGTCCTCGATGCCGTTGCGTTGCGAGGGCGTGGCCGGGAAGATAATGCGTTCGGACATCAGCTGATCAGGCTGGAACTGCACTTCGTAATTGGAGCGGGCCACCATCCAAATCCCCTGTGCCTCGTCCTGATCTTCCTGACTCATTCCATCCGGCAGTCGGAATTGTTCAGTCTGGAGACTGGCGCGAAGCTCTTCCAGCGCGAACGACTCGCCGAGTTTGTGCATGACCCGGCGGGTAGATTCGCGAGTCAATCCAAGCTCAATGAGTTTCCGCCCGAACAGTGCTTTCTCATACACCGGGTTCGGCAATTGACTCGGCTCGGTGAGGCAGCCAGTGGTTGTGAATACTTCGATCCGATGATCGGGATAGATGATACCGGTTCGGAACGTGATGGAAGAAATGTGCCCTTCTCCGGTGGCGCGCAGGCTGAGAATGAACCGCAGGCAGCCGGATGGCAGGCCGGTTTGATCGGGGTCCGGCACGATCGAGGGATTGAACAGAGCAGCGGATTCTAAAGAGTATTCGGCCAGGAAATAGGAGCCGATCAACAGGCGTCTTTGTTCGGAGATCTCCCATTCGGCCGCAAGCAGCTCGCGGACTTGTTCGAAGCGTTCCAGGAAGATTTTGCGGATGTGCTGGTGCCGTTCGGAGAATTCAGCGGAGACTTCGTCCAGGAGTGTGCAGACCTGGTCTTCCGGGAGCGCCATAATCCTGCCGATGATCGCGCCGACTTGTTGCGGATTCCCCAGATTGAAGGGCCGCAGAAGAACGCGTGACTGGTCGGGCTTGAGGATGGGTGCGGTGCGTTTGATGTGAATTGACGATGGCATAGTTGTTCCAGTGTTCCAGGGAAATGAGACGGAACGCGTCTATTAGTAGTCTATTAGTATTTGATGGTGATAGGTTCGTGAATACTCTAAGCAGATTTTGCGCCAAACGCGGGCCGAACAGAGTTTTAGTCTGAGATCGTGCCGGCCGATGACCCAATCGAAAGGCCGTTGTGCGCGTTCGTACCACCGGAAGTCGAATTCAAACCACAGAGCCGCCTCACGGAGTTGAGGGGAAGGGGGCTGCCGCGAAGCCACAAAGCAAACGTGAATTCGGTACCAATGGACTCCGGAATGCTTGCTAAGGAGCTTGGTGATCTGGTCAGCGGAGGGGAAAACGATGGTACAAACGGTTACGAGAATCATCATGCGGGCTTCGATTCCGGTCCTGCTGATTGCCTCAATGTTTTCGCGTTTCGCCGGGAGTTACGAACTCCTGCTGGATAGCGTAATCTGTCTGGGCGCCGTCATCGTGGTTCAGCGGGCGGTTCAATCAAGGGAATACCTTTGGGCCGCCGGATTCGTCCCGATTGCCATAGTGTTCAGTCCATTTGTACTCGTAGTGAAGATTTTTCTCTTAATGGGCGTCACCTGTATTGCGACCTTGGCAGCTTTGTTTGCGGTATTCCGCAGGCAACGCTTGCAGGCCGACTGAAAGCAGTGATGTGGGGCAGGTTGATAACCTGCGGCGGATTGGCAATCCGCCTGTCTACTGATCGCTTTGTGAAAAAGCCCGGCATCTCTCGCAAGGGTCTTTAACTTACAGTGCAATTGCGATCACGGCCGCCACTCATAACCGCACATAGGGCTCGACGCGGCCGATCAGCGGGCGCGCCCAATCCAAAAACTCCGGCGTCACGTCGTTCCGGCCTGCAGCCATCCATTCCAAAGGGAACTGGCGCATTTTGCCGGCAACGGATTCCAGGGGGACCAGGGTGGTTGTGGATCGATACGGGGGGTCGGAAAAGCGCTGAATCGAGACCATCTCGCCCGAATGGCCCTCCACCGCGGCGCGCACGGCTGCTTCGCCGCACCGCCAGGATTCTTCGCGGTCCGTTTCGGATGCCAGCGTCGAGCAAGACCGGCCCAACAGACCAGGCTTCTCCGCCCGCGTGCGCAAGCCGGTGCCGGACCAGATCAGCTTCGCCAGCACCTGGCCCATGTTGGCGGGCAGCGGGTCGCGGGCGCCGGGCAGGTTGTTCAACTCGGCGCCGAACCACCCGCCGCGGTCATCGGTCTGGCCCTCGCACACGGCAATCAGACAACGTCCGAACCGGCGATAGACGCGCTCGACATCGGCGCAGAGCCGATCGGGGCTCACACCCGATTCCGGAAAATAGATGAGGTGCGGAGGATCGTCCTCGTAGTGGCGCGCCAGCGCTGTGGCGGCCACCACCCAACCGGTGTTGCGGCCGAGGACCTCGACAATTTCGATGGGCGGCGGCAGGGCGCGGTTGTCTTCACCGATGTCGCGCACCGCGTGAGCGAAGAAGCGGGCGCACGATGGGTAGCCGGGGGTGTGGTCGGTACCGGCGAGATCGTTGTCGATAGTCTTGGGCACGCCGATCACCCGCATCTCATAGCCGGCCTCGCTGGCGAAGTTGCCAAGGCGCCAGGCAGTGTCCATGGAGCCGTTGCCGCCGGTGTAAAAGAGGTAGCGCACATCGCGCTGGCGCATCACCTCCACGATCTGGAGGCAGTCCGCCTTCTCAAGCTCGCGTCGCGAAGATCCGATAGCCGAACCGGGTGCATGGGAAAGCGCTTCGAGGACGGTGTTATCGGTAGCGGAGAGGTCGCAAAGCTCATCCTTAAGCAGACCGATGGCGCCGCGGCGGGCACCGTATAGCGCCGTGATCGCCGGGTGCCGGCGGGACTCGGCGATGATGCCGGCGAGGCTGGCGTTCAGAACCGGGGTTGGGCCGCCGCCGTGCGCCACTACGGCTGCACCGCGAATAGGAGCCATGGTTTTGACTGGTAGAACTGTTGGACTCGTAGAAACAAGAAAGGCTATCGAAATTGAAAGAAGGAGTCAACCTGAGAACAGCCGGTCGCGACAGCCCGGTGCTCGGTTGCCCAAATCATTTCCACCATCAGCCCCGCACGACATGACCGGCTCCCGTGATCGAATCAAGCTTCGGGCAGCGAATGAAAAGCCAAGTCTCCCATGGGGAAGTCTTTGGCGTTATCGGTGATCAACGCGATCTGGTGATGGAGCGCCACGGCCGCAACGATAGTGTCCGGGATGCTTAGCGTCCTGCCCTTGCGGCTGTAGTCGCGCTTCAGCCGGCCGGCCAGCTCGGCGATGGGAAACGTGATCGGGTAGAGGAGGAAACTGCCCAGCAAGGCGGCGGTGCGCGTTTCTTCCTTCGACCTGACGCCGGCATAAACTTCCGCTACGTTGATGGGACAGCAGGCCAGAGTGTGGCCTTGCTCGGCTAAACCCAGCAGCCCGAGGTTACGATTTCTCTTGTCGTTGAGGGCGTCGATGATGATGTTGGTATCAAGGAGGTAGATGGCCATTTTCAGCGGGCGTTTATTTTTTGGCTAGCGCACTTTTTAAAAAACGCTTCTCGCTCTGCTGGCGCAGCTTCCGGACCCACTTGGCCGACCCCTCTTTCAGTTCGGGATGGTCCTTGTCTTTCCAGGCGCCGGCCGCGGCTTTGATGGCTGCAATTTGCCGGCGGCGCATGAGCTCTTTCTCTGCTGCTTCGCTGATGAAACTGCTGCGCTGCCGGGAGCCAACGAGCGTATCGATTTCCTTCACCAACTGGTCGGAAAGAACCACGTGTGTGCGTTTGGCGTTCATAGGAGCGGAAGCTAAGGTTTTGTGAAACGGGGGTTTAGAGCCCACTAGGATGTTAACAAGGAGTGTGACTGCCGTCAATCGAAGTCGCGCAACCTCGCCAGGTTTCGTTTGCTTTGCCTGTTTGTGCGCCTGCCTTGACAGCGGTTGCCTTTTGGCTTAACTTGAAACCAAAGTCTCAGAGGGTCCGGAACAAACAAAGAAAGCACTCATGTTGCCGGCCTGAGAACGGGTGAGTCAACAGGAGCAAATATGACGTTGAGGAATTTGTGTGCGTCCGTGTACGCAGTCGTCTGCCTGATCGCAGCTGCGGGGACTGCGTTGGCGCAGGGCACGGACCTGGGCCAGATCCGCGGATCGGTAACGGATGCCTCCAACTCCTCCGTTCCCGGTGCCAAGATCACAGTGACGGATGTGGCGACCAATACTTCGCGCGGCGCCAGCGTGAACGCTTCGGGCGAGTACGAGGTTCCCAATCTCAAACCCGGCGCCTACATCATTAACGTTGCCGCGCCAGGCTTCAATACGCTCGCGCTCAGCGGCGTCAACGTGGTTAGCGGCACCACGGTGCGGGCGGACGCGCGTCTGGAAATCGCCAGGTCGGCGGAATCGGTGACGGTGCAGGCCGAGGCATCGGCGGTGCAGACCGACTCGCCGACCATCAGCAGTACGCTGAACAACCGGGAGTTGATCGAGATTCCGCGCGACAGCCGCGACATTTACGAATTCCTGTATCTGAACCCCAGCATTATTCAGAGCGCCAACGGCGACGGGTCGTTCAAGTTCATTGGCGCCCAAAGCTACGGCGCCAGTTTCTCGCTGGACGGCCAGCGTTCCAACGGCGGCGTATTCGGCGAGCCTACCAACAGTCAGCCGTCGCTCGAAACCGTCGGGGAACTGACCGTGCTTACCAACAACTTCACCGCGGAGTATGCGGGCATCTCGAATATCCGCGTGGTGACCAAGCGAGGGGAAGATACGTACCACGGGTCGGTCTTCTACAACAACCGCAACTCCGCGTTGGCCGCGTGGAGCCTGACCAACAAGGACGCGCTGGGGGCGTTTGTGCCTTCGCCTTCGCAGCCGAACTATCCGAATCCGTACTCCAACCTCAACGAGATGGGCGGTTCGCTGGGCGGACGGGTGCCTAAGATATCGAAGACTTACTTCATGATGGCCTACGAGCGGCGATTCACGGCGCAGCCGCTCAACCTGAGAAGCACGACGCTGGCGCATCCATCGCTGTGGACGGGCGATTTCAGCAAGCTGAACGACTCCGCCAAACCCGCCGTTCCCGCCAGTATCTCGCTTACGCCGCAAGAGATCTCGAGCGATACCGTGGGCGGGCAGGGAAAACAGTTCATTACGATTCCGTCGCGCCTGCTGAACCCGATCACGCAGGCGATCATCAAGCAATACTTTCCGCCGGCCAGCGTGAATGCCCCGATCAACGCCGCCAACGGACGCCTGACGGGCTACTTCAACCTGCTGCCCCAACACGGAACGCGCGATCTGGGCTCGGTCCGCCTGGATCACGATTTTAGCGAGCGCGACCGCTACTTCCTCTCGTTCAATACGCAGAGTACGCACGCCGACGGAAGCGCGGTCACCTCGCCATTCACCGGGTTCGGGCTGATCCAACGGGACATTCAGGACTACACCGTTGCCAATTCCTATACCAAGATCATTACGCCCGGCCTGGTGAACGAAGTTCGCGGCGGCATCAATTACGAAAACAACTTTTCGCACGGCAACCTCACCCTGGGGCAATTCATGCAAAGCGTGGGGTTCAATGCCGACGAAGTCAAAGCCTACGGCAGCGTAGTTGGGCCCGCCGAGATCAACACCCCCGGGCAGATTGCGATCAGCCTGGGCAACTTCGCGGGAATCGGCAACGGCGGCCGCAGTATTTTCCGGCCGCTCGATCAGCACCTGTTGACTATTGGCGACACGCTCAATTGGCAACGCGGGAAGCACTCCTTCAAGTTCGGCGGCGACGTGGTGCGCAACTCCGCGCTGGACGGCTTCACGGCGAACCGCGGCAGCCCGCGCGGCCTGCTGAGCTACACCGGCACCGGGATTGTGGCCATGACTAATTTCCTGCTGGGGCTGGCGCCGAACACGGTCACGTACGTTACCGCGCTGCGGCCGCCCATGGACGTTTACAACTGGGAGCATGGTTTCTTCGCCCAGGACGAATGGCGGGTCACGCCGAAGCTCACACTGAGCCTTGGCCTGCGCTATGAGCTGATCACGCCGTTTATCGAAAACAATAATCTGATCGTGAATTTCGACCCGAACCACAAAGGGCCGAACGGCCAGCTCGGCATTTTTGTGGTTCCGAACCAGAGCGTGATGGCGAGCATCGATCCGCGCATGGTCGCTTTCGGCGTGGAGACGGCAGCCCAGGCGGGCGTGGGACGGGGCCTGGTTCATACGGACACCAACAACCTGGCGCCGCGTGCCGGATTCGCCTGGCGCGTGACGGAAAAATCGGTGATCCGCGGCGGCATCGGTGTCTTCTATCCCACCTCGGCGGCGCAGGGCATCCGCGACGCCATGGCCAGCGCGCCCTTCAACCAGGGCATTACGTTTACCAATACGGCGGCCAAACCGATTCAGCCGTGGCCCACCGCCAACCAGCGCGGAACCGTTCCGATTGCCGGCGGCCAGCCGCGGACGGCCGGGTCGCAGCCGTCGGTCAACATCATTCCGTTTGACATCCAACAGCCGCGCATTGAGCAGTACAACATCACTTACGAGCACGAGTTTCTGGCGCGCACCACGCTGCGTTTTTCGTATCTCGGGACGAACATGCACGGACTGATCGCGGGCGTGGACCGGAATATGCAGCCGCCGAGCGACAACCCCTTCGGCACGTTCAACAGCGACGGGACGCCGTGCAATCCGGACAATGGCGATTGCACCCTCTCCAACGCCGACTTGGCCCGGCGGCCATTCCCGGCGCTCGGGGACTACATGGCGCAGTATGGGAATTTCGGGCACGGGCGTTCCAATGCGCTCCAGGTGGAAGCCACGCGCCGTTTTGCCAATGGCTTGACGTTTGAGGTGTCGTACACGCTGCTGGATCAGAAGACCACCGCGCTCGACACCGGCAACGCCAGCCTGGGCGGCCCCGGGTACAACCAGTTTCAACCCGAACTGGACTACAGCCGCGATTCTTTTGTGAGCCGCCAGCGCGTGACATTCTATGGGCTGCTCGATAGCCCGCTGGGTATCGGCCGGAAATTCGGCACGCACATGTCGAAAGGCCTGGACGCGGTTGCCGGCGGGTGGCAGCTTTCGTGGAACGGATTCATCAAGTCGGGCACCGGTTTCACGCCGTACTGGACATGCGACAACTGCGACCCGGTGTGGCCCGGCAATGTCGGCAGCAGCTTTCTCGACGCGGTGGGCGACTTCAACAACACCTCCTTCCGGCCCCTGGTGGTGGGCAATCCGGTGAAACGTTCGGGCGATCGCTTCTGGGACCCCTCGGCGTTTACCGTGCCGAGTGTGGGCGCGGACTTTTTTTCGAATCCCAAAGCCGCCACACGCAATTTCCTGCTGGGGCCGGGGACCTGGGGAGTCAACCTGGGAATACAGAAGCGCTTCCGGCTCGGCGAGCGAATCCGCGCCTCGCTGGGAGCGGACATCGACAACATTCTCAATCATCCACTGGTCTCGTCGACAGATACTTCCTTCGCGAACCTCGGGAGCTTCTCCATGGACGTGGATCAGAATAATGGAAAGCTGCTGCCCATCACGCGGATCACGCCGAACGCGGATTTCGGCAGGTTGATCAACAGCTACGCGCAGGACGGTATCGACTCGCGGCGGGCCATCCGCCTGCGGCTGCGGCTCACCTTCTGATCGCCCAGGACCATCGGTCGCACTACCATGACTCGCCGTGAACTCTTCGAATCGGCTGTGGCACTCGGCTCCGCGGCCATCGGCGCGCACGGCCAGGTGAATTTAAAACCGGTGAAAGGCCCGCCAGGCAAAGCCGCGCCGCCGATTCAATATCGCCAGTATTCCCGCTGCCTGCCGGATTACCTGGAAGCGCTGGCGGCGGACGCCTATGCACGGCGCAGCCGGCGCGTCGCGGCCCTGCGCACGCCGGGCGACATTCGCGGTTATCAGGCTTGGGCGCGTGAGACATTCATACGGCTGGCGGGCCGCCTGCCGGAGCGAACTCCCCTTAATGTGCGCACCACGGGCGCGTTCGAACGCGAGCGCTACCGCGTGGAGAAGCTGGTATACGAAAGCCGCCCCGGTTTCTTCGTCACGGCGAATCTTTACCTGCCAAAGCCGGGTTTACCGGCACAGGGTAGTGCGCCTTTCCCAGGCGTGCTCTTTCAAATGGGCCATGCCGAGGACGGCAAGGGCTACGCCCCCTACCAACGATGCTGTCAGGGGCTGGTGCAATTGGGCTACGTGGTCCTGGCATTCGACCCGATGGGCCAGGGCGAGCGCACCTACTATCCGCAGGCGAACGGCTGGCTGACGCGTCTGGGCTCGGCCGACGAGGAGCACTCGTTCCCAGGACGACAGATGCTACTGACGGGCGACACGGCTACCGGTATGCAGTTGTGGGACGCTATCCGGAGTCTGGATGTGCTGGCATCCCATCCACAAGTGGACCCGAAGAGGCTTGCTTCGACGGGCCAATCGGGCGGCGCCACATTGACCATGATGCTGGCTGCGGTGGATGACCGGCTGGTTGCCGCGGCGGTTTCTTCCGGCAATACCGAAAACTTCGCCGCCAGCCCGTTCCTTTCACCCGGATCCACCGATGACGCGGAGCAGGATCTGATCGGTTCCGGACCTCTGGGCTTTGACCGCTGGGATCTGCTTTGGCCGATGGCCCCCAAGCCATTGCTGGTGACCACCAGCGCGCACGATTTCTTCGGGACTTACTCGCCCTCTTACGAGCAAAGCGGGCGGGAAGAGTTCCGAAAACTGGCGCGCGCATACGCCACGCTGGGCGTTGCCGGCGCTCTGGGGCATGCCGAAACGCCGCTGCCGCACGGCCTCTCGTATTCGCTCCGGGTGGCGGTCTATGACTGGTTCGAGCGCCATCTGAGCCGCGGCGGCGGCGCCATCGCGCGCGCCATCGAAGAGGAGCCGCCCACCAATCCCGAAAGCGATGAGACGCTGTGGTGCGGCGCCACCGGCAATACGGTTCGCGATTTTGGCGGCCAGACGCCGCATAGCATCACCCGCGCCCGCGCGTCCTCCATTCAAACGCCGGAGCGTCCGGCGGATTTGCGCGCGCTCCTCGGCATGGAGAAGCCGTCAGCCGTACCGAAACTCGAAGTCAAAAGCACGACGGCATACGGGGACTGCGAGATTCTCGCGGTGGAGGTGAATTCCGCACCCAAAGTCTGGGCGCCGGCGTGGCTGTTCCTCCCCAAGCACGCGTGGACACGGCTCCTGCTGATCCTCGAGCCGGGTGGACGCAATGCGCGATGGCGCGAAGACGACCTTTATCCCCGGTTGGCCGCGCACGGAATCGCGGTGTGCGCGGCGGATGTGCGCGGCGTGGGCGACCTGGAACCGCAGTTCGGCAGCGGCGCCGCCGGGTATGCCCGCGGTCATCAGAAGGAAGAGGACTATGCGTGGGCCTCGCTGATTCTGGGGCGCAGCCTGCTGGGTCAGCGGACCACCGATATCGGCGCTCTGGCGGCCGCCCTGGCACAGGCTTATCCGGCGTCGGTACTGAGCCTTGCCGCGCGCGACAAGATGACTGTGCCGGCGCTCTGTGCCGCCGCTTTCGAAGCGCGTATTTCGAAACTCTACCTGGCCAGGCACCTGGTCTCCTGGCGAAACCTGGCGGAATCGGAGACGTACACGCAGCCGCTGGCGAATTTCGTGCCGGACGTCCTGCGCTACGCCGACCTGCCCGAAATCGCGCGTTCCATCGCCCCGCGGCCTGTAATCGTGGCAGGCGCGGTGGATGCTTCGGGGAAAGCGCTGCCGCGCGCCCAGGCGCCGTATGCGGACTTTCGGCAGGATTCAGCATGGGATTTCGCTGCTCTGTCGCAGCTTTGAGCGGCGGCAATCTGCCCACCAGGCTGTATCGGCTGCCCTTCCTTATAAAGCTGGCGCGGTTTGCGCGATCATCGAGGGATGCAAGCCGTCTCCGCGGACCCGGTTCAGGCTCTCTGGCACTCCTGCCGCTCGACCAGAGCGAGCAGATTGAGCGGCAGTGGCTGCAGAACTGCTTGGCCTGGCTCAAGAGCGTTCCGCCGGAGATGCGCACGGCACGCCTGCGCGGTTTGGCGGAAGGAATCGGCGCGGACGCCGTCACCAGGGAGAGATTCCAACTGATCTGGGCGAATGCTTTCGCTCCCAGACTGTTTTCCGAGGCGGGACTGCCGGAAGCCACCTCGCTGCTGCGAGAATTGATCGCGCGCGTCAAGAGGCGGCTGCTTCCCCAGTTGGAGGACGATCTGGATCTCTACGCGGCCCTCCACATGGCAGACCTGGATGACGAGGATGCGGAATGGGTCGCCGGCCTTAGCGAAGAGGACGTGGCGGGGTGGCGCCAACTGCTGGGCGGGTCGGCCGGCGACTTCCCGGTGGCCATCCGTCTGCTGGCGCTGCGTGCCGCGTCGATCGGCCTGGCCAGGGGAGTCATGAAGGTGATGCCGCACCGGTATGAGACCGAATCTCCCTTCTTCGACTTGGTGGACGCGGCCAGCCGCCTCGCTCGATTCCCCGCGGCGCCCGATGCTCGCGATCGATTGCAGGAAGTCGTTCTGCAATGCCGGATCTCCGCCGGCCTCTCGCACGCCCGCATGGAGGAACAGGGCGTATCCTCCGATCTGGTCTTTCGGCTCGACCTGGTGATTACGCAACTGGAAAGGATCGACGTGCTTTTGCGCGTGGTCTCCGGCCAGGAAGACGGCCGCCGGTTCGGGTCCATGCTGGTGCGCGCCTTCGCCCTGGAGCGCGGCGTGCACAGCCTGCTCCGCAACAGCGTGAACCGGGTAGCGCGCCAGATTGTGACTCACACGGGCAAGAGCGGGGAGCACTACATTGCCGCATCCCGGTCCGGCTGGGCGAAGATGGGTTATGGGGCGCTGGGAGCCGGAGGGATCACGGCCTTCAAGGCCTTATTCAAATACCTTTTCGCGGCCATGGCGCTGGCGCCGCTGTGGATCGGCATCGCGCACAGCCTGAACTACACGATGAGCTTCGTGCTGATGCAGTTTCTGGGCTGGAGGCTGGCTTCCAAGATGCCGTCCATGACCGCGGCGGCTCTTGGCGACGCGCTGGAGAAGGAGGATGGGATGCAATCCGAAGTCAAGCTGGTGGCAGCCATCGCCCGTACCCAAACCATCGTCACCATCGGAAACCTGTTGGGCGCCATTCCGCTCGCGGTATCGATTGACCTCTTCATTCAATGGAAAAACGGCAATCCATTTCTGGCGCAGGAAGCCGCCCTGCACGGTTTGGAATCCATGCACCCGTGGCAGTCCTTAACCATCCCGTACGCCGCCCTCACCGGATGCTTCCTGTGGTTGTCCAGCCTGTTTGCCGGATGGACTGCCAACTGGATGGTGCTCAACCGCCTGCCGGCGGCGATTGCGCAGAGCCGGAGAATCCGGGGGGGGCTGGGCGAGGAATCGGCGGTAGAACTGGCGCATCTGGTGGAGCATCACTTGAGTGGCGTGGCTGGCTACGTGTGCCTGGGCCTGATGCTGGGGCTGCTTCCGTTCGTGAGCGTCTTCGCCGGTGTGCCGTTGGAAGTCCGGCATTACGCTGGCCAGTGCGTCGCTGGCTTATGATGTGAGTTCGCTGGCGTGGGGCGGCGCCTTACCCTGGCCCGATGTCTGGTGGGCGGGGTGCGGGTTGCTGGCGACGGGCCTGTTGAACTTCAGCGTGTCCTTCGCTCTCGGTTTGTGGTTGGCTCTGCGTGCCAGGAACGTGGACACCCGCGGCCGCAGAAAGCTGATCGTCGCATTGTGGAACGAGTTCCGGCGGCACCCGGCCCGATTTTTGTGGCGTCATGAGCTCGAAACCAGGCCGGAGATTGTCTGAGGGGGCGCCGCGCGGCACCGGTATCTGCGCTGCCACGCGGGACACAAGAGCCATGGTTCGAGGCCGTTCGGGGCCATTCGGGGCCTGCCCGCCCCCGACAATCCGAGGGTTCGGCCAAACTTTGGCCGGGTCCGGGCACAAACAAAGGACTTAACTGGCACATCCGGCCAAACTTTGGCCGGTTCTCGCAGGGGAACCGCCAAGCCACGAGCTGAGTATCGGCGACGGCTGGCGTCAATCTTTCAGGCCTCATGGTGCCTAATGTCGCCGTGGGCCCGTTGCAGTGCCCAATCGCACAGACAACATCGCCTGCGAAGAGCGATCCGCCGTAACACTGCTACTGTAGGACGTACATTCGAATTGAACAACGGACAAACATGAAATCCATCGTCATCCCGGTATTTCTTTTCTGTATAACTTTTCTGTCACCACGCGCCTCGGCCGTTACGGCCACTTTCGCCGGCAGCAATCAGACCGTCAGTTTAACGGGGCTCGGCGGCAACGTCCAGGGCGAAGGGCAGAGCCGCATCACCTGGGGCTCCTGCGTGTACGACGGCACCAATACCAAGTGCACCCTCTCAGCGACCTACACTGGCGTCGGTGGCGGCGGGACACTCACCGCACTGCTGACCTACCGGGGCAACGGCCCGTCTCCGCTTACGGGCACTTCGATCAGCCCGGGCAGCAATGAGATCATTTATAGCCTGTCCGCCGGCTCTCTCGTGGTGAGTCTGACGGAGAACACGGGCGCCACGGTTACTTTTCTTTCGCAGGCGATCTTTGATCACTTTATTGACGCCACGTGCACCGGGGTCGCGGCGTGTAGCGTGGGACAAGTAGGGCTCACGCCCAACGCAACCATTACCGGATTCGTCAACGGCACCTTCGATGACACGCCCGTTATCCGGACGTCGCAGGGCGTCATCAGCGCCAGCGCCTACGGGGCGTTCTCCGCGCTGGCGCCGGGCACATGGATGGAAATCTACGGCACGAATCTTGCCAACGTCGTGTCCCAACTTTGGGCCAGCACCGATTTCAAAGGAGCCTGGCGCCCACCGCTTTGGGAGGAACCACAGTCACAATCGGCGGCCAGCCGGCATTTATTGACTTCGTCAGTCCCGCACAAGTGAATGCGCAGGTGCCCTCCAACATCGCCCCCGGGCCGCAGCCGGTAGTAGTTACTACGCCCGGCGGGACCAGCGTGGCCAGCACGGTCACGGTCAACCTAACGGAGCCGGGCCTGCTGGCGCCGGCTGTATTTAATCTGAAGGCGGGGCAATACGTCACGGCGCTGTTTCCAGATGGAGTGACTTTTGTTCTGCCTCCGGGCTCGATCGCTGGCGCAGTGTCGGCGCGGGCGAAGCCTGGCGACACCATCGTGCTTTATGGCGTGGGCTTCGGGACGGTGACACCGGATAGCCCCGCGGGCCAGATCGTGACACAAGCCAACCGCCTGGCGTCAACATTTCAGGCCTCATTTGCGGGGACACCGGCCAATGTGAGCTTCTCTGGATTGACCGGGGGTTATCTGGGTCTCTATCAGTTCAACGTGATGGTGCCGAATGTCGCCGCCAGCGACACCGTACCGTTCACCTTCTCACTGGGAGGGACCGCCGGCACGCAAACTCTGCTGGTCGCCATACAGAACTGAAGGCCGAGGCCCACGCCGGGTAGGCCGGAAGCTCTCCATGTAAATTCCGTTCCCATTCCGCTCTGTTGAGAGCGCGACATGCTCGATGCACGGTCTCTGGCAACACGATAGAATAGACTTACTCACTACGTCAAAACGGGGCGGTCAATAATCTGTCGATTTTGGGTGATCAACCATGCCAGGAAGGTGGATGTGCTGAAGCGATTCTCCTCGTTCACGCTGGACACCGCTAATGAGTGCCTCTGGCGGGGGGAAAGCCGTTTCCAACTGGCTCCGAAAGCATATGGCGTGCTTCGGTATCTGGTGGAAAACCCCGGCCGGATCGTCACCAAGGAAGAATTGCTGCAGGCGGTCTGGCCGGATACGTTTGTTCAGGAATCGGTGCTGAAGACGTGTGTCCTGGACATTCGCAAGGCTTTGGGAGAGAATCCCAGGGACCCCAGACACATCGCCACCGTGCATCGCCGGGGCTATCGCTTCGTGGACGAGGGCGCCCGGCAAGCGACACCGCCGCCGGAATTCGGCGATGCTCCGGCGACCCTGCTGATTGGCCGCGGCGCTGCCCTCGCAACCCTGCGTTCGCTGTGGGAGCGGGCGATTGGCGGGCTCCGGCAGGTGGCGTTCGTCACCGGCGAACCAGGCTTCGGAAAATCGACGCTGATTGCGCATTTCCTGCAGGAAACCTCCCGGCACGGCCCTGTCCGTGTTCTCAGGGGACAATGCATCGAACATTTCGGCGCCAGCGAGTCGTACTATCCGGTCTTCGACGCGCTGGCTCGGGCCGCCAAGGACGGCTCCGTTCCGGACCTCATCGATGTATTGAGGAGATACGCACCCACCTGGCTTGTACAAATGCCGGGAATCGCTTCTTCCGGCGACCGCGAGACACTCAGAGAGGAGACGCTGGGCGCGACTCGCGAACGAATGCTTCGCGAAATGAGTGAGGCTATCGAGGTCTTGTCGCGGGAAGAGGCCCTGGTATTGGTGATGGAGGATGTTCACTGGAGTGACGTTTCCACTCTCGACCTGATCTCGACGATCGCCAACCGCACGGGCAATGCCCGCCTGCTGCTCTTTGCCAGCTACCGTCCGGTCGACGTCATTCTGACCAACCATCCCGTGAAATCCCTCAAGCAAACACTCCAGGCGCGCGGGCGATGCGCGGAGATCGAACTCGAAATGTTCGACCAGGGCGAGGTGGCCGAATTCCTGAGTCTCCGCTTCCCAAACCACCGCTTCCCCAGCGATTTTGCCGGCCTGGTGCACGCCCGCACCGGCGGCAACCCGCTGTTCGTCGCCAATGTTCTGGAATTCGCCCTGTCCCGATCGGCGATTGGAAATCAAGGTGACGGAAATCAAGGTGACGGAAATCAAGGCGGCGGAAATCAAGGCGATGGAAATCAAAGCGGGGAGCGGCATTTGAATCCGGCCGCTCCGTGGCGTGCGGACGATTTCGATCTCCGTGTTCCGGAGAGCCTGTCGCAAATGATCGAAACGCAGGTGGAGAGACTTACAACCGAGGAACAGAACATCCTGGAGTCGGCCAGCGTGGTGGGAGTGGCGTTTGCGATCTCCCTGATTGCCGAACCGGAGGACATGCGATCCTGGGAGGAATGTTGCGACCGCTTGACCAGCCGGAATCTCTTCCTTCGTTCCGACCACGTTGCCGGAACCGAGGCCGGCCCGATAGCCGCCGATTACCACTTCACGCATTCTCTTTACCGCGACATCTTTTACCGCCGCCTGCCCGCGGCGCGCCGCATGCGCCTTCACCGGACCATCGGCGAACGGCTGGAACGCCTGTCCCAGGAGCGTCTGAGCGAAGCGGCGCTGGAGTTGGCCCGGCATTTTGAGGCGTGCCGCGACTACTCGAGAGCCGTGTTGTATCTGCGGTTACTGGCTCAAAGATGCGCGGGCCGCCACGCACTTCACGAAGCGGTAGATGCCCTCGTGCGGGCGCTGGATCTGGCCGCCAACCTCCCGGACCCCGGCAGGTCGACGGCCCAATTCGAGGTGACCGAACAGCTCGGTCTGGTATACAGGCTGATGGGCCAGCTTGACGCCTCTGCCGGCGAATTCGAGCGGATGGGCGAACGGGCCCGCCAGATGGGGAACGTTGAAGGCATCCTGCAGTCCCAGCTTCGGCTCGCCGGCGTAGCGTCGTTCGTGGATCGGGACCGCTGTTTGCAAGCGGCGGACGCGGCGCTTACACTCTGCACGTCGTCCCTCGATCCCGATCTACGCTGCAATGCCCTGGGGCAGGTGGCGTACTGGAACCTGCTGTTTCGCGGCTGGGACGAACGGGATCGGCTTGCCTCCACCGCCGCCCTGGAGGCGGCCCGCAAGAGCGGCGATCAAGCCTCGCTGGCGCTCCACGCCATCCGGCATTCCTTTTTCCAGGCGCTTTCCTCGGACTATCGGGATGCCTGCGATACCGCCGCGGAAGGCGTTCGCATGACCACCGCGCTCGAGAGCCTGCTGGATTACTCCATTGGCCACTACTTCGAAGCCTGGGCGCTGTTGCATCTCGGGGAATGGGGCAGGATGCAGAGCCTGCTGCGATGCGCCATCAACCTGGCGAATCGCAATGGACACGATTTATGGTTGCTGCTTTTTGGCCTGCTGGAGGCCTTCCTCCAGGTGCAGGCGCATTCCTTCGACGCAGCCCGAAAAGCCTGCCGCGGCTATCTGGACCGGGCCCGCGAGCTGGGACATCCGCTGAGCATTCAGATCAGCCTCGTCCTGCTGGGCGCGGCGGAACTCGGCGCGGGGGATTTCGCCGCCGCCCGGCGGAGCTTTGAGGACCTTCGGGAGTGGCAAAGCCGCCAGCGGATTCTGATGGACTGGATCTGGAAGTTGCCTCTTCAGCTTGGCTTCACGGAATTGTGCCTGGCCGAAGGCGACGCCCACGGTGCCCGAAGGGAAGCGGAGCACTTCCTGAGCCTGGCTGCGGCCACGGCCGAATGTACCTGGACCGCCCTGGCCCATGAAGCTCGGGCGCGCGTGGCCATTCTGGAGCGGGATCTACTATGTGCGCGGCGCGAGATCGCCCGAGGCCTGGCGGCGATAGAGGGCCGCGAAACCCCGCTGGCGGCATGGCGCCTGCACGCGCTGGCGGGAGAGGTGCTGGATGACCCGTCTCATCTGGCCCAGGCGCGCACCGCCATGCTGCGGATTGCAAACTCTCTTGAGACCGGGGATCCGCTGCGAGAGTCCGTCCTGGCTGGCTCACCGGTCTCCGAGGCTCGCGCCGAAGCTTGCGGCGCCGGCGAGTAATGTAACACGGTCCCTACCAAAAGCTTACCGCTCTCTGACGACTCGCGAAGCGGATTCCCGTAAAGTTCTAATTGAGCCCAGCGACGCCGCGTTGATTCGGCGCGTTGATTTCGGCGCGTTGATTCGGCGCGCTAAATCAACCACGCCGGGCTTGAGTCACCACAGTACCTAAATCGAAAACCAAGGAAAAGTATCAATGAAACAATGGATCATTTTTTCGTTAAGCGCCGCGGCAGCACTGACCGTCGCGGCAGGATCTTCATTTGCGGACGACGGCGGAGGTCACGACGGAGTTCAGGACGGAGCTCACTTCCAGCTTGCGATTAACCCCAAGTTTGCCGCGTGCCTGGGCAATCCGTATGGGCCCGCGCCAAAAGCCGATGTGACGGTTCTGCGGGGTAAATTGAACGACACGATGGTGCTCAAGGTGAGCAACGTCAAACCCAACCTGGCCTTCGACCTCTTCACCGTCGAAAAGAGCACGCTGCTGCCCAACGGACAGCCCAATACCGCGGTTCCGAATGTCGGCATGGCCTGGTATCAGTCCGACATTGAGGCCGACAATAAGGGCAATGCCGAAACGCAGATCAAGACCATTCTGCTGGATCAGATCTTCGGCGTGGATCAGAGTACGCTCTTGCCGCCCACCAACACCTTCCATGTCGGTTTCTGGTTTAACAACCCAAATGACGCCGCTGCCTGCGGCTTTGCCGTGGCCAGCCCCACACCGTTTAACGGCGAGCATAAGGCAGGTCCGCTGGCGATGATCAGCCTACCCGATGCCGTAACCAATCTGGGGCCGCTCTGCACCAAGCCGCAAGCGAATGGCACGTGCCATCCGTAAAATGTTGAAGGAGCCGACGGCGGCTGTCGGGCAGACAGACCGCCGCCGGCCCG
>DATMNI010000278.1:0-16970 GCA_035570275.1 Candidatus Acidiferrales bacterium | reverse complement strand
CGCGGCGGAACGGTTTCTCTTCAAACTTCCGGTTGCGGGAACTCCTGGCGTGGAGGAAGTGCGCGGAGTTTTGAAGAGGACTTTCCCGGAGGCGACTATAGCGGATTACCGGGAGACTCACCCCATCATCACGCGCGGCCTGGACCGCTCGACTACTTTTCTGAGCCTGATCGGGCTGATCGCGCTGGTGATCGGCGCCATGGGGGTGGCCAGCGCCATGCACGGCCACCTGCAACAGAAGCTGGATTCCATCGCGGTGATGAAGTGCATCGGCGCGCGCTCGGCGCAGGTGATCCGCATCTACACGGCCCAAACTCTGATGTTGGGATTGGGCGGCGGATTGATCGGCGTAACCTTCGGGCTGGGGGTGGCAGCGGCCTTTCCCGGGCTGATCGCGAAATATTTCCAGGTGGAGGCGGCCTCCACGTTTGACGCATGGCCCGCGCTGCAGGGCATCGCCATCGCCTGCCTGGTCACGCTGCTGTTTACGCTGCCGCCGCTGCTCAGCATCCGGGCTATCAAGCCGGCTGAGATTTTCCGCCGGGACATGGGCGAGCCCGGCGCTGCCCGAGCCGGCCGCCGCGCCAAAGCTCCCCGCGTTAGTGCCCCGATGGTGGCGCGCGCCGCCATCCTGCTGGGCACCGCCGTGGTGGCCGCGACCTTGACCGAAGGCAGCCTGCGTGACGCCATTCGCACCGGCGCTTACTTCGCCCTGGCGCTGGCCATCGGGTTGGCACTGCTTACATTGGCCGGCTGGCTGGCCCTGCGCGGTTTCCGGGCTTTTCTCAGGCACGCGGGCAACCGCCTTCCGGGCGCGGTCCGCCACGGCATCGCCAATCTGTACCGGCCCGGAAACCAGGCGCAGGCAGCCGTAGTGGCGCTGGGCGTCGGCGTCATGTTCACCCTCACCGTTTTCCTGGTGCAGAGCGCGTTGGTCAATCAGATTCGCGGCAGCGCGCCTTCCGGCATGCCGAACGTGTTCCTGCTGGATATCCCGGGGGCCCAGCGCCAGGCCATCGCCGATCTCATTCAATCCCAACCCGGCGTCACAGCCGCGCCGGACGTGGCCTTCGCCGTGGCCGCGCGGATTACGGCGGTGGACGGCCAGCCGGTGGAAAAGCTGGCGCTCCGCGATTTCGCGCGCCGCTTCGTGCGCACCCGCTCCGTCACCTCCATGGAGAAGATGCCGCCCGACACGGTGATCATGGCAGGCGCCTGGTGGAAGCCCGGCGACCCCGCACCGCAGCTTTGCGCCAACGAAGAGGCGGCCCGGATACTGAACCTGCGGCCCGGCTCCACCATCGAGTGGAACATCTGGGACCGGTTGATCCGCACGCGCGTGGCCTGCATCCAGCGCACCGAATCCATCCGCATGACGGCGCGCTTCGAGTTTATCTTCAACGGGGGCCTGGCTGGCCTGCCGGCGGTATATTACGGCAGCGCGCGCGTGCGGCCCGCCAACGTTGCCGCGCTGCAGCGCACCGTCTACCAGCGCTTCCCCACGGTCACGGTGGTGAACGTAGCCGACGTGATGGCGATTGTGGAAGAAGTGGTGCAGCGGATTGCCCTGGTGATCCGGTTCATCTCCGCTTTCACCATCCTGGCCGGCGCGGTGATGGTGGCCTCGAGCGTGGCGGGCACGCGTTTCCGCCGTATGCGCGAAGTGGTCACGCTGAAGACCCTTGGCGCCACGCGCCGCCGCATTGCCTGGATCTTCTCGGTGGAGTTTCTGGCGTTAGGAGCCGTCGCCGGCCTGATGGGAAGTCTGCTGGCCTCGGCCTTCTCGGGTCTGGTGCTGAAGCGGCTATTGGAGATCGACTTCCACCCGGACCTGGCGGCGCACGCGCTTACGGTGCTGATCACTTCACTGGTAGCCGCCGCCGCCGGCTGGGCCGCCAGTTTCCGGATTCTGGGGAGGAAACCGCTGGAGATTTTGCGCGAGGAATGACATCAGGGGGCTGCGCTACGAGCGGATGCGGACCAAGCATGACCACATCCCGAGTTTGGACCACATTTCGCTGCACGAACCCTATTGGCAGGCACGTCGAAGATATCAGAAGACTCGCTCGTCCCTAATGCCGCAGGGTTTAGAAAACCGGTAGCTGGCCGCGAAATCCCATCCCACTACCAAAGGAACGCGATCTGGGAAGTTGCTCCACCCATCCGGTCGGTGACCCATCCGGTCGGTGACCCATTCCGGAAGTTGAGACTCGCGACTTGAGGCGGGTTGCGAAAGAGGTGGTGCGAAACCGGGCGAGGGGTTGACATCCTGAAAGAACCGATTGGTCTGACTCCCGGTAGCGCTACGTATAGACCACGTCATCGCGCCCGATGCGGCCCAACAGGATCTTCAGTTCACTTTGCGTGCCCCCTGCATCAGGAAAGGCGGGCTTTCCACAATCCCGAGAATGATCGACGACCAGCGGTAATCATGGGCCGTCGCACCCCGCACGATTTCGCGCACCGCCGGCCGGTCGAAGTACTCGAGCCTGCGCCCGAGTGCGTAGGACAGGAGTTTTTCGGTGACGGTGCGGGGGAATTGCTCGGGTTGCTCCAGCAACAGCGCCCGCAGTCCCGAAAGCCCTTCGACCTTGGCGCCGCTCACCGTGGCGCCGCCGGCGTCGATCGGCCTGCCGGATTCGTCAACCGTCCGCCACCCCCCGATGACGTCGAAATTCTCCAGCGCAAACCCCAGCGGATCGATGACCGAATGACAACTGTTGCACGAGGGATTCTGCCGGTGCTGCGCCAGCCGCTCACGCATCGACATCGTCCGGGCGCCGGGCTTAGTCTCCAGGTTGGTATCGACTCCCGGAGGAGGCGGCGGAACCGGCAATCCGAAAATATTGTTCAGCAGCCATTTGCCGCGCAGCACGGGCGAGGTGCGGTCCGGGTACGATGTGGTTGCCAGCAGTGCGCCCTCAGCCAGCAGACCGCCGCGCTGATCGTGGTTCGGAAGACTGACCCGCCGGAAACGGCTGCCGTAAATCCCCGGAATCCCATAATGCCGCGCCAGCCGTTCGTTGACGAACGTATAGTCCGCGCTCAAGAGGGTGGCCACACTGCGATCCTCGCGCAGGGTGCTGGCGACAAACATCTCGGTTTCCAGCTTGAACGCCTGCAGCAGGCTCTCGTCATAGTTCGGATAACGGTCCGGATCGACCACCACTTCCCCGACGCGGCGCAGATTCAACCACTGGGCGGCAAAATCGTCGACCAGGGCATCGGTGGCGCGCGGGTCGGCCAGCATGCGTCGCGCTTCCTTTTCCAGGACCGCCGGATCGGTGAGTTGTCCGCGCTCGGCCAAGGCCAGCAGGCGCTCGTCGGGGATGCTGCTCCACAGGAAAAACGACAAGCGCGAGGCCACTTCCAGATCGCTTAGGCGAGAGGCGGCCTGGGGCGTCTGTCCTGGCTTGACCGGATCGCGATGGACACGCAGGAGAAAGTCCGGGTCGACCAGAACGCGTTCGAGCGCGAACTGAATCCCGTTGTCAAAGCTACCGCCATCGTGCCGGCCGATGTCGAAAAACTCCAGCAGCGTCTGCACGTCTGCCTTCGTCACGGGCCGGCGATAGGCAAGGCGGGCCAGTCTGGAGAGAATCCTGGTGGCGCACGGCCGCTCCTCCGAGGCAAGCCGCGGCTGGCAGACGAAAACGGCGCGACGGCTGGGTGTGTCGTTTGCTGTTCCCGCCGCCGATCCCGTGGCCTTTGTCGAACCCGCTGCCGATCCCGCGCTCCGATAAGGACCGCCGATCTGCACCGTGCCCACGTTGGCGTAATTCATGTACACCTGGTCATCGGCGATGACCCGGCCCCTTTGCAGCGGTTGCGGGAGGCCTTCCGGTTCCCACAATTCCCGCACGAACGACACGCCAACCAAGTGCGGGCCCGCCTCCACCGGGACGCGTATCTCGAGGCCGGCGTCTCCGGTAACCTGCATGTACTTTTCCCATTCCGGATCGCCGGCAAAGCCTGGCTCCCCACTGCCGGCCCAACTTTCCGCGGCGGGCCTGCCTTGCGCTGCGCCGCCGATGGTGAACCGTTTTAGCAACTTGCCATCCAGACGAACGTCGAGCTGCTGCGGCCATCCTATGCCCTTGAGATAATCCTGATACTGCCTTTGGAGACGCACTTTGATGGTGTACTGGCCGCCGACTGGAAAGTCGTGGTGAATGGCGATGCCACCGCGAGAGCCGAGCGGCAGATCTTCGCTTTGCCGGTCGTCTTGCAGCACGTGCAGCGGGATCTGGAATGTCTCGATCCTGGGACTGGCGGGTGGCAGACCCGTGGCGAGGCGCGTCACCTGCCGGGCCACCGACATGTAGCGCTCGATGTGGGCCGTCGAAATCGAGAGGACATCGGCGAAGTTGTCGAAACTGCCGTCCGCCGTTTCATCGCCGGGGAGCAGCGGCTTCACATCGAGGTCAAGCGCGAACAGCTCGTGAATGGCGTTGTTGTATTCTGCCCGGTTGAGACGATGGACCGCGTTGATTCTGCCTGGATTCGGACTGGCCGCCCACGCGCGGTCGATTTCGTCTTCGAGCCAACCGGCTACGGCACGATACGTGGCTGCATCGGGCCGCGGCATTCCGGGCGGCGGCATGGACCCGGCCCGCAGCTTCGCGATCACCCGCTCCCACACCTCCGCATTCGCGGCCGGCCTGGTGACATCCAAACTGGTTACCTCCACACTGTCGAGCGCCAGTCCGGCGGTCCGGAGTTTCTGGTTGTGGCATGCGGTGCAGTACGTATCCAGGAACGCGCGGGGATCTGGGGCGGGGGGCGACGCCGGCGCAGGAATGCCGAGCACGGCGATCACCCCGCCGCTCAGGAGGAGCGCGACCGTCGAGGCATGAATCGATGCCTGAGGGGACCGGAATCGCCCCGCCATATGCCGCATCTCGAGCCTGAAGGAGAACATTTCGCCGTCCGATCAGCCGGAGTTACCATCTTGATCGTTTCTTCGCCTTCGCGCGGGCCCCGACAAGATGTAGTATAGATCGCCCACCGCGTCCACCTCAAGGCCGTGGCCACCGTGGCCACCTGCGGAACGTGGCGCATGAGCATTACCACCCCATCGCCGCATTTTGATAAGGTGTGGGCATGGCCATAGACCACCACGGTCGATTTTGCCTGCGTACGCTCGTGGCCGCCGCCGTGCTGGTCACGCCGTCCGTATTGTTGGCACAACCGCCTGCGCCGATCGAACCTACCGCGATCCAGCAGATCCTGAAGACCAATTGCCAGCCGTGCCACAACGATACGACCAGGTCCAGTGGACTCGCGCTCACCGGTCGCGACGCCATTCTGGCCGGCGGAAATCGCGGCGCGGCGATCAAGCCCGGAAATCCAGCGGAGAGCCTGCTGGTGCGTGCCATCGAGCAGTCTGGCGATCTGAAAATGCCGCCGGGGCGGAGGCTGCAGCCGGACCAGATAGCCAGCCTCCGGCGCTGGATTGAGTTGGGCGCAGTTTGGCCTACAGACAAAGCCGGGCCCGCCGGCGAGGTGACCGCATCCGGACCAAAGGGCTCGGATTGGTGGGCGTTTCAACCGGTCCAGCGAGTCAACCCGCCGTCCGTTGGCGACGCCGCGTGGGTGCGGAATCCGATCGACCAGTTCATCCTGGCACGTCTCGAGAAGGTACATCTGCGGCCTTCATCCGAAGCTTCCAGGGAGACGTTGCTCCGCAGGGTCAGCCTGGACCTGACCGGCCTGGTCCCGTCGCCCGAGGAGATTCACGACTTCCTTGCCGACACCAGCCCCGGTGCCTATGAGCGCGTGGTCGACCGGCTGCTGGCTTCGCCGCACTACGGCGAGCGATGGGGCCGGCACTGGCTGGACGTGGCGCGCTACGCCGATTCCGACGGCTACACCATCGACGCCCCGCGCCAGATGTGGAAGTACCGCGACTGGGTCATCCATGCGCTGAATCGCGATATGCCTTTCGACCAGTTCGCCATCGAACAGATCGCGGGCGACATGATGCCCAACCCAACCGTGGATCAACTGATCGCCACCGGCTTCCATCGCAATACGCCCAGCAACTATGAAGGCGGCATTGATTTCGAACAGTACCGCGTGGAGGCGGTGGTGGATCGGGTGTCGACCAACGGCGCCGCCTTTCTTGGGCTGACGCTCGGCTGTGCCCGCTGCCACGATCACAAGTTCGACCCGGTCTCGCAGAAAGAGTTCTATCAGCTCTTCGCTTACTTCAACAATGTAGACGAGGTTGCCAGCGAGGTGGAACGGTACGACTTCAACCGGCCCATCCTCACCGTGCCGGCGCCTGAAGAGTTGGCGCGAAAGAAAGCGTTTGATGCGCAGTGGGCGTCACTCAGCAAGGAGTTGATTACGTATGTGAGGGAGTTGGCGGCGCGTGCGCGAAAACCTGGCGGCGCGGATCATTTGAACGATCCCGTGAACGATCCGGCGAAAGATCCCGGATTGATCGAACGGGTGCAGAACCTGCGCGATCTCCGCAGACGTGAACCGAAGCTTACCACCACGCTGGTCATGCGCGAGTTGCCGCAGCCGCGCGAGACCTATGTGCAACTGGGAGGCGATTTCACACGGCGGGGCGTTCCCGTGCAGCCTGCCATCCCGGCCGTGCTGCCCCAGTTGCCGGCGGGCGCGAATACGCGGCTGGACTTTGCCAAGTGGCTGGTGGATCCACGGAACCCGCTCACCGCCCGCGTCACTGTCAATCGCATCTGGCAAGCCTACTTCGGCAAGGGAATTGTCGAAACTGAAAATGACTTCGGCAAGCAGGGCGCCAGCCCTTCGCATCCGGAACTGCTTGACTGGCTGGCGGGCGAACTCGTCCGGCAGAAGTGGAGCCAGAAGGCGATCCACCGGCTGGTGGTCACGTCGGCGGCATACCGGCAGTCCTCGAAGCGGAGACCTGAGACGGAGGCAGTGGACCCTGATAACAAGCTGCTGGCACGGCAGAACCGTCTGCGCCTGGAAGCCGAGATCATTCGCGATTCGGCGCTCGCCGCCAGCGGTCTGTTGACCGGCACGGTAGGCGGGCCGAGCGTTTATCCTCCCATCCCGGAGGGCGCCATGTCGGTGACCCAGGTCAGTGGGGCATGGCCCACCGCGACCGGGCAGGACCGCTACCGCCGCGGTCTGTACACCTTCTTCCGGCGCTCGGCCGCGTATCCGGGTCTGGCCGTTTTTGACGCCCCCGATGCGACATCGGCGTGCACGCGCCGCACCCGGTCGAACACGCCGCTGCAGGCGCTGACCACGCTCAACGATGAGACGTTCCTCGAGTTCGCCGAAGGGCTGGCCGCCAGAGTTCTCAAGGAAGCTCCGCCCGAAAACAAGGAGCGTATCCGTTATGCGTACATGCTGGTGCTGGGCCGCGCGCCAAGGCCGGATGAGGAGGAACGGCTGCAACGGGTTCTGACCCACCGGGTGGATGAATACAAAACCAAGCCTTCGCGCGCGACGGAGTTGATCTACAAGGGCGGGAAGTTCGGGCCGGATGGTACTCCGGCGAATCCGCCGCCGCCGAAACTGGCGGCCATGCTGCCTTCGGATCTACTGCTTGAGGCGGCCTGGACGGGCGTGGCGCGAGTGCTGCTGAACCTGGACGATTTTCTGACACGGGAGTAATTCCCACGGGAGTAATGCCATGAACCGGGAAGACCTGTTGCTGCAATTCGAAACACGCCGGCACTTTTTCAGCCGTTGTGGCGTCGGTCTGGGTAGGCTGGCGCTGTTATCGCTGCTGGGCGATGACGGCCTCTTCGCACAAACGGCCCCCGCCAATCCCATGGATGCCAAGCCCGGACACTTCCCGGCCAAGGCCAAGAATGTTATCTACCTTTTCATGGCGGGTGCGCCCAGCCAGTTCGAGCTTTACGATTTCAAGCCGGCACTGCAGAAATACAACCACCAGCCGGTTCCCGATTCGCTGATGGCGGGCAAGCGCTTCGCCTTCATGGACTCGTTCGCTAAAGATAAGCCGAAGCTGCTGGGAACCAGCCGTAATTTCAAGCAGCACGGCCGCGGCGGCGCCTGGGTATCGGACTTGCTGCCGCATATCGCGGGCGTCTCGGATGAGATCGCATTTCTGAAGGGAGTCTCCACGGAGAACTTCAATCATGGGCCCGCGAAGTGTTTTGTGAACTCCGGCTCCACACGGTTTGGACGCCCCAGCATGGGTTCCTGGATCACTTACGGGATCGGCAGCGAATCCACCGACCTTCCCGGATTCGTGGTGCTGCAATCCGGACCGCGCGGCCCTCGCGGAGGCGCGGCTTTGTGGGCAAGCGGGTTCCTGCCCACTGCCTATCAGGGTGTCCCGTTCCGTTCGGGCGGCGACCCGATTCTGGATCTATCCAGGCCGCCGGGCATTTCAACCGAAGCGCAACAGGAAACCATCCAGGCAATTCGCGACCTGAACCTTTCGGAAATGGCGCAAACGGGCGACTCGGAGATCGCGACGCGCATCGCATCGTATGAGATGGCTTATAAGATGCAATCGAGCGGTCCCGATCTGATCGATTTCGGGAAGGAATCCAACCAGACGCTGGAGATGTACGGGGCGGAACCGGGAAAGTCCAGTTACGCGAACAACTGCCTGCTGGCGCGGCGGCTAGTGGAGCGCGGCGTGCGTTTTGTGCAGCTCTATCACACCGATTGGGACCATCATACAGACCTCGGCCAGCCGCTCGATCAGGTAGCCCGCGAAGTTGACCAGCCCACGGCCGCGCTAATCAGCGATCTGAAGCAGCGCGGTCTGCTGGACCACACGCTGGTCATCTGGGGCGGTGAATTCGGCCGCACTCCGATGGGCGAGGTTCGGGAGTCCGGAAAGGCGGGCCGCAATCACCACATCGATGCGTTTACCCTGTGGATGGCCGGCGGAGGGGTGAAGCCTGGACAGACCATTGGCGAAACCGATGAGTTTGGTTTTTCGCCCGTGGGCGACCGCATGGACATCCATGATTTCCACGCGACCATGCTGCGGCTGCTGGGGCTGGACCACACGCGGCTGACAATCAAGGTTCAGGGGCGTGACTTCCGTCTGACGGATGTGTCGGGGCGCGTAGTCGAGAAAGTCATCGCGTAAGATCTCCGCCGGCGCCGGCCGACCGGCCGGTTCCAATACTGCGGCGAAAGGCCTCCGCCACGGCTTGCGCCCGATCGTTTGAGCGATATCCTCCCCTACGGCACCGCCGGCAGCCAAACCGCGCTGGCCCGGTCCGCGGATCGAAAAACCGACTGCGTCGCTTTCACATAGTCCTCCGGTTTGGCCAAAAAGATGTTCGGCACGTAAGTTTGCGGGTTCCGGTCGTAGAGGGGAAACCAACTGGATTGGATCTGTATCATGATCCGATGGCCCGGAAGGAACACGTGGTTGGCGGTCGGCAGAACAAAGCGATACCGCTGAGGCTGGCCGGCCGGAATGACGGAGGGGTGCTCGAAACTCTCGCGGTAACGGCCTCGAAAGATATCCATCGAGACCGCCAGTTGATAACCTCCCATTTCCGGCTGGCTGGGCACTTCGTCCGGAAAAACATCGATCAGTTTTACCACCCAGTCCGAGTCGGTGCCGGTAGTGGCGGCGAACAGGTCGGCGACCGGCGCGCCGCCGATGCGAACCGGCGCCGTGAGCACGGGCGTCTCATACGTCAACACATCGGTGCGGTCAGCCACTGAGCGCTGATCGGCGACCAGCCACGTCCTCCATCGGTCGGAGTCCGAGAATCGCACCGGCCGCGGCAGATACGGGACCGGCTTGGCGGGATCGGAAACATAGGAGTCGGCGACCGCCCCCTGGGAGGCCGGCTTGTCGAAACCCAAGCCGAAGGCGCCTTGCAGATACAGTGCCTTCATGGGCGACGCGCAGTGCTCTTCACAGGCGAGCGGCCAGTTCTTCAGACGATCCCAATGGTTCTCCCCAGTGTTGTAGATGAACACCGGCGGCGTTTCCGGCTTGGGGGCTCCGGCCTTCAGGTACCGGTCGAAAAACGGCTTCAGCACATCGCGCCGGAATTGCAGAGCGGTGTCGCCATCCCATTTCAACGGCCCCAGACTGTCGGCGTCGTAGTTCACCTGGCTGTGTCTCCATGGGCCCATCACCAGGTAGTTGTGATCGGCCTGTCCCTTGGCCTTCAGGGCGAGGTAGCAGTGAATGGCGCCCCACATATCCTCCTGATCCCACAATCCCTGAATCCACATGGTGGGTACCTGCGAAGGCTGCGCGGCGACTAGCTTATCCAGCGCCTGACCCTGCCAGAAGGCGTCATAGGCCGGGTGTTCCACCATCTTCTCCGACCAGGGGAGCTGATCCAGGCCGTGGGCGCGGGCATATGCGCCGGCCGAACCGAACCGTCGGAACGCCTCGTAATCGTCATAGGCGTCGCGCGGCACCGGGTCGCCCGCATCCGCCTTAGTAGTCTGGCCCGCGATGTAGTCGAAATTGGTCTGGCGGTACGCACCGTAGTGGAACCAATCGTCGCCCATCCAGCCATCCACCATAGGGCTCTCGGGCGCCGCCACCTTGAGCGCCGGATGCGGGCTTAACAGTGCCATCACCACCGTGAAGCCCTCGTACGAGGAGCCGATCATACCTACGCGGCCATTCGACTCCGGCGTGTTCTTCACCAGCCAGTCGATGGTGTCATAGGCGTCGGTCGCGTGGTCCACCGCGGTAGGGTTCAGCGGGCCGCGCACGGGGCGCGTCATGACGTAGTCGCCTTCCGATTTGTACTTGCCGCGAACGTCTTGAAATACGCGGATGTAGCCATCGGTTACGAATAACTCGTCACCCTGCGGCAAAGCAGCGATCATGTGTGGGCTGTCATTGCGAGCCGTCCGCTTGGAAGCGTTATATGGCGTGCGGGTCAGTAGGATGGGCGCGTTGCGGGCTCCCTTGGGTACCACAATCACGGTGTGCAACTTCACGCCATCACGCATCGGCACCATCTCCTCGCGCTTGACATAGTCGTAGCCGGCGAGCGGGACCGTGAAGGTCTTGGGGATGTCGTTGCCGCCCGTCTGGCGCTGCGGCGCGGCGGAAATCGGCTGCACGGCAACCGCGGCCAACCCTGTTAGCAGGCAGGCTTCCACGCTCCATAGCCATTTCGCGGAACGCCGCCCATGGAGCAGCAGACCCGGGATCAAGCGGGGAACACGGTTCGTCGCAGCAGGTGCCATCTGACGATTCTAGCCCGGTTTTTCAACATGGCTGGTAGTAGCACAGCGGCTCCTGTAAACTGGATGCCTGTCTGCGCACTTTTCGAGCCCGAATTGACGTGAAATTGGCAGCGCCGGCGGTTCAGGATGAAAGACCAGGAGCGACTCGCAATGCGAACCATACGTAAAGGACAAATCCCGTTGGCGATCGCGCTCGGTATCTCGTTCACAGCATCCTGGACGCTCAGACGGATGGCCCTGCGAAGGTGCTTTCCGTCCTGGCTTGGCTTGCGCCTAACTCCGCCATGTCGCGGTCGTGACGCGCCTCATGGTCCGCGGTCATCCGGTCGTGCTGTGCCAGCCACTGTTCGTGGTCCATCGTTAGGTCATTTTCCCCGCCACTTCCTTAAACTATACTCCCGGTCGTCGACGTTGGCTCTGGGATCGATGCGGGTAGACGCCGATAACGGGGCAGCCGGTTTGCGCCGCCGAGCACGGCGTGCCGCCACGTGCTAGACCGCTTCCTTCCGGTAGATCGTCCAATGAATGTCTCTGGGTATTGGGACCGACCGCTCCAGATCAAACGTCCCTTCGCACCATTTCTTCAACTGGGGAAGACACGATTCCTGAACTTGCTTTGGCACGTTCCACATGTACGACAACTCGCCGCTGGCGATTCGCCCGACGAAGTCGCGCAGCGTCATACCAGGACCGGGACCGACCGGCAGTTCCGTACACCGGCCGAAACCTAGTTTCGTAACAAAATCCTCGACTTCGGCTTCGGTTCGGGCGCCAGGATGAAAAGGGCTATCGATACCGGCATCCTGGAACAGCGCCCGAGCCTTTTCACGTATCTGCACCCACGTCTCGTCGGCCTGTCCATTACCCCACTCATGAAAAAGGCATCCGCCCGGCTTGAGCACATCGTATGTTTCCCGCAACACCACCTGCCAGTCGGACATCAGGTATAAGACTCGGGCGAGAATCACTCCATCAAAACTGCCTCCGGCAAACGGAAGCCGGGCGCCTTCCCCGGCCACAACCCGTACCTGACGTTCCAATGCTTTGCGTTGTAACTCGCTCAGCATAGGCACGGCGGGATCGAGCGCCACTGTGTTGCAGCCGATGCTTGCGAACGCGACTGCCACGCGACCTGTGCCTGCGCCAACGTCCAGGACGCGGGCCCCACGCTGCAGCGCCCCACCGGACGCAAGGCATTCGGCCAAGCCGGATGCCAGGACGGCTCCGTGGCGGCGATCGTAGACGGGTGCGTTGGCGGAGAAGTCGACGCGTTGGCCCATGGGGATCCGTACGCAAGGCTGATAAGAGTCATGCTATACCAATGTCGGACCCGCCAGCGCCATCGGAATCGTATACACTCAGGGGTCTCAGGAGAGTTGCCAACGTGTTTATTCCGCGTGTATGGATTCGCCGTTTGACGTTCCTCGGTCTCGGCCTGGCCGCACTGCCGCACTTTGCGCCGGCCCAATCGCCCGACGCCAGGCTCTATTCCGAGATGCACTGGCGCGGGATCGGACCGCCCAGGGCCGGTCGCGCGCGGGCGCTCTCCGGCGTGCCCAGCCAGCCCAATGTGTTTTACATCGGTTTCGATAACGGCGGCGTGTGGCGGTCCACCGACTTTGGCTCCACTTGGACGCCGCTCTTCGACAACCAGCCAACCGGCTCGATTGGCGCCATCGCGGTGGCGCCGTCGGACCCAAACATCATTTATGTGGGCAGCGGTGCGGGAATTATCCGGCCCGATCTGGCGGTGGGCGACGGCATGTACAAATCCACCGACGCGGGCAAGACGTGGACCCACCTTGGCGTGCGCGATTCCGGCCTGCGCAATTCGCAGATGATCGCCAACATTGAGGTCGATTCCAGAAACCCAAACCGGCTCTTTGTGGCCGCCCTCGGACATCCGTACGGTCCCAACGCCGAGCGCGGCATCTTCCGCTCGACCGATGGCGGCGCCACCTTCGAAAAGGTGCTTTTTAAAGACGAATACACGAGCGGCGACGATGTCCGCATCGATCCCGGCAATCCCGACATCGTCTACGCCGCCCTCTGGCAGCAGCAACAAGGATTCTACGAGAACGGCGCGTTTGGGGGAACCAGCGGCGGCATCTTCAAATCCACCGACGGCGGCACCACCTGGAAACAACTGACCGCCGGCCTGCCGCCCATCATCCAGGCCAATCTGGCTATTGCGCCAAGCGACCCCAAGGTCATCTACGCCATGGTGGCGTCGGCTACCGCTGCGGGCACAGGAGGCCGCGGCGCCGCGACCGCTCCGCCAGCGGGGGGACGCGGCGGGCGTGGCGGCGCGGGCGGCAACATCGGCTTCTACAAGACTACCGACGGCGGCGACCATTGGTTTCTGGCTAGCGAGGATCCGCGCATCAGCGAGACCGGTTCGCAACGCCATCCGCCCGACAACCGGCCGCTGGGGCGCATCGGCGGCGGCGACTTGGCCACCGTCACCGTGGATCCCAAAGACGCCCGTATTGTCTACAGTTGCTCGACCGTCTTCTGGCGCACCGAGGATGGCGGCGTCACCTGGTCGGCAGTACGCGGCGCTCCGGGCGGCGACGACTACCAGAAGAGCTGGGTCAACCCCAACAACCCGAATATCATTCTGCTGGTGAGCGACCAGGGCGGCGTGGTTTCGGCCAATCGCGGCGAGTCATGGAGTAACTGGTACAACCAACCGACGGCCGCCATGTATCATGTCACCGCCGACAACGGGTTCCCTTACCGGTTGTGCAGCGGCCAGCAGGATTCCGGCTCCGCATGCGTGGACAGCCGCGGTATGGACGGCGAAATTACGTTCCACGATTGGCACCCGGTGGGTATCGAGGAGTACGGCGAAGCGGCGCCCGACCCGAAGAATCCCGACCTGATCTACGGCGGAAAGGTGAGTGTCTATAACCGCGTGACCAGCCAAAAAGCCGCCGTCGGCCCGGGCGGCGGAGGCCGTGGCGGTGGTGGCGGCGTGGTCACCGCGTCGCCAGTTGAGCCGCCCGCGCGCACCGTTCGCACCCAACCGCTAATCTGGTCGCCCAAAGATCCCAACGTTCTTTTTTACGCCACTGCCGGCGTATGGAAGACAACCAACGGCGGCCATAGCTGGACCGCCATCAGCGGCGACCTGACTCGCCAAACCTGGGAGGTGCCCGCCAGCGCCGGCAAGTACGCCGCCGGCGTGACCGCCGCACCTATGGGCTCTGTCACGGCGCTGGCGCCTTCGCCCCTCGACGTGAATGTGCTTTGGGCGGGGTCGGGCGACGGCCTCATCCAGGTGACCACTGACGGCGGCCAGAAATGGACCAACGTCACGCCGCCCGATATTACGCCCTGGGTGCGCATCTTCAACATGGAGGCGGGCCACTTCGATACCAAGACCGCCTACGCCGCGGCCAATACCCTGCGGCTCGACGACATGAATCCGCATTTCTGGCGCACCCACGACGGGGGCAAGTCCTGGACCCAAATCAACAACGGTATCGCACGGGGAGCGGTCGCCAACTCCATCCGCGAGGACCCGCGCAAGAAAGGCCTGCTCTACGCCGCCACCGATACCCAGGTGTGGGTTTCCTTCGACGACGGCGACCATTGGCATTCGCTGCGGCTCAATATGCCTGCCATCTCGGTGCGCGACATTGAAGTCAAGGACGATGCCACGTGCCTCTGCTCTGACCTGGTGGCCGGCACTCACGGCCGCGGCTTTTGGATTCTGGACGACGTGACCCCGCTGCGTCAGGCGGCCGAGGCGGCTGCAGCATCCGATGCGTATCTGTTCAAGCCCGCCACCGGCATTCGCATTCGCTTCGGCACCAACGATCCAACGCCGTGGCCGCCGGAATTGCCGGCCGGGGAAAACCCACCGGCGGGCGCGATCATCGACTACTATCTACCGGCCGCTGCCGCGGGCGAGGTGAAGCTGGAGTTACTCAACACTCAGGGCAAAGTCATTCGCACTTACTCCAGCAGCGACCCGGTCCGCAGCCCCGATCCGGCTACCGACCCGGTTGCCTACAACAAGCTTTGCCAGCAGACGCCAGCCGCGCCTGATTGCGGTCTTCCGCTCTATTGGCCGGCGCCCCCGCAGGTGTTGCCAACCACGGCCGGCATGCACCGCTTCACTTGGGACATGCACTACGATCCGCTTCCCGGCGCAGGCGTCGGTGGGGGCCGCGGCGGTGGCGGTGGAGGAGGCAATGCCGCCGTGCCGCATCGCACTTACTCCGGAGTCAACGCGCCCTGGGTAGCCCCCGGCGTGTATGCGGTGCGTCTGACCGTGAACGGCAAGAGCCTGACTCAACCAATTACCGTCAAGATGGACCCGCGCGTGAAGATCACGCCCGATGTGCAGCGCATCTTCACCCTGACCACGCAGATGGAGGACAACGCCACCCGCGCCGCCAGCGCCTACAACGCGGCTCGCGCCCTGCTTGACAGGCTCAAGGCGGATCAACTCAAGGCCCGCCCGCAATCCGCGGCTAATGACGGGCTCATCAAGCAAGTTGAGGAGATCGCGCCCGCTGAGGCGATTGGAAGCGGAGGCCGCGGCGGGGGCCGTGGCGGTCGCGGCGGCGGTGGGGGTGGCTTTGGTGCGGCCGCGGCGGAACCACCGGCTCCGGCAAACCTCGCCAACATTGGCAGCCAAATGGTTGCCGCCGTGATGGGCATGCAGGGCTCCGAGTTGCCTCCCACGGCGGCGCAGTTACAGGCTTGCAGCCAACAGGAAGCGGCCTATACAGCCTTGATGGGTAAATGGGCTGCTTTGAAAGCTAAGGTGAACGGTCCGGCTGTGGGTGCCGGGCGGGGAGGCGGGAAGCCGTAGGGTTCGACAAGATCGATCTGCCAATGCCCGGCATGGCAGCAGAGACGTGGTTCGTCGGACACGCCTCCCACTGCGGCACAACGCGAAGGCTGCAGCCAGCAGGAGGTGGACTACTCCGCCTTGATGGCTACGAATAAGGGCCGACGCAACCTGTCGATGACCTCTCACAATGCCTATACCGCATTGCGGTATACTGTCAAACAATGGACGACGCACCTGAAATCACGGTCCTGCAGATGCCGAAGTTTAAGGCCGAGGCCACGGGACTGATCGGAGCGGACGGAATTGATGCGCTGGCCGTGTATCTGATTGACTATCCGGACGCCGGAGCCGTGATGCCAGGCGCAGGTGGCGCGCGGAAGTTGCGATGGGCGGCGAAGGGCAAGGGCAAGCGGGGCGGCGCACGGATCATTTACCTATACGTCGTGGTCGCCGCGCGCATCTACCTGCTCCGGTGTTATGCGAAGAATATCAAGACCGATCTGACCGCGGACGAAAAGAAAGAATTACGGCAAATCGCGGCTCATCTGAAAGGAGTGCAATAAGAATGCCAAAGAAAGCGGCGGCGAACAAGACTTTTGGAGCGGACCTGATCGAGGGAATGAATCTGGTTCTGGAGCATCGGCGCGGCAAAATCGAAGTGGAGCAGGTTTGGCCGAAGCCGATCGATGTGAAGGCCATTCGGAAACGGGTGAAAATGTCGCAAGCGGAATTCTCACGGGCCTATGGCATCAGCAAACGAGCGTTGCAGGAGTGGGAACAGGGCGCTCGCCAGCCAGACTCGGCGGCTCGCGCGTACCTGACAGTCATTGCGAGAGAGCCCACCGTCGTGCGCCGGATACTCGTCAGCGAATGAGCGATATCAAGATCCCGAGTGGACCCCGGCGAGTTCGCGATACAACCTGGTCTGCCGCCGCGCGATCTCGTCCCAGCCGAACTCCCGTTCCACACGTTGCCGGGCCGCGATTTC
>DATMNI010000277.1:0-60867 GCA_035570275.1 Candidatus Acidiferrales bacterium | reverse complement strand
CGATGAGGATCGTGGCAGGTATCGCAGGTCAGGGCATCCTTGCTCTCAAGAAAACAACGGGATTGCCGCAGCCGGTAAGCGGAACTGCCAACGATTTCAAACTTGTCGTCGTGTTGCGCGCCGGGCGCATGATCGAAAGCCAGCAGGAACGCGCCAAGAGGCTCGCCCGCGGTAAAGGAAAACGGCCCGCGATTGAAGCGCCGGATCAGGGCAGGAAATGCCGTGCTGGTCGGTTCCAGGTGGCATTGCATGCAGAGATCCGTCCGCTGCTTGGGGCTCAGCCGCGCGGGGTTTACGATGCTGGCGCGAATCTGTTCGCGATTCGCCCCCGCTTTTTCCACGGTGCGAACGTGACTGCCGCCAGGGCCATGACACCGCTGGCAGTCAATACCCTCGGGAAGATCGCCGCTGAAGACAGGCTCGCTGCCCGGAGCATCGTGTCCGGCCGGAATCCGGGGAAATGCATCATGGCAAAAAACGCATTCATACGAAACCAGCCGGCGGGTGGCAGGATGCGGCGAATCGAATCCCGGGCTCATCCCCCAAGAGCCGCCCTTTTCCGAATACCAGCCGAGCGGCAACTCGATGAGTGTGCCGCGCGCCGTGCGATGGAGATAGGATCGGGCGTGGTTGCCGGAACCAATCATGTAGTCGATCCTGGACTCTTCGATATTGGTCGGGGTTCCGCCGAAACCGATTTGCCAGCGCCGCTGGTAGTAAGCGCCGTCGCGACGAATCATCGCATAATGCGTGTCCGACAAGGGATGGTAAAACTCGTTGTTTCCGGTGTAGTCCTCCACCGTATTGGCTGGCGTGGGGCGAAACAGAGACCGTCCCATGCCGGTATGAAGATGGTTCTGGGCGATCTGGCTATGGCAACCGGCGCAAACCCGCGCGTCGACATAGTGGTTCACGGGGACGCTGCTCGCGGGTGCCGTTTGGGCGGCGACTGGGGCGCTTCCCGCCGGCGCCACCAGGCATAACCAAATTACGATCCGGATTCGGGATCTTGCCAACGGTTGCAAAAACCGCTCCCTAACGGTCGCGGCTCCGTTCAGAGGTGACACTCCGTTCAGAGCCGCGCACGTCAGTAAGCGGTGTCTCGCGATTCCGCTCAATGGCACCGATCAGAACAGGATTCGGAAGCCAAACCGGAAGTACCTCTGATCGAGCACCCGGCCCAGCGGGTTGGTGGCGGTGATCTGGCTGAATCCGCCGAGACTCTTGACCGAACCATCCGGGTTCAACGACATGTTCGACACGTTCGTGCCGCTGGGGTTGGCGAAGTGCGGCGTGTTGCTAACATTCATTGCCTCGGCCCGGAGTTGGGTTTTGAAACGTTCCGTAAGCTTGAATGTGCGGAAGATACTCATATCCAGGTTGGTGTTGCCGGGGCCGCGAAGTTGATCGAATCCCGACGTGCCGAAGCGGGCGCCGGTCACGGGCGCATAGGCCAGCGGATCGAAGTATGCCTGGCCGCCCACGCCGCTCCCGACTTGGGCCACGTTCGGTTTGATCAGATCCGCGACCTGAGAGTTACCGGGGCAATTGCACGAAGAGGATGCAGCGCTGATAGTGTAGGGCGCCCCGGAGTAGCGATTGAAAATCCCGTTCAGGCTCCATCCACCCAGTACCGCGGCCCCCACACCTTGAGTCACCATCGGCTTGCCTTTGCCGAACGGCAATTCATATGCCGCGCTGACGACGATATGGTGCGTGCGGTCCGCTCCCGTTGTGTAGTAATCCCGATTGATGTACTGCGGGATCAGAATCGAAGTGGACATTCCGATATCCTTCGAATACGTGTAGGCAGCCTGGAATTGCAGACCCCTGGAAAACCGTTTATTGAGGGTCGCCTGCAGCGAATTATACTTATCGGCGCCCCACGGCAGCAGGGCCGTAATGCCGGCAGAGTAATCGGGGATAAAGGCCAAAGGCTGGCTGGCGGTGCCGCCGCCCAGTTGACCGTAGTTTTGGTTTACCGCAACCTGCAGGTGCACCGCATGCATCCCGACATAGCCAACTGACGCCAGCAGATCGCCGGGGAGTTCTCTTTGCACCGTGAAGTTGTATGACTGGAAATAGCCGCGGACATAATTCTTGTTGGTATTCACGCCCGTCAGGTTTCCCGTATTGGGGAGAAGCGGGTAAACGCTGTTGGTTCCGGGCGCCGCGAGAATCTGCGGCAGACCCGTACGCAGTTGACCCACAAAGCTATACGGGTTGGTGGCGATCTCATCGAGTTGGACCTCGCCGGGATAGGCTTGCATCGACGTCATCCCCATATTCTCCTGGTACGGAGACAGGGAATATCCCGTGCGGATCACGAGTTTTTCGGTCGGGCGGTAGGCGATCCCGACGCTGGGAGCCAACAACCTTTTCGAAACGTTGATGCCACAACTCGACGGAATCCCGCTGGCGCCGCATACCGACACGGTGCCTGTCTGCATGTTCAAAAAGTAGAGGCCATTGCCGGTGCTTCCCAGACCGCCCGGCGCTACGGAGTTGGGCTGGTTCATCACGGCATCCCTGGTGGGAACCGGGTAGTACTCCCAACGAACACCGTAGTTCACCGTCAGCTTCGGGCTTACGTGCCACTGATCGCGCGCGTATAAGGCGAATTCCCACGTCCTCATCGTCAGATAGGGCTGCAGAACCTGCAGCCAGTTGGTTCCCTCATAGAAGTCACCTAACAGGAAGTCGCTCAATGCATTGTAGGGGGTCGCCCCGGGGCCGCCGTTCAGAATGGTGGCGGCGCCGTTAAAGGTGAATGTGTTGTTCCTGTCTTCGATGTGCCGCGGGTGTTGGAAGTTCACGTCGGCGCCGAACCGAATGGTATGCGATCCCTTGACTTTGGTCGCGTTGGCCGTGTACTCGTAGATCGGCTGGATATATTCCAGCGCAGGATACGACGCGCCCATGGTGTTGAAATTGGCGATGGCGAAATTCGGAACGCCGCCGGTCCAGGGGAGAGGCCCATTGTTGGTGCCGGGAATTCCCAGCACGTCCAGGCCGTACCGCTGATCGGTCAGGTTCGGAAAAAGCAGTTGATGCGAACTCGTTTTGCCCCAGGCCGCGTCGACAACGAACGTCGGACTGATCACGTAACTTCCGGACGCGGAAACCGCCAGGCCCGCGCCGTGCTGCAGGTAGTTTCCAGCGCCGGATTGGCCGAAACCACCCGAGCCGCCCAGGACAGGACCGTAGAACGGTGTCTGAAAGTTGTAATACGGCTGGTAGCCAAACCGTCCGGAGAGCCGCAGCTTACTGGTGGCGTTGTAATCCAGCTTGGTGTCGATCTTGTGCAGGTTGTAAATAGTCGACCGGTTCGTGTAGTAGTTGTTCACTACCGCCGCGCCGCCAACGTTCGTCTGCGGGATATTCGGAATGATCTTCAACACCACCGGGTCAATCCGGCTGGTAGGAATAATGTTGCCCGGGAACGGCAATTTGCCTGTGCCATCGGCTTTCCCCGTATTCGGATCGTAGATGGGAGTGCCTGAGCCGCTCATATCGCCCCCGAGTTGCGCGTGATTGGGGAACGACAGGACGGCCGAATCCGCCGAGTGATTGAAATCGCCTTCATAACTGCCGAAGTAGAACAGCTTGTTGCGGAGAATGTGTCCGCCCGCAAAGCCGCCCAGGTTGTTGTCTACCAGGTGAGGGGGTTTGGATATCCCCGACGAGTTCGCGAAGAAGTTGTTGGCCTCAAACGCGGAGTCGCTGTTGTACTCGTACGCCCCTCCGTGAGTCTCATTGGAGCCGCTCTTCAGCATCACGTTCACGGACGCGCCGCCGGCAATTCCCTGTTCGGCATCGGCGGCGTTGGTCGCGACATTGACGTTCTGGATAGCCTCCACGGAAGGCACGTAGGACTGATAGCTCCTGACCCAGGTATTCATGGAATTGATGCCATCGATACGGACGGTCGGCGCGGTAGTACCCGAGCCATTGAACGCGAACGTCATCGACTTCGAAGGATTATTGGTGCCGCCACTGAGTTGCCCGCCGGGCGGCACTACGCCGGGAACCAACTGCAGCAACCCCGAGTAAGTCCGGGTCGCCTGGGGCAGTTCTAACAGAGCATTGCTGGTAATCTCGGCGTGGACATCCGCGCGCTCCGTCTGGAGTTCGGCGGCGACTGTTGTGGTCACCTCGACCCTCTCCGTTAGAGCGCCTACCTGGAGTTGCGCATCCACGCGAACCACGTTGTTCTGGTTCACGACGATGTCCGAAGCGGCAAAGGTGCGAAATCCCGCATGTGTCACCTCGACCCGGTACGTGCCCGGTATCACCGTGGTGATGGTGTAACCGCCAGCCTCATTCGTCTCCACGGAGCGGGAGTCATTCGTCTGAATCAGGGTGATTTTGACGCTCGCGCCGGACATAGCCCCGCCGCTGGCGTCGGTAACGTTACCGACGATCGAGCCAAAGACCACCTGCGCGCTGACGGGTTGGCTGGACAATGCCAGAAGACAAACCAGGGCCAACACTCCCAAAAACGGGAGCCGCCCGTTCGAAATCAACAGCGACACACCCCCACGCGGGGTTATTTTCGTCATGAAATTCCCCTCCCACAGGTATTGCTTGCAACAGGATTATATGCCAGGAAACCCGGCATGTCCACCAAAAGTTTCATTCTCGGTATCGATAAATAGGCCGATTCGAGCGTTCAGCTTTCAGCGTTCAGCTATCAGCTCAAAACGGAGCACGCGCGGCCGGGGCCGGGTTAGCTGACGGCTGACCGCTGACCGCTGAGTGCGCCTCTATTTGGCAGGCACACGGCCGCCGGCGATCCATACCGACTCGATTTTCCGGGTGTTCCGAACGTCATCGAGGGGATTGGCGGCGAGGATGACGAAGTCGGCCCATTTGCCCGGCGCCAGCGTGCCGAGTTGATCCGCCGCATGCACGAAGCGTGCGGCCGTCCCGGTGGCCGATACCAGCGCTTGCATGGGCGTGAGCCCCGCCTTGGTCATGTACTCAAGCTCCATGTGTTCGAAGTAGCCTTGAAAACGATAGGGCGGGCCGGTGTCGGTGCCCATCACCACGGGCACGCCGGCGTCCTCGATCTTCTTCAGATTTCGCATGGCCACAGGAAGGTGCTCTTTGTACCACATACCGCTCTTGTCGTTGCGCATGTTCTCCTGGAAGGCGGGGTCCTGGGCCTTGGTCATCTCGGCTTTGTTGCCATCTTTGAGCAGGAAGGGATCGCTTAAGAAGGCGGGCTTTTCGCCATAAACGAAGGTGGAGACTTCGCGCATCAGGGTGGGGGTGTAGAATGCATTGTTCTTCTTGAGGAGCGCTATGGTTTCGCCATCGACTTCCTCGTCCCGGATGCTGTGGGCGATGTAATCGGCGCCCAGGCGGAGGACGGCCCTGGCGTCGGCGAGGGTGACGACGTGGACGGCTACGCGCATGCCTTTCTTGTGGGCCTCATCGATAATCGCGGTGTAGGCCTCGGGCGGCATTTTGACGGTGTGGCCCAGATTGTCATCCAGGCGGAATTTCACGATGTCGGTCTTGGCGGCAGCGATGGCATCGACGGCTTTGCGGCCGTCCTCCGCCGTTTTGGAGACCGGGATGGGCCCCGCGATGTAGAGGCGCGCGCGCGTGAGGCCGGGGATTTGCTGGTCGGCGCGGGTCTGGTCGCGAAGATCGATCTCCTTGTCGCCGCCCAGGCTGAAGACCGTGGTGATACCGTAACGCGCGTAGAGGCCTAGTTGGCTAAGGTCGCTAACGTGGCCGTGGCCGTTGATGAGTCCCGGGATGATGGTTTTGCCTGCGACGTCGATGCGCTCGGCGCCGGTGGGGATTTTCACCCCGGCGCCAATGGCCACAATGCGGCCGTCACGGACCAGCAGAGTGGCCTTCTCGACAGGCGCCTTGCCGGTGCCGTCGATGATTCGGGCGCCTATGAAGGCTTGGTCCTGGGCGGCGGCCCCGGCGGTAAATATGGCCGTGAGAATGGCGGCGAGAAGTGGGAAGGCGGCAGGCCGGTTCGGTTTGATGATGAGCATTGCCCTGCAATTCTATTCGCACGGGAGGGTGAACGCAAGCGGGTTAACGGCTCCGCTGGAATGGCCTCGACTGGCGATCGCAATGTCGGAAACCGCCCAAAAACGTCATGGATCAGATCCCCTGCTCGAAAACATTCATGGCGCGGCGGCATCCCATCGCGTGAAGCCTTCCACGCTACCATTGACACATGGACCTTACCGGAAAAAAGATCGCGATTCTTGTGGACACGCTGTATCAGGAAATGGAAGTCTGGTACCCGCTGTTCCGCTTTCAGGAAGCCGGAGCCACGGTGGTGACGGTCGGCGCCAAGGCGGGCGAGACCTATGGCAGCAAACTGGGCTACCCGGTGAAAAGCCAGCTCTCCTATGACGACGTCAAAGCCGCGGATTTCGACGGCGTGGTGGTGCCCGGCGGATATGCGCCGGACCACATCCGCCGTCATGCCAAGGCCAACCAGTTCGTGCACGACATGAACAAACAAGGCAAGCTGGTAGCCTCCATTTGCCACGGCCCGTGGGTCTTGTGCTCGGCGGGCGGAATGCTGAGGGGCCGGAAGGCCACCAGTTTCTTCGCCATCAAGGACGACGTCGTCAATGCGGGCGCGCAATGGGTCGATGCCGAAGTAGTGGTAGACAACAATCTGGTCACCAGCCGCAAGCCGGAAGATCTGCCGGCGTTCTGCAAAGCGTCGATTCAAGTGCTGGCCGGCGTGCTGGTGTAGCCGCGACCCTACTGGGCCGCGGGCCGGGTCAAATGCTTCGCCGAACGTCGTCGGCGAGCGGCCTTTGTGGGGCAGGTTGGTAACCTGCGGCGGATTGGCAATCCGCCTGCCGCGAGTTGGCGCGCAGCCGAACTCCACAAGCGACTTTCGAGAGTGCGGCGGATTGGCCTGCCGCGCTTGGACGCCCCCCGCGAGTAAAGGTGCATGCACCGCCACAGTCCCGCCAATGTACACTGAGATTATGGCTGCCCGCAGACTCCACAAGCTCCTCGAAACAGGCGCCCGTGCACCGGAGTTCCGGCTGCCTTTGCTCGATGGCGGCGAAGCTGGGCTGCAGGAGCTTCGCGCCCGTGGACCCGTGCTGCTGGCCTTCTTCAAAATCACCTGTCCGGTATGCCAGATGACCTTTCCTTTCCTGGAACGGATCCATGCTGCCGGGACGCACGCTGCCGGAACGCACGCTGCCGGAACGCTTCGAATCTACGGTATTTCGCAGAACGATCCCGCCGATACGCGCGAGTTCAACCTCGAATTCGGCGTGACGTTTCCCACGCTGCTGGATACCGAGGAAAGCGGCTTTCCCGTCAGCAACGACTATGGAATCGCCAGCGTCCCCACCTTGTTCCTGGTCGAGCCTACTGGAACCCTGTCGTTCGTCAGTGAGGGCTGGAGCAGGAAGGAAATCGCCTGGTTGGCGAACAAGTCGGCTAGCAAGTCAGCTAACCAGTCGGGCGGCCAGTTGGGTAACCAGTCGGGCAGCCAGGCCGGAGTCAGCGTCTTTCGCCCGGGCGATAACGTGCCCGAATGGAAGCCCGGTTGAGGATCGCGCAACTAGGTTCCCGGCGGGAACCTCGGTTAGAATAGAGGCAGACCGAATGGCCAATAAAATCGACATCCTGGGTGCGGCGGCGGCTTTCGCCAAGGGCATGAGCATCACCTTCAAGGAGATGATGTCTCCCACGGTTACGGATAACTATCCGGACGAACCGCCCAGGTTCGAACAACGTTTCCGAGGCGTCCACGTGCTGCAGCGCGATGAGAACGGCATGGAAAAGTGCGTGGCCTGCTTCCTCTGCGCCGCCGCCTGCCCTTCCGACTGCATCTATATCGAGGCCGCCGAGAATACCGAAAAGGCGCGCATTTCAGGCGGCGAGCGGTACGCCAAAGTTTACAATATCGATTACAACCGATGCATCTTTTGCGGCTATTGTGTGGAAGCCTGCCCCACCGATGCCATCACCCACGGCCACGGCTTCGAAGCCGCCAGTTACAACACTTCGACGCTGATCAAAAGGAAAGAGGACATGCTGGCGCCCGTGCCCGCCGGCGCCAAACCCCCGGTGGTGGAACCGGAAACTTCGGCTGCACACTGAATCCCGGCTGGTTTGCGCGTCATCCACTCTGGTGTGGGCGTATTCCACTTCTGGTGTGGGAGTATTCTACCAGGGTGTGGGCGTAAACCACTAAGGTACGCGTCATGCTTCGAGCCATCAGGGAACAGATCGACACCATCTTCCGGGAAGACCCGGCGGCCAAGAGTGTGGTCGAAATCTTCCTGTGTTACCCCGGTTTCCATGCCATCCTGATGCACCGCCTGGCCCACGAAATGTACCTGTGGGGCGTGCCGCTGCTGCCGCGCGTGCTCTCGCAATTCAGCCGTTTCTTCACCGGCATTGAGATTCACCCCGGCGCCACCATTGGCCGCCGCTTTTTCATCGACCACGGCACCGGCGTGGTGATTGGCGAAACCACCGAAATCGGCGACGACGTGCTGCTGTACCAGGGCGTAACCCTCGGCGGCACCGGCAACGAGAAAGGCAAGCGCCACCCCACACTCGGAAACAATGTAGTGGTGGGCAGCGGCGCCAAGGTGCTGGGTAACATCCGGATCGGCGACAACGTCAAGGTGGGCGCGGGCTCGGTAGTAGTGCACCCGGTGCCCGACAACTCGACGGTGGTTGGAATTCCCGGCCGCGTGGTTCGCATCCGTGCCGAAGGCGGCGTGCTGGAGCATGGCCGTCTGCCCGACCCCGAAGGCGACGCCATCGACGACCTGGCCCGCCGCGTGGCGGAACTGGAGAACATGCTCCGCCAGGTGATTTCCGAGCACGAATTGGAGCACCACGGAAAACGATAGCCGGCCACCAGACTGATCGAGATGCCGCCGGCATCGGCTCGCGAATTCCCGCGCTTCAAGTGCACCGAAAACCCTTCAAGCGCCAGGTAGCCCATTTCGACTCTGAATCCATCGTCTGTCCCACCAGCACGCATCGCCCACGTCGCCTGCATCAAATCAAGGGCGGAGCCGGATGGAATGGGATAAAATCCAAAGATCCCCCGTGCTTTCCGATCTGCCACCGTCCGAGCTGCTGGAAGCCTGCTTGAGGCAGTCGATTCCGGGCGCGTGGAATGAGTTTGTTCGCCGATTTCAGCCCGTCATCGCCTCAAATGTGACCCGCGCCGCGCGAGACTATGGACTCGCCTCACCCGCTATGGTGGAAGACCTCATACAGGACGTCTACGTTCGACTGTGCGACAACAACTGCCGGATCCTCCGCGAGTTTCACAGCGAAAAGCCCGATGGTCTGTATGCGTTCGTGAAGGTAGTTTCGGGAAACGCAGCACGCGATTCCTGTAAGGCGCAGGTTGCTCTGAAGCGGGGATCGGGCAAGGTTGCGGCGTTACCCGACCGGGTCGAAAAGGCCGCGACGCCCGCCCGAGAATCCGCGACAGGGGTTGAGCGGCAGCTTCTAATGAGTGAAATTGATGAAATCCTCAGGCGTACCGGCGCGGCAGGTACGCGAGAACGCGACCGGAATGTCTTTTGGCTTTACTACCTCCAGGGGTTTACGAGTCAGGACATCGCTTCGATACCTGCGTTGGGATTAACCTCGAAGGGGGTGGAGAGTCTGTTGCAGCGGAGCGTGAGAAACGTGCGGATCGAACTTGTGGGCGCCGGCGAAAAGGGAATCCGGACCGGGAAATCGTTTTAATAGAAGGAAAGGCATGTGTCGCTGAACTTGCAAAGACACCTTACCGACGAAGAAGTCCAGAACATTGTCGATAACATTAGCGTTAGCCCGATAGATCTCGCCCACGTTGAAGCTTGCGCAATTTGTCGCGAGCGCCTGGAACTGCTCCGCATCGGTCAGACTCGCATCGATCAGTTGCGGCATATGCAGGCCCCGGAGGCCGGACCGGTGTGTCCCGGCCCGGAATCCTGGTGGACAGTCGCGATGGGTGAGGCGTCAGCGGCCGAAGCGGAGCGCCTGCTGACCCATGCCGCGACCTGTGCGAATTGCGGGGCGGCCCTTAAGGAGACAATTGCCGACCTCCGCGATGACCCTACGGAAGAGCCTATGCCTGCGCCTTTGCCGGAAGCGATCGATCGATATGCCGCCCGGTTGGAGCGGGCCGCCCGCCCGGCGCCGCGACCGATACGAAATTGGCGGAGGTGGGCGATTCCCGTGGGCGTTGCCGCTGCGATTTTACTGGGCGTGGGTTACTGGATGATGGCGGTGCCGTCGGTGAAAAGCACGAATCGCCTGCTGGCCCGGGCGTTCGCGGAAAATCGGACCATCGATATGCGCTTCCCTGGGGCCGATTATTCGCGGTTGCGCCAGGAGCGTTCGACGGCAACCACGGAGCAATCCCGGCCGCTGCTCCAGGCGAACCTGGATATCGCGAACGCCCTTGCCAACAACCAGTCGGACCCCGATTGGTTAGAGGCGCGAGGCCGGGCCGATCTACTTCGTTGGGACTACCAGCAGGCGTTGTTGGCGTTCCAAAGCGCACAAGGAACCAGGGCGGACAACCCGGCGCTTATGGCTGATCTCGCAACCGCCTTTTTCGAGCGTGGCGAAGCCACCGGCCGGGGCGCGGATTACAGCACGGCCGCGGAGTGGCTGTCGAAAGCGATTCAACGCGACGCCAGGAATGTCGAATTCCGCTTCAACCGGGCGGTTGTCTACGAGCGGCTGCACTTGTATTCCCGGGCCTCGGAGGACTGGAAGGAAGTCTTGAGCCGTGAGCCAGGCGGCGGCTGGGCCGAAGAGGCTCGCCGGCGGCTGTCGGAGATCGAGAAAAACAAGCGGAGTGGGTCTGAACTGCTGACCCCCAGAGCCTATTTGCAAGCCCGCTACAAGGACATGGATCCGGAACTCGCGCTGCGAGCCGTCCTCGAATCCTGGATTGAAGTGGCCGGCCATGAGGACAGCGCCGAGCAGGCGGAAGCCGTCGAGGCGATTCAGTCGGTCGCCGCATCTCTAAAGGAACGCCACCAGGACCCGTGGTTGCTTGACCTCTCGGCGGGGCTTGCGCATCCGCTGGGGAAGCGGGCGTTCACCGCGCTGGCCCAGGCGGTCTCGGCCAATGCCGGCGGACGCGTTTCCGAAGCCGAACGCTTGTCAGGACTTGCGGAAGCTATCTTTCAGACCATGGGTAACGCGGCAGGGGTCCAGTTTGCCGCGGTCCAGCAGGCTTATGCACTGCAGCGCGCCGTCAGGCGCTCAGATTGCGCGGCTGCCAATGAGCGGCTTTCGAACTTGATTCCCGTGAACTACGCTTGGTTGCGCACACAGGTCTGGACCGAACGCGGCGTGTGCCAGTACGCGCTCGGCCAGCTTGGTCCCGCCTGGAAAGATCTGGCGACCGCCGTTTCCATCGCGCGGAACGCCGGTTATCGCGGCGCCGTATTTCGCCCGCTGGCCTTCCAGAACTCTTTCCGTGCCGACCTGGGCGATTCCGATGCCGCTTGGGCCGGCAATCTCGCAGGCCTTGCGGACGTGTGGTCCGCCCCGCATGAAGCCATCTCGCCCTTCCACTTCTACTCCGCCATGGTGGAGTTGGCGAACCGTGCGGGTAACTCGAACACCGCCCTGGCGATTAAGCGCGAAGCCATGGATGCCAGCGCCTTCGTGCCGAACCAGTCGCTGGCGGCCATGAGTCACTACCGCGTGGCAACGTTGGCGCTTACCGCCGGCCAAGTTGCGTTGGCTTTTGAGGAATTCCAGACGGCGCAGGCATTGTTCCAATCTCTGCCCGCGGAAAAGCAGTATAAGACCTACGTCTTGGACTGCGAGCTGGGCCGCGCCGACGCGGAGTTTCGAACCGGCGCCGGCTTAGCGGCCCGTCAACGCCTGGACCGGCTCGCCGATGGGTTGGGATCTATAGACGATACCTACATTCGTTTGCGGTTTTATGAACTCCTCGGGCGCGTCTGTATGCGCCAGGGCGACCAAACCCGGGCGGTAGCCGCGCTCGAGATGGCTCACGGCATTGCAACCAAAGAACGAAGCTCGTTGCGAGATAAGAGACAGCAGTCGGTCTGGGCCAACGACAATCGCGCGCTGTACCACATGCTGGTGGAATCGAGCTTGATCGCAGCGGCGCCCGATGCCGATATCTGGGCGGTTTGGCGCGAGTATCACGGTGGAGCGATTCCATCCAACGCCGCTGCCGTGATCTCGTTCGCCGTACTGCGGGACCGCACTCTCATCTGGACTCAGGCTCAAGACCATGTCCTGATGCACGTTTCGAGCATAGGTCAAGATCGGCTGGATACCCTGGTGGGGCGCTTCCGGCATGCCTGTGGGGACCCCGCGGTGCCGTTGGCCGAAGTTCGAGCCTTGGGTCGAGAGCTATACGATCTCATTCTGGCGCCGGTTCAGGACCAGCTTCATGGGCAAGTCTGGATTGAACCGGACGGTCCGCTGGCCGGGCTGCCATGGGAAGCGCTGGTAGCCAGCTCGGGCCAATGGGCGGGTGAAGCCGCCAGATATTCGATTTTCCTGGAGGGTGTCCACGCTTCCGAAGATCCTCTAATCGACCCCCGTTCCCGTGCGTTGATCGTCGCCGCCGCCGGGGAAAGTCACGACCGGGGACGGACGACACAACCATTGCCCGGCGCGGCGCGGGAAGCCGGCGCCATCGCCGCCTTGTTCCAAGACCCCGTCGTATTATCCGGCTCCGATGCCAATCTCGACCGGGTGCGGCGGGAGCTGCCAGGCGCGACGATTTTCCATTTTGCCGGACATCACGGCGACAGCGGCCTGTTGCTGGCGAGCGATGAAGGCGGAACTCCGGCGGTTTTGGACGGGCGCGATTTTGCCCTCTCGGCTTCTTGCCGGATGGCCGTGCTCTCAGCCTGCCGAACGGCCGGATTGGGCGTTGGCGACGAGTGGAATCCCGATACGCTGATTCACGAACTGCAGCGCGCCGGAGTGCCGGCGGTTGTCGCCACGCGCTGGAGCGTGGATAGCGAACGTACCGCGGACTTCATGCAACGTTTCTACCAGACCCTGCTGCAAGGGGCCGCCATCGACATCGCCTTGCACGACGCGGCGGCTTTCGTTCGGGAGCGGCCCGAGAGCGCGCACCCGTATTATTGGGCCGCCTTCGCATTTTTCAAGCCGTAAGAAGTACAGTAGCCCATCCACCGTTGATTCAGGAGACAGAACAGTGTATACGCTAAATCTCATTATTCACGGGCTCTTCGCCATTGTGGAGGAGCCTTATCGACTCGTGATCGCCGTTCCTTGGGTCGACGATCACCACTACCAACTAGGCGTCCAGGCTGGAGACCCTAATACGGATATCAAGCCCTACGGTCCGGGCACCTACGAGGTAACCGGCATCCAGGGCGGCTCGATGGTTTTCGACCCGGCGCAGGTAGCCAAGGTGGAGAACACGACGGTCCTCACTACCGCGCCTCCCGCGCGCTCCGTTTTTGTCCTGCCGTGCCCTCGTCAAATTCACCACTGTCACCTCATTACGCGGAGCGCAAATTGCAAGGGCGATGTCGAGATCACCGGCACGGATTCCGGCGAAGTAAAGGCCGAGAGTTTCCCGCTCATCACTGTCCTCACTTACGAGTTCTCCCGCATTGATAACGTCCGGATAACAGGCATGCCCGAGTTTCACGCGCAATTTAAACCGGGCAGCCAGGAATTTGTGAATGTGACCCTATTCGCTGCGAATCCCGGCGGACACCCTACTGGCCGGACCAGCGAGGCCTTCAGCCAGATGATGCGCAGCCTGATCCCGAATAAGAGAATTGGGCTGTACCTGAACAACCCCGACGCCTCGGGCACCGGGACATGCACTATGCCAGGCTTAGATCAGACCGACTTGGACAAATTGCTGCCCCGTATACCGCTCCACACGGACGATTGTATTTCACTGTTCGTGAACAACACCCGCTTCAACCAGTAACCCCGGACAGTGGGCGGCCCGCGAGCAGGGCCGCCCGTTAACCCACTGCTGGCGATGCCGTATGCCAGTCAGGTAATTCGCCGCGGCATAAGACATTCCTGGAGTATCGAGTTGGGCGCGGAAACAGCGGTTCTGCCAAAATAACCAAGCCCGCCATTCACAGTTCAGTTGTGCTTTCCAAAACTTTTCAAAAGGAATCTTCCCGATCTCTGCGTTCTATTGGTTGAAATCGTTTCTTCGAGACTTGCCAATCGAAAATCGAAATCGGAAGGCATCCCACCCGGTCCCAGTTCACAAGCCGGGCCGGACGATGGCAGCGCCGACGATTGCCAACCCGAAGACTAAGCCTCGCAACTGCCAAAAAACGGCGCGCGCGGAGAAAGGGCCACACGGCCTGAGCAAGCTGAACCGTTCACAGTTCGGGAGGAGCAGTCATCTTGGGTTCGCATGAGCTGAAAGACATCCTGCTGGTGGAAGACAACTTCAACGACGTAGAGTTGATCCTCATGGTTTTCCAGAAAAACCGTATCGCCAATCCAGTGGTCGTGGTTCCGGATCGCGCCAGGGCGTTGGAGTACCTGTACCGCGAGGGGGAGTTCGCCCTGAGGAAAGAAGGCAATCCCGCCGTCATCCTGCTCGATCTTAAGATGCCCAGAGACGAAGGAATGGATGTGCTGCGCCGGGTTAAATCCGACGCCAAACTCAAGCCCATCCCTGTCGTCATCCTGACCTCGTCGCTGGAAAACCGCTATCTGGTGGAGGGCTATTTTTTGGGCGCGAACGCCTATGTGGTCAAGCCAGTCCACTTCCGTCAGTTTGTGGAAGTGGTAAGCCACCTGGGGATTTTCTGGACGCGGATCAACGAACCGCCGCCGGAGGACGGCTGGGAGCAAGCGCAGTAGAAACAGGCTCCGGCGGGGCGCGGCCGGCGCGCCCATCGAACGCCCGATGCCGATCACCATTGCCAGATAGAAACTGCCCAAACCTTGGCAATTCTCACTTGCCGCGCTGCAGCTTGCTTCCCCACACCGCCCCGCGTTTGATCCACTCCGTCAGGATGGCGATCTGCTTCGGCGGCAGCTTGGGGCCGGGCGGCATCTGGATTTCGCCATCGTGGCGCAACACCTCCACCATCACGCTCAGTTCCGGCTTCCCGGGCACGATAGCCGGACCGCGGCTGCCGCCCCTCAGCAGGCTGTCGCGGTCGAGGAACGAAATGTTCGCGTTCCTGAGTTGTTCGTTGTGGCACCCCAGGCAGCGCCTGGCCAGGATGGGCGCCACCCGCGCGTCGAAGAAACGGGCCGCCTCGCGATCCGGGCGATCCGGACGGTCCGCCGCCGCGGCCGCAAGCACCGCCAGACTACTCAGCAACATCAGCCGGTTCACTTAGCTTTCATGCCGACGCCGAATTGGTTTCCCGCGCGAATCACCTTGCCGTTGGCGATCACCAGGTCGAGCAGTTTCTCGCTTTGCACCTGGCGCCCGGTCTCGTCCTGCAGCGCGGCCACCACCTTCTTGGTCGCGGCGTCGATGATTTCTCCCGTCGAAGAGTAAACGAAGCGCCCATCCATGCTGAAGCTGACCCAGCCCACGCAATCGCGCGCCTTGATCGTGGTCACCTGCTTGGGCGGCATCACCGTCGAATCGAAAACGTGGATGGCCTCGTTGGCGCAATCAGCCAGCCAAAGCTCTTTTTCGTCGGGCGTGAACGCGATGCCGTGGCTGGGGCAGCCGTGGCGCTTGACCGGACCTTGCTTGTAGCCTTCCACTTCCACGTGGTAAAGCTTCTTGCCCGTGCGCAGATCTCCCACCTCAAAGCCCAGCAGGCCGTTCACATTCACGAAGACCATCGTGTTGGCGCCATTGACGGTGAACGGACGGATCACATTGTCGAACGGCCCCACCGTGCTCGCCACCTTGTGGGTTTTCGGATCGGCCACCGAGAGCAGGTTCGACTTCAGACCGGCCAGGTAGACGTGCGCGCCATCGGCGGAGTAGATGGTGTTATGCGAGCCGGACTTGGTCTCAATGGTGGCGATCACTTCGCCGTTGGCGGAATTGACCACGTGCCAGTTGGGCCCTTCGAGCTGCGGCACGTAGAGGAGCTTGCCATCCGGCGAAACGGCCAGCCGGTCGCAACCGCCTTCGTAGGTTTTGTCCCATAGCCGCTTGCCGCTGACGGCGTCGATTGCCACCATACGATTCAGCGAGGTCACGTAGACCTTGCCGGTCTTGGCGCTGGCCGCAATGCCCTTGACGTTCTCCGGCTCTTTGCCTTCCGGCACGTCCCACGTGGGAATGCGGCGGACGAACTTGTAGCCGTTATCGATATCGAAGACGAGGATGCCGACGCCGCCATACTGGACGTAGTTGCGGGTTCCGGGGTTAGCGACGTACAGCAGGTGCTGTTCGGCCGCAGCCGGCGTGGGGACGGGGAAAATGGAAACGGCCAGCGAAGCGGCAAGCAGAATCAGCGCGGCGTGGGTTTGTCTAAGGGTGCATCTCATGGTGCACATGATATACCACAATGGCAAAGGCGTTTCCGCCGGCGTTGTGCCAGGCTAATCGAATCGGCCTCAAAAGCGCCGCCACGCATCCGCTGTCGCCGCAGCCCGAGGCAGGGAAGCGGTGGATCAAGATGATGGCATTAAGGCATCGGAGGGCGGTGACCTCCCGGCGTGGGCGAAGATCATTGGCGAGCCGGTTCCGGCTCCGCGAGCCAACACCCCGCCAGATGCAGCCAATTCGACCCGCGTCAACGGTAAGGAAAAAGGCGACCCAGGCAATTTGGCCCGGAATATTTCTCAAACAAAGGAGTTAGGTCGATTTTCCAGGCCATTTTGTCCCGTTTGGGTATGTGAGCCGAATTCTGCGGGGCGCACGCAGCACGCGACAGCATCACGCCGCATGGCGTGCGCCCCAAAACTCAAAACTGGATGCGCAACCGCAGTTCGATGGTGCGGGCGCCCAGATAACCTTTAGTGCTGGTGATTACGCCTACGGTTCCCGCCGAGGAAATGTTCGCTGACGGCGGAGCGAAAGTCGGGTGATTGAACACGTTCTGGGCCGCCACCATGAACGTCGTCAGTACGCGCTCGCGCGTTTTGAAGCTCTTCGAGACCGTCGCGTTGTGCACATATAGGCCAGGACCAACCAGCGAGAACGGCGAAGCATTGCCGAAGTGGCCGGGAGTGGGCACCACGAACGCCGACGGGTCAAACCAATGTTCCAGCGTGCGTTGGTCCGCCGGCAAATTCCCGTTAGCGATACGATCCGGGAGCCCCCCTACGCTGTTGGTATTCGAAGGATCGGAGCCCGAGAAACTGGGCGTGAAGAACTGGCCGGTCTCCATGATGGCGATCCAATCGGCCTGCCAGCCACCCAGCGCGAAATCGACCGCGCGCGGCGCATTGGTGAGGAACCGCTTTCCGTGTCCGAACGGCATTGCCCAGACGGCGTTGACCACGGCCCGGAACTTGGAAGAGTACTGATCGTGGCTCCACTGCAGGGGCGCGTAGGGGTCCTCGACGTTCTGATAGTTCAGATAATTCGACGTCCAGGTCCAGTGCGCATCGAAGGTGAGCGGCCCGGCCCGGCGGCGGCCCTCCACCGTAAACGCATTGTAGTTGAGGGCGCCATTGTTGCGGCCGTAGGTCACGCCCACGAATTGGGTATACGGACGCCGGCTTTGGGCGAAGGGAATCAGGCTGGCCTGGGGTTTGTTGATGTTGATGTTGTAATTCAGGCCGCGGTCGCGCGCTCCCACGTACGACACGCGAAGGCCGATATCCTTGATCTGGCGCTCCACGGAGACGTTAAACTGGTGAATCTTTCCGTTGTTGGTATCCGCGGGGTAGCCGGTGATGCTCTGCGACGCCACCGTCCCGGCGCCGGCGGGAAACGGGTTCGGGAAGGCGAACAGCGGCTGCCCGTTTTGGATGGCGTTGAAGAAGCTCTCGGCGATCTGGAAAGGCCCGTTCGAAAGGTCCCTGGCGAAGCGCCCCAGGGTTTCGGTGAAGATCCCATAGCTGCCGCGGAACACGGTCTTGTCGTCCCACGGCCGCCAGGCGAAACCCACGCGCGGATCGAAGTTATGCAGCGAGGGTGATTCCTGCGCATTGCCGGCGACTACCTTGATGGTGTTGACCGGATACAGCGGGCTGATCTTGCTTAGCGCGCTTTGCGGTACGATCACGTTGCCGGTGGCGGGATCCCAGTTGTAGATCAGGCCGTCTTTGTAGTTGCTCGGCCCGAAGTGGTCCCAGCGCAAACCCAAGTCGAGCGTCAGGCGCTTGGAGACCTTGTAGGTATCCTGCACGAACAGGCCCAGTTCGCTGTCGGTCTTGGTGCGGCCGATGAGCGGATTCAAACGCGAGCTTTGGAACGGCAAACCCAGCAGGAAATCGGCATAGCTGAATCCCGACAGAGAGCCGTTGAAGGTAAAGCTGCCATAGGTACCATCGGGCACCAGGGTGCTGTAAGACGACTGCGGCTTGAACTCGCCGCCCATCTTAAGCACGTGCTTGCCCCTGGCCCAGGTGAGCGTGTCGGCGGCGCCCCAATCGCGATCGTCGTTGGTAATTCCGCCCGCTTGTATGGCGATATTGGAAAACCCGGAGATGGCCATAATGGGGAAGCCCATGGCGCTCAAACCCTGCGGGTTCACCCCGGTAATTCCCAACTTCTTGATCACCTCGTCACCCTTAACCGGCGTGAAGCCGTTGACCGTATCGCCATCGTTGAGAGTCTCCTTGTACACGCCGAAGCGGGCCGTGTTCACCAGCGTGGGGGAGAAGACATGCGTGTCTTCGACGGTGAGGTGGAGGTTGGGACGAGTGCGCGTGCGGATGAGCGCCGGATAGTCGATGTATCGAATGTAGCGGCCCCAGTTCTGGCTCAACCGGCCGTGAATCGTATTCTTGTCGGAGATTTTGTGATCGATGCGCTCGGTGATGAAATCCCACCAGCGAACGTCGCCGGGATAGGGGAAGAGGTAGCCGAAGTTGCGGGCCTGGTCGTGCGGGCCGCCCTGGTCCGGGGCCGGCAGATAGCCGTTCTGCACCTGCAGCGAGACCGGGTTGAGGCGATTGGCGGGAATGAGATTGCCGGGGAACGGAGTGTTGCTGAGGGGATCCTTGACGATGACGGGTTTCGTCGGGGTGAGCAGTTCGGAGAAGTCACCGGCGCGCATCTCGTTAGTGGGCACGTTGCGGGTGTAGAAGATGCCGCCCGGCCAGCGTTGGCCGTTATAGGAGGCGTAGAAGAACGTCCTGTCTTTGCGGATGGGGCCGCCGGCGCTGGCGACAATGGTGTGGGCCTTGGCGACGGGCTTGGTGGTGGCGAAGAAATCGCGCGCGCCCAGCGAAGAATTCTGGTGCCAGTAGCCCAGATCCACGTGCAGCTTGTTAGTGCCGGACTTGGTGGTCATATCGAAATAGCCGACGCGCGCAAACTCGGCGCTGTTGTTGACGGCCACCGCCACCACTTCCTGGATGTCGTGATAGTTATTGATCTGGTTGGTGGAGCCGTCATTGGTGTGACCGTCCTGTCCCATCTGAATCTGGCTGACAGGCTGGCCCGCCATCTGGATACTGTAGACACCGCCGGCGTTCTGGATCAAGGGCAGCGACACCAGCACGGCGTCGGGAGTGCGGCCATCGCCGATGAGCGGCAACTCTTCGAACCGTTGTTTCTCGAAAGTCTCCTGGATCTTGCCTGACTCGGTGGCGATGACGGCGGCATCGGCGTGCACGGTGACCTCAGCAGTCGCCGCGCCGAGTTCGAGCGCCACATCGATGCGGCGGACCTGGCTGCTTTCGAGCACGATATTGTCGGCGATGAACGTCTTGAAGCCGGGATGAGTGGCCGTCAAGCGGTAGGAGCCGCGCGGCAGGTCGAGGATCTCGTAGTCGCCGTTCTCAGTGGTGACGACGGCGCGCGTGAGATTGGTTTCCTGATTGATCGCGGTGATGTGGGCATTCGCCACCACCGCGCCGGCAGGGTCGGTAGCGGTGCCGCGCAGCGTGGAAACGGTCAACTGTGCCCAAACGGTGACGGCTGGTACGATTCCGAGCAGCAAAAACAGACGGCAAAACCCCATAAGACCTCCCCCAGTGAACGTAATTGGGTAGCATGCTATCAGAGCCTGCCCCATCCTTCAACTTGATTCCTGTAAATTTATCGGGCTGACCTGGCGGTTCGCAAAGCGTCCTGCGCGGCACGGCGCACACGCGGTCTCGGGCTTTGAGAGGCCGCTTGGAGGTTGATTATAGCCGATTCATAGCTACCCTCGCCCAGCAAAATTTCCCCCAGGTGCAGGTGAGCCTCGTAATCGTTCGGGGCCGACCGGATCACCAGTTCGAAATGCGGCTTCGCCTCCGTCTTTTCGCCCTGGGCAATCAGGGCCAGGCCCAGGTTGAAATGGGCCGCCGTCAAGCTGGGTTTGATCCGGATTGCCTGGCGGTAGCTTTCGATCGCAGGCTGCAGTTGTCCGGTTTGGATCAGCACCATCCCCAGGGTGACAGCGGCCTCCGCCAGTTGGGGATCCAGCCGCAGGGCGGCCGACAACTGCGCTTCCGCCTCCGCATAGAGTTTCTTTTCCGCCAGCGCGCGCCCAAAGTTGTAGTGCGCCACGGCGTAGTCCGGATCGCTGTGAATGGCGCGCTCGAAATGATACTTCGCCTGCCCGAAGTCGCCTTTCGCGTGGAGAATGCTGGCCAGATTATTGTGCGCGGCGGCCGAGCCGGGCTGCAGCCGGATGGCGTTTCCCAGCGCTCCGATGGCTCCGGCCTGGTCGCCCAGCCGCGAAAGAGCATTGCCCAGGTTGACGTAGGCCTCGGGGAGATCGGAATCGATGGCGAGCGCGCGGCGCAGTGTTTGGGCGGATTGGTCCGGTCTGCCGAAGCTCAGGTACAGGGCGCCGAGCGAATTCAGCGTGGCGGCGTCCGGATGATTGCCGGCGCCCGGCACGGCGGCTTCCAGCGTCTTTACGGCATCCGTCAGGCGGCCCACGTCGATCAGGGCCTGCGCGTAATTGCGGCGCGCCGCGGGATAGCGAGGCTGGCGGCGCAAGGCTTCCTCATAATAAGGGAGAGCCATCCGGGCTTGTCCCGTCTTCCAGTACGCATTTGCCATCTCGAAATAGAATTCCGCCTGCGCGGGCCGCCAGGTTTCGATGGCCTTCCGAAGCCTTGGAATTCCAGCTTCGAAGTTGGCGCCATCCGTCACCTGGGCAACCGCCAGGTAAAGATCGGTGTCGGCCCCGGCGGGCAAGCTTGGCGGGTAGAGCGGCGCAACCTCGCCTCGATAAGCGGTCCGGTCGGTGTCGTGGGTTTCGCGAAGAGGAACCGACACATCGTGCTTCGAAGGGAGCCGCTGGATGTAATGGTCGGTCATGACGGCGTGCACCACGTCCTCGGTGCGCCGCTTGACCATGTGACACTCCACGCAAGAAGACTCCGACGAATACGAAGGATGCCCAGCGACCCTGGCAGCGACCTCAGCGGCACCGTGACAATTCAGGCAGGCGCGAGTGTAGCGGCGGACTGCTTCCTCTCCGCGCGCCTCCTCATGCGGATTGTGGCAAGTTGTACAGGTCAGGTTGCCGTTGCTCTTCCGATAGCAGGCGGATTTCAACATCCGGTAGGCCGCGTGATCAATCTCGAACCGGTCGTCATTGCCCGCTCCCGGAGCGTAGTCGAAATGGAGGATATAATTCGCCAGGGGTTCGCCCGGTCTGTAGGAAAACGCGCCGCGGTCATAGCGCCGCACTGCGTAAGGAAGACGGCGGCTGGTGGATTCCAGGTGACACTGGAAGCACACCTCGTTCTGCCTTTCCGGAGTGAGCCGGGCGGGATTCACAATCGCGGAGCGGATCTCGGCCGCGGGCCTTCCAGCCGTGGCTCGCTGCACGTGCGCGCGTCCGGGACCGTGACAGCGTTGGCAATCGATCCCTTCGGGAATCGCACCGGGCAGCAATAGCTCAGGTCCGGCGGTGTCGTCGGTTTGCGAGGCGGTTCGCGGGTAGGCATTGTGACAAAAGAAGCATTCGCGATCCAGTTTGCGCCGAAAGTCCATGTGGTCCGCGCGGTCGTAGCCCGGATTCATCGCCCACTCGCCACCCTTATCGTTGTACCAGCCGATCGGCAACTCTACCAACTGGCCGTCGGCCGCTTGATGCAGGTACGTGCGTGCGTGGTCGCACGAGCCAAGCACGAAATCAATCTCCATCTCGACGACGTTGGTCTCGCGGCCGTCGGGACCAGTCTGGTGGCGGCGCTGGTAGAAGCGGCCGTCGCGTTGGTACATCGTGAAATGCTGGTCTGACGCTTCGTGATAGTAGGTATTATTCCGTGTGAAGTCCTCCGCCATGCCCGCCGGCGCCAGCCGTTGAAATGACCGCCCCATCCCCGTCCGGCGGTAGGTGTCGTAGATTTGCCGGTGACAGCCGGCACAAGCCAGGGGATCCAGGTAGCCTGATGGGGCTGTCTGGCAAAGACACGGCGGCGCTGCTGCCAGCCCGGCAAGAAGAAGAGCGGCCCAGCCTCGCATTCGGTTCATTTTAGCCTGGGACCGTCTTTGTGGGGCCGATTGTTAATCGGCGGCGGATTGTTAATCCGCCTGCGCGCCGCCGTTGAAACCGTGGAGCGTGGCGCAGGGCGAATGTGCCGGACCTCGCGTGCGAACTTGTCTGTCAAGGATTTTTTCATTGCTTGTGATTGCTTCCCGATGGACCGGACCAGGCGCAGGTGTGCGCCGTAGGCGATTGAATCTACTAATCTTTACGCGCCGCCGCCGGAGACCGAGGGTTCGTCAGGCGCCGCCACCATCGGCCACGGCGCATCGGCCGATTGAGAATTGGGGATATAATCCCGCCCAAGGACATAGCCATAGGGGTCGAATCGTTCGGCACATCGCCAGCCAGGCTATGGTTTGGCTCAGCGGCGACACCTGGGCCGGAGAGTGGAAAATGACACGACAAAAGCTCGCATTGTTCGTTTCTTTCTTTGGCCTGGCCGTTCCGGCTGGTCTGTTGGCGCAGGGAGTGGATGCCACCCTCAAGGGCCGCGTGGCGGACTCTTCGGGAGCGGCCGTGCCCGGCGTGAAAGTCGAGGTTAGAAACACCGGGACCAATATTGCCAGCACCACACTAACGGACAGCGCGGGCCAATACGCGGCTCCATTCTTGATACCGGGATCGTACAGTGTAACGGTCGAAGCACCGGGCTTCAAGAAATTCGTGCGCGAGGGCTTGTCCTTGAGCGTGGGCGATACGGTCGGGTTGGATATCGCTCTGGAGGTGGGCGCGGTAACGGAGCAACTTACCGTCACCGGCGAGGCGCCGCTGCTCGAAACCGCTAAGGCTGATCGCGGCACTCTGGTCGACGAGCGCACCGTGGCGGAAATGCCTTTGAACGGCCGGAACCCATTCATGCTCGCCAAAATCGCGGCGGGCGTGAATTTCAACGGGACGGTCATCTACCAGCGACCGTTCGACAACGGGGCCATTGCCCAGTGGACCATCAATGGCGGACTGTTTTCCAGCAATGAATTCCTGCTGGATGGGACGCCCAATAATGCGCAGGCCGGCAGCAACAACCTTGCCTACGTGCCGCCGGTGGATGCCGTGCAGGAATTCAAGATCCAGACCAATTCTTATGATGCGCAATACGGCCACACCAGCGGGGGCATCGTCAACGTCTCGCTAAAGAGCGGCACCAATTCCGTGCACGGAACCGCCTACGAATTTGCCCGCCGCAAGGCCTGGGACGCCAACGCATTCCAGAACAATGCCGTCGGCGCGCCGAAAGGCGATCACTATCTGGACCAGTATGGAGGCCAGATCGCCGGTCCCGTTTACATTCCGAAGCTTTGCGACGGCCGCAACAAAACCTTTTTCATGTTTGATTATGAAAAGTATCGCGAAAACACGCCGCGCCCGTATACGCTTTCGGTTCCCGCGCCGGAGTTTTCCACGGGCGACTTCAGCAAACTGGTGAATGGTGTCGGACAGCCGATTACGATCTACGACCCTGCCACGGGCCAAAATGTCAATGGGACGTGGGTGCGGCAGCCTTTCCCTGGGAACATCATTCCCGGCGACCGGATTAACCCCATCGCCAAGAAGATCCTCAGCTACTTTCCGCAGCCAAATACTACCTCGCCTGGCCAGGGATATTCGCAGGGAAATCAGTTCTTCGACGCACCGGACAAGGATGCCTTCTACAACCAGGTGCTTAAATTCGATCAGCAGATCGGCAGTAAGAACCATGTCTCCGTCCGGGAGAACCGCAGCAACCGGCTGGAGATGGGATGGGACGGCTCGAATTCCATTACGGGAATAGGTCAAAGCGGATCTCTCCCAGAAGTGCGCACTAACGATGGCCTCAGTCTGGACTGGGTAGGAGTGGTGTCGCCCCAAATGGTGCTCAACGCGCGCATCTCATTCAGCCGGTATCTGGGCGAAGACCGCGGCGACGCCAACGCCGGCGTCAGCCCGACTACGCTGGGTTTTCCGGCGTCGCTGGCGGCCGCGCTTCCGGGCGGAGCATTCTTCGGGACCTATAGCTTTTCCAATTACTTCAACCTGGGCCAGTATCCGACTGGCAACATTACCAACACTGGGGCGCTGGCCACCAGTTTGAATTGGAATGTGCGCGGCCACTCGATCAAGGCGGGCGCGGATTTGCGCGACATTCAGTATGTGACGCAGAACTTCAGCACCGCTCTCAGCCTGAGCGCCGATCCGGGTTGGACCCAGCAGAATTACTCACAGGCCGACCCCCTGAGCGGCAACAGCATCGCGTCTTTTCTTCTCGGCACGCCGAGCAGCGGCAGTTCCGGCTTCAGTTTACTGGGTGTCTACAAGTATGCCTACTATGCCCCGTGGGTGCAGGATGACTGGCGCGTCAGCAAGCGGCTGACGCTTAATCTGGGATTGCGCTGGGACTTCAACCTTCCGCCCACGGAGCGCTACAATCGCATGGACCGCGGCTTCGACCCGAAGGCGCCTAACCCCGTGGACGGGCTCATCAATCGCCAGCAGTACCCGGGGTTTCCTTCGGTGACTGGCGGTCTGCTATTCGCCGGAGTAAATGGCCAGCCGCGGGGCGCCGCCGATACGTATATGCGCGCCATCCAGCCGCGAGCCGGTTTTGCGTATCGGCTTAAAGACAAGCTGGTGATTCGCGGCGGCTGGGGCCGCTACTATCTGAATCCCACCAACAACTATATCCAGAGCACCGGCTTTAGCACATCCACGCCATTGGTGACTTCCGTGGACGGAGGCCGTACGCCCATTCCCAACCTGATCAACAATCCGTTCCCTTCGGGTCTGCTGCTTCCTCCGGGACCATCCGCCGGCCTGCTCACGAACGTTGGCCAAGGCTTGACGGTTGTGAATCACGGCTTCACGCTGCCGAACGTGGACCAGTTCTCGTTCGGCTTTCAATACGAACTGCCGGGGCATGCCAAGCTCGATGCCAGTTATGTCGGCAGCCGTGGCAAGAATCTGGAATCATCCGAATCGGTCAACGCGATTCCGCTGAGCCTTCGGCAGCAGTGCGACGCGTGGGAAGGCGGTACAGCATCTTTCTGCCAGGCATTGATTCCGAACCCGTTCTACCAGCAGGCGCCGTTCAACGGCACATCCTATTTCAGCAGTCCTACACTGGCGCGCTCCACGTTATTGGCGCCGTACCCGCAGTTTGGCGGCATCACGTTGAACGATGCCAACGCCAATGCCTCCTGGTACAACTCTATGCAGCTTGGCTATGAAGTCCGGGCCAAGAACGGACTGACTCTGGTCGCCAACTGGACGCTTTCCAAGCAGGTGTATCAAAACGGCTTTAATGACATCCAGCAGCGGGTGCGGGAGCGCAGTATTTATCAATACGACCAGACCCACAACGTGAAATTGTCGGCCGTGTATGAGCTTCCCTTCGGCGACGGCAAGCCGTTCTTGAAGCCGTCCAGCCGCTTGCTCAGCCGGATTGTCAGCGGGTGGGAAACCAACGTTCTATTCTCGTACCACTCGGGGATACCGTGGAAGCTGCCCAGCAATTTTATCTATGTTAGCGAAGCCAAGCTTCCGAACATCAACTGGAACGCTCCGGCCGTGCAGGTGGTCCAGCCGTGTGTGGCGCAATGGAATACAAATGGAACGATCACGCTGCAGTCCTTTAGCGCCAAGGCCGGCTGCACCGGTTACAACTTCCTGAGCGAGCCGCTGTTCGCGCCGGCTGCCGAACCGACTTATTCGGGCCAGATACGGACCATGAGCGCTCCCAATGCGGACGCATCGTTGAACAAGACAACGCGCATCCGCGAGCGAGCGACCGTGCAGTTCCGCGCGGAGGTCTTCAATGTCAGCAACAAATTTAACTTCTATCAGGCGCAACCGAGCAGCACGCTGACCAGTTCGGCTTTCGGATCCGTCAACAAGGCCAATGTCAGCAGCACTAACGGCAACCAGCCGCGCGTCATTCAACTCTCGGTGAAGTTCAACTTCTAGCGCTATGGCCGCGAGGAATGTGCGCGCATGAATACCGCTCGCTGACGCTCGCGGCTCCGATCAGAGCCCTGACCGTAAGGGAGGGGTTGAACGCCGCGGCCGCGCGGCTACAATGGGAGAAGCATGGCTACCCTGACCACAACGGCAATCGAATCTGCGAAGGATCAAATCAAACCGGCGCTCGAAACCAAACGCTACCTGGCGCTGGACGCCTACCGCGGGTTCATCATGTTCGTGCTCGTCTCCGGCGGCTTCGGTCTTGGAGCCCTGGCCCGAAACCGGCCCGCTTTCACCTGGATCGCCAATCAGTTCGATCATCGGCCGTGGGAGTGGATCGCGTTCTGGGATCTGATTCAGCCCGCGTTCATGTTCATGGTGGGGGTGGCGATGCCTTTCGCCATCGCCATTCGACGCGCGCAGGGCGCCGGCGACCGCGAACTCTTCCGTCACATCGCGGTGCGCAGTTTCCGATTGATCCTGATGAGCCAGATTCTCATGTCGATCTCATCCGGCAGATTGCACTTCCAGCTCATCAATGTCCTGGCGCAAATTGGGCTTACGTACTTCCTGTGCTATCTCATCATGCAGCTCGAGTTCCGCTGGCAAGCTGCCATAGCGGCGGCTTTACTGATCGGACACTGGGCGCTGTTTGTGGTCTTCCCTGGCACCGAAGGGCCCTTCCTGTCGAAGACCACTAATATCGGCGCGGTAATCGACAAAGCAGTCTTCGGGCACATGAACCCGGATTATTGGACCAACATCAACTTCATTACCAGCACCGTCACTACGCTGTTCGGCGTCTGGACGGGCCAACTGTTGCAGAGCCGGAGGTCGAATACATTCAAGATGCAGGCGCTCGGAATTTCCGCCATCGCCTGTCTGGTGGTCGGGTTCCTGATCCACCCGTTGAACCCCATCGTCAAGCGCATCTGCACTTCTTCGTTCACGATTTTCAGCACGGGCTGGGTGCTGTTGATGCTCCTCGGTTTCTATTGGGTGGTCGAAGTGAAGGGCTACACGCGATGGACTTTTCCCTTTATCGTGATCGGCGCCAATTCAATTTTCATCTACTCTGTGGAAGAGGTTTTGCGTTCCTGGCTGAACCGCGCAGTCGGCGTATTCACGTTTCGTTTCACGTTGCTCGGCGATTTCGCGCCTGTCGCCCAGGCCTGTGCGGTACTGCTGGTAATGTATTTGATGTGCTATTGGCTTTACAGGCGGAAGATCTTCTTCAAGCTATAGGCGCGGGAGGACGGGAGTGACAGGAGTGACACGGACCACCTTGAACGTTTACCCGCTGCTCTTTGGACTTTGCAGTATGCTCCCACAGGCGCCGGTGCGGGCGGCGTCGGCCATCATCGGCATCGAAACGAAGAACATCCGGGTTGAATTCAATTCTCTGCTGCACAGCCGCATTGTGGCTAAATTCGATGGCAGGGCGACTCCGGCCGGGGACTTCGGACCCTCTGAGTTCATCACCACATTGGTTACCCCGGGCGCGGCCTCACCGATTCAGGACTTCACGTTAAGCGGTCACAAGCAGGAGACTGTGCGCGACGAACTCGGCCACGGACGCCGCCTTTCGATTACGGGGGTTTCGGGCGGGCTGCGTTCGGGCGGTCTCCAAAAGACGGTCGTGGTGACGGTTTACGACGAGATCCCGCGGATGGCCTTCTTCCAGGTGCATTACGCAAATCAATCGGCTGACGCGTTGCGCGTGACGGGATGGACGAACAACAGCTATTCCATTACCGCGGCAGGCTCGGACGAACCGGCCTTCTGGTCCTACCAAAGCGGCTCTTACCGCAATCGTCCCGACTGGGTGCTGCCGTTAAAGGTCAATTTCAAACAAGAAAACTTTCTCGGCATGAATGCCACCGATTACGGCGGCGGAACACCAGTTGCGGACGTGTGGCGACGGGATATCGGCATCGCCGTGGGCCACCTGGAGCATGCGCCCAAACTGGTTTCTCTGCCGGTGGCCATGCCGGACGCAACGCATGCAACGCTGGCGCTCAGCTTCCAGACAAACACCATTCTAAAGCCCGGAAAGACACTCGACACCTTTGACACATTCGCGGCGGTCCATCAGCGCGATTACTTTCAGAGCTTCCAGGATTACAGCGCCGTGATGCAGCGGCGGGGCATCAAGTTCAATCCCGCGCCCGAGAGCGCATTCGGCCCCATCTGGTGCGCCTGGGGATATGGCAAGACCTTCACCCCGTTGCAGGTGGAACAAGCCCTGCCGGAAGTCAAGAAGCTGGGTTTTGCGTGGGTAGGCGTGGATGACGGATGGCAGACCAACGAAGGCGATTGGGCTCTGCTGCCATCGAAATTTCCCAATGGCGACCGGGACATGAAAGCGCTGGTGGACAAGATCCACGCAGCAGGCTTTCGCGCGCAACTTTGGTGGGCTCCCCTGGCGGCTAAGCCCGAGTCTGACGTGGCCAAGAATCACCCTGAGGAACTGCTGCTGAACGAGGACGGCTCAAAGCAAAAGATCTCCTATTGGAACGATTGGTATTTTTGCCCGGCCGATCCGGCAGCCATCGAATACCATCGCCAACTGGTGATCAAGATGTTTCGCGATTGGGGCTACGACGGTTTGAAACTCGACGGGCAGCACATGAACGCCGTGCCGCCGTGCTACAACCCCGCTCACAAGCACGCCCGGCCGGAGGAATCGGTGGAGGCGCTGCCCAAGTTTTTCAAGATGATCTACGATACGGCGCGCAGCATCAAGCCGGATGCTTTGGTGGAGTTCTGCCCTTGCGGCACGTCGTTCAACTTCTTCACGCTTCCCAACCTGAATATGAGCGTGGCCTCCGACCCGCACAACTCCTGGCAGATCCGCACCAAGGGAAAGACCCTGAAAGCGCTGCACGGCGATGCCATTGCTTATTTCGGCGATCACGTGGAACTGAGCGACGGGCGGCAGGACTTTGCGTCGACGCTGGGGATCGGCGGCGTGGTGGGAACGCAATTCACGTGGCCTGTGGGTTCGGCGCAGCGAAACCGCCTGGACCTGACGCCGGACAAAGAAGAGATCTGGGGCAAGTGGGTGGGTCTTTACAACGCGCAAATGCTTTCCCGCGGCGAATACCTGGGCGCGCTGTACGACATCGGTTTCGACCGGCCGGAGGCGCATGCCATTCGAAAATCCGGCAAGGTGTATTATTCGTTTTTTGCGCCGCAGTGGAAGGGCAAGGTCGAGCTGCGGGGTCTCGGGCGGGGCCGGTTCCGGATCGTCGATTATGAAAACAGCAAGGAGTTAGGCGCGGTAAACGGGCCCACCGGCGCCATCGACGTGGAATTTGAGAAGCATCTTCTCATCCGGGCCGATCCGGAGTAGGTCCGGGGCCGAAGCCATCTCATGGGTCGCGTGCGTCTCATGTTCCTGCGCCACTTCATCCCGGCAGTTTTTTCGGGTGTTGTTGGCGTGGCGGCCCCAGCGCAGACGGCTGTGACATCCCATGCTGTCACGTACCATGCTGTCACGTACAACCGGGAGATCGCGCCCATCCTGTTCCAGTACTGTGCGCCCTGCCATGGTCCGGGCCAGTCCGGGCCGTTCCCTCTGCTAACTTACGATGACGCCAGGCGGCGCGCCAGCCAGATCGCTGCCGTGACGCGGCGCCGCTATATGCCACCGTGGTTGCCCGAGCCGGGCTACGGCGCCTTCATAGGGGAGCGCCGGCTTAGCGATGCGCAGATCCGGTCGATTGAAGCCTGGGCACGCGCCGGCGCTCCGGAAGGGTCGGCCTCCGATGGACGCCACGAAAGCGTGGCGCCGCCGGCTTCGGCTTTGGCGGCTCCGGCCGTGACGCCGGAGTGGCTGTTGGGCCCTCCGGATCTGGTGATTCGGGCTTCCAAGCCGTTCGCTCTCCCCGCGGACGGTCCCGATATCTTCTGGAACTTCGTCATCTCACCGTTGATTCCGGATACCCGGTATGTGAAGGCGATCGAGATTCGCCCCGGCAATGCTCGGGTGCATCACGCCAACTTACTGGTCGATCGTGCGCGCTCCACGCGGCGCCAGGAGGCAGCGGCGGGCGAAGGGTTTCCGGGAATGGATCTCACGATCGAGACCGACACCTTCGATCCCGACAGCCATTTCCTGTTCTGGAAACCTGGCGGTACGCCCTGGACGGAGCCGGAAGGCATGGCGTGGCGCCTGGATCCCGGCAACGATCTCGTCTTGAACGTGCATATGCAGCCCTCTGGCAAGCCGGAAGCGGTGCAGCCCTCGGTAGGTCTATACTTCACCAGCAAGCCGCCGGCGAAGGAGCCCATGGTGGTCAAACATCCGATGCTGGTCAAGCTGGAAAACGATCGCGCATTGGATATTCCGCCCGGGGCCGGCAACTTCCTGGTCGCCGACGATTTCCGGCTGCCGCTGGACGTGGACGTGCTCGCCGTCTACCCGCATGCGCACTATCTTGGCAGGTTGCTGGAAGCTTACGCCACGCTGCCCGGCGGGTCGCGCCGATGGCTCATCCGCATTCCGCGGTGGGACGTCAACTGGCAGGCCGTCTATCGATACCGCACGCCTCTGTTTCTGCCGAAAGGCACGGTGGTTTCAATGCGGTTCCACTACGACAATTCGGCAGGCAACCCCCGCAATCCGAATTCTCCCCCGAAGCGCGTGGTGGGCGGCAACCAGTCTACCGATGAGATGGGACACTTCTGGTTGCAGGTTCTGGTTAGGGGAGATGTTCGGGGCGATGGTGAAGGCGATGGCGACCAGCGGCCCGTTTTGCAGGAAGCGCTGATGCGCCACCGCATCGCAAAATATCCCGACGACGTATCGGCGCACCTCAATCTAGGCACGCTGCTGTTGAGCCGTAAGCAGCCTGCCGCCGCCATCGTTCAACTGCGCGAGGCCTTGCGCCTGGCGCCCGAGCAGGCGCAAGCGTTGAACAATTACGGCGCGGCGCTGCAATCGGAGAGCCGGATCGAGGAAGCCTTAGAGCAGTTCCGGCATGCGCTTCGGATTCAGCCGGAATATCCCAATGCCCGGTACAATCTGGCCAATGCCCTTCTGGCGCAGGGCAAACTCGCGGAGGCAGCCGAGAGTCTTCGGCTCGTGCTGGCGGCCGTTCCAGGGGATCGCGCGGCAGGTGAGCAACTCCGGGCGGCGCTGATCGGTATGGGCGGCGCGGCTATCGCCGCGGGAAGGCTTTCAACGGCGGCCGATATCTATCGCGAACTGGCCGGACTCGATCCGGGCAATGCCGACCTGCGAAATAATTTCGGAATCATCCTGGCCCAAATGGGAGATCTCGCCGGCGCCGTCAGTCAATTCGAGGCCGCGTTGAAGGCCAATCCATCGCACCAGGCCGCCCAACGCAACCTGGAACAGGTTCGAACCCGACTGTCCAAGCGCTGATTGATGATAGTTGGCAGGGAGCACCCTGCGTGGAGCTTGCCACTTGACATCGATTAATTTTGTGAAGAAACTGTACTAAAGCTTATCGCTATCCGCCAGGAGGGGAAAATGCATCACAAATATTGGGTGTTTCTGTTATGTGCGTTTTGGTTATTGGGACTGCCTGCATATGCGGCCGATCCCACCGGAACGATTGCCGGAACTGTGCTCGATCCGAGTGGCGCCGCGGTGCCGGGCGCCAAAGTCACGGCAACGGCGCTGGCCACCGCCCTCACGCGCACAACCGTTAGCGCCCCCGACGGCGCGTATATTTTCCCATTGCTGCCCGTAGGTCTTTACACGGTTTCCATTGAAGCGCACGGTTTCCGGCGGTCCGAGCAAAAAGGAATTCAGGTACAGGCCGACCAGGCGTCAACGGTTCCTGTCAAGCTCGAGCTCGGCTTGACCACGGAGACCGTCTCGGTGCAAGCCAATGCCGATCTGGTGGAGACGCGTACCGGCACGTTGAGCAAGGTAGTGACGCAGCAGAGTATTATTGAGCTGCCTCTGAACGGCCGCAATGCCGCCTCCCTGGTTCTGCTGGCTCCCGGAACTTCGGACCTGACGGCCGGTAACGCCCGCGGCAGCGGCGATACGCAGCAGACCGCTACCTATCCGGGCGCCCAATCCATTTCTTCCAATGGCGCGCGCGCCGACGACATCAACTATAACCTGGACGGCGGCAGCAATCAGGACCATTACACGAACGTCAACAATCCGTTTCCGAATCCCGATGCGGTGGAAGAGTTCAGTGTGCAGACCAACAGCTACAGCGCCGAGTACGGCCGCGGCGCCGGCGCGATCGTGAACGTGGTTACCAAGTCCGGCACCAACCAGTTGCACGGCAGCGCGTTCGAGTTCTTGCGCAACGGCGACTTGAATGCGCGCAATTTCTTCGCTGCCAGCCATGATCTGCTCAAGCGCAACCAGTTCGGCGGCAGCCTGGGCGGGCCCATCAAGAAAGACCGGCTCTTCTTCTTCGGCACCTATCAGGGTACGGTTTTACGCAATGTAGCGCTGGCCAACACCGCGACGGTTTTGACCGATGCGCAGCGTGCCGGCAATTTTTCCGGATTGAAGCAACTGATCGATCCGGTCACCGGCGTGCCCATCCCCGGCAACATCATTCCGGCCAGCCGGATTGACCCTGTGGCCGCGAAGTTGCTGCAGTTCATCCCCACATCGGCCCGGTCCGACTCGCTAATCACGTATGACCTTCCGCAGCGCGATGCCGAACAGCAGACCATGGGGCGGGTGGACTACAACCTGAACCGGCAGCGCATCTACGGCCGCTATCTTTACTCCGCCTACACGCACGATCCAACGGTCGGCAGCACGAACCTGATCGCGGCGAGGAATGGCTACAGCGACCGCGACCAGAGCGTTTCGGTCAGCGATACGTACAATTTCCGTCCCAACTTATTGAACAGCGCCATCTTTTCCTTCAACCGCATCAACGGCACGATTGTGAGCGGCGCACCTTTTAGTTTCCCCAGCCTGGGTATTCCCATCGCAGCCTCCACGCCGCCCGAAATGGCGCTCACCGTAACCGGATACTTCAGCATCGGCACCGGGCATCCAGGGCATTTCAATCGGCAGAATTACCATTTCACCGACAGCCTGCACTGGATCAAGGGGCAACACGAAATCTCAGTCGGCGGCGACTTCATGAAGATGCAGGTGGACCTGATCAATACTTTTCGCCAGAACGGCAACTTCCGCTTCCGCGGGTCGAGCTACAGCGGCGATCCGCGGTCCGATTTCATGCTGGGCACCGTGGATCGCTTCATTCAGGGCGGAGGTGAATTCGCAGCCAGGCGCGGCACCCTTGGCAGCATGTTTCTCCAGGACAACTATCGAGTCAGCTCCAGACTGGTGCTGAATCTCGGGCTGCGCTGGGATCCGTTCCACCCCTACGGCGACACGCAGGGCCGGACCGAGTGCTACCGTCCGGGACAGACCTCGAAGAAGTTCACGAACGCGCCACTGGGTTACCTGTATGAAGGCGATCCAGGCTGCCCTTCGGGCGGGAGCGATCCCTCGTATTGGCAGTTTGCTCCCCGCGTGGGCCTGGCATACAACGTCGGCGGACAAGGAAAGACCACGATTCGCTCGGGATTCGGAGTTTTCTATCAGCCGCCGTTTGTCGAGGCGTACAACAACATGGTGGACAGCGCACCCTGGAGCCCACAGGTGCAGATCCTCAACGTTCCGTTCGACAACCCGTACAAGGCCTATCCCAACCCGTTTCCGGCCCAGTATGCGCCGTTCGTGCCGCCGTCCAATGTCCAGTTTATTCTGCCGCCCAGCCTGGCCGTGTCGTACACGCCGGATTGGAAACCCGGGCGAACCATGAGCTGGAACTTCACCGTGGAGCACCAGTTACGCAACAACCTGCTGATTCGTGCCGGATATGTCGGTTCCAAGGGTACGCACCTGGGCTATAACAGCGACGTGAACGCGCCATTTCCCACGGCCGGCGCCACCGCGGGCAACGAGAGCCAGCGCCGTCCCGATCAGAATTTCCAGGAAGTGGTGGAAGATGTCTCGGGCGGCAACTCCATCTACAACGCCTTGCAGGTTTCGCTGGAGAAGCGCTTCGATCACGGTTTCACCGTGAGCGCCAATTATACGTATGCCAAGAGCATCGATCAGGTCTCCTATCTGACCGATCTCTGCGGTGTCAATGTGATCAATCCATACAATGTGGGCGCCTATCGTGCCGTGTCGGATTTCAATGTGCCGCAGCGCTTCGTGCTCAACTACCTCTGGCAGTTGCCCTCACCCAAAGAAGGCGTGATGAAGGCGCTTTTGGGAGGTTGGGAGACCTCGGGCATCTGGAACTGGCAGAGCGGATTCCCGTTGAATATCACGTCCAATGACGATCGGTCCCTGAGCGCGGTCGGCAATGATTTGGCAGATGAAATCGGGCCGCGCAGTTACACCAGCGGCCCGCTGGCGACGCGTATCGCGCAATGGTTCAATACCTCGTCGTTCACTTCGGCGCGCCTCGGGACGTTCGGCAATGCCGGCCGGAACGTCCTCACCGGTCCCGGCACTTTCAACATCGATTTCTCGGCGCACAAGGTGTTTACGATTCGTGAGCGGTGGAGATTGCAGTACCGCGCCGAATTCTTCAATGGCCTGAACCATACGCAGTTGAACAATCCCGATACCGGAGTGATCGACAGCAATTTCGGCCGCATAACCGGCGCCCGCTCGCCGCGCATTGTGCAGATGGCTTTAAAAATGATCTTTTGACGCGGCGGCCGCACCGGGCGTCGCCGGCCAGCCTATGACCCGCAGGGAATTCGTTTTACTTCCGAGCGCCTGTTCGTTGCAAGGGCAGGCGCCCGAGTCGCCAGAGCCGCAAAAATCGGCGCCGCAAAACCTTTCCTATCCGCTGGAGAGCATTCAGGGCGCGATCACTCCGCCGGACCGCTTCTTTGTGCGCGACCATTTCAGCGAGCCTGAGCTTTCGCTCGGTTCCTGGAAACTCAAGGTTGAGGGCCGTGTTACGCACCCGTTGGACCTGACTCTGGCGGACATCATCGAGCGGCCCACGACAAAACTGGAAGCGGTGTTGGAATGCGCCGGCAATGCCGCCGGCGGTTCGGCGGCCAGCAATGCGGTCTGGGAAGGCGTTCCACTGGCTCATCTGCTGCACGAAGCGGGCGTCGCCTCCGAAGCCCGCAGCGTGGTGCTGGAAGGCGCCGATTCCGGGAGGCTGATGCCGGATTCCCCTAACCTGCCGTACTGCCAGATGGTGCCGATGGAGAAGTGCATGCGCCCGGAAAGCATGGTTGCGTTCAAACTGAACGACCGCTTCCTGCCGCGAAAAAACGGCTTTCCGGCGCGCGCCCTGTTCCCCGGATGGTATGCCATGGACTCGGTAAAGTGGCTGCAGAGAATTATTGTTCTGGGCCAGGAGGATGAGCCGCCGGGCTTTCAACAGAGCGGCATGAACAAGGTCTATAACAGGATTCTGGAAGTCTCGCCGGGCAGCCGGAAAGTCACGCGTCTCTCTGAGATCCTGGTGAAATCCGCCATTGCATGGCCCGCCAACGATATGAAGCTTCCCACCGCCAGGCATGTGATTCGCGGCTTCGCCTGGACGGGCGCGGGGCTGGTTCGCGGCGTCGAAATCAGCACCGATGGAGGCAATACCTGGGCTCCGGCCAAGCTCGAATTCCGGGCGAAAGCCTTCAGTTGGGTGCGATGGAATTACTTCTGGAACGCGACAGCGGGAGACCATGTGCTGATGAGCCGGGCCGTGGATGATGCCGGGCGCCAGCAACCAATCAAACGGGACGCCCTGCGCAAAGATGGCTACGAACTGAGCTTTTGCGCGCCGGTGAAGTGCGCAGTGCGATGACGGGCACGATGAAATCTCTGCCGGCAATCCTGTTGTTGAGCTGCGGCCTGCGCGCCGCCGATTGCGTGCCATCGCATCTGGGTGAGAAGGAGACACTCGCCAGGTTTCAGGAACTGGACCGGGCGGCACAGGCCGCCTTCGACAGCGGCCAATACGGGCCGGCTGCCCGGCAATATCGTGAAGCGGCTTGCCTGGTCCCGAAGAGCGCTCGCGCGTTCTACGGTCTGGGACTCGCCGAAGCCGCCGCGAGCAACTTCCCACCCGCACGGAAGGCCCTGGAAACGGCCTACGCACTGCTGCCGGACAACAGAATGCCATTGGCGATGCTGGTGCGGGTCAACGTCGCCATGAAAGATATCGACCAGGTGAAAACAGTTCTGCGCACGGCGGCGGAGCGCTTCCCCGGAGATGCCGACCTCCATTCCGGCCTGGCCCGCTTCCTGGCGGAAAACCAACTCCTCGATCTCGCGCTGGCTGAGTCGCTGCGATTTGAGCAGACCGGGTCCACCGATACCGGCTCCGCGGTCGCGCTGGCTGCGCTCGAAAACACCGTCGGAGCATATGGCGATGCGATCCGGAATGCCACAAATATCGAGGAACAGGCGGACGCTGCGGACTCCGTGAAGGCGTCGGCTGCCGGGGTGGCCGGGCTCAGCTACGAAAGCATGGGCCAGCGCGAGGAAGCAGTCAGACATTTGAAGCTTGCCATTCAACTTGCGCCTTCGCAGGAAAATTCGTATCTGGCGCTCGCCTTTCTGTACGAGAAGGGGCAGAAGTTTCAGGAGGCGGTGGAGGTATTGCAGCAAGGCAGATCGCAGATCCCTGTTTCACCCAAATCCGGTTCGTCAAATTTCCTTCTTCCGCTGGGCAACAATCTGGTCTGGGCCGCGCAATACCAGGCCGGCATCGACGTCCTGAATCAGCTCATCCGTGAGGCGCCCGACACCGCGGAAGCCTATGTGCGCCTGGCCGAAGCTTACCGCGACACGGGCCGCCCGGAACTCGAGACGCAAACGCTCCGCAGGCTGTCGCACATTCATCCAGATTATCCGATGGTGCGCGTCCTCACGGCGCGAGCCATGTTGACGATGAACCCGGTGGATTACGCCGCCGTTCTGGCCGAGCTCGCGCAAGCCGAAACCCGTACGCCCAACGACGCCGACATTTCTTACATTCGCGGCAAGGTTTTTTTCGCCATGAACCGCTACCAGGAGGCGGTGACCGCTCTGCGGCGCGCGATCGCGCTCGGCCCCATGGACCCCGGCCCGTATTACCAGCTTGGCCTGACTTATCGTAAACTCGGCGAAACCGATCTGGCGCGCCAGACGCTGGATCGCATGCAGCACTTGAAACCAGCCGCAACCACGCCCGAACGCTAATAGAACCTGACGGCTGTGCGGAGGCGTATAGTGGATCTATTGCGGCATTCCGGCCGCGAGGAGGCGAAATGGAGCGAAGATACTTTTTGATGGGCTCTTTGGCGGCGAGCACTGCTTTCCAGCCGAGAGCCGTCGCAAGTCCCAACGACACGGTGCGGGTGGCCTGCGTGGGCGTTCGTGGCAGGGGGCGAAGCCATATCAGCGCATATAACAAGATGCCAAACGTCGAAATTGCCGCCATATGCGATATCGATGAGTCCATCCTCAACGCCCGGTTGGGCGACGTCGAGAAAGCCAAGGGAAAGCGTCCAGCCGGCTTCACCGATTTGCGTAAGTTGCTCGAAGACAAATCCATTGACGCGATCTCCATCGCCACACCCAACCACCATCACACCTTGCAGACGATCTGGGCGTGCCAGGCCGGCAAGGACGTCTACGTCGAAAAGCCGTGCTCGCACGATATGTTCGAGGCCCGCCAAATCGTGGCCGCCGCGCAGAAGTACAACCGCATCGTCCAGCATGGAAGCCAGCAGCGCTCGGCGATCGGCCGCGAAGCTGTCAAACAGATGCGCGAGGGGCTGATCGGCGACGTCTACATGGCGCGCGGCTTGTGCTATAAACGCCGCGACACCATCGGCCGCAAGCCCGTCTCGCCCGTGCCGGACGGCGTTCACTACGATCTGTGGCAGGGGCCGGCACCCGAGCATGAATTCACAGCCAACCGGTTCCACTACAACTGGCATTGGTTCTGGGATTACGGCAACGGCGACATCGGCAACCAGGGTATTCACCAGGTGGACATGGCGCGCTGGGGCTTGGGCGTGAAGTATCCCACCAAGATCAGCGCCATGGGCGGTCACTTCATGTTCGATGACGACCAGGAGACCCCCAACGATCTGAGTGCCAGCTTTGAATTCAATGACGGCGGCGTGAAGAAGATGATGACGTTCGAGGTTCGCCATTGGATGACAAACCACGAAGCCGGCGTAACCGAAACCGATGCCGGCACGGTGGGAGCCATTTTCTACGGCTCAAAGGGATATCTGACGGTGTGGAGCGAGGACTTCGGCAAATACACCAGCTTCCTCGGCCCCAAGCAGACGCCGGGCCCTTCCGGGACCGATCTGGGGAATCACTTTGGGAACTTCATCGATGTGGTGCGCAGCCGCAAACAGTCGGACTTGAATGCTCCCATCGAAGAAGGCGCTATTTCCACGACGCTGGTGCATTTGGCGAACATCTCTTATCGCCTGGGCCGCACATTGAACTTCGATGCCGCCAGCTACTCCTGCGTGGGCGACGCAGAAGCCAACCGGATGTTCAGGCGAACGTATCGCAAACCGTTCGTGGTGCCGGAAAAAGTATAGCTGACCACCGCTCCCTCACGGTCACGGCTCCGATCGGAGCTCCGTCACGGCTCTGATCGGAGCCGCGCGCGTCAGCAAGCGGTATCGCTACTTCATCTTCGCGTACGCTTCATAAAGCGCGGCGATTTTCGCTGTCTGATAGTCGCCGCCGTGCACCACAACCCGGTACCGGAAACTCAATGTCTGGCCGGGTTCCAGCGTGCGGGAGCCGTTCAGCGCCGGATTGCGCTCGAACGCGCTCACGCCAAAAATGTTGGCCGCAAAAAGCCCGTAGCCGCGTACGTGCCAATAAGTGGGATGGCCCGGATTCGTGGGGTAGTCGAAGATAGCGATTCCCAGCTTTTCGCCCTCCACTTCGCCAAACATGTCCACCCAATTGGCGCGTTTTCCCCAACAGTCCGGCTCGCCCTCCTGCCCATTTGCGTTCACCATCCTGCCGGTTCGCTTGGGCTGCGCAGGCGCTTTCGGCGTGGGCGCTTCCAGACCCGCCGCCAGCCGCATCCCGAAGGTACCCTCTTTCGTATCGCCAAAAGTCACCTTCTCGATGGCCCGCAGCGTGATATCGAAGTCCATGATCCGCAGCGCAGGGTCGGAATAAAAGACCATTTTGCGGGTCTCCTCGATCAGCGCCTTCTGCTTCGGGTCCACCCACTTGAAACGGGCTTCGATCGATCCAGTCTTGTCGCCGTTGCTCAGCCCAATTACCTTATCCAGAACAATGAAACCGCGGTTGGATGTCGTGTAACTCGCCTCGTTGTCCCAGAAGTCCAAGCCGTTGACATCTCCATGGCTGAACCAGAGCCCCCGTTGATGCTTCTCATTGGTCAGTTCGCCCGCTATCGATTCCATGGGATAGCGCCGGGTCACAATCGTTCCCGAAGCTGCCCGCACCGGGTGGAAGTACGGCTTGGTCGTTTCAGCGCCGGTAATGTAGAGCGCCGTGAACGGCTTGCCCTGGACATCCACCGTGATGCGATCTCCATCGCGGGCAATTTTCACTTGCCCATTCACCTGGAGAATCAACAGCAACGAAAACACGACTGATCGAGCACAGGATGGCATGGCGGTTGTTATTATATCCCGGAGTCGAAGGTGGGCAGCGGTTGCTCGTCGATGCGGGTCTCCAGTCTCACCGTGATCGGCCGCTTCCCGGAACAAGCCAGGTCGAACCAAGCCAGGCAAGCAGTTCCTCGTCGGTGGCGCGCGCCGCACGGACAGTGGCTGCCCGGTCTCCCGCCTTGGCGCTTTGCTGAATCCATTCGGCCGGAAACTCCGGACCTGCATTATGCACCAAGAGTCTGTCTTGGGTATCGAGGACAGCGGCAGCCCGGAAGTCACCGGCTTTTCGCAACCCCGGAACGAAGAACCTGTCGAGATACTCCCGATCGGTGTCGGCACGGAACTGCGCCAGGTCCGCTGCCAGATTCACCCCCGGCCCCGCCAGGGCACGTGCAAACACACTCCACACGCCACCCATATCGAGGCCCACGAGATTCACCACCCTGGCGCCCGACCGGCTCTGCAGATACGTCAGCGCGGTGAGGATATCTTGTACGCGGTTGGCGTCGTCAGTCTGGTTGAATACGGTGAAAGCGCGCTTGTCCCGTTTCCTTGGCGCCTTCGCGCCGCCGATCTGAAATGCATCGATTCCCAGCACGGCGCCGCCCCGGTCCAGAATACTCCGGACCAGTGCCCCCGGTTTCCGGGAAGAGGACTTCGTCCACTCGATGCCGTCGGGATGCACGATTAAGGTCGGCGGCGCCTGCGGGTCAGCCTTCTGCGGAGCCAGCCAGACGGCTGGAATACGGTCGCCTTTACCCGCCCGCCCCACGAACAGAGATTCGCCATTGGTCAGCGTCTCTTTCTTTTCGGAGATTACTTCGCTGGGTGCGGGCTTCACAGCCAATAACGAAAATGTCAGCCGCTCGAAATACGCGGCGCGGGCCTTTTCCAGCGTGGGCAGGTCGCGCGGCAGCAACTGCTCGATGCCGTGCCTGGCCTCACCGATGCGATCAGCGACATAGCGGTCCATGGTCACGGCGTTGGCAGGCCGTGGCTTCCCAAATCGGGCCAGCAGGTCCTGCAACGGCTCCACTCGATACCGCTGCTCTGCGACCGGCCCCTTCCCACCGAGCAGCCTGGCATTGAAGAAAGTGTAAACGGCTTCCCGGCTCTCCTTACTGTAGTTGTGCCCCTGATCGATCTGAACACTCTCTACATTCTGTTCGGCATTCAGCAGCCTGTAGACTCCCTGCACGGCCGGAAACTCCTCTTTCGGCGTATTGCGGGTCCAGTCGCCGGTTGCCGAAACCATTAAGAGCGGCCGGGGCGCCATCATCGCGCCAAACATCACATTGAACGCCCCGACTCTAAGATTCGGCGCCTCCTCGCAGAAGTCGCCCTGCATGATTGCCGAAATCATATTCACCGGCGCCGCCGCCTTGATGCGCTCGTCGATAGCCATCAGCAGGAAAGTTTGTGTTCCTCCGCCTGACGCGCCGGTGGCGGCGATTCGACTGGCATCAACTTCCGGCAGCGAGCTGACAAAGTCGACCGCGCGAATGCTGTCCCACAATTGCAGCCCCATCGTGTTGATGCTCCATAAGTCCTCGCGCGGGCCTCCCAGGTGCGGCCCGTTATCGCCGTGCGGGAACTGGTCGGTATCGTTATAGCCGACCATGTCGTAACTAAACACTACAAATCCCTGCCGCGCCAGGTTGATACAACGAGCCGGAACCGAGACCTGGCTGGTGTTCTCCAGACGCCCGTACGCCCAGTGACCATGCGGAGTAACCACTGCAGGAAACGGCCCTGGTTTGCCGAGGGGCCGATATAGATTGCCGCCCAGATAGAAGCCCGGATAAGTTTCGAGCAGCACTTTCTCGACTGTGTAACTACCGCGCTCGAGCTTGCCGAAGACCTCCGCGTGCAAGGGTGTTTTCTCAGGCATTGGAAGCAAGCCTGCGCTGGAGAGAATCTGCATTCGCAGAAATGCAGCCTTTTCGAGCCACGCCTCGCGGGTGGGAAAGACCGGCATCCGGAAATGAGTGTTCATGTCCGGGATTGAAGTGTTGCGAGAATCCTGCTCAGGGATCGACGCGCCTGACAGCGCTATGATCACTAGCGAGAGTCCCAGTCCTGCCTTACGCATATATGGCCGGGATTCTATCATTAGCGACCGCGGAAATCAATGCATTATCCGATGCAGACCAATGCATTATCGCAAGTAATGGCCGCGGCCATATGGACTGGATATCGGCGGCCTCGATCTGGTCAGCGCTTACGTGCCTGCAGATTCAGTTTGCCAGCGGCGGCCCCGTGGGAATGCGTATTGCGGCACTTGGCCCGGCCGGATAACTGTACCGCTTAGCCGTAAACTTCGCGTTGAGGTATTCACCCATGTAGATGGGCCCCGAGAAGGTATCGCCGGCAAGGGTGCCGGCGAAGATGAATCCGACGGAATCGCCCGGTGCGCTAAGCTGGCTCCGCAGCTTGATCTGATCCCCCTCGATGGTGCCGAACAGATCGCGCGTCGAAAAATCTCCCTTGTGCGACCCTTGAATCCGATTGCCATCCTGCGTGATGTACAAGGTGTGCTGGCTCTTGCTGCTGAAGAACTCCACGTTGACGTCCCAGCGGCCGCTCAGGTTGGCACCCGGCGCGGGCGTTGCGGTGACCGGTTTCGGGCTGCGCTTCTGGGAAAGCACCGCATGCAGCCGGTCCGCTACTGTCTTCGCGTCATCAGGCTGCATCTGCCACGCGGTGATGGAAACGGAGGTGGAACCAGTATCGGCCGCGGCCCCCCGGCCACCACGTCCGCCGCCACCGCCACCGCCTCCCATCGCTATCCTTGGTTTGGTTGTGGCTAACAACTCCGACACTTCTTCCCCGGTGATATTCAGCTTCGCCGGATCCCAGCTAATGGTCAGCCCAGGGCTGCGGTTGCTCAGCCCCTGGGGCTCGCGCACGGAAGTCTTCACACTATCGATCGTAGAAACTCGCTTTGCGATGGTGTCGAGCCAGGAGAGCCATGTCTTCCATTCGCCTTCATGATCGCGCTTCTTCCACGCCTCAACCGCCGCCAGCATGCCTATGGTTTCTTCGCGGCCCACCTTGTTGTCGCGGCCAGGGCCATGGTGCGGCGAACTGGCCTGCCATGCCGACATCAGAATGTCCTTGCGGCCCAGCAGAAGCCCGGCGCATTGCGGCCCGCGAATGGCCTTGCCACCGCTATACGCCACGATGGTGGCTCCCTTTTGCAGGTGAACGTTCGGAATGGTCAGGATCTCGGCCGCCGCATCCACCAGGATTGGGATGTTCCTGGGCTGGGCAATCTTTGCCACGTTCTCGAGCGCCAACGGTCCCGATGCCGATGGCCCCCCGGCAGACAGATAGATCATCGCCGTGCGCGGATTCAGCGCGTTTTGGAGCTCTTCGGCTGTGTCCACCATGATGACGCGCACACCGATGTTGCGAATGGCGTGGTCATACACGCTTCGGGAACTCCTGGGGATGACGACCTCGGTCTTGTCGAAACCCGTCAGGTCGGGAATCCGAATAAGCTTCTCCGGATTGCCGCCCGCCACGCAAGCGGCGGTTACGTGCTTGAGCCCCGCCGCGCAGCCGGCGGAAACCATTCCCCACTCGGCGCCGGTCAACTCCGCCAGCCGCCGCCCTACGGCCTCCGCCAACTCGTCCAGTTGTACGTTGTACTGGCAGGCAGCCTCCATCGCGGCCCGAACCTCCGTCAGTTCGACGGATGCGCCGATAATAGTGAACGTGCCACGGCAATTAATGACCGGTTCCACACCGATCGATTGGTAAATCTGCATTCCAGTTCCGGTCTTGAGCGGACCGGGCGCGGGCGCCGCCTCGGCCTCAAAAGCGCTCATTAAGACTGGCAGAGCGAGCACGTTGCCGATTTGGAACAGCTCGCGGCGGGTGGCGCCGCTGGACGATTTTCCGGTAGATTCTTCTGGTGTGGGCTTTTCCATTCTTAGCCTCCCAAGTCCTATTCAGTCTATACCACCGAGCCGGCCAGTGGCACTCTCACTTGAATCCGGAGCATTCCTTGAAGTCCGCGGGCGTGGGGCGCAGCCGTGTCGCGGCTGGTTTAAGGCACTCTAAAAGAGCCTGCGTTTGATGATATGATCTCTAGTTCCGTGGGCGGGGAATTCATGTCTATTTCGCCGATGCCACCTTACCCCGGCTCTGATGCCGGCGGTCAAACAGCCGAGGACGTCGAACCGAAGCCCCCCGCTCTGCATTGGGCTCTGCTGCTGCTGATAGATCTCGTAACAGCCGCATTCGCATTTCAGTTGTCCGACACGGACGGATACGCATCCATCTCGTCGGCCGAGATTGTGTTCACTGGTAACGACGGGTTGCGCTGCCATGTCTTGTTTATACGAACCGGCGCCATCTATCTGGCCGCTCAAGACGAATCGGTGTGGCTGGGCCCGGTAGCTGCCGGGAGTTCCGGGACCGTGCAGCACAGCTACTGCTCGATTAATGGAGCCTCATCTTCGACGCAGGGTGCGGGCAATGTGGTGACGCTGAATCTGGCGGTGCAATTCACCAGCATGTTCGCCGGATCGCGCGTCGTAGTGGCCGATGTGTACAGTGTGAACAATAGCCACGCGGGCAATCGCCAGGTTGCGACGTGGTCTGTGCCGGGAACGTCCCCGGCTGTGCCGTCGATTGTGTCCGTCACGCCTTCTTCGGGGAAAGGCAGCAGCCAGACCTTCGCATTTCAGTTGTCCGATACAGACGGGTACGCATCCATCTCGTCGGCCGAGATTGTGTTCACAGGCAACGACGGGTTGCGCTGCCATGTCTTGTTTGTACGAACCGGCGCCATCTATCTGGCCGCTCAAGACGAATCGGCGTGGCTGGGCCCGGTAGTCGCCGGTAGTTCCGGGACGCTGCAGCACAGCTACTGCTCGGTTAATGCAGCCTCATCTTCGACGCAGGGCTCGGGCAATGTGGTGACGCTGAACCTGATGGTGCAATTCACCGGCGCGTTCGCCGGATCACGCATCGTAGTGGCAGATGTGTACAGTGTCAACAATGGCCACCCAGGCAATCGCCAGGTGGCGACTTGGACGGTGCCGTAGACGACAATCTTGCCACGCCAGTGAAGTCTTGCAGACTCGCCGCTCGAACGGCAGGTCGTGAGGCCACCCGTCGATCCGTCGGGTCAAAATCGTCGCCGAAGATCGAGTCTTGGCTCGTCGGTTACGTGCTTCGACGTCTCAAACATCTGTTATGATGTGGCTTCAACACCGGCCGCGTGCCGGCGCGGCCTTAGATGGGGATTCCGACCTCGAAATCAAAAAAGACTCCGCGCGCGGGGTCGCGCCAGAAGGTGGACCAGCTACGGGATCCCAGCAGTCCACTTCGGCACCCTGCCAACAGCGATCTGCGTCTATTCTACCTCTTCGCGCTTTTCCAGACGGTCATCGCGCTTCTCTGGTTTGCAATCGACCACCGGCCGCCTCGGTGGGACGAATCCACCTACCTGAACATCAGTGAGTATTCGTTCCAACACCTGAAAACTTTTCACCTGATTCAGGCACTCGACTTACATGAAGTGACCAACACCAAGCCTGGGCTAATTCCGTTTCTCACTGCGATTAGCTACTTCGTCGTCGGACACTCAGTCAGGGTGGCTGCTCTGTTAGTCAACTTAGGTAGTGTCTGGACCCTTGGTTACTCGCTCATCGCGATGTCCAACCTTCTAGTCGCGTCCCCGTGGCCAGGGCTGCTCGGTTCGCTCTGGTTCTGCCTGTTCGAAACCGTCATGGTTTTCAGCGGCTACTACCAGGTGGATTTGCCTTTGGCCGCCATCTCGGCGTTGACCGTGCTGTTGTGCGTCAGACTGGATCGCGGCAGTTTTTCAAGTCTCTTTGATTCCATCCTTCTGGGATTAGCGATCGTGCTCGGCATGGGCGCCAAGCATTTGTACGTGGTGTTTGCCGGGGGCCCTCTTCTGTATTTTGTCGGGCGGTGCTTGTTCAGCGGAACGGACCGCCTGACTGCGAGGCTTGCCAGACGTTGGCCGGTCTTGCTGTCGATCGCCTGCGGTACGCTCTGCGGTATCTGGTATCACTGGCTCAACTCGCACATTCTCCAGGAACAGATCGCTCGGTCTCACAGTGTGGCGGCGACCGGTGCTATAGCGCCCGCCCCCGCGCTTTGGACCATCTGGGTCGCGACGCTGGGCCGGTTTCCGATTTCGCAGATGCTGATCTTCGTGGCTGGGCTCTGCTGCCTGGCCATCCTCGCGCGTCGAATGTCCTGGTACCCGCTGCTGTGGATTGCGGGCGGTTGGATCGGGATTCGTTTCACAGCGAGCTTTCCGCTTTCCTACTATTTTTTCCCGCTGCTTCCCGGGTTCACTTTGATCGCTGCGACCGTGATTTGCTTCGACCGGGTCGTGCCATGGGGCAGGCACTGGACAGCCCCGGCGTCGCGGGTTCTTGCCGGAGTTTTGGCGTGTCTCGCGGTGGGGGTTCAATTGCACGAGCGCCTGGGGACGGCCAACCCGGGGCGCTTGATTTCCGGTACAGTGGCTTTGATGAAGTCTTCAGACGGTATTCGCTCGAATCCGTTTGTCGATACGCCCTATTGGCAAGGCGGCGTCGTCGATGGCAATTCGGCCGTATTGCCGTATCCGTTGGATTGGAAAACGGACGAAGTGGTCGGCGCTCTCAAGCAGATTGCCCGGCAGTGGGACGCCGGACGTATTCTGGACGTCCGTTTGCTGACTGACTACGAGTGGATGTCCGGCGATCTTTTTCATTACAAAGTGCTGCGTTCCGGACTCACGGGACAGGTGGCCGTCCAGGAGCCCGACTTTTCCCGCCTGAACAGTCCCGCCGGCGCGACCGATGCCGATGTGGTGATCGCCAAATCCGGCCCGATCTTCAAAGCGGGCTTCTACGATGTCGAATGGGCGCGCCGTAGCCAGAGCGTGGTCGATCGGTTGCTGGAGAACGATGGCGCGCTCCTCAAGGCGCGCGGGTTTTTCCTTTTCGAGCGATGGCCCCTGCCGGACCACACCTGGGCTACGGTTTGGGTGTCTCGAGAGCGTATGTCGAGGCTGGATCTGCTCACGCGACTTGGTTCCGCAAGTATCGAAGCCACTGCAGTCAGTTATGTTGGTCCAGTCGGGTTTGACATCAACGGTGACATCCGGCGCGTGTTGTTTGAACATCCGGGGGCCGCGCCGCAGATAACTTCGGTACGCTGGCGCTTGAACCTCTTGCCAGGAGCTCGATTCAAATCCGCAGTTGGGATCAGCCCAGAGAGCTGGGGTCCGGACAAGAGCGATGGCGTGGAATTCGAAGTGGATGTCGTCGAGGACGGCCGCACCTCGATCCGCTGGCACCGATACCTCGATCCTCAACATGTCGCATCAGACCGGCGATGGGTCGACGTCGAGTTTCCCCTGAATGTTACCGGGCATGGCCCGATCGATCTGATCCTGATCACCCGCGCCGGCCCCAGGAATAATAATCTGTATGATCATGCTGGGTGGAGCGACCCGGTAATCTTACCTTAGTCGCACGGGTATGCTTATTTCCCCCGTTATCAGTGTGGTTATCGCAGCACCGGGCGCCGGAGAGAAGCTGGAACGCTCCATCGCGTCCGCGCTCGCCCAGACCTTTCCATCGATAGAGGTAATCGCGGCGATTTCCGGCGATGGCGATGTGCCTCGCTATGAATCGTCGCCAGTGGCGGTTTACGTCATTTCGGATGTGAATCAATCGTGGAGCTTCGGGGCGAGCCGGACGAAGGGCCGGTATATCTGCTTCGTTCAGGCGGGCGATCAACTGGAGCGCACCTACATCGAGAAGTGTGCCTTTCTCCTCGAGGTGGGAGGAATCGATCTCTGTGGATCTTGGGACTGCACCGTCGCAGGCTCCGCAGTTTCCGGACCCCGTAGGCCGCCTGCTGTCGGTATCCCGCGCGCGAGCGTGGTACGAGCGTCGGCCCTTTCCGGTTGGCGCTGGAGCGTCGATCGACCCTCGCTCGAGGAACAGTCGGCGGATCTCTGGAAACGGATGTCGGAATCCGGCGTGCGCACGTGTCTCATTCCGGAAGTCCTGGTTCAGCGGCTGGATTCGGCCCCGGCGGGCGGGCGATACGGGGAAGACGATACGGGCTTAGGTTGGCATGCAGGCCTCGGCTCACCCGAAGCCAGATTCGGCTACGACGGCCTTATCGCGGGACGGGCGGGCGACCAGTCGACAATTCTGCTGGCCATGCCCTTCCTCACGGTGGGTGGGGCGGAAAGGGTTACCAGCCAGATCTGCCAACAACTCAAGGCTCTTGGCTTTCGCGTGCTGGTTATGACAACCACGCCAACCATTGAGGGCCAGGGCGACACAACCGCCTGGTTTGAGGAGTGCGCCTGCGGGATCTACCACCTTCCCCGGTTCCTGAATACCCCAGTCTGGAGCTTATTCGTATGTTACCTGATCGAGCAGCATTCTGTCGGAGTGCTGTGGCAGGTCGGTTCTTCATATACCTACGACTTACTACCGCAAATCCGGCAATTCTTCCCCTCGCTGCCGGTTGTGGACCTCCTGTTCAATCCTGTCGGCCACACGGCGAATTACCTGAAATACAGCTATCTGATCGACCACGTCGTCACCGAAGATGCCAGCATGAAAGAGTGGCTCATAGAGCATGGGGAGAGTGACGAGCATATCTCTATCATCCCGAACGGCGTCGACCTTAGTTGGTATTCGCCGCGGCCGAAGCTCGACTGGAGGACACGGGAACCGAGGTTGGATGACGACGGGCGCTTCGTCGTGGGATTCATAGGTCGCCTTTCAGAGGAAAAGGGTCCCGATCTCTTCCTGGAGCTCGCATCCCTCATTGGCGGCCGGCCGGGGATGGAGTTCATCGTATACGGCTGCGGTCCGATGGAGGCGGCACTACGCCGTCGAGCGTCGGAGCGAGATCTCAACGGCAGAGTTCACCTCCTCGGATTCGTCTCGGGTCGGGAAGGTCACGTCTGCTGCGATGCGGTGGTGGTCTGCTCGCGTCTGGATGGGCGCCCGAACGTGGTGATGGAGAGCTTGGCGATGGGTGTTCCGGTGATTGCCAGTCGCGTCGGAGGTATTCCCGCGATGATGCCCGAGGGCGAGGGCGGCTGTCTCATCGAAGCGGGCGATGTGCCGGGTTTCGCAGCTGCCATCGTTCGCCTTGCGGAAGACCGGCAGTTATACAGGCGACTCTCCGAAAGCGCCCGGCAGCGCGCCGTAGCTCATTTCTCCCTGGCGGATGGCGCCCGGAAGTTCGCCGATGTTTTTGTGCGTTTTCAGAAGCGGCGCGCTCCCCTGGCGCGTGCGTTGGCACCGCAGACGGTCGCGGCTGCGGCCCGGCTCGCTGCGCCGCAGCGCAGTAAGGGTGGGGGATCCCCCGCTTTCGCCACGCTTTGGCGAGTGGTGGCGGACGTCAAAAACGCTGTCCTGCTTTGCCGCATCAAACGATGGGGGTGGCTGTCCGGAGAGGCTGTTGAGTACTTCGATAGCCGTTACTATCTAAACCACTACCCGGATGTTGGGCGGAGCAGATTGCCGCCTTTTCTCCACTATGTATTCTCGGGATTTCGAGAAGGCCGAGACCCATCCGCGTCTTTCAGTACAAACAGGTACCTCGTTTCTAACCCCGACGTTGCAAGAGCCGGAATAAATCCGCTGCTGCATTATCTGCTTGCCGGCCGGGCCGAGGGGCGTCGTGGGGGCCCGTTGAGCCCCTAAGGCGCACAACCGACGTCAGGGAAGAATGCCTGAGTCTTGCGGCTTGCTTGGGATTTGGGTTATGCTAAACGTCAATTCTGCACAGTTTGTTGGAAATCTACTATTATGGCTAGGCTTATAGGAATCGTGGGGGCAACGGGTTTCATCGGCTCGTACCTTTCGCGATACCTTGCTGCCAACACACCGGGGAGTATTCGCCTCTTGACCCGGAGCGCTCAAGTCAGCCCTGACCCGGAACGTTTTCCCGTGATTACGGGTGACCTGCTTTCCGCGGCGGATTGCCGTCGTTTCGTTGTTGGCTTGGACGTCATTTACTACCTCGCTCACACGAATTCTCCAGTCAATTCTGACCGGGACAAGGTTAGTGACACGATGTGCAACCTCATCCCACTTCTCAACCTTATCCGCGCAGTAGAGGATATGGGGACCCGTCCTCAGATCGTGTATTTCAGCAGTGGCGGCTCTATTTACGCTCCCAAACACGGAAGGGACCGTTATTGCGAGACGGACCCGTGCGGTCCCGCCTCGTCCTACGGAATTCAAAAGCTGGTGGCCGAACAGTATCTGCGGCTTGCTGCCGAGCGCGGTCACTTGACCGCCACGGTGCTTCGCGTTGGGAACGCTTTCGGAGCTTTGCTGCCCTATCATCGCAGTCAGGGATTGATCGGCGTAGCGGTCAACAATGTGCTCCACGGGCGGCCGGTGCGGGTGTTCGGCAACCCCCACAACGTTCGCGATTATGTGCACTTGCAGGATATATGCAGTATTGCGGAGCGGGCGGCCGAACCGCATGCGCCGTTCATGATCCTCAATGTGGGCCGCGGCGAAGGGCATTCCGTCCTGGAGATCCTGACGATGATCGAGGCCTGTTACGGTTCCCCGCTCGCTATCGAGACCGATGATCATCTCGGGCAGCAACTGATCGACTGGGTGGTGCTGGACACGTCTCTTGCCCAACGCGAGTATGGCTGGTCGCCAGCGATCGATCTGCGTTCCGGAATCAGTGACTTAATGGCGGATTGCAAGCCGGATGCCCGGGCGTGTGTGGCGAAGTAATGAAAGCCAGCATCCTGCTCCCCGTCTACAACGCTGGATTCGCTCTTCATGCCGCGATTGAGTCGATTCTGTGCCAGGACGAACCCGACTTCGAGTTGCTAGCCGTCGACGACTGCTCTCGCGATCGCTCGGCGGAAGTCATCGGCGTCTATGCCTTTCGGGATCCACGCGTTCGGGCCGTCTATCATTCCAGGAATATGGGTCTCTCCGCGACCCTGAACGAAGGTCTTGTGGAGGCCCGCTCCCAATTCGTTGTCCGCATGGATCAGGACGATGTGGCGCTGCCTAATCGCCTCTCCACACAACTGCGATTCATGCGGGTCCGTCCGGAAGTCGCCGTCGCCGGCACGTTCGTGTACCACATGGGGCGCACTCCCGCGTTTGACCGCCTGGTCAAACTGCCCACCGAACACGCGGAAATTGTGGCTGCCCTGGCCAATTATAATTGTCTCTATCACCCGTCAGTGATCCTGCGTAAGCAGGAAATCCTGGCATTGGGGGGTTATCGCTCCGCGTACAAGAATTCCGAGGACTACGATCTGTGGCTGCGAGCCAGCAATGTGTATGGGCTGGCGAACATTCCTGTTCCCTTGCTGCGGTATCGCTTCTCGACCGCCGGTATGACCCTCGGCAAGAAATGGGAACAAGCGTTGTTCACCAGGATGGCGGTGGTCTCGTGGCTGCATCCGAATTGGAGTCATGAAGCGGTGCAGCGGGAAGCGGCCGCAGAACTTGAGACGATGGGCCGGGCCTGGTTCCTGGAACAGGTTGCGCAGGGGACCATCAAAGAGCTGATACAACTCGGCCTCCCCGGCGATGCGCTGCGAGTTCTCTGGAAGGTCTCACAGCAAGTGGGATTTCCTTGCATGAAACGTCTCGCTGGCGACTACATTTTCGAGTTGCTTGCCGCGCGAAGCGGCGGCGCATACCACGGCATACCGTTATGATTGCACCTGACGTTTCAGTTGGCGACTACATTTTCGAGTTGCTTGCCGCGCGAAGCGCCGGCGCATACCACGGCCCACCCTTATGATTGCACCTGACGTTTCACTCGGGCCTGGCGCCATCATTCACCAGCCCGATCTGGTTAACCTTTACGGATGCTCCATTGGCAGCCGCACCAAAGTTGGCACCTTCGTGGAAGTGCAGCGTGACGCCTCCATCGGCGCGGATTGCAAGATCTCGAGCCACACCTTCATCTGTACCGGGGTTACGATTGAAGACCGCGTGTTTGTGGGACATGGCGTGATGTTCATCAACGATACCTATCCCAGAGCCACCAACGCCGATGGATCGCGGCAAACCGCCGACGATTGGACATTGATCCCCACCCGCGTGAAACAGGGCGCCTCGATCGGCAGTAACGCGACGATTCTGGGAGGGGTCACTATCGGCGAAAATGCCTTGGTGGGGGCGGGAGCAGTGGTTACCCGCGACGTTCCCGATCACGCCATTGTGGCCGGCGTCCCGGCACGCATCGTGGGTGACTCCCGGACGCGCGCTGCCCGTTAGCCCCGAGGCCCCTGCGGGTATTGCGGTGGACGGCGTGAGTTCGCTACCCTGAGCCTGTTGCCTCCGTTCAGCCCGAAGTCCGGGATCACTGACCTTGCCCTGTTTGGCGGGTCGCCGGCTTTTGTCGAACCGGTCCATGTCGGCCGGCCGAACATCGGCGATCGAGCGCGCCTCATGGCCCGCATCAACGATGCCCTTGACCGGCGGTGGCTGTCGAATCACGGTCCGTACGTGGAGGAGTTTCAGATTCGCCTCGCCGAAAAACTCGGAGTGCGTCATTGTATCGCGATCTGTAATGGGACAGTCGCCCTGGAAATTGCGATCCGGGCCGTGGGTTTGAGCGGTGAAGTCATCGTCCCTTCTTTCACGTTTGTGGCTACTGCCCACGCCCTGCAGTGGCAGCAGATCACACCGGTTTTTGGCGATATCGATCCACGGACGCACGCCCTGGATCCAAACCAGATCGAGTGCATGATCACTCCCCGGACCACCGGGATCATTGGTGTCCACCTTTGGGGAGAGCCATGCTGCGTCGGCCCGCTTACCGATATAGCGCGCCGCCGCGGACTGAAACTGATGTTCGACGCGTCTCACGCCTTTGGCTGCTCGCATGAAGGCCGAATGATCGGTAACTTCGGCGCTGTCGAAGTCTTCAGCTTTCACGCCACGAAGTACTTCAACACCTTTGAGGGCGGCGCTATCGCCACCAACGACGATGCCTTGGCTGAGCGCATTCAACTGATGAAGAACTTCGGATTTTCGGGGTACGACCGCGTGGTATACCTCGGCACCAACGGCAAAATGAGCGAGATCTCGGCAGCGATGGGCCTGACGGGTCTGGAGGCGTTGGACGAGTTCATCAATGTCAACCGGATCAACTACAAACACTATCGGCGGCATCTGCACGGCATTCCGGGGCTGGCACTGTTTGCGATCGATGACCGCGAATGTCGTAACTACCAGCACGTAGTTATCGAAATCGATGAAAGCAAGGCCGGCCTCAACCGCGATCTGATGATTCGACTGCTTCACGCGGAAAACGTACTGGCGCGCCGGTATTTCCATCCCGGATGCCACCGGCTGGAGCCATACCGTTCTTACTTTCCTCACGCCGGCCTGCTGCTACCGGAAACCGAGGCGCTTTGCGACCGCGTTCTGGTGCTGCCAACAGGAACGGCTGTTGACGAGGCCGACGTCGGGACGATTTGCCAGATCATCCGGATTGCCGTGGAAAATGGTCTGGCCATCACGCGCCGCAGCGTTTGAACTCTTGCGTTACACGAGGCGGCCTTCCGACTCCTTGCCGTACCGCGCGCACAGTTCTCGAATCAAGCCCGTATACTGGGCCGGAAGATAACCCTCCAATTGTCTAAACAGACCGAGCCTATGCCTGGCCATGGTAGAAGCATCAAGCTTCGACCACGATCCTCCTCCATGAACGCGATAGACGGACATGGTCTCGGGGATTAAGGCGATATCGCCGTACTGCGCCAGAAGCAGGTGAAGCGCCCAATCTGCGACAATGACCTTTCGGTACCATTCCGGGATGTCGATTAGCAGGCCAAGCCGGAACATGGTCGAGCATGTCGGTATGAAGTTTTCGCGAAGCAGGTCTTCAAGCGTCAGGACCGTTCGGTCCAACATCGGATATTCCCAGGGTTCCTGGTTGCCGTTCTCGTAAATCACTTTCGCCCGATGGCAGCAGATACTGAATTCAGGGTGGCGTTCGAGGATGTCGACCTGAGTTTGCAGCTTGTGCGGAGACGTCCAGTAGTCGTCGCCTTCCAAGATCGCTACGTAGCGGCCCCGACAGGCCCAAAGTGCCTGCAGGAAGCATTCCTGGGCTCCCTGGTTTTGGGAGTGTAGCTGGGTGCGAATCAGGTGCTGGTTCCTGGCCTCGTACGACTTCACGATCTCGCGTGTCCGGTCCGTGGAACAGTCCTCGCCGATTACGAGTTCATAACGAAAGCCGACCCGTTGGGAGATCACGCTTTCGATTGCCGAGTTGATAAACTTCTCATGGTTGTACGTAACCATGAGCACGCTCACTAACGGGACAGGACTCTGACGTGGCATCCGAATAGCGTCTGGGTGGAAAGGCAGACGACTCACTATGGTAGCATTCGATTTAAGTGGTAGGCATGGCACGGCTAGGGATCAACCACCCATGATTCAGGAACTCACCTATAATGAAGCCATGGCGCGGGAATTACGCCGTTGAGGGGAATCATGGGTTCGACCGGATACCTGCACCCAGCCTATGCGGATTCGCTGTCTGAATTCGGAAATCCCCGTGCTCTGCCAGCTTCCGGAGGTTGGATTCTCACGCGCGCCATCCCCGGCACTGCAGCGAGCGACGGCATGGGATGCTATCCCATTTTCAGTTGTCCCAACTGGTCGGGTCTTCCGTCCGACCTGGCGGATCTCAACGATCTGGTCTGCCTTTCCGTGGTCACTGATCCTTTCGGCGATTACGACCCCGCCTTGCTGCGGGAATCTTTTCCGGACGTGATGCTGCCCTTCAAGCAACACTTCGTGGTTGACCTCGCCGCGAAGCCCGAACAGTTCCTTTCCGAGCACCATCGGCGAAATGTCAGAAAAGCGTTGCGCCTGGTCATAGTGACGCATTGCGAAACTCCCCAACGCTTTGGCGACGAGTGGAGCAGTCTGTATTCACAGTTGGTCAGCCGCCATTCCATCCGTGGAATCCCCGCCTTCTCCGGGCGTGCCCTGCGCCGGCAATTGGAGGTTCCCGGGTTGGAGATGTTTCGCGCCTCTTTGGAAGGCCAGTCGGCCGGAATGGTTCTCTGGATGGTGCAGAATGGGATCGCCTATTATCATTTGGGCGCCTATAGCGACGCTGGCTACCGGGTGCGTGCCTCCTTCGCCCTCTTCCGGACGGCCTTCGAGTTCTTCGCCGGCCGAAACATTCGTTGGCTGAGTCTGGGGGCCGCCGCCGGGGCCGCCGACACCGATACTGGGCTAACCCGCTTCAAACGCGGCTGGTCAACCGGAACAAGGCAGGCATATCTCTGCGGCCGCATCTTGGACCACGACGCCTATGCCCGGATGCTCCGCGAGAAGGCCACCGCACCTCAAGACTATTTTCCCCCTTATCGAAAGGGGGAATTTGGATAGCACTGGCAAGTATCTCGAGATCGTTGCGCACTATGAGTCCTGCCTCGAACGCCATGGCGATTCTCATTTGGGGGTGGATTGGCCGAATGCCAGGGACGCCGAACGCCGTTATGATGTGATGCTCGGCGTGATCCCTCCGGACGCGCGACAGCAGGTCTCGCTGCTCGATTTCGGCTGCGGGGCCGCGCATCTCTACGAGCAGATCCGCACGCGCAGGCTGGACCATCGAATCGCTTACAGCGGCCTGGACCTGTCCCCAAAGTTTGTGGCCCTATGTCGGCAAAAGTTTCCCGGCATACCCTATTACTGCCTCGACGTTTTGGCTGGTGATGCGGATCTTCCGCAATTCGACTACATCGTGATGAACGGCGTCTTCACCGAGAAAGATACGCTTTCTCAAGCGGAGATGCTTACTTACTTTCAGGCGCTGGTCACCAGGGTGTTCGCCAAGACCCGCGTGGGCCTGGCCTTTAACGTGATGTCCAAGCAGGTAGACTGGGAAAGATCCGATCTGTTCCACCTGTCATTTGATGTTCTGGCGACGTTCTTGACGGATGCGCTTAGCAGGCACTTCGTTATCCGGCACGATTACCGACTCTACGAATACACTACATATGTGTACCGGGAAGGAAGCGAATAAATGGCGAAGGTAGTGGTCTTTGGCATTGGTCAGTTGGCGGAGGTGGCGCACTTCTACCTCACTCATGATTCGCCGCACGACGTTGCGGCATTTACCGTGGACAGCGAGTATCTGAAGGCGGACCAGCATTTGGGAGTGCCCACAGTTGCCTTCGACCTTGTTCACGAGATCTATCCGCCGGATGATTTCAGAATGTTCGTGCCGGTAGGCTATGGGAACCGCAACCGGAATCGGGAATTGAAGTACCGCCAGGCCAAGGAGAAAGGTTATGAGTTGATCACCTATATCTGCTCGCGGGCGGTCACCTGGCCGGGTCTCTCCGTGGGAGAGAACAGCTTCATTTTTGAAAGCAATGTGATTCAGCCGTATGCCCGGATCGGCAACAACGTGATTCTCTGGAGCGGCAACCACATCGGGCACCATTCCACGATCGGAGACCACTGTTTCCTGGCTTCTCACGTGGTCGTCTCCGGAAGCGTAGTTATCGAGCCATTCTGTTTTGTGGGCGTCAACGCCACGATTCGCGATAACATTAGGATCGCCCGGGAGTGCATCATCGGCGCTGGCAGCCTGATTCTCAAAGATACCGAGGCGGGCGGCATTTACAGCGGCCGTCCAGCCCAGTTGTTGCCTCCGAGGCAGGACACCTGAGAGCAAGCCATGCGTTGGATCAAGCAGGGCCTCATCTTTGCGCCGGACGCCCGGTACGAGTGGATGGCTAGCCACGCCCAGTTGCCGGTAGTGGAGGCAATCGGCGACGAGCGGCTGCGCATCTATTTCGGGACGCGGGATTCGCGAAACCGGACTGTGCCTACCTTCATCGAAGTGGCTGCCGCCGAACCCCGCAACGTACTCTATGTTCACGACAAGCCCGTGCTCGGCTTGGGGGAATTGGGCTGCTTCGACGACAGCGGCGTTATTCCAGCCTGGATCGTAAACCATGCCGGCCGGAAATACCTCTACTACATTGGCGTCAACACAGGGGTTACTATTCCGTACCGTTACTCTATCGGGCTCGCGGTCAGCTCTGATGGTGGCCTGATTTTTTGCCGCGCGTTCGCCGGGCCGATTGTGGACCGGGCAGCAGAGGAGCCGCATTTATGCACATCGCCGTGCGTTCTGATTGAAAACCGGACCTGGAAAATGTGGTATGCGGCGGGCCTGAAATGGGAGGTCCTCGACGGCAAGCCGGAGCCTTTCTACAATATTCGTTATTCCGAATCGGCCGACGGCGTCCACTGGCGAAGACCCGGCCTTGTGGCGCTCGACCTGATGCCCGATGAAGGCGGCATCGGCCGGCCTTGCGTCGTCCCTGGTCCAGGTCTCTACCGCATGTGGTTCTCCTTCCGCGGACCGCGTGACTATCGCACAAATAAAGCGAATAGCTATCGGATTGGGTATGCCGAATCCGGCGACGGTATCGCGTGGACTAGAACGAGTGAAGCGGCGGGAATCGACGTTTCCGAAGTGGGCTGGGATTCCGAGATGGTGGCTTACCCATACGTCTACCAGCACCGGGAGAGACTATACATGGTTTACAACGGAAATGGCTTCGGAAAGAGCGGCTTCGGCTTTGCCGTTGCCGATCCGGCCGATCCAACCTGGGCTGCTTCGGAAGGTCCAACGCGTCAGACCCGTGACCCCAATTAGGGCAGCCGTCGCGACAAGCCAAGTAACACCACCGCGATTGTCCAGCACGAGTTCTTCATCGCGTTTTGCGCCGCCATCGCCAGAATCTGACAGGTAGTCCGAGCCTCGCCCGCAGGGCCGATAGGGCAACTAGAAGGCGGGTCAAGTGCCGGTTTCGCGGGGCATGCGGCGGAATCTCCCAATGACTCACGATCGCGGAAAAGAGTGCATCGATGTGATTCAGGTACATGTCGCGATGCCTATGGAAAAGGCGCTTGAAGAGACCGACGTATTGCTCGCGGCTCAACCCGGTGGTCATGTTGCCGGGATGCTGGCGATAATAGAACAGGACTTCGGGAATGCGATGAACCCCAGCGCCGCGCTCGATCAGCGAAAGCCAGAAATCGTAGTCCTCCCATCCTGCTTCCATTTCGCTGCTATAGCCGCCTGCGGTTTCCCAAGCCGACCTCCGAAAAAATGCACAAGCGAATATCCGCGGTGAGACCAGAATGTCCGGGAAGGCGTAGGGCGGCAGTTCCCATCGGCCCCGGACCGCCCCGAAAAACTCCGCCTCGCAATACACAATCCCGATGCCAGGTTCTGCATCGAGGACCGCTACCGCTTTCTCCAGGTATTCCCGTCCGATCTTGTCGTCTGCATCCAGCGGCAGAATGTACTTTCCCCTCGAGCGGGAAATGCCCGTATTGCGGGCGGCCGCCAAGCCCTTGTTCGCAGTTCGAATCACGTCGACAGGCGAACAACGAAGCGAATCGATGGTTTGAACGCTCTCTGGAAGCGTGGAACCATCGTCAACCACCAGGATCTCGAAATCGCGGAAGGTCTGTTGTTCAACCGAAGCTATCGCTTCGCGCAGGTATTCTCCCTGGTTATAGCACGGTATGACTACGGAAACGATTGGCATCCGATAAGCTGGTTACCAAAGGTGTGCACTGAGATCGGGCGCCGGCAGACAACTCAAACAACTTCAACCCAATCACACAACTTGGATAGGAGTCAAAAAGCTTATTGTACACTATCTCGCGCCGCAGCGTGCCTATTCGGAGTTGACGGGGTGCTTAACCGTTTTGGGGGTAGTGGCGGGGAGGGGGACCTATTTGCAACCCGATTTCAATCTTCTGGCGCATTAAAAGTTAACGAGCGAATAATGTTGTATGCCCTGAGCTTCTGGAAAGCGAATCGGATGGACGGACTCGCGGATTTCTCGGTCCACTGGAATCCGGTCTCCCAACGCTGGGAGTTGCAGATCGATTATCACGGTTTTCTGTTCTCGAAGCAGGTGGAGTCGCAAAACGTCGTGCCGTCGACAGATATCGGGAGAAAAAGGTAGAGGCCGCGAGACTGTTCGCGGGAGGCATGTCAATCGCTGAGATTGCCGCAAAGCTTGGTGCCACAGAAGTTCAGGTTCAGAAGTGGTTAACGAAAGGAAATCACGTTGCCAAGGAAGACACGAAGTTAACGGAGGTTCACTCTTCAAGTTCCATGATGGCCGCCGTGGGGCGCCCGCCGGGGTCGGCGAGAAGGTATGCAGGAAGCCGAGTACGAAAAGGGGAGGAAATTGAGCAGAAAACGCGGAAATAACGAGGGATCCATCTATCAACTGCCCGATGGGCGCTGGCGTGCGGCAATGACAATCGGCAAGGATGCTAACGGCAAGCCCAAACGCAAAATCTTCACCGCTCACACCCGACACGCGGTCGAGGACCAACTCACCCTTGGTCTCCGGGACCTGCAACTCGGCGTGCTCGTCGTTACCGACAAGCAGACTATCGAACAGTTCTTGGCTCAATGGCTTGAGCAGGTAGTGAAGGCGCGAGTCCGGCCCAAGACGTTGGACCTATTCCGATTTGGTCAAGCACCACATCACGCCGGGAATCGGCACCGTCCAACTTGGTAAGCTCACGCCTGCTCACATTCGCGAGTTCCTCAATGCGAAATTGGAATCCGGCCTCAGCCCGCGTACAGTGAAGCACTTGCTGGTGACGCTCAGAGGTGCGTTGGCCGTTAGGGACGGCAAGATCGTTCGGAACGTCGCAGCGTTAGTGGACCCACCCCGCGTCTCACGTCCGACTGTGCAAGTCTTCGACCAGGACCAGGCCCGAGCATTCCTGGCTGCCGTGGGAGGACGGCGCTTCGAAGCAGCGTTCACCACCGCCGTTGCTGTGGGGCTTCGTCAAGGGGAGATCCTGGGTCTACAGTGGTCCGAGGTGGATCTGGCGATTGGCGTTCTCACCGTGAACGCCGCACTGCAGAGAATCGCCACGAAACTCGTTCGGGTCGAGCCCAAAACAGCATCGAGCCGCCGGACCATCCAGCTACCAGCGGTCTGCGTGAGTTCCCTGGCCCGGCACAAAGGGGACCAGGACCTGGAGAGAGAATGGGCCGGCACGCGATGGCACGACACAGGCTACGTTCACCACGCGGATCGGGACACCCCTCGACGCCCGCGATCTGCTCCGCGAATACTATGCCATCACCCGACCGAAGCCAAAGCAGAAGGACACTCTACCGCCGAAGATGCCGTTCCCGCCGATCCGCTTCCACGACCTCCGGCATAGCGCTGCCACGCTGTTACTGGCCCAGGGCGTCAGCCCCCGCTACATCACGGAGCTGCTGGGACACACACAGGTCTCGTTTACAATGCAGACCTACGCTCACGTCTTGCCGGAGGTTCAGAAGCAGGTCGCTACCAAAATGGACGAGATTTTAGGCCCCAGCGCGGTTGCTACCAAGGTTGCTACCAAACCATCCAAATCGACTCTGAATTAACTGCTAAGTTATTGATTTTAATGGTGCGCCCGGGCTGACTCGAACAGCCGACCTTCTGGTTCGTAGGCAAACGCTCAATGCATATATTGCTCATTTTACAACGGCCTAGGACTTGTTATGAGCAGGAATTGAAGTGTTGATCGCCATGTAAGTCGTTCCGTTTTATAAGACAAGCTTCGCCAACGCTTCCGGACCTGGCCACGATCCGCTGATGATCGTACTTATTGTCCCGGACTGCTCGTAGTTTTCCGTCGCTCTTGGGGTTCGCGAAGGCAGACTCCGGTGACAGGCGGCAAATCGGTCGAGTTTGAACCGA
>DATMNI010000276.1:0-17685 GCA_035570275.1 Candidatus Acidiferrales bacterium | reverse complement strand
ATGAAAAGTGGCCGCCTGGGTTGGCAGCGCCGCCGGCAGCAGATCGATCAGGTTGGAGGCGTTCCAGCCGCCATCCGCCAGCGCGAACTGCCCGCCCAGCAGCAGCAGGCCGCCGCCGCGGCGATCCACGAACTGGCGGATCAATTCCTGCTGGCCGGGAGTGAAATAGCCGGCTTCCACCGATCCAACGATCAGTCCCTGGTAGACGAAAAGGTCTTCCGGGCGGGATGGAAACCCGGCGGCCAGCTCTTTGGGATCGGCGATTCCCTGGCGGTAGACCTTGTTTTCACTGGTGCGGACCATAGAGGCGATCTGCACCATGCGGTCGTCCTCTTCCGCCTGGCGGATAAACTTGTACTCCCAACGCGGTTCACCCTCAATGTAGAGGATGCGGCGCGGTTCGGAGCCAACATTCACCACGCGGGTCAAGGTATTGTTGGCCGTGTTCTGCTCGCCCGGCAGTTCAGTAGCCGCGATTTGGAGCGTTTTGACTCCGGCGCTACCGATATCGAACATCAAAGTCTCGGTCTGGAGGTTGCCGTCCGGCCCCAGGCTGATGGCGCGAGAAGCCAGGACCTTGCCTTGGCTGCCCACCTGGCCGGCGCTGACATCGCGTACCGTCAGGTTGAGCTTGGCGCCGGCGTATCCCCGTTGGTGCCAGGTGATCTTGACGGCTAGGCGGGAGCCGGCCAAAGCCCGGGGAGCGACCACGGCATCGTCCAGCTCCACATCGTGTTCGGCACGCTCGCGTCCAAAGCCAACGGTGTGAACCGGAATGTGGCGGGCGCGCAGCGCGCTAATGGAGTCCGCGCTAATGCCCCCGGCGTTGTCGTCGCCGTCGCTCAGCAGTACCACGGCGCCGATGGGCAGGTCGGAAGTCTCGTCGCTCAACTGCTTGAGGCTGTCGCCAATGCGGGTCGAGCTCGCGTTGGGTTGCAGGTCCTTGAGGCTGTCGATACGGGCGGGCACGTCGTCCACGCGGTAAAGACGCGTCTGAAATGCGCGGTTGAGGCTGTCCAGAACGCCGTTCTGCAACGCCTTAACGGCTTGGGCCTGGCGGGTGGCGCCGTCCTCGGATATGGCCATGCTGCGCGAATCGTCCACCAGCACGGCGATGATGTTTTGTTGCGGCTTCAACTCGGCAACCGTGATCGCCGGCTGCCAAAGCAGCACCAGCAGCAGCGCGGCCAGAAGTGTCTGCAAGCCCCAGATTACCCAGGCTCGCCAACTGCGGATGACCGGTGCGGCTTCGGCCAGACGGGAGCGGATCAGCCAGGCCAGACCGGCGGCCGCAACCAGGATCAGCAGCACCAGCATCCACTTGGGCCATGCCCCCAGGAGGGCAAATTGGCCGCGTGTATACACCGAGCGCGGATACTTAAAAAAGAACTCGAACATGGGCTCGTGGGCTGCCGGCGGAGTGTAGTGGGAGGCGGGCGCGGTTCATGCCTAATGGGTGAAGGCGTAGGTTATGTAGTTGAGGACGATTCGAAAAGCCAGTCCGGAAAACTTCTCGGGGTACTGCGGGCTATCCGCCCACTCCCAGGCGTCACCCAGGTGCATGTTGGCGCAGATGGCCACCATGATGCGCCCGTGGTCGTTGCGGATGGCGCGCCACAAGGGCACGTAGCCGTCTTTCTCATAGGTCCGGCCGGTGTTGACGTAGACCTCGCTGGGGATCTGAAACTTTTCGTTGATGTCGTATAGAACGTGGTAGATCTCGTCGTTATCCTTCAGATCTTCGACGGGCCGGTCGGGCAACACCATGCGCATGCCGGCCATGAAATGCTGCCAGTCGTCGGTGCCGTGGAAGTCGTCCACCATCAGGAAACCGCCCTTCAAAAGATAATCGTGCAGGCGTTTGGCCTCCTCGTCGGTGAAGGTCCAATTGTTAACCGAGACGGCGTAGATCCAGGGATAGTCGAAGACATGGTCGCTATCGAGATCGACAACGTTCAGCGGCGACGGAGAGTTGATGTGGGTCAAACGCCGCAGGGCAATCAGGCAATCGTTGTCGGCCTTGGGATAATCCCGGGACCAACCGCCGCGAAAACCGCGAAACCCGAAGCTGCTGCCGCTGGCATAGCTGGAAGTGTACTGGAGCCGGCTCCAATAAAACTCCGAGGGCACGTTCGGTCCGGAGTAGTAAGAGTATCGCTGACGGCCGTACCCCTGATATCCGCCCCCTTGTTGCATCGCAAACAGCCCCAGGCTGAGCGATAACAGGAGGGGAATGGCCGAGATGGGCCGCACCAGCTTCATAGATAATTACCTCGGATGTTTCTTGAAGCATAGCAGAAGCGCGGCAGCGGAGGGGTGCTGCCGAGTTTCGGGACAGCTGCCTCGGCACTCGGCCCAGGCGGATATCTCGATGGTGTCGATCCCCAAATTTGCGGGTACCACCCGACTTTATCCCGACGACACACACCTAATCCAATCCGGCGATACCCCCGCCGTGGTGAACAAACTGTTGGGGCGGATGCAGTGGTCTGTTAGACATGTGGTAGCTGCTCTGGGCTTCACGGTTCGCCAGGGCTGGAGACAGGTTCAATCCAGTTCCCCAAGCAAACCAGCACGCTGTATTCTCGCCGCCTGACGTATCTGGTTTAGCTGGTCCACAGCCTTGAGTGGTTCACTTTGCCCTAGTGCGGCAGGTTCTCCAGGTCCGCCAGATCCTTCGCCCGCCCGCTGGCCGTTTTGTTCTCCCTCAGACGGGCCAGGCTGATCACAGGAACCACCATCTCCTCAATTTGGATCATCTCTTTTTCGGCGTAGCAGGATTCGAACTCAACTCCCGAAATGGAGGTGAGGACCTCAATCCGAATAGGCGGAACCCCCATGCGGACCACGTTATTCCGGGCAAGAAACAGATCGCGGGTCAGCCCGGCTGCGGCGAACCCGAACTCGCGAAGCGCCCGCTCAATGTTGGCGGCGTTTTCCGGACTGACGTTGACCCAGATATCGAGATCGTTCGTGGCCCTGATATGACCGTAAATCCCGACCGCGTACCCGCCAATCAACAGGTATTCAACGCCGTTCGAGTTGAGCGACTTCAAGAACTCTTTGAAGTCCCTCGCTAGCGCTGGTGTAGCCATAGAAGGTCCTTCGCAAAAGTTCGAGCGCCCGCAGTCGCTCTTCGACTGGCCGTGACAACCAGTACCCAACCGCATCGTCCGGATCGGTCAAGCGCACGACGGAGAATTGTGTGCGGTCTATCCGAAATTCATCGATCCCATCCTCAAACGACGTGCCCATAGCAATAGTCTACCGCTGAATCGAGCGCATGGCCCTCGTGCGCGAACAGATTCAGAGCGGCCACTTTCCACGACGTGGACGGGCCGGGCTGCTGCCGCTGGCATAGCTCGAAGTGGACTGGATCCCCGAATCCTGGGACCGGTCGGGCCAAGGGCATGCGGTCGCGTACCGGGAGTTGGAACCGGGCGGGTTGCCCATGGGCCGGTTGCTCCCGTCCAAATACATGGGGTTGTACACTCGCTTCCTGCGGAGACGGTAAGTTAGCGTTCCTCAGGTTGCCTTGGCAAGTTCCAGTTCTCATCGAATAAGCCGGCACTGAGTAAATCTGGAACCTCCGAGCCTGCCCTGGCCTTGACGATCGCGTAGTCGCCCCAGAGTGGCGTGCCATAATCGCCGTTGTAGCCTCGATCTTCGATGGTCAGTCCAGTATTCAGCACCACGTATTTCGCCGGGTTGAGAGGATTCGGATAGATCAAGGCGGGGAAGCTTTCCTTGGCGGGGAAGGTTTGCGCACCCATCGTGATCGTATCCCTGGTCCACTTTACCGGCAGTTTCCCGTTCAACTTGGCAATCCACTGGTTGCTGCCCGGGTCGCCAAAAAGGACGACGTGGTATTTGGCCAGGTCGCCTTCTGTCACGTCCTTGTCGTCCTTGATGTAAGGATGGCCGCGGAAGAATCTGGCCCACATACGGTCGAAACGGGCCAGTGTACGCAGCGCCTGCTGATTCACTTCTTCGTTCCAGGGCGTGCCGGTGGGGCGGACCAACAGGAACGGGTCGAGAAAAGCGTCGTCGATGGGGCCTTGCAGCGCATGCGTCTTGTGGAGGCCGGGCGGGCTGCCATTCTTATCCACTTTCCAGGCCGAGCCGTGACGGGCGAGCGTGATCTCGGAAGCGGATTTCACCTTGAGATGCTGCCCGTCGATCTTGATCTCTTTGGCGTGCCCGGTTTCGCGCAGCACCATCCGGGTCAGGTTTCTCGTCTTGATATCGTAGGCGGCGCCTCCGCTGGTGCGTTGCGCGTCCACATCGGCCCGTTCGTAGTGCTTCTCGAGACCATCGGCAGTGAGCCAGTAATCCCGGTTGTAGCGCGTGGTGTAGGTGACGAAACGGATGTGGCCGGGGGACGACTGGCCTTTGTCGCCCCACTCTTTGAGGAAGAGGTCGAGGCGCTGGCGAACCAGCGGGCTGGTGCCATGGCCTGTGTTCTTGGAAACCATCCACAGGCCAGGCGCCCCTTGGGAATGCAGGTAGTCCGGATCGCCTTCTGAAGGAAAGCCTTCCTTCTCCAGTTGCGCTCGCGCCCGGAGCGAGGATTCAAGCTGGCCGGGGTCCAGCTCCCCATCGTGTCCGGCCAGCGGCAGATTGTAGATGTTGAGCGCCCACTCGGAGATGTTCTCCCAGATGCGCAGAGTGGCAAGCTGGTAGGGCGCGAGGCCGGGCTGCTGCGCGCGGCGCGAGACGGTGCCGGCGCCGATTTCGGCCGCGGCGAAGCGGTCCGGATAATGCAGCGAGAGGTGCCATGCGCCTTCCCCACCTTGCGAGAAACCGCGCAGGATGACGCGCTTGGCGTCGATATGGAAGCGTTTCTTTACCGCGGCGATACCCTCGAACACATCCATTTCGCCGGCCCAGTGCCAGCCCGCGCCATTGATGCGGCCGAAGCAATCGAGTTGAATCTGTCCCTGATCGGCTACGGGCGCATTGCCAGGCGGCCGAGGCCTGAGAAAGCCGTAGATGAACTCGGCCTCGGTGGTATTGTTCTGGCGTCCGTGCAGCCAGACGTAGAGACGCGTTGGTTTCGCGGGATCGTAGTTCTCCGGCAGCGTGACGCCGTAAGGGAGCACCGCGCCGTCGATTTCGGAATAGTAGGCGAGGATCTGTTTCTTGCCCTGATTCCATTGCGGCTGGTGGCTCTGGAGTTGTTTGGCGCGTTCAATGCCCTGGTCAAGAACCATGAAAGAGTGGTCGATGGCAGCCTGGGTTCCGAACATGTCCGGGAACTCGAGCAGCATCCTCCCGGCTTTTGCATAGACCTCGACATCGCCCACCAGTTCCGGGTTAGCGTGTTTGGCCTTGAGGTCCTTGACGAGCGCTTCAATCTGTTCGGCCTGGTCCTTAATCCTGGCTAGATCTTCCGGTTTGGGCACGACCGGGGGCGGAGGAGGCGTCCCCCGGCCGGGACCACGGCCAGCCGATTGCGGCACAGGAGTTGGCGGCGAGGCCGGGACGGGCTGCTGCGCGATGACCAGCCGCAAGGCCAGTGCCGCCGCCAGTATGGCGAACACGAAGGTCGCCGCTGGTAGAAAAGATAGAAAAGTTCGTTTCATTTCCAATATGCTCCCCACAGCCGGTAGCGGAAGTGCTGTGTACCCAGGTTTTCCGGACCCAATTTCCAGACCTCAATTTCCAGACCTCAAACTGTATCAAAACATCGAGCGTCGCGATGGGCTTCGCGCCGACCTCCATTCCAGCAGTGCGTCACAATTACAAAATGACGCGACTGGTGGATCCATTGCGAATGCCCGGGACAGAGGAGCGGCCGGAGGACACGCTCTCTCGCGCCATACCACTCGCAGGCACGCCGGGGCAGACGTACGTGGAACGGCGGGGAATTGCGGTGGCGATCGCCGATGCCGCAGGCGTACGCTATGTGGGCGATTTCGCGGGACGTCCAGCGGTCATCGTTGGGCTGTATGACCAGGGCGGAATGCTGGCGTCGGTACATGGGCGGTATTTGGAGGTGAGACGCGGGCAAGACAAGATGCTCACGATTGGACCGGGCGGAGGCACGGTGAATGTGCTGGGCGGGTGGCGGGCCGATCCGCTCATGCTTGTGGAAGGATTGTTCGACGCGCTGTCGCTGGCAGTGTGTGGGGTTGCGTGCGCCGGTACCATCGGGCGGTGGGTGCCATGGATTTCGGAGATTGCCCGCGAGCGTACCGTGTGGCTTGGGTTCGATGCCGGAAGGTCGGGCGAGGCGGAGGTCACGCGGTATGCTGAACGCATGCGTTCGGTAAAGGTCCGGCGGATGTTGCCCCCGGGACGGTCGAAAGACTGGAACACGGCCCTGGTGAATCGCGGCCGTCAGGCCGTAGCGAGTTGGGTACAGCGCTGCTGGGCCGCGGATGAGACGGCATGAGCGAGATCTACGTGAGCACGGATATCGAGGTAGACGGGCCCATTCCGGGTCCGTATTCGATGCTTGGTTTTGGATCGGCGGCCTACCAGGCAGACAAGAAGTTGATATCCACATTTACTTCGAATCTCGAACCGCTGCCGGGGGCATCGACGCATCCGGACACGATGGCGTGGTGGGCCGAAAGGCCGGAGGCGTGGGCGGCCAACCGAAAGGATCTGCGCGATCCGGCAGAGGCAATGTGCGGCTACGTGAAATGGTTGGACTCTTTGCCGGGCAAACCGGTGTTTGTGGCTTACCCCGCTGCCTTCGATTTCCTGTTCGTCTATTGGTACCTCATACGCTTCGTTGGGCGCAGCCCGTTCAGCTTCGCCGCACTCGACATCAAGACGATGGCGATGGTGTTGCTGGGCAAGGAGTACCGGCATTGCACGAAGAAGGGCATGCCAAGACGGTGGTTTGACGAGGTGCCGCACACGCACATCGCGTTGGACGACGCCATCGAACAGGGTGCCTTGTTTTGCAATATGCTTGCAGAATGCAAAGGATTCCACAAGTAGAACGCGCGGTCCTGATGCCCACGGCGGAACCGCGGATCGCGCTACCCGAAAGCATCTGTTTCCGGGTCACGCGGTACTGTAACGCGCGGTGCGGGTTCTGCCTGGCGCCTCCCGACGGGTCCCACCCGGATGGAGCCACGCTAATCGGGCGCCTGGATTGGATCTTGGCACGCGGCGTTCGTACGGTTCACTTCTGCGGAGGCGAGCCGACGATTCACCCGGCGCTCACGCAGTTGATCGAATACGCACACAGCCGGAGCGCCAAGACCCGGCTCACTACCAACGGCATCGCCATTCCGGCTGAACTGGTTGGGGTGCTCCGCGCGCGGCGGACGGAAGTGAAGGTCAGCCTGCACGGAGACCGGGAACATCACAACAAAATGGTCGGATGCGATGCGTTTGACCGCACTACGGAGAATCTGGGGCGATTGGTGACCGGTGGAGTGCGGACATCGGTGCAGACTACCATAGTCGCGGGCGGGGAGTGGGTAGTGGAGTGGGTGGCGGCCTACTGCCGGAGGATTGGCGTCAGGCGCCTGAGCGTCCTTCCGTTTATCCCGCGCGGAAGCGGGAACGCGCGTCGAGCCGAGTATGAACTGACGGTTCACGAACGCGGGCACTTGCATGACCTGGTGCGGCGGCAAAGAAGGGCAATGAGTGGGGCACTGGACGTGCGCTGGCTGGACTTTACCGCGCGGCCAATGCCGGTGGTGGAGGCGGATGGGACGGTATTGTTTGAGGGCGCCTCCGAAAGCCTGGATCGCAGGATCTGCGAGATTCCGGAAGAAAAGACGACAAGCCTGAGCGCACAATGGCGCCCCCGGCGCTAACGGGTGATATCGGTAACTGCACCTCGGCAGGCCGCGGGCTATCGAACCTCCCGGCCATGGCTTCGCATCGATTCTAAGTCGCTGGTTGAATGTCGCGAAGAACTGGTCTTCGATCCGGCGTCGAAGACGCCCGACGCCGAATTAGGCTCCGATCCCCAAACGGGACAAGTTGTCCCGGAAAATCGGCTCTAAGTCCTTTGTTTGAGATTTTTCCAGGACAAGTTGTCCCGGATCGCCTCTTTGAAAGGATATGCCAGTCACTACAAGGCTCATCCGGACTGGAACTACACTCTCGAACCTGGTGCGCTCCTGGTCACGTTTACCTCGATTATCCGTCTTCCTTCTCTTCCTTGCGGCCATGCGGCTCTGCGTGAAAGCCTGCCTTTTCTCGCGCGCTTGGCTCAGGTGTCCAACTTATCATTTAGCTTTCCCTAAGAGCCAGAGTATTCCGTTCTCAAACAGTCTGTTCTGCGTAGGGCTGGTGAAGACTTTGTCGCCGTGGCCCATATTCATGTAGAGCATCTTGAAGTTCGTGTTCGTCCAGACCACCGGCACGTCAGGATCTTTCTCCGTGATCAGGCCTTTGATGCCCAGCGGGTATTGGGTGGGGTCCAAGGTCAGCAGCACGTGGACGTTTTTGTCGAGGCGCGGGGTGGGGCGCCAGGAATACCACTCGTTGGTGGGCGAAAGGTAGGTCTTCGGGATGCCACGGGTGACGGGACTCCCGGTGTCGTCGACGATGAGCCTGGCGGGCAGCGGCGGCCAGTTGTTGACGCCGAAGGCTCCGCCGCCGATGAATTGCTTGAACCACGCCCAGCGCGAATTTCTATCGTTATAGGCGGCGACGTGGAAGCCAAGCCATGCGCCGCCGTTCTCCATGTATCGCTGAAAGGCCTGCTGCTGCGCGCTGGGGGGAATGCTGTTGAGCCAGACCACCAGCTTGTACTGCGCGAGGTTCTCGTCGTTCATGTCCGCCCAGTTGCTGGTTGCTTCCACGCGAAAATCGTTTCTGTCCGCCGCTTCGGCAAAAAATCTAATCGCATCCGTCGCGAAGAGCATGTGATCCGCCTCGACGTTCAAGGAGAAGAAGATCAGGGCTTTTGGGGGTGGGGCCGGCGCTGGGGCTGGTTGGCCGGCGGCTTGCGCATGCGCATAGAGCGCCGCACAAACAAAATATTTCCTCACTGGCCCGCCCCCCAGAAGATCGCGTTTCGGAACAACTGCACGAAGTCGGGATTGTCAAACAGTCCGCCGTGATGGCCCATGAAGATGTAGACGTTGCGGGCCTTGTAGTGCGGGTTCGACCAGACCACGGGGTGGTCGCCGCCCATCTTGATCATGGTGTTCGGTACGTAACTGGACTCGTCTACCGTAGCCAGCACATGCACGTTCGGGCGCGGCGACTTGCTCCATGTGTACCACTCTTCCTTATCGATCGTGAACGATGGCGGCAGTCCCTTGGCGAGCGGGTTGGACGGGTCCTCGACCTTTACCGTGGCCCTGGCGAAGTCCGGCAGGTAGTGGGTAAAGCGGATGCCGCCCAGGAACTGCGAGAACCAGGGGTCCATCGGGTATCCGTCGAAGTCGCCGAGGAGGGTTGCGTGGTGGAATCCGATCCATCCGCCCTTGCCCTGGGTGATGTAATCCTCGAAGGCCTTTTTCGCGGTCGGCGCCCAGCGATAGGGCGGATAGTTGAGTTGGATGAAGAGCTTGTACTGCGCCAGAGATTCCTCATTGATGCGCTCGGTGCCATTGAGGTAGTCAACCGCAAAGTCGTTCTCGGCGGCCAGCTTGTTCAAGTAGAGCCTGGCCGCGTCGACGAACGTCTGATGGTCGCCGCCGCCGCGCTCCGCCAACGCAACCACGCGGAACTTGGGCGGCTGCGGCCATGCATTCGCCGGCTTCACATTCGCGGGCTGCGCGCCGGCCGGGACCGCGCAGAGGACGAGCGGCACCAGCGGGCAGAGCTTCCAGAGACGGATTGGAGATTTTGCAAGCGTCATGTGGATCTACCTCGTCGATCTACCTCGTCGATCTATCTCGTCGATCTGTCTCGTCATGGGGGTCTACCTCAATCGGCAGCCGCAGCCGGCGGCTTCGTGCACCAGGCGTCAGTGCGAGGCTGGACCATGGATCACAGCATGGATCACCGTTGCATTGTCGCTGCTAAAGTTGGCCACGTAAACCTGGTTGGCGGCCGCATCCACGGCCATCGCGTAGGGGATGGCGCCGGCCTTCACGGTCGCGGTGATGGCGTTGGTCTTGCCATCGAGCACCAGCACACTCGCGGTGTTCTGATTGGCGATGTAGATCTGGTTGGTCTTTGGGTTGACCGCGATCGCCGAGGGATGCGTGGCCAGGGGCAACGTCTTCGTCAACGTGCCGGCGGCGCCGTCGATCACCGCCATCGTGCTCCCGAGGTAGGTGAGGACGTAGGCCTTGTTCGTCGTAGGATTGACTGCCACCGCGAAGGGGGTGTCGCCGACCGTGACATTCTTCGTCGCGCCCGTGGCGCCGTCGAGGATGGAGACGCTGGCGCTGTCCTCGTTGACCACGTAGGTCTTGTTGGCGCGGCTGTCGACCGCGAGGGCCCAGGGATGCTTGCCGGTGGGCACGGAGGTGACGGCATTGGTGGCGCCGTCGATCTCGGTCGCGTCCCTGCTGCCGTAGTTCGCCGTGTAGATCTTGTTGGTGACGGGGTTCACCGCAATGGCGCGCGGGCCCTGGCCTACCCGCACCGTGGTGGCTGCGTTGGTGGCGCCGTCGATGACCGTGACGCTGTGGCCGAAGTTGTTGGCCACGTAAATCTTGTTCGTCGTGGGATTCACCGCGACCGAGTTGCAGTTGCTGCCGGTGCGCGCCGTGGCGACAACCGTGCCGGTGGCGCCATCGATCACGGTTACCGAATTCTCGCCGGAATTGACCACGTACACCCTGTTGGTGAGCGGGTTGACGGCGATGCTTTCCGGCCCCGCGCCGGTCTGGATGGTCGCGATGGCGGTGCGCGTCCTTCCGTCAACGACGGCGATGGAATTACTGCTGTGGTTGACGATGTAGGCCCTGTTTGTAGTCTCGTTGACCGCGACTGCCATGGGCTGCTGCCCGGTGCCGATGTTCTGCGAGACGGTTTGCGCTTGCGACAGCATGCAAGTGCAGACTGCGAGAGCAGCCATCTTTGGCTTGATCATTGCTTCTGAGCGTCGCCCGTCACCGCCGGCTTCGCCTCTCCAGGTGCCGGTTTCAGCCGGGCCGGCGCCAGCATCTGCCTGGTTGTGATGCTGGCGTTGAAGGTCACGTTGAACATGCAAACCACCATCTCGTCGTAGCTCTGCTGGCCCCAAATCACCGTCTTGGTGGGGTCCGGGTTCTCCGGATTGTTCTTCGAGTTGTCGAAGCGCTCGGTGCACTCGAGCTTCGTGCCCTTGGGCAGCTTGATAGGTTCGGTCAGGTCGTACCAGAGCTGCCAGTGCCAGTTGTAGTGCGGCACGTTCAGCAGGGTATCCGTCTTTCCGTCGGCGAAGACGATCCGGTACTGCGCGGATTTACCGCGCATGTGCATGTGCGGATGCAGGCCGAGCAGCGTCACGTCCTCCGGCATCGTGTAGGATGCATCCACGCGGAAGTTCGGGTCGCCGGGCGGAATCTGGAACGACGAATTGCCGGCCGAGAGCGTCATGGCGCGCTCGGTGGGCGGCTCCTTGGCGAGCACCAGGCCCAGCCGCGACTGGTCCGTCGTGGCCTTGCCCTCCGGCATGTAGTGGATCTCGATCACGATGTCCGAGCCGGCCGGAATCAGCTTCGCCTGGCCTGGCTTGAACATGTCGGGCGGCTGGCCGGGCGCGTAACCTGTGAGCCAGTCGTTCGGCACGTCGTCCTTCGGCGCGGCGTTCTTTGGCGCGGTGCCATCCTTCCTGGCCGGGGGCGCCTCGAAGAACTCGTTCTTCGGCATGTCCTTGAAGTAGTTGGAACCGGGGACGCGCACGTAAGCCACAATGTGATGGACCACGCTGTGGTTGGTCGGCGCGGCCTGTACATGCTGTACCCATGTGTCCGCCGTGAAGCCGGTGGGGATAATCACGTACTGATACTCCATCACTCCGGTCGCCGGAACGGGGAAGGGCTTGGGCAGTTGGAAGACGATGTCCGGCTTGGGAATCGTCCAACCCTCCACGAATTGCCTGGGCGCGGGCATGTCCATGGGGTCGCCCGAGGGAGCGCCGGCGTCTACCCAAGCCACCAGCGTGTCGACGTCCTTTTGGGACAACGCGGCGTCATTCGAAAACTTTCCGAACTGCGGATCGGCGAACCACGGCGGCATCTTCTTCTGCAGCACCGCGGATTTGATTGCCTTCGCCCACGGATGCGCCTGTTCATAGGTGAGCAGCGCGAACGGAGCCGCTTCGCCGGGCCGATGGCAGGTCTGACAGTGGAGCTGCAGGATCGGCGCGACATCCTTGGCGAAGGTCACGTTCGTCTGCGCCGGCAGGCCGAATGCCGCGCTGATTCCGATCACCAGAACAAACGTCGCACGCTCCATACGTTCTCCTGTTTTAGCACACTCAGCGAAGACTTTACGGTCAGTTGGGGTTTCAGGAGTGTGGGTACTTCCGGCCGAGCCGCGACCGCCGCTGATTGGCGTCCCGGCCTGCTCCACTACGTGTCGACTCCTGCCGCGGTGTAATCTTTACTTTGGAGATTCTGTTGAGGCTCATACGTTGTCTCGTTGTCGTGTTTTCGGTGGTGGGGACGTGCCTGGCCCAGTTGCCTGGTGCCCCGTTGCCTGGTGCCCAGTTACCTGGTTACTACAAGACGGTCAACCGGGTGACATGGGTGGTGGGGAACATCGACAAGGTCAGGCTGGCGTGGGCCGCACTGGGGCTGTCCGATATCCAGGAGTATCCCAATATCCAACTGGTGGGCCAGTTCCGTGGCAAACCGGTCACCATCTATGCGTGGCAGATTACCGGCCATCTGGGCAATCTGACCGTAGATATGATCCAGCCGGCCGAGGGGCAGGCCAATGCCTATACCAGCTTCCTGGCCAGGCATGGCGACGGGATCCTCTCGATTGTGCATGAGGTTCCGAGCCGGCGGGCTTTGCAACAGGAAATTCTGCGGATGCAGGGGAAAGGGGTGGGCGTGTTGCAGCAGGTGACGATGCAGCGCGGCCAGGTCCCCGTGACCTACACCTACTTCGATACGGAGCCGGAGGGGAAGTTTGCGCTGGGGTTGGTGTACGGGCCGGGAGGAATGCCGGCGGCGGGGCCGGCTGTGGTGTCCCATTTCAGCCCGGTGGTGTGGGATGCGGCAGCCGTGTCGGCTTACTGGGAGAGGCTGGGGTGGGCGGCGTTCGCGATGCAGCATGCAGCGCCGCGGGCGGACTCCCGGTACAAAGACAAGCCGCTTTCGCTGGCGTTTGAGGTCGGCTATCAGGACCACACCCAGTTCCGCTATGAGTGGATCTCTCCGCCACCGAGCCCGGCGAATATCTATGCGGACTTCCTGAACAAACACCATCGCGAAGGGATCCAGCATATCGGGATGCCGGTCGAGGACCTGGCGAAGTCGGTCGCGGCCTATGAAGAATTGGGCTACCACGTTCACCAGTCCGGAACTTGGGGGGATGTTGGAAAACCGGGGTCGGGGCAGTATGCCTATATGGACACGGACTGGGCCGGCGGGATCAGCGTGGAACTGGTCCACAGCTATTAAGTAAGGCGGAGTCAAGCAATAAGCTGGACGATCGGCGTTTAACGTAGGGGGAATCGGCTTGGAGCGTGGGGTCAAAAAGGCAAGATTTCACGCCAAGCCGCAAGGGCTGCATCCACTCTACCGGCTTTGCGGGAATCTTTTTCTTGTGCGCCTGGCTCAAATGTCCAACTTACTATTTAACTTCCCCTAAGCTACGAATAGCCAAGGGCTGCGCTCTTGAAATCCCATGGAGAGGGTGACGGGATATCCCTACGCGTCTTTGCGACTTGGCGACTTGGCGTGAGAATCGTCTTTTTTGGGACCGTTGACAATTCGCGTGATGCCGTCTTTGATCAGCGCCACGTGGAAGTTGATCAGCAAGCCAAGACGCTTGTCGGCGAGTCGAAGATAGGTCAGAAGCTGCTTCTGGTGAACCGGAGCCAGCAGTTCGACGGATTTGATTTCCACGATGACCTTGTCTTCGACCACCAGATCGGCCCGGAATCCGGTGTCGATGCGGATGCCGTCGTAGATCACCGGAATCGCTTGCTGGCTCACTGCGCGGAGACCCCGCCGGCCGAGTTCATACGCCAAGACGGTTTGATAAACGGATTCCAGCAAGCCCGGACCAAGCGTCGTGTGAATGCGGAAAGCGGCGTCGACAATCTCCTTCGCAATGGCATTCTCGGTCACAGGCAGCCTTCTAACTAATAGTTTCTCGCCAAGACGCCAAGACGCCAAGAACGCAACGACTACCTCAAGCCTGGTTGATTCCACCGGTCGCCCAGGCAGATGATTTTGGTAGCGAGCCAAACATCAGAGGAGGCGACCGATGGAAACCTTTGCGAAGCTTTTGAGCGCTTCCTGGTTTTTTGTATATCACTGTTTCGACCGCATCGTCGTCATCCAGGGCTACCTGCCGCTGCTGACCCGGCCCGAACACATCGTGCATTTTTTCCGTGACGTACACGGCTTGGATCCCATCACTCCGTAAGTGCTGGCCAAGCGAACCCTGGAATACCGGGAGTGGGTGGAAGGCTACGCCCGCAACCACAAAATCCCCATCGTGAAGGCCGAAAAGGGCGACCTGACCCGCTCAGTTCTTCACCACTACCTTATCCGCCGCCAGGTTCTCGAATTCGTCCTGCACCCGCACCGCGATGGTATGCTCGCCCTGGGCGGCGTCAATCGTCAGGTCGTAATCCAACTCCAGTGAATCCGAAAGCCGGGTGACGGGTGAAGCCACTTTCCAATCGCCGCCATCCAGCGAGTACTCGGCTTTGACAATGTTATTCAGCGCATCGGCGCCGTGCCACTTCACCTGCAGTCTTGTGCCGGAGCGCGCGGCGGTGAGGCCGCTGATCTTGGGCGGCGTGTTGTCGATCAGGAACGGGTCGCTCACCATCTGCGTCGTCAGTGCTTCCGCCGGCGGATTTCCGGGTGCGTCCGAAGCCGTAATCCGCAGCCGGTACTCGCCGTCCGGGAAGGCCGTCGAATCCCACGAGTAGTAGCGCTCCGCCAGCTTGTCCCGCAGCAGTTTCCACTCGGTTTCATTGGCGCCGCGAATCTCCACGGTGAACATCAGTGCGTCGCCGTTGGGGTCGGACGCCAGCCAGCGCCCGCCTACGTAACCCTTGGCGTACTGCATCGCCGGGCTCACGCCGGAATCCACCGAAACCCCCGCCGCGCCGCCCGGGGCTCGTTTGCCGAGCACCGGCAGCGATAGCGATTGCTGGGGCGCGGCTGCGGCGAAGGCCACCGGCGCAGGGAATTTGTAATTGGGCGGCGTAGCTTCAATTTGATCGATATGCGGCTCCACGTTCTTCGGCAGGTAGGCCACATCCACGGAATCCAGCTCCGGCGAATGGGCGTCGCCGGCCGCGGTAATCACCGCTCGCCATTGCGCGAACCGGGACGCCGGCGAATTCAAACGCGCGCCTGTGGGGCCGGTGACCGCCGGAGACCAGGCGCTCCAGTTCTTCTGCGGCTGGTCCAGGTTGCCGCTGCGCGCCGTGATGGCGATCTGCCCGCCGTTGAGGCTGCCTTCGAAACTCAGACGGCCCCAGAGAGAATACATCCCGGCATCGAAGACGTCGCTCTCAAGGGAGCCTTCGTGCTCCACGGCCGGGCCGATCTCGTAGGCCTTGCCCACGTTGCCGGTGACGGCATACAGATGGCCGTCGCGCCCGCTCAGCAACCCGGTCACCTGGGCCGCCGGCAGCGTCAGCAACGCCGTGTACACAGTTGGCGAATCGATGCGGTAAACCGAGCCCCGGTTACCCGCGCCCACCACCAGACGGCCGCCGGCGTCGAGGGCCAGTGCGTACACCACGTCCTGCGCGTGAGTCCAGATGCGGCGGGGGCCGGCGTTCGGGTCGATGCGATAGACCTCGCTGCCCCCCGGGACTCCATTCGGCGCCAGCGACGCGGAGGGCGGCGGCGCGGGCCGGGCTAACACTACGGCCGCGCCGGGCGTGATTGCCGGCGCTGGCGGCGGTGGCGCGGGTCCCGTTGGGGCTGGTGCCACCGGGCCGGCCTGCTTCACTCCCACACCGGCCGCATAGACCATGCCGTCAGGGCCCACCGCCACGGCGGTGACTTCTTTTTTCGGCATCTGGTACAGCACAAAGCCTTCGCCCGCGGGCGAAACGCGCAACACCACGCCGCCGGGGTCGGTGCCGACGATCACGTTGTCCGCCGAGTCGACAGCCATGGACCGCGCGTGCGCCTCATCGCACTTGAAAAAGAGCTTGCCCTTGCCATCGGCGGCCACGCGGTGAATCTCGCCTTCATCCCCGGTGGCCACGAACAGTTCGCCTTTGCTGTTGAACGCCAGCCCCCAGATGTATTTGGCTTTGGGATCGTAGAAGACTTCCGGCTTGCCGCTTCCGGAGAGCCGATAGACCTTCCCATCGGGCGACGTGGCGAAGTACACACGGTCCTTGGAATCCACCGCGATGGCGTGGATCTCCAGCGCGTCCATTTCGGTCAGGAGCTTGCCTCTGCCCTCCGCGCCTTTACCGTCCCCGCCTTTACCATCTAACGGAATGCGATACAGTTTGGCGTTAGTGCCGCCGCCGGCGTACAAGTTGCCCTTGGAATCCTGCGCCAGCGCCCACAGAAACGGCGAGGCGGTATCGAACAACTCGCGCAACCGGGGCGCCAGGCTGATCGGCCCATCGCTGCGCAACGAGAGGTTCTTGACGATGCCCTTCTCGAAATCCGAATATTCGCTCTGCGACCAGGTCCGCGTCTGGCCGGCAAACAGCGGGCACGCCAGAAGGGCCACACTACAAAAACTCAAGAAGTTTCTCATTTGGAATTTCAGCCGTCCCCACCGCTCCCTAACGGTCGCGGCTCTGAATGCTTCCCCGAATGCGTGCCCGAACGGAGCCGCGACTTGTCGCTCGACCGTCAAGGGAGCGGTTACTTCAAGTGAATCCGCAGTGAATAGCTCCCCGTGACCAGGTAGTCGAAGGGCAAAGCCATCTGCTGCGATGCCGTTTCCGGAGAAGTGATCAATCCGCGGTTGAGGGCGCGCCCCGCCTGCATCACGTTCAACACCGAGGAAGGCAGACTCGGCAGCGTCTTATCGTCGTAATATACCGTGGGGCTTGCCTGCACCAGTGAAACGTAAAGCTTGTTGTTGGTACGCTCCTGGTTGATCAGCGAAACCGTCTCAGGCAGGTCCATGTACCGGTTGGCGAACCCCGCGATGCTCTGCATGCGGTTCACCGTATCGGCATCGCTCAGCAGGATGCGGTGGTCGCCCTTGGCCAGGCCGTCGGGTATCTTCACTTTGAATTCGCGCTGGATGAGGTCGCCGCGGTACGGCCGCAGGAACACCTTTACGGGCACGTCGTCGCCCGCCTGCACCTCCGTATTGGCGGCCCAGGCGTTCTCGATCACGGCCACGCGCCGGTCCGGAATCAGGTCGACCGTTACGTTGACGCTCTTCACATTGGGCACGTTGACGTTGTTCAGGTACAGCCGATTGAACTTGTCGCCGAACCATCCGGCCAGCGCCATGGGCGCCGGCATGGGCATGTCGCCCGAAGCCGCCATGGTAGAGAGCGCGATGTTGCCGGTGCCGTTCAGTTCCACCTTTCCGTTGAGCCGGTAAGTGGCTTCATCCACGAATTCGTTGAGGCCGGAAATGGAATTGTAGAGCGTCAGCATCATCAGGTAGGGCGTCCACTTCTGGTGCACG
>DATMNI010000275.1:0-5735 GCA_035570275.1 Candidatus Acidiferrales bacterium | reverse complement strand
GCTCCGGAACTTGTTCTTCGGATTGTGCTTGGCCAACACCTTCGTGATCGCCGCAGTCAGGGTAGTCTTGCCGTGATCGATGTGCCCGATCGTACCAATATTGATGTGCGGCTTACTGCGATCGAATTTTTCTTTTCCCATGCTAGTGCCTTCTCGGTACGGATTTCTGTACGGATTTCGTTACAGGAGGTCCGCCGGCCGCCGGGTAGGCCGCCCCGCGGATGAAACTGTGGAACATTCAAAACCGGTGTCCGTCCGTGTCTGAGCGACCAGGTTTGTACCAAGTTGACACAACCAGGTTGACACAACCAGGTTTACACAACCAGATCGGAGGCTGCACCGGAACCGCCTGATTCAAATTCTGAAGCCCCAGACTCAAATTCTGGAGCCGTTGACCGGGATTGAACCGGTGACCTCGTCCTTACCAAGGACGCGCTCTACCAGCTGAGCTACAACGGCCCGTGGACATGGCCCCTCCCCTACTGATGACTTCCAGTCGCTAAACAGGAGACCGCCAAAAAGCCTGATCCTTATCACAGTGTACAAGAATACCTGGTGGACGGGGGAGGATTCGAACCTCCGTAGCTCCAAGGAGCGACAGGTTTACAGCCTGTTGCCATTAACCGCTCGGCCACCCGTCCGGCCCATTCACCCGCAGTGCTCCCACCCAAAGCGAGATTTCACATTACGGGGGAACTATAAGCATACTAGGAGAGCAGGGTCCGCCGCAACTCTCTCCGACCGGCGTTACCGGCGTTTGCCGGCAGGCCGGCGTTCCTTCAGCAACTCACCACCACCTCATGCTCCACCGGAAAATTCATAGACTGGGCCAAACAGCACACCGCGTGCGCCCGGTCGTGAATCGCCGCCGCCTCGGCAATCCGGCCGGCATCGGTGATCTTCATCCGCGGCCGCAATACCACGCGTGTGAACTCACCCGAGCCATCGTCATGCTCCGCCATCTCGCCCTCCGCATCGTCCGCGTACTCCGTGATCACGATGCCGGCATCGGCGCAAAGATGCAGCACCCACAGCATGTGACATGCCGATAGCGCGCTCACCAGCAATTCTTCGGGATTGTAGCGCGCCGGGTCGCCGCGAAACGCCGCGTCCGAGGAGCCGGCAATCGCCGCGCTTTTGCCTGGCCCGCTCACTTCATGGCTGCGGCTGTATGCCGCGTACGCCGACGTTCCCGTCCCCAGGTTCCCGGTCCATCGAGTGGTGGTGCAATAGTGATGTTTGCGTACGGCGGCCATATGTCCTGACTATAACCGCTTTTGGCGAGGTGTGGCCTGCGCCCCCGGGAAAGTCGGAAGCGCAGGGCATGGGTCTTCCTGTGCGGGCCGGCGGCTTCGAAGGATGTTGTTCGGCCCGATGTCATCCTTCGGGTGTAGGTTCTGAGCAGTTTGGCCGGGGGGCTCCTCTGACCAGACCGGGCGGTCTTTTTGTTTCCTCCGATTGAACCGCCCGGTCAGCCTCCGAAAGGAGTTCCCCCAACTCGTAGTGTCCTTTAGCACGGGTGTAGCCAAACGACAACCAGCGTCAAAGCTCCTGTCAAACCACTGTCAAAGCGCGCAATCTCAGCGCCAGATCCCCTCCGGATGTGCAAAAAGTGCAGTTGCCGGTAAAGTCTGTATGCAGACATGTCCACTGAATGGTCTCTACCTCACGGACGGCCGACCTCCCACATGAGGTAGACTGACGCAATGGGAGCGCCGTCTCAGCCCGGACTCGACGAACGGCTTGCCGCTATTCTGGCGATCTGCCAGAAAATGAATTCGGAGCGCGATTTGGGCGCGTTGCTCGATCTCATCGCTCGCGAGGCTATCAGCCTTCTCGATTGCGACCGCGCCAGCATCTTCCTGCTGGATCGCGAACGCAACGAACTCTGGTCCAAAGTGGCGTTGGGCAGCGATGAGATCCTGCGTTTCGATGCGCGCTTCGGCATTGCCGGCACGGCGGTGCTCACCGGCCAGAGCGTCAACGTCAGCGACGCCTATAGCGATCCGCGGTTCTACAACGCGATCGACGATAAAACCGGCTACCGCACGCGCAATGTGCTGGCTGTAGCCGTGCGCAACCAGCAGGGAGAAATCATCGGGGCATTCGAGGTGCTCAACAAGCGCATCGGCTCCTTCACCGCGCGCGATGAAGAATCGCTGGCCGCGCTGGCGTCCCACGCCGCCATCGCCATCGAAACCGCGCAGTTGATCGGCGAACTGCGGCGCCACCAGGACGAACTGGCGCAGCAAAACGCCCACCTGTGGCGCGAAGTCGAAACCAGGTATTCCACCCACGGAATTATCGGCACGGGCCAGAAGATGCAGCAGGTGGTGCGTTTGGTGGAGCGAATTCGCGACAGCCTGGTCAACGTCCTGATCACGGGCGAAAGCGGTACCGGTAAGGAACTGGTCGCCAAGGCCATCCACTATACCAGCCCGCGTGTACGCAAGCCGTTTGTGGCGCTCAACTGCGCCGCCCTGCCTGAGACCCTGTTGGAAAGCGAACTCTTCGGCATTGAAAAGGGCGTGGCCACGGGTGTGAGCCCGCGTGTCGGCCACTTTCAACGGGCCGATGGCGGAACTCTATTCCTGGACGAGATCGGCGATCTGAGCCTCACCGCCCAGGCCAAGATCCTGCGCGTGCTGCAGGAGCGCGTGGTGGAGCGCGTGGGTGGCCGCACGGCAATTCCGGTAGATGTGCGCGTCCTGGCAGCCACCAACAAAGACCTCGACGCCGAGATTGCCAAGGCGGCCTTCCGCGAAGACCTCTTCTACCGCATCAAGGTTATCCACATCCACATGCCCCCTCTGCGCGATATCCGCGAAGAGATTCCACTGCTGGCCAACCACTTCCTGAAAGAGTATTGCCGCGAACTCGGCCGCGGCTCCATGGAATTCTCCCCGGATGTGATGCGCAAACTCGCGGCTGCCGCGTGGCCCGGCAACGTGCGCCAGTTACGCAACGAAGTGATGCGTCTGGCGGCCTGCGCGCGGCACAACCTCATCGAGGATGACGACCTCCTGGAAGGACTGCCCGCACCCAGACCCGTCCACCAGTCAGGATCAGGGGCTGTCGCGGCGGCGGAATTAGCCGCGCCAGTCAAGCCGCTGAAACCGGCATCCTTGAAGAAGGCCGTGGCCGACCTGGAAAAACGAATGATTTCCGAGGCGTTGCAGAGCACTCGCAACAACCAGCAGCAGGCCGCCAAGACGCTCGGCCTGAGCCGCCAGGGGCTTATCAATAAGATGAAGCGCTATGCGATTGCGGGATGAGGGGAGCTGTCAGCATTCAGCGCTCAGCATTCAGCGCTCAGCATTCAGCTAAACCCTGCCGCGCTTGCTGGTTCAAGCTGAAAGCTGATGGCTGACCGCTGAAAGCTTCTTATGCGACCTTCTGGACCTTGCCATCGCGGATGCAGGATGTGCAAACCTTCATCCGGCGGCCGGCGCCCTTCACCAGAGCGCGAACCGATTGCAGGTTGACGTTCCAGCGCCGCTTAGTGACATTGTGGGCGTGGCTGATGCGGTTGCCGAACTGAGGCCCCTTCCCGCAAATTTCGCAAACTCGTGCCATACGACAGAAATCTCCCTGGCTTTCCGAAAGATTCAGTATACCAACGCGGCTGCGGAGCCCGCAACTTCTTCCGCGAGCGCCGGGAACGCCGGTCAGCCGGTCACACCGCCATAACCCTGCAGATTTCGCGAAGCAGCAGACGCGCATCGTCACGTTTCACGTCCGGTGCCCGTTCCGCCAGATATTGCCGAAGCGTTGAAGCGGTATCCGCCGGTAGCCACCAGGCGTTTTTTTTCCAAAGATTGGCGTAGGAGCGCTCCGGGAAATACATCGACTTGGCGGATTGAAGCAGCCGGCGACAGGTGCGTCGATCGATGAGGCCATCGGCCCTGGCCTGCGTGAAGGCCAGACGAATATTGACCATGGCCTCCGAGAGGGGCCGGAAGTCACCGGGCGAAAGCACGACGGCAACTTCGTCGTCCGCATCGATCCGGCCCGACCGGTAGAGGTGGAACACGGTCCCAACGCCGATCATGCCATACTGGTGCAGTTCCGCCGCCCGCAGCGCGCCGAGGCTGGACGCTCCGGCGATGGTTATGCCCGACTCCAGGCCGCGTAGAACTTCCTTTGGGGAAATTGCGAGGTTTTGGAAGAACTCGCCGTCGATGATTCCAATGGCTGGCGGAGGATCGGACAACAACCCATCGATGTCGCCACGCTTGATCGGGGGACGATAGTCGGCATCGAGAATCCGGACAGCTTCCGTCAATGGAAGGCTCGGCCCCAGGAAAACCACGGGGCGGTTACTCTTCATGCGCCTGCCAGAAACCGTTGGCACGCCAACCGATGCGGCTTTGATCGGCCGCCCAGGATTCCAGACCGGGCACGAAGACCCGAACAACGGGAATACCAAGTTCCGCGTCGGTCAGATCGACCACAATCGCCTGGTGCAGACCACTGCCCTTGAGGCGTTCCAGCATGAATCGGATGTCGTCGAGGATATCGCCGTGAACGGCTCCGCCGATGTCGCCCGCCTTGCGACGGCGGCTGGTTCGGCAATGATACCAACTGCTCCGGTCGATCGCGTCCACGCGCTTGACGTGATGCATGTAAGCCGGCACCGGTTCGTCAGGCCCCGAGAGATCTTCGCGCACGCCCTGTATGTCTACGGCACGCGATTGAGCCAGTTCGGAAATGGCTCGGCTCACGGCGACGCGCGGGTCGGGATGCGCGCCGAAACCCAAATGCGCCAGCGGCAAGGGGCCGCTGTCGTCCTGTGAAGAAGCCATAATACTGGGAACGCCCAGATCCGACGTAATGTCCTTGACCAATGGTGTCAGGCCGGCTTTGGAAAACTGTCGAAGCATGCCGCGGATTACGGAGTCCGCGCCATCCAAATCCACCTCCGGGTAGCGCTCCTGATCATCTTGAAACTGGTCATTTTGAAATCCGTTGCCCGCTTGGACGTTGGGTTGTTGCTGGTATTTCCATAACGGCAGGCAATGCGACAACAACTCGGCCAAGGTCCAGGCGTCACGCTCGATCAGTTCGCATAGAGCATGGCAAATCGCTTCTTCCATGGTATTTCCGGATGCCAGGCCGGTTGAAGTGGCGATGTCGAAGCATGGAGGCCCATAACCCTCATACAACATATACCCGGCTGCGGTCACAGGCGCCTTGACCGGCTCATTCGAGCAGATATCGTATCCGTCGACCCAGCTCAGCACGAGGTCGTCCGTGTAATCGGAGTCGAGTTGCAGCGCCATCGTTTTCGGATCCAGCGCGCGTTCGCGGCGGCTGATCTTCCGGTAAGATGCGTGCACTACCGGCCGTCGGAGATTCAAGGCCGATTGCCGCTCGATGGCCTCCATGAGCGCGCCACAGGCCGCGTCGGCGTTGGTTGCTCCTTTGCCGTTATAAATAGAGAGTAAGTCCCTGGATTTCGGCACCACGGCCGAGTAAGTGGGTATTCCTATTCTATCCAGGCCGGTAATGTTTGCCAGACGTGTGACGCCCGCCTTGCGCGCCAGCGGTTTGATCCGCCGCAGAGTGTCCGCCGGCGCCACTACGCGATGCATTCCCTGGCCGAATACCTTGGGCGCCGAGCGGAGAACCATGCCGTAGGGGCCCCGCTATTTCTTTGGCTTCTTGCCGGGGGCAGTCCCGACGCCCGCGGTGACGCCGCCCTTCTTGCCGGGGGCAGTCCCCACGCCCGCGGT
>DATMNI010000274.1:0-55096 GCA_035570275.1 Candidatus Acidiferrales bacterium | reverse complement strand
GATGCCGGTGGGCGGTGGCCGGAGCTCACTACAAACTCGACCGGGCGCCGCCACGCGCAGCCGGATCATGCCGTTTCCTGGCAATCACTTTGTTCTTGGAGCAGTTCCGGTCTTTCCTTCAGGTTTGGGCCGCGATCGCCTCTGACAACGGACCGGATTCGGCTGACTTCGTCATGAAATGAAGTCGACTTGCGGGGTCTCATCGCCGTCCATCATGCAGAGCACTTTGCTAAACAGATGGAAGGGTTGTAATAGAAGGGTGTACAGCGTTGCGCCCAAGTCGGCAGCGATCGCGCTCCGTGCATGCCGGCGCCGGCGTTCCCGATGAGTGCGGCATCCACCTCTTCACCGGCGCAACGCTTTCCGGAAGGGGCCGCGAGACGCTGGTCCGGAACCCGCGCCTCGCGACCCAGAGGGTCGCGGCTACTTGTCTGGCCTACTGAACGGCCAGGGTGACCGTGTTGCTGCGGTGCCCGCCAATTTGGATCTGCAGCGAAACGGCCGGACCTGAGGGCGTTCCGTCCGGTATGACCGCGTTGACCTGGTACTCGCCCGCGAATCCGGGAGCCAGGCCGGAAAAGAGGACCTGCGCCGGAGCGCCGTTAATCGACACCACCGGCGTTTCCGTGGTGACGTTCGGGGGCGAAGTACCACCCGGTTGGCCGGTAGCGAAGGACGGGCTCGTAGATCCGAGTCCGGTAGCATAAATCATGACGGCCGATCCGGCTGCCGCGGGATTGTGGGCGGAGTTTACCGAAAAGTCCTGGTTCAGGACCGCGCCTTGACCGGCCCCATTGCCGCCACTGGTGAAGATCCCAGGAGCCACCGGCGCCATCGGCACCGATGTAGTCAAACTGGCGACGCCATTGAAAACTACCACCGCCTGGGCGCTTGTCCCGGAGATCTCGACCGGCGCCTGGAAGTTGATCTGGTTCGGGGACACGTAAAACAGTGGCGCCGGGACTCCATTAATCAGCACCTGCGTGCCGGCCAGGATCTTGGACGGGGGCGTGGAATCTCCGATTGCAGGTGCCGCTGCCAGGTTGATACCGAACAAGGAAGCGATGCATCCCGGGCTGATCGCTCCCGTGGTTGCGAAACTGGCGGCATTGATGATTCCGTTAGGCTGAATAACGGGAGGAGGTTGAACCGCAGTACTGATGGGCCCGATGGCCGATGAAACGGACGCCAACGCGACAGGCGCCACCGAGCCGTTCACCCCGGTCACACCGGCTTCCAGCTTTGTGATCCGGATCCCGTAGGCCTGCCCATTCAGGGCGCCCGCTGGTATGGTGGCCGTGATTATGCCTAGCTGCACGGTTCCCGTTACGGCGTGCCTGGGGTCCATGGGCGAAAGATTTCCCAGCCACGCGACCACGATGTCGGCGGCATCGGCCGTCGAAAGGCTCGGAGAAGAAATCCCTGCCGCTGGAGCGAACGAGAGCCTGCCCGTGGTGGGCGCAGGCGCGTTGCCGGCCGGGGCAATCACCACGGTGACGCCGAACGTATCGATGCCGATGCCGGAATCCAGGGCCACGGTAAGGGGTACGCTTACCGTACCCCCGGGCGGCCCCGTGACACTCCCGGTCAAGACCGTCCCATGACTCTGCGCCCGCAATCGCGGCGAAGCCAGGAGGACGAGGGCCAGCACGGCGCCGGAAACCAGACCGGGGCCGTGCTTCCTGCTGCTGGAGATCACCGGGCTGCTGGAGATCACCGGGCTACTGGAGTTGGTCACCGAGCAACTCCATTCTCACTCGAGCCAGGTCTTCGCCATTCGCCTCAACCCGGTACACCCGAAGCCGGTCCGGGGCGGCGCCGTCTGCCAGGCTCCATTCCAGGTAACCCAACAAGGCACGCCGGCCGGCGGTGGCTGGAAGCTTCTGTAACCAGGCCGCCGTTACCACGCCCGGAACTTGCGTATCGAGCGCCGCCGGCGCGCCCATTTCCCCGTTGGAAAAGGTTAGCTTCGCCGCCGTGGGTCCGGCCCAGCCCACAGAAATGCCCAGGGATGCCAGCGCCTTGGGCGCACGCAAATACACCGGGACGCGCATCACACCACCCCTGACCTCCGCCGCGCCTAAGATCACGGCTCCGGGGATCACAACTCCGGGCGCCGCCGGCTTCGCAATCTTCGCCTCGCGGTCCTCCAAATTGCTCCGGATATTTGATGTTTGCGGTGAACCGAAGCCGCCGCAGGCGGGGAAGCGCAGGTAACTGCCCGCCGGCCGCGTGGGCCGTGAAAAGTCCAGGTTCGCCCACCGCTGCAATAGCACCCCCAGATCCTGGAGGTTCAGCACTCCGTCACCGCCCACGGTGGGAAAGTTATCGGGCGGGTAGGCATCCAAGGCGTCGAAAAAGTCCGAGCATTGCGGCACCGTATAACCCGGCAGTTGCGCCCAAACCCGCAGGCCCACCAGCAGGTCCTCGAACGTCAACACCGAGAACTGACCGTCGCCGAACTGCCCGCACTGAGTGGTCGTTATGGGAATCCCAACGGGAAACACATCCCCCACCAAGTAGCTGCAGGTCTGTGCGGTTACCGCGGCAGAGGGTCCGAACAGCAGCGGAACTGCCGTCACCACGCCAGTCGCCCCGGTAACATCTCCGCTGACTTGGGTAATCGAAATAGAGATTTGGCTCCCAACAAATGCAAACACCGGGACGGGCACTGCGATCGAGCCCAACAGGACGGTTCCCGAAACCGCGGGCTGAGCCCCGGAGGAGAGATTGTCGCTCCAGGCGAGCACCAGGCTGTTGGGGGTAGAGGAAGAAAGGCTAGGCTGAGAAATTCCGGCGGCGGGAGTGAATAAGACGTTTCCCGTAGCGGAAAAGAACCCAAAAACCTGCACGGTGACGCCCAGCGAATCAATGGAAACACCCGTATTCAGGTTCAGCGTGAGAGGAATCTGCACGGTGGTGCCAGGCGCCCCTGAGCCCGATCCGACATTGACGGTGCCTTTTGCGGCAGAGACCAACTGGATACGGCTGTTGCCTGAGTCTGCAACATAGATGTTTCCGTGTGCATCCACGGCCACACCGCGCGGAGTGTTCAGATTGAAGTTGAATTGACCGCCCAACACCGTGGTGATGATTCCAGTCTTCGCCGACACCATGCGAATGCTATTGTCATTGGTATCGGCAATGTAGAAGTTTCCGGACGAATCCACCGCCACACCCGACGCATTGCTCAACGTGGCCGCGGTGGCCGGGCCGCCGTCGCCCAAGCTGCAACAGGGGCCGCCGCCGATGCCGCCGGCGACAGTGAGAATGTTTCCGCCGACGGTAAACTTGCGGATCCGGTTGAAATTGTCGGAGATATAGATGTTACCCGATGAATCCACCGCAATACCATACGGGAAGGACAGATTTGCACTGGTGGCCAGGCCCCCGTCGCCGGAAAAGCCAAGCGTGCCAGTCCCCGCCACAGTGCTAATATTGCCACCGGGCAAGAACTTGCGGATGCGGTTGCTATTGTTATCGGCGACATAGATGTTTCCAGCGGAATCCACCGCCACCCCGGTCGGATGGTTCAACTGCGCGCTGTTGGCCAGGTGCCCGTCACCGGCAGAGCCACCGGTGCCAGTGCCCGCGACGGTGCTAATGTTGCCACCGACTGTGAACATGCGGATCCGGTTGTTATTGGTATCGGCGACATAGATGTTGCCGGCGGAATCGACGGCCACTGCGTTCGGAAAGTTCAACTGGGCGTTGGTGGCCAAACCCCCATCGCCGGAGAACCCTGAATTCGTCAGGCCCGCCACGACCGTAGCGGAGCCGCCAGAAGGCGAAGCCGGCGTGCAACTGCTGCCTGATGACGTGGTGGTCGGCGGCAAGCAAGGCACACTTCCAAAAGTGACCCGGACGATGCGATTGTTATTGCTGTCGGCGATGAAGAGGTTGCCCGACCCATCCACGGCCACGCCCTGGGGGTTGAACAGAAAGAGGCTGCCAGTTCCCACCGTTGTCGCGCTGGGCTGAGTTCCCCCCACGCCCTGCGAGACCGCCAGAAACGGCATGGCCAGGATGAGAAGCGCCGGCAACAGACAAGATACAACACTTGCCATTGCGGACCATTGCAGTGACTTCACACCGCTTGGTTTCTTGGTTCGCTCCGCAACGCGGGAGGGGCCTTGAAAGCATCCGGACGGATGCGAAAAGTATTTGGCAACGGTCTGAACATCTGACCGAAAACGACAGGGTTCTTGCAGAGTTCTCTTCCTTGGCATGACAAAACTCCATGGGTCGACAATTCGTCTGGATAGCGGGCGAGGTTCCGCCTTGAAAGTGGCGGGACTCGCTTCGCTGAGTCAACCGCCACCGTGCGCGAGTACCAGACGATTATCCGCCTCCAAACCCAATTTGTAAAGAAACCTACTATTCTGAGAACTGTTTTCTTTATAACATTTACACAATGGATGCTGATCGTAAGAACATCGACACGCAGGAAGTATCCACAGCGGCGATCACACCCGAGATCTCACGGCGTGCCCCGCAAATCGGAGCGGGCGAATTCCCGAACGTTAGCGGCGCCGGATTGGCGTAGACGGATGTGTCGAACCAGCGGTTCACCGCGCGCCGATCGGAGGCCAACGCCGCAGCGCCGAGCAGGTTCGACCGCAGCGTGCCGGCCGGAAAAGCATTGGTGGTGATGACGGTGAAAGTCGGACCGGTAGCCGCGACCCAGAGGGTCGCAGCCACTATACTACAGACTCGAACTGCAGATCCCGATGCGCTTGCGAAGGAAGTTCATCCTCCGCTCGACTGGAGCTGCTACGCGCCGGCGGATCATGTCGTTCTCCAGCCACTCACTTTGTTTTCTTAACAGTTCCAGTCTTTCCTTCCTGGTTGGCCGCGATCGCTTCAAGGGTTTTCTCCAGAATCTCAAGCACCGCACGGTCGCGCGGCCGGTTGGCTGCCTTTTTCATCTTAATGATATCAGCCAGACCAGCCAGGCAGATCGTCGCATCGCCTACCTGTACCCGGTGAGATCGCCTCCGAACGCCTTCAAAAGACCTGATTCCGCTGACCTCGTCCATAAAGTCGACTTGCAAGGTCTCATCGTCGTTCATCATGCGGAGCACTTTACTCACCGGATAGAAGGGTGTGTACAGCGTTGCGCCCAGGTCCGCGGCTACCGCGGCGAGCTTCTTCCGGTTGGAGGGCGTCCTGCGAATCAGAAAGTCGAGGTCGATGGTCGTGACGGGCGCTCCGTGCATGGCGGCGCCGGCGTTCCCTATGAGCACCGCATCCAGGCCCTGGCGCTCGATCGCTTTGGCGACTCTCGCGATAATTCCGGTGGCGTCCACCTCTTCAGGCTACTGCATCCGCGACCGGTGGCCGCGACCCTCTGGGTCGCGAACCGGCGCAACGCCGATGCCAAGGCTGCGGAGCCTTCGCGCGCAGGCGGCTACTATGTGCGGTTGCCGAAGTGTATCAAGAACCGGCGTGGTGCGAAGGTGGCGGAAAGCGCGGCGGAGTGAATTGATATGGGGCGTCGGGCACTGATCGTGGCGATCGCCGACCACATCGACAAACACGGCGCCAGGCGCGACCATGCGACGAGGATGCCAGCGAAGAGCCAACCGGCGAATCGCGACCCGGAGGGTCGCGGCCACTAAAAGCTTAGCCGTGCCGCCAGTTGTGCGGTGCGCGGGGAACGCGCGCTGGAGATCACTCCAAAGTCGGCGGCGCCATAGGTGAAGCCGGGAACATTGAAGATCGCGTGGTTGAGCAGGTTGTAAACTTCGCCGCGCAGGTCGAACTTCCAACGCTCCGTGAGGAAGAAGCGCTTCTCCAGCGTGGCGTCGGTGGTCACCACGGGCGCTCCCCGCAAACCGGAGCGCGGCGAATTCCCGAACGAGAGCGGGGCCGGGTTGGCGTACACCGAAGGGTCGAACCAGCGGTTCACCGTGCGCTGATCGGAGGGCACGGCGGCGTCACGCAGCAGGTTCGGCCGCAATGAGCCGGCCGGAAAAGCATTGGTAGTGTTGGCCGTGGTGATAACGGTGAAAGTCGGACCGGATTCGGCCGTTTCCAGCACGCCCGCCCTCCAGCCGCCCAGCACGCCGTTCAGCATGCGGTTTCCCTTGATTTTGGGGACCTCATACAGCAGCGTGACCACCAGGCGCCGCGGTACGTCGCTCCCGCTGAGCCCTTTGTCCAGGCGGCGATTGTACGCATCCATGTAGCTGCCGGTGGCGCCGAACTCATTGGCCGCCTCCACGTCGTCCAGAAACTTCGAGAACGTGAAGTGAGCCAGGAAGGACAAGCCGCCGCTCATCCGCTTTTCCGCCCGGATGAAGCCGCCATGGTACGTGGAATTGCCAATCGACGGGTTGATCCAGGTCACGTTGTTGAACTGGGGAAACGGGCGTACCAGTTGCGCGTTGCCCGCTGTCATGCTTTGCGGCGGCACCTGGTTCAAGCTTAGATCGTTGGCGGTCAGGTGGTGGCTGACGTTGGCGATGTAGCCCACTTCCAGCAACAGGTCGCGCGCCAACTCGCGCTGCACGCCGAGATTGTACTGATAGGAAATCGGAGCGACTTGCTTGGGATTAAAGAATGACACCGAGGTGTTCACTTTTTGGCCCACCGGCACGGCGCCAAAACCGGCGGTGAGCGGTTGGCGTGTTGCCGCTGGAAATCCGTTCCGCAGCAGCAGCGTGCTTTGGGTCTCGCCCTGTGCCACGGCGTAGCTGGCCGAGGTGGAAAAGCCGAGCGCAGCCACATCTCCAATGGTGTTGCTGACTGTGGGGCCATAAAACAACCCGGCGCCGCCGCGGATCACGGTTTCGTGTTTTCCGGGCAGACGGTAGGCGAATCCCAGCCGTGGACCGAGGTTGTTCCAATCCGTCTGGAAAGCGCGGACCGGAGTGCCGTTCACGCCGGCGAACGTCACGACGCCGGGAGTTCCGGAGACCGGGTTAATGGCCAGCGGGTCGAACGAGTTCATCTTGTTGCCGACGACATAACGCGGGAATTCCACTTCCCAGCGCAGGCCGGCGTTGAGCGTAAGCCGATCCGTCACCCGCCAGTCATCCTGGACGTACATCGCCATGTAGGAAGCACGCGAGGGAATCTTATCGGAAACCTGGATGCTGGCCGCGTTCACCTGGCCAAGCAGGAAGCTGGCCAGCGAATTACCGGTGGTGGAGGGGGAGCCGGGCAGATCCGTAATCAGGGGGCTGATGGTGAAGTTGCCGGCCGAACCGCGGTCGCGGATCTCGTCGTTGGCGCCCTGGCGGTACTCCGCGCCGAATTTCAGGGCGTGCTTGCCGTGAAACCAGGAGAGCGCTTCCTGAAGCTGCCGATCGACGATGGGCGTCTGAAAGCGGTAGACCATGGCGGGGTTCCCCAGCGCCGCCCCGGTGTTCGGTATGGTCACGTTGCCGGCCACAAATCCGGCGGGAACTCCGTACCCTGGGATGGTGAAAGCTGGAAAGGCGGCGTCGGTTACCCCCGTCAAACCGATTTTCGCGGCCAGGTTGTCGCCGAAGCCCGGCCGCGTTTCCAGGAACTTGCGCCGCAGGTAGGTGAAGCGGAAATCGTTGGTCAACCCGGGGCTGAAGATATGGGTGTAGGAGCCCAGGATGCTTTGGATGCGGACGTCGGTAATATCCGCCAGCGGATCGGCTGCCGGGAATCCATAAGTGCCGCTGTTGTTGGTATTGGCATCGTTGATGTAGTAGCGCGCGGTCACCAGATCCGAAGGCCGGAACTGGTGGTCCAGACGCCCCACCACGATATCCCGGTGGAGCAGGTTCCGGCTGCTGCCGATGTAATTATTGGCGTTGGTCGCCGTGCCAAGACGGTTCGGCAGCGGGAAGTAACTCATGGCGGCCAGGGCCACGGGGTCGCGCTCCTGCACCGGGATCACGTTTCCTGGAAAGGGCAGGCGGCTGGTTGCCGTTGACCCGGCGGCAGTAGACCCGGTAGAAGGATCGTAGATCGGAATGAAGTTGCCGGCCGTGCTGCGCAGATCCGAAAAATCCCCCTGGCGGTTGAGCAGCGTCGGAACCGTGGAAGTGGTGTCGAAGCTGGTCAACTGGCCGGTCCGCTCCCAGGTCACGAAGAAATGCGTCTTATCCTTCCGCACGGGGCCTCCAAAGGACCCGCCGTACTGGTTTAACCGCACCGGCGACCGGGTTGCCGAAAAGAAATTGCGGGCGTTGAACACATCGTTTTGTAACGACTCGAACAGGCTGCCGTGATACTCGTTGGTTCCTGAGCGCGTGGCCATGGTCACGATACCGCCGGTGGAGTGTCCATATTCGGCCGAATAGTTGTTGGCGATGACCCGGAACTCCTGCATGGCGTCCACAGGCAGGCTGGTGAGTTGCTGCGGCCGGGTGAGGCCTACGGCGTTCGAGACGTTGCCGCCATCCAGCGTGAAACTCTGATTGCGCGCGCGCCCGCCCGCAATACTGAAGACCGGGTAGTTTTCGGCTGTGCCGGCCCCCGTATCGATCATTACCACGCCGGGCGACAAGGCCGCCAGCGAGGAGGCCGCGCGGTTCGGTAGCGGTAGCCCCGCCAGCATTTGCCGGGTGACGGTTTGGGAGACGTTGGACGACTGGGATGCAGTGAGGGGCGCCGCCTCATTCACCGTGAGCAGAGTGGACTGTTGCCCAAGCTGCACGGTCAGGTCGAGAGCGACGGTCTGGCCAACCTGGAGCGTCACGGGCCCGCGGGTCATACGATCGAAACCCGATGCATCTACTTCGATTCGATAGCTGCCGGGGACCAGCGCCCCTGCGCGGTAAAGGCCAACCTCATTGGTGACCGTTTCCACGTGGACACCGGTGTCGAGATTCGTGATCTTGACCTGGGCGCCGGCCACGGCGGCGTCGGCCGGGTCCTTGACGCTGCCCGAAAGGGTACTGTTGCCGCTTTGGGCCATCATGACCGCGGAGGTAACGGCAGCCAGAATCGTGGTCCCGACCCTCGTCTTGAACATGTTGAGCAGGGGCTTGAGCATGGGCGTTTTTGCAATCATCCTATACTCTATAGAGATTATTGGATTATGATTCTGCTGTCAAGGCGAAAACTTGCGATACAGTAGAAAACATGCTGCGCCGTACCTTTCTGAATACCCTGCCAGCCGGGGCTGCGGCGGTGTCCGCGGCCGTGACTGCCGCTGCCGCCGATGAACCACCCGTGCCCGTCAAATTGGGCTTCGACACCTACTCATTGCGCGCTTTCCAATGGAAGGGCGTGCAGCTTCTGGAGTATGCGGCCAACCTCAAGCTGGACACGATTCAGTTTTCGTCCCTGGAGGATTACGGCGGCCTGGACGCGGCCAATCTGCAGAAGGTGAAGGACCGGGCGGCGCGCCTGGGCATCGCCATCGATAGCGGCATGGGCTGCATCTGCGAATCCAGCAAAGCATTCAACACGAAAGGGCGGCCGGTACGCGAGCAGTTGCTGGAAGGGCTGCGCGTGGCCAAAGCTGTGGGCGCGACGGCGATGCGCTGCTACATGGGCAGCAGCGACGACCGCGTGGGTCCGCTGCCCATTGAAGCCCACATGGAGACGACCATCAAGGCCTTCCGGGGTGTGCGGGCGGAAGCTCAGGACTTGGGCGTGAAGATCGCCCTGGAAAACCACTCGGGCGATATGCAGGGCAGGGAAGTGAAGACCATCATCGAGGAAGCCGGCAAGGATTACGTGGCCGCGTGCCTGGATACCGGCAACCCGATCTGGTGCATCGAAGACCCGTTCGTGGCGCTGGAGACGCTGGCGCCCTACGTGGTGACCACGCACGTCCGCGATTCGGTGGTTTTCGAGACCGCCAACGGCGCGGCCGGCCAGTGGGTGGCGCTGGGCGACGGCAACGTGGACCTGGTGAAGTTTGTGCAGCAGTTCCGTAGACTGTGTCCGAAATCGTCGATGCAACTGGAGATCATCACCGGCCGGCCGCCGCGCCCGCTACCTTATCTGGAAGCCGATTTCTGGAAGGCATTCCCGAAGATGCCGGGCTGGGAATTCGCCCGCTTCGTGGCCCTGGTGAAGAGCGGCCGGCCGTTCATGGGCGCGATGGTGATCGAAGACATTCCGGGGCAGAAGTTGACCGCGCCGGTGATGCAGGAAGCGCTGAAAGAGCAGCAGAGGATCGATCTGGAGCGGAGCTTCGAGTATGCGAAGAAGAGGCTGAATGTGGGGGTGAGGTGGCGGGGGTAGGACGATGCACCGTTGTGCTGCGGGCGCTGCGCCCATAGCCGCCGAAGTTTTATATGCCGGTGAAGCGCCATCGCTGCCAACCGGCGTGCTCCAGATCAACGCCAGGATTCCGACCGGTGTGAACTCGGGAACGGCGGCAGTGTCGGTGTCGGTCGGCGGCGTGGCTACGTCGAAGTTGGTTTCCGTCGCGGTGCGATGAGGACTGGGCGCGCCTCGGCATCGCCGTCGATGGGGGCATTGGGGCTGCATCGGCGAATCCAGCAAAGGCGCGAAACCGGAGCGTCCACGTCACCGCATAGACCCGAACGTTGAAGCGCCTTGTGCCTACCCAGAACTGTCGCACAATAGAACCATGGTGAACCTGGAAACACTGCGGGCGGAGCGTCGCGACGAAATCATGCGCCTTGCCGAGCGGCGCGGCGCCCACAGCCTGCGGGTGTTTGGCTCCGTCGCCCGCGGTGAAGCCAATGAGGACAGCGACCTCGATCTGCTGGTGGCGTGGGAGCCGGGCAGGAGTCTGCTGGATCATGCAGGGCTGGTTCATGATCTCCAGGACTTGCTCGGCATCAGGGTCCACGTCGGAACCGAGAAATCGCTTCACTGGTACGTGCGTGAACGGATCCTTCGCGAGGCGACGCCTCTGTGAAGGATGATCGGTTACCTTCACCAAATGCTGGAGCGCTGCCACCGCATCACCCGCTTCATCGGGCCTGGCAGAACAACCTTCATGGCTTCGGAGGAATTGCAGGACGCCGTGATCCGGAACATTGAGGTGATCGGCGAGGCCGCCAAGCGGGTTTCGGCAGATGCTCGGGGCCGTTTGGCGTCGCTCGACTGGAGGAGCATCTGCGGCATGCGCGACGTCCTGATGCACGATTACATCGGAGTGGACCTTGACGAAGTCTGGAACGTCGCGTCATTCCGGATACCCGAACTCCAGGCGGTATTGGAGCAGTTGCTGGAGGGTGACGGCCCCGGTTCCGCTCCGGCCCAGTGACCCCGCTTCGTCGCCTTGGCTAAGAGCGGCCGGCCGTTCATGGGAGCGATGGTGATCGAAGACATTCCGGGCCAGGAGTAGACCGTACCCGTGATGCAGGAAGCGCTGAAAGAGCACCAGCGCATCGATCTGGAGCGGAGCTTCGAGTGGGCGAAGAAGAAGCTGAATGTGGGGGTGAGGTGGCGGGGGTAAGGGGGAGTAAATGGCCGTTCTGGCTCTTACCGAAGCGCCGAGATAAACTGAGCTGCGCGTTCCGTGAATTCCGCAGCCACCCATCGTGGCGGACTTCGCTGGATGCTCGTGTTGCCTGCAAATCCCCCGAACACCTCTTGCATCTCTGGCGCAAGCCTGTGGAGAGGGCGACCATTCCTGTCCGTCCCGACCGAGCTAATCTTGGCCGCCTTTTTCAGCAACCGACTGTTCGCGTTGCCCGTCACTAGAACAAGGCGATCCTTCTGGTCCTCGAAGACACCACCGTGCATGACGTGAAAGTTGTTTTGGAACATCCCAGCCAGTTCCGCCTTGCTGAACGAAGCGGCCAAACCGGCACGTGCGACCTCAAAGCAGCCGATGATGTACAGAGCTGCCGGGCAGTCGAAGTTCCAGCCCTTGAGTCCCGCGTAGAACACCAATAGGCTACCTTCGCTGAGCTGACGCAGTAAGGCCTTGGGGCGGGTCGGATCACCGTACGTGAACGTCTCAAACTCAGGATCGAAGTGGACGGATTGGTCGGAAACCTTTACTCGGCGAGCTTCGGGGAAGTAATCGACTAACTTTCGCCCCTCCCCTGCCGCGAGTGTTTCCATATGTCCTCTTATCGACTCCTTTACCTCCGAAGCCGTCCGGAATCGGGATGTACATGAACCATCGCTGAAAAGCGGCCCGTGTATTCCCCCAGAACCGGTATCTATACCGACTCTCAGCAGGACTACTTGCATCTCTCGCCTCCTTTTGGTTTATCAAACGGGCTCCTGGTCGCACGGCTCCCCATGTTTTCCCGGTGTGTATGTGCATTCATTTTCCAGCCATTCGACAAACCGGCGGATATAGGCTGAATCGAAATCGCGGCGGAACCCAGGACCTCTCTTTTCGAGGTGGTCAAATTCTTTCGGAATATCAATAGCGTTCGACCCGAAGTAGTAGAAGTGCGGCGGTCGCGAGAAGAGAACAAATTGCTCGTACTTCTCGACAAGTGTCCGGACTTCCTCAAATATGGCGGCACCAGCACTTTTCGCAGCCGACCTACATCGGCTTTTCGCCGAGAGTGCAGCAAACGATGGTGGAGGAAGCCCACAAGCGCGGCCTCAGCGCCGAAACCCACTCCACTACGATCGAAGGCTTGCGGATTTCGATTCTGGCCGGCGTCGACCTGATGTAGCATCGGAAGTGCTGACGCCGCGGGAGATGCCCGACGACCTGGCCGCAATGATCCGGCAGCGGTCCATCATCTGCTCCATCCGGACGGTGAATTCATCAATCAGGTTGATGTTTTCGAGAATGTCCTCAAAACGCTGAACAGGGTCTTTAGAAGGCGCGCTGGGCCTCGGCCGCCACACGCTGCTGCACGCGCGGCTTGAGCGTTCCTTCCTCGACCAGGTCCACAGTCTGGCCGAGCAACTCGGAGAGCTGAATCTCAATACCCGCCACATCCAGTAGCGATATCCGGCGAGTTTCATCGAAGGCGGCCATGAGATCAATATCGGAATCGGGCCGGTGATCGCCGCGCGCCGTGGAGCCGAACAGTGACAGGCGCACCACGCCGGCGGCTCTTAATTCTGGTTCGTGCTGGCGCAACATCGCCATGACCTGCTCGCTGTTCATCGCCTCCATTTTGCCATACCCTTTCACTCAGGCAAGGTCCTCGAACGCGGTGGCATATATCGGTCTGATCGGAATGACTGCTTTGCTCGATCCAATCAGGTGCGAGGCGCAGGGGTACGCGATCAGTACGGTGGCCCGGGGGGATACTCCGACTTCGGGCAACGGCGACAGCGGCCCGGCGATTAAAGCCTCTCTGTCCGCCGCTTGGGCGTGGCGGTGCTGGAAACCTGTACATTGCGGATTCTGAACTGAAGTGATCCGCAAGGTCGCACCAAATGGCACAATCTCCACATCGCGGGGAAAGGCGGTTCAGGCGGTTATTCCCGCGAGGGGGCCCGGCGACGAGCGCAGCTCTCAACGGACCCCTTGGAGTGGCAGTCGATTCTGCCGGTAACCTTTGTATCGCGGATAGCCTCAATCTCCGGATACGAGAGGCCGGCAATGGCAGATCAGATGTGACAGTCGACGCTTGCTGACGTGCGCGGCTCAGAACGGAGTAGGGCGGCTCAGAACGGAATAGCGCGGCTCAGAACGGAGTAGGGCGGCTCAGAACGGAGTAGCGCGGCTCGGAACGGAGTAGCCGCGACGTTAGAAGCAGGCGCCAAAAAAAGCCCCGTCGGCCCTCTTCAGGCGGCGGGGTTTTCTCTGTTCCGCTATGTGGATCTTACTTGGCCTGGGGCGCCGGTGCGCTGGCGGGAGTCTTCTTCGCCGGCTTTTTCACGTGCTTGGGCGCCTTTTTGGTGGCGGTCTTGGCCGGCGGATTCTGCGCGGACGCCGGCGTGGGTGTGGTCTGGGCGAAAGTCAGAGGCATCGTGGCAGCGGCCAACGCGATCGCAAGCAAAGTCGTTTTCATGGTTCCTTTTCTCCTTGCGGGCCATTCCGCCCGCTCACTATTCCATACTGCGCCAGCACCGCGTTAAACACGATAGCCTGCGCGGGCTAATCCGGCACCCCAAATCGGGGCAATGCCGGTTAACGTTCCTTAGCCTCCTTCGCCCTCCAATTAGCCCTCTTTAGTCTTTCAATTAGCCCACGATGGGGATGTGGGCCGGGCCAACGCCGCGCGATACTGGAGTCGCGATGCTGCCGCGGCGAATTACCCAACAAAGCATCTTCCGGGTTCTGATCACCGGGTTTAGCCTGGTGATCGTGCTGCTGTTGGCGGCCTCCATCGTCGGCGTGCGTAATATTCAGTCCATTCAACGGAACGCCGCCAGCATCGTCAAGGAGCAATCGGTCACCAGCCGCTTGATCGACGAATTACATAGCCAGCAAACCACGCTCAGCGAAGTCTTTTCGGTGCTGGCACGCGACCCGGATACGGTGGACTACGACCACATCATGAGCCAGTTGGCGGAGGCCGGCCGCGATATCGCACACATTTCCGCGGAAGGCGCCCAGACGGCCGAGCGCGATCTGTGGGCGCGGCTGCAGCGGAGCTCCACGGATTTCTCGGACGAAGCCCGCCGCCTGCTTTCGGCCGACGACCCGGAGACGTTTTCCTCCATCGACCTATTCCGCTATCACGGCGCCTTCACCTCCGTGGTGGCCCGGTTGCTGGAAGCCGAATATCGCAAGGTGAACGCGGCGCAGGCGCAGATTGACCGGCGCAGTTCGCGGCTCTACCAGGTCTCGGAGGTTTTCGCCGCTGCCGCCATCCTGCTCGCCCTGATCTTTGCCGTGTTCACCGTCCGCCTGGTGGCGCAACTTATCCGCCAGTTGGAGTGGCAAACCGCCGAGTTGAGCCGCGTCTCCTGGCACATGCAGGAGGACCAGGAGGCCACGGCCCGCCGGTTCTCGCATGAGCTGCACGATGAGCTGGGCCAGTCGTTGACCGCCGTGAAGACGAACCTGACCGCGCTGCAACTTCCGGGCGGCGACACCGGCGCGCGCCTGGCCGATTCGGTGCACCTGGTGGATGAAGCCATCGGCAACGTGCGCCAGATGTCGCAGTTGCTCCGCCCTACCATTCTGGACGATTTCGGCCTGGAAGCCGGCCTGCGGTGGCTGGCCGAAGGCTTCTCCGCGCGCACCGGGGTGGAGGTCCAGGTGGAGTCCAATCTGCAGGGCCGGCTGGCCGATGAAACCGAAACGCATCTCTTCCGCATCGCGCAGGAGGCCCTCACCAATGTGGCCCGCCACTCCGGCGCCAAACACGTTCACATGAAGCTCACGTCTGCCGGCAGCGAAGTTCAGCTCTCCATTCAGGACGACGGGCGGGGCCTGGCGGCCACCCCAATCAAGAGCAGCCCCACCGAGAGCATGCCCGCCACGAGCACGCCCGGCAAAAGCCGGGGCATGGGGATGATCGGGATGCGCGCCCGCGCGCGCAGCGCCGGCGGCGACGTCTCGGTCCACGGCGATCGCGGGCAGGGTGTTCTAATTGAAGTGCGGGTTCCCGTATTACCGGGGACTTAACGCTGACGCGGCGATTAACGCCGGAAAACGTAATCGTTCTTCCAACGAAACCCCTTCGCGCCAAACCCCCTTCGCGACAAACCCCAACTGCGAAATCACCACGGTGAGAGTATCGCAACAGGTGCCGCAGGCGATGATCTTCGCCTGGCGGAAGCGCGCGAATTCGACCGGCGCAATCCCCATCTCGTCGAGGAAGATGCGGCCGCTCTCCTGTCACCACCACCGGCGGGCCGGACCTGGCGGCGACGATTTTGCAGGGATCGGACCGCCGAAAACCTGGGCAATCCCAGACCCTGCTGCCTTGCTGAACTCGGCTGGGATCCCGACCTAGATCTTGAGGGAAACTGGAGACTATCAAAACACAACACCCTCGCACAGTCCTTAGTACTACGCTCCACTGCTATGGTACAAACTTAATGACCGGACCATTGATTCTTGTAGGCAGAGCTGTGTAACCTGTTGTTATAAGGTTATCAGCTAGCTTAGCCGCCAATTTAATACGGTGGAACCAGGACTCGCCTGGGCGCTGGGCATATCCCCTAGCTTAGCTAGGAATGACAACAGATGACAATCAACTATCCCGACGGAACGGTCCTGAGAGCCTTGCTGCTATCGAGAGGGAACGATACTTTACGTGCCGCTATTCCGGCTGACGGTGACGTGCGCACTTTCACCCTCATTAGCGGGGCCTGGTTTTCAGAGGAAGACGAGCCGGTTGAGATCGAATTCGCGTGGCAGCATGAACAGGACGATGTCCTCAGCGAGACTGAATGTGTTTGCTCGAAGGATCTGGCCTCTTGCATCGTATCAGTACTCCGCGCCTGTCCCCAAGAGGACGCGTTGCTCGATCTGCTGTACGTGTTTTCCCCTGAGGGCCATCGTGTGCGGATACAGCAAAGCCGACTGGACATCTGGCGAGCACCCGCTGAGGTCAAACTAACACAGTTCGGCGAGAGCCGCTCCATGGCGCACCAGAGCGGCCCTGAGCTTACATCGCAAATGCATACAACCGTTCGTGACTGACGATGACAGCGAACCGTTCGTTCAGGGTGGGCCCGAGTGGGCCCTTTGCCTTTTGCTGGATGGGGAGGGGCTATCCTCTACCGGTAACAAACCCAAAAGAATTGCACCAAAGGAAACGTTTTCGGTCGTACCTCGCAATCGCCCATCCCTCATGTCCTTCCTTTCCGCCATTTTGCCGCATGGTCCTCGACTTGCTTTTCCATCATCCTCATGGAGCTCTGTCCTATAGCGCGCGCTGTGCTCGTAATCTGCTTCACGGCCCTCGTCTGGCCTATAGCGACCTTGGCAAACATGGTGGGTAGTCCCTCGTCTCCGAAGACCTATCCGCTGACCGTCGGCGCGGCTGTTCTAGAGGATGAGGGTTCGATGTTCGGAAGCGACGTGCTGTCGGCCGGCATGGCCGTTCCGAGTGACGAGAGTGGTTTCTTAATTTCACATCTACCAGCCGAAGTGTATACCTTAGAATGCTTATGCGCGTCGGCTGAGTTCGAGCCCCCGAACAACGGGCCAAATCCCGCTGGTAGTGGTGTCGTTGAGTTGCCGGTTGTGGCGCAATCGGAGCCCGCCACCGTTGATCTGAAACCGTTTTTCCTTGCTGTTATCCTTCTTGGCGGCTTGTGCCACTTTCTGACATCGCCTTACTATGCTGCTTTCTGGAACCGCCTGTTCGGTCCACTGGATTGGGACTGAGCTGGGTCCCATAGAATGGAAGACGAATTCCTCCTGCAGCCGGATGTAAGTGATGTCAGCCACCCACAGTTGGCCCCTCCCGTCAGCGCCATCTGACCAGCCAGATTCGGGTAGACCTTGCGGCCGTGGTTGGAGTCGGTGGTCACCACGAATTTCCGCTTCCGGATGCAGAGCAGATTATCTTCCCGGAACAGACGGCGAAACCCGCTTGGCGTTCACCGTCCAGCCTTGCCGGCGCAACTCCTCGGTGATCCGCGGCCGGCCGTCCCCTTGTGTTCGGGGACAGTCCCGGGCGCTTCGGCAGGAAGCCCTTTCAGGAAACGAAAGCCTCTAGGAGTTCGCGATAAGGCCATAATGCCGCAAGCGAAGAGACCGAACCCACTACCATCGCGAAGTCGTTCGACGCTTGCGAAGCGGAAAGCGGTATCGCTGGCCGTGTGAATGTGGCTCGTCATTCTTCAGGCTTCGAGCGAGCGATACGCATGCGACCAGAAATCGTCGAACACTGACGGTGGTTCTGATGAATCCGTCAAGCGTTGCGTCAGCAGGATGCCGATGAAGTCATTCTTCGGATCCGAGTACGCCGAGGTGCCAAAGCCGCCATCCCAGCCAAATCGTCCGGGCACATGCCAGGGCTGATCAGGTTGGATGTTGACGCTCATGCCGAAGCCCCAACTGCTATGATTCCCGAAGAATATTTCCGCGCCTATCCTTTGCTGAGGCGTGAGTTGAGCGCTCGTCATCGATTCGACGGAAGCCTGCGCTAACAATCGCTCTCGACCCCACACACCCTTGTTCAATATCATTCGAAAGAACGCGTAATAGTCGTCGACCGTCGATACCAGACCACCGGCGCCTGATTCAAATGCCGGCGGACGGCTGTATTCACTGTTCTCGAGGCTATCGAACGCCTCAAGCTTCTTACTTTCGCGATTGAACTGATAGATGCCCGCCAATCGATCGAGCTTTGACGCGGGAACACTGAATGCCGTGTCCTTCATGCCGAGTGGATCGAACAAGCGCTGGCGCAAGAAGGTCTCAAACGATTTCCCAGAGGCACGCGCGATTAAGACTCCCATTACATCGTAACTGGTGTCGTAGAGCCAACGCTCGCCCGGCTGATACATCAAGGGCAACCCGCCCAATCTGCGCATCCATTCATCTGTGCCGGGCGTTAGGAAGGGACGCGGCGGTCCATCGCCCCCGAGATGTCCGTCCCGGATGAGTTGCTGAATAAAATAGGTTCCGGACCTCGCCATGACACTGCCGAAGCCGAAGGTGGACGTAAGCAGATCTCGCACGGTAATCGAGCGGCGCGCGGCATCTGTCTCGTCGAGTGGGGAGTCGATGCGACGGAGCACCTTGCGATTCGCAAGTTCGGGTAACCACGGCTCGACGGAATCGTCGAGCCGGAATTTGCCGTCGTCGACCAGAATCATGGTTGCTGCCGCGGCGATTGGCTTTGTAATCGAGGCGATCCGGAAGATAGTGTCGCGACGCATCGGTTCTTTTCCATCGACGGTCTTCATACCGATCGCATCCACATGAATCTCATCGCTGCGACCGATGAGCGTGATGATGCCGGGAATATCGCCGCGTTCGACGTAGGCGGTCATCGCAATGTGCAGCTCTGCGATGCGCGACTTGTTGAGTTCGTTGGTAGTCATCGTCTGGCCCTCATGCCTTTTTCCCGTTGGCGTGGCGCCGAAGTATCGCCTTTACCATGCTTTCATAGACTGTGTTGTAGGCGGCGTCGCGCCGTACGCAACAGGACCGCATCGCGTTCACCGGAAATGAGCGTGACCGTGTTGGTAACCCAAGCGAGATCTTCCTTGCCTGGCGGGATACCTTGGGTAGAGCTTCTCCGCTTCTTGGTCAAGAGCTGCCAATTTAGGTTCGGCATATATGTTTTTTCTGTTCCTGGTGCTCGAAGTTCACAGCCAAGCGTTAACCGTGATCGTGCCGACGTCCTCTCCGGGGTGCTCGCGCGCGCCGTAGATTACACTCGCGCCGGCCCACAACACTGTCCGCCCCAGGTGGTTCGGGTACCTCTTGATCTTGGCGTTGAAGAAGTCGACGGCGGCCTTCTCGGTCTGCAGGAGCTGGTCGGCGTCGTCGAGGTATTGCCGGGTCTCCGCGATCATCCGCTTGGCGTCGTCGTCGAGGTGCCTGTTCTGGTGACCGGCGACGATATGGCGGGGCCTAAGGGCTTCCACCTTGTCGATCGCGTCCCGCCATGGCCCGAAGCCGCCGACGGCCACACTCGCCCCGAGGTACATGTGAGCGCCGTTGTAGATCACATCTCCGCCGACTACCAGCCCGAGGTCCGGGATGTGAAGGACGCTGGTATCGGCGCTATCACTGTGGCCAACCTCGGCGATCACAAGATCGTGTCCTTCGAGCCTGAAGCGGTTGGCCGGGACCGTAACCGCTGTGACAGGCGATGGCGGGATCCCTGGGAACACCTTGTCCCAGAGAAACGGGCGGGCAGCGACGTTGCCGTGCATCTGCGCGATCGTTCCCGCGGTGGCGACGACTTTCGCCCCGAACCGTTCTGCCAACAATCCGGCGGCGAACCAGTGATCGCCGTGACCGTGAGTGATGAAGATGTCAGTAAGCTTCCGGCCTTTTGCGGCGACCCAGTCGCCAAGCGCCCGCGCCTGATCAGTCGTGAACGCAGGGTCGGTTAGGACCGCAGTCTCGCTCCCGTAGATCAGCGTGCTCGCGACGGGAGAGAACCTCTTCGGCTCTCCGTTCGGAAGGAGGCCACTCTGGGGCGGCGGGTCGTTGACGAACACGTCGTAGCTGAGGTTGCTCATGATCCATTCTCCTTTCTCAATGTTACGTTTCAACTTCCACGTAACCCACAAGGCATGTGACCGGCCAACGCAAAATGGACTGAAAAGAAAGGAAGTCACGGCCCAGAGGGGTCGATAGCCGATTCAGCGTTTGCTGAACCGTCGTCATTTTGCTGACGAGCCAGCATCGCGCCCGCGCATCAATCCCTTTCGCTGCAACGGTTTACGAATGGGCTCCGCGATGCACCTTGAGAATGCTGCCGGAACGTGGGAATCGCGATTCCGGCAATGATTGGGATCGAAAAGGAGAATAACCCATGCCGAATAAACCGTCTGTACTGATTACCGGAGCCTCCACCGGAATTGGCGCCGTCTACGCCGACCGCTTCGCCAAACGCGGCCACGATATAGTCTTAGTGGCGCGCGACCGCGCTCGAATGGAGACGCTGGCCGACCGTCTCCGCAGGGAAACCGGTGTCGCCGTCGATATCCTGCGAGCCGACCTTACCGACCCGGGCGACCTTGCGCAGGTGGAGGCGCGGCTTCGCAACGATCGTCGCATCGGCGTTCTCGTCAACAACGCGGGCACCGCTCCGGCCGGGGGATTTGTAGACCAGAGCCCGGACGAGGTAGCGCGGATCGTCAACCTCAACGCGATGGCGCCCGTGCGTCTCGCCAGTGCGGTCGCGCCGCGATTCGCCCAAGCCGGCGAAGGCGCTATCGTCAACATCGGATCGGTTGTTGGGCTGTCGCCAGAGTACGGCTCTACCGTCTACGGTGCGACCAAGGCATTCATCCTCTTTTTGAGCCAGAGTCTTCACGCGGAGCTTGCGCCCAAGGGCGTATACATTCAGGCCGTGCTGCCGGCGGCAACGCGGACCGAGATCTGGGGACACGCCGGCAAGGATGTCGATAAGCTTCCGGCTGTCATGGAAGTTGATGAACTCGTCGACGCCGCGCTTGCCGGATTCGACCGCCGCGAGACGGTCACCATTCCCCCGCTACCGGATGCCGGTCAATGGACTGCCTTCGAGGCTGCCCGCAAGGCCATGCTACCGAACTTCAGCCAGGCGCATGCCGCCGAGCGCTATCGCAACGCGGCGTGACCAATCACATCGGCTGTCAATACCAGATAGGACCTGGCGTATGAACGAACACTCTTTGGGCCTCACGTTCACTAGGCGGGCCGTGTTGGGGATCGGCGCGGTGTGTGGCAGTCTCTTGGCACGGCTCATGGGCGACTTCCTCCCGGTTGCCCGAAACCGGGAACGGCTCGTTGACATGGCGAAAGAAATTGCCAGTGAAAGCGTCGACGAAATGCTGGTTGCCATCCCTGCGGCGAGGGCCATAAACCTCTCGAACACCGCCGACGTGCCGGTCCAATACCTCCCGGCTAAGATTCTCAATCCTTTCGGGGATTGGTAGATGCGGTTCTCGCGGGCCTACTTCAAAAGGTGGGTGATCAAGCAATGTTAAGAATTGAAAAGGAGTCCGATGGATGCGTAACGACGCTGCGGCTAAGCGGCCGGATTCAGTCGGATTGTATCGCCAGCATACAATCGGCAATGAATGATGGCTGCACGCGCAGGATCCTGGACTTGACCGAGGTCAGGCTGGTCGACATCGCGGTGGTTCGGTTCCTTATGCGCTACGAGTACGAAGGCGTCGAATTGGTTGCCTGCCCTCCCTACGTGCGCGAGTGGATGGTTCGCGAGCGCGCGGAGGGAGCGCGGCCAGAACTCTCTCATGACAACTGAGGCGATCCCGCCGGACCGTACAACCGAGGCAGCGAACCGAGTGCGGTTCGTCGTTCGTACACAGTATAATTCGGCATGGCCGGAAGCAGCGGGTTCGACGCTTGCCGGCTCCTCGGATTTAACTATGGATACGAATGACGGCAGTCGGGCTCACCTGGAACTCCGCGCTTTCATCGATGGCATTCCTGCATTTGCCTGGTCCGCTCGTCCCGATGGGTTCCCGGAGTTCGTCAACCGGCGGCTTCAAGATTACACCGGTCTTTCACCGCAGCAACTTTATGGACAATGGAAGTCGATACTTCACCGGGATGAGGTTGAAGACTTCGAGAATTGGTGGCAGGGTCTCCAGAATTCTGGGAAGCCTGGGCAGACAGAGCTTCGCCTTCGCCGCTTCAACGGAGAGTATCGTTGGTTCCAGATATCGGCGGCGCCTGTGCGTGACGAGCAAGGGAACCTTGTCCGGTGGTATGGGATCAATATCGACATTGACGATCGCAAGCGCGCCGAACAGAAGCTACGCCAAGACGAGAAAGAACTTCGAACAATCACCGATGCGATTCGCCAGTCCATCGTGGTTCTCGCGCCCGATGGGACGACACTCTACGCGAACCGCGTGGCTCTGGATATTACCGGACTCACCGTCGGCGAGGTGAATGACAAAGGCTTTTTTGCGCGCGTCTTCCATCCTGACGATGTAGACCGGGTACACGAGGAGCGCCGGGCTGGACTGTTGGAGGGACTTCCGTTCGAATTGGAAATGCGCGCCCTCTTCAAGAGCGGGCACTATCGCTGGCAGCTCGTTCAATACGACCCGCTGAAAGACGACCGCGGAGGAGAGATTATTCGCTGGTACGTTACGTCAACCGACATCGACGACCAAAAGAGGACCGAGGAGCGGCTTCGGAACGAGAACCTTGTTCTACGAGAGGAAATCGATCGCACTTCAATGTTCGAGGAGATTGTCGGTTCGTCGAAACCCATGCGCCAGGTGGTCAAGCATGTGGAGAAGGTGGCGCCCTCAGATTCAACCGTTCTCATTCTGGGTGAAACTGGCACGGGCAAAGAACTGATTGCGCGTGCGCTGCATCGGCGGTCCAGACGCGCAACCAGAGCCTTCGTTCGCGTCAACTGCGCGGCGATTCCGCAATCGCTGATTGCTTCCGAGCTTTTCGGTCATGAGAAAGGCGCCTTTACGGGTGCATTACAACGGCGTTTGGGGAGGTTTGAAGCCGCTGATGGCGGGACTCTCTTCCTGGATGAAATCGGCGAACTCCCGATGGAAACGCAAATCGCGCTGCTGCGCGTGCTGCAGGAGCGTGAATTCGAGCGGGTGGGGAGCAATCATCCCGTCAAGGTAGACGTTCGCGTGATCGCGGCAACCAATCGTGACCTGCTGGCGGACGTGGCTGCCGGAACCTTTCGCCAGGATCTTTTCTACAGGCTGAATGTCTTTCCCATCGCGGTCCCTCCGCTCCGGGACCGGCCAGAAGATATTCCGCTGCTAGTGGAGTATTTCGTTGGGCGTTACACCAATGCGGCCGGCAAGAACATCCGGCGTGTCGCCAAGGACACGCTGGAGGTCCTAAAGGCTTACCAATGGCCCGGCAATATCCGCGAATTGCAGAACGTCGTGGAACGCGCAGTCATTCTAAGTGAAGGTGACACCTTTGAGGTTGATGAAAGCTGGCTAAAACGCGAATCGACAGACACTCCGCAGCCACGCGAAGGGCTTTCCGCGCTGGAAGCTCGGGAAGTGGAAATGATCGAAGCGGCTCTCACCGAGAGTCATGGGCGGATATCCGGACCTTCGGGCGCGGCGGCGAAACTAGGCATTCCACGGCAGACATTGGAGTCGAAGATCAAGCGGCTGGGCATCGATAAGTACGGCCAGCGGCGTACAACTTCCAAATCTTAGGGTGAAATTCGAACGGGAATTGGCGCCGGAACTCGACAGAGGAGCACTTGTGGCTGGCTCATCGCTTCTTTACCTATCCGGCGACGAGCTGCTGCCCGCCGTCGACGTCGTAGGTCGCGCCCGTAAGGGCCGTGTTGACCATAATGTGCACGGCGAGCGCCGCGACGTCGGCCGGTCCGACGACGCGCCGGATGGGAAGCGTGGCACGAAGCTGATTGCGGCGGTTTTCGAGTTCATCGCCGAGGAGTGAAGCAGACAGCGGTGTATCGACGAAGCCGGCGGCGATGAGGTTGACTCGGACGGGCGCCAGCTCGAGCGCCAGGTTGGCTGTGAGGGCGGGCAGCGCAGCGGTGGCTGTCGAGACCATGCCGAGACCGATGCCCGGGCGGCGGCCGCCGGTACCGCCCATGAGCAGGAGCGTACCTCCCGGTCTGATCTTGTGGGCGGCGTTGCGGGCGACGTGGAGCGCCAGCAAGAGGTGTCCGTCGAGGGCGCGGCGCACGTGCTCGAAGTCCGTGTCGAGGAGGCGCCCGTAGGTCGGTCGGCCAGCCGTCAGCATCACGTGGTCGATCGTGGCCGGCAGGTCACGGAAGAACTGCTCAAGGGGAGCAGGATCCGTCGCATCGAAGGCCGCAGTGCTCAGAGCGTCGAGCTCGATCGCGGCGCGCCGGAGGGGCTCGGGATTCCGGCCGGTAAGGATCAGCTTGGCCCCCTCAGCGCGTGCTCGCCGGGCCGTTTCAAGCCCGATACCGGCGCTACCGCCGATCACGACGACGGTTTGTCCGAGGAGTTCCGGCTCGCGTTGGATGGAAGACGCGTTGGTTGCGGTGCTCATGATTCCTCCGAATCGAAATTCCGGCGCCGCGAATTGGACGCACGCCTCGGCGGCTGCGTGAAACCCGCCGGCGAGGCCACCACTGACGTCGTGGAAGGACTGTCAGAGACAGGCGCCATCACAGCCTCCAGTTTCAGATCCATGATCTATGCTCCTGTCTCCTTTTTTGTTTTACCAGATAGCATAACAATACTTGGCTTATTGCTCATTCTTCGGCATTTTGCTGAGCAGGCGGCGCGGTTCCGACCGTCGCTTCTTTCTTTTCAATGGCTTTCGTTTGGAGAGCTGGCTGCACTATTCTCCAGCGAAAATGTTCAACGAAAGGAGAACGACAATGACGCAAAAACAAATCCACTTCCATCAGACAACCACCCTGACGCCCGAGCAGTACATCGCCGGACTCACCGACTTCGGCCCTGGCCGCTCGAAGCTCTTCGGCAACAGCGCCGACGAGTACCTCAAGGTGCATCATCTCGGCCGTACGGAGGCCGATGTCACGGAAGGCTCGGGCGGCATTTGGGAACGCCTGCACTATGACTGGTCCGATCCCAACCGCGTCGTGCTCACGACCACCGACTCCAACATGTGGGGCGGCGCGTCCGGCCACACCTACGCCTTCACGCGCCATCCCAACGGCACGACCGACATTGACGTGGACGTCGTCCGCGAAGGCAAGACCTTCAAGGGACGGATGCTCGGCTTGGTGCTGAGCACCATCGGCAAGGGCGTTTTAGAGAAGGCGTTTGAGAACTCCGTCAAAGCCATCGAAGCCCGCAACGCCGCGGTGAGCAGGCGAGCCGCATAAATGAGCGGCCGATGGCGACGCGATTCGCGGTGAAGTCGGTACACTGGTCATCCGCGCCATAGGGCCTGACCGAAGCCCATTCGCGACTGGTCGCCACCGTCATGCGGCGAGGAGTTGAGTCCTGGGGCGTGCCCTTCATCCCTAATAATTGCCCGCCCGTGACGATGGTCGCCCGTAGCGTCTCGAAGCTGTTCCATCGGTCCAACCCACCGTGTGCCTGAAGCACTATCTGAAAGCTCACTTGCCATGCCATGGGACCACCCCCGGGAACCTAAAGATAACCCTTTGGGTGGGTAATTGGGTGGGCAGTTTTCCCGCAATCCGCCGCGCCAGGAAGCGCGCCGGCCCGGAGCGCGGCACTTTACCCGTCGTCCCGCAGCGCGATCAGCGGGTCCACGCGCGTGGCGCGCCGCGCCGGCAGATAACAGGCCGGCACCGCGAACGCGCCCAGCGTCAGGGCCGCGGCGGCAAACGCCAAAGGGTCTAGTGGACCCACTTCGAACAGGATGCTCCGCATCAGCCACGTGAGCCCGGCCGCCGCCAGCGATCCGGCCGCGATTCCCACGGCGACCGGCCGCAGCCCCTGGCCGAAAACCATCTGCAAAACGGTTCCGGGTGACGCCCCCAGAGCCATCCGCAATCCGATCTCCTGGGTCCGCTGCAACACCGATTGCGACACCGTACCGTAAATCCCCACACCGGCCAGCAGCAACGCCGAGAAAGCGTAGGCGCTGAGCAACAGCATCACGAACCGCCGCTCCCGCGTGGACCGGTCCACCAGAGCTTCCATCAGAAACACGTCGTATGCAGGGACCTCGGCGCTCACTGAACGGACGGCTTCGCTGAGCGAACTCACCATGGGCGCAGCGTCGGCGCGCGTACGAATTACCAGCGCCGGCGCACCCAACGGATTGACGGCGTAGGGCCGGTAGATCTCTGGCCGCGGTTCCGTGTCCAACCCCACATGGCGGACATCTCCCACCACGCCGATCACCACGATCCAGGGCTGGCGCTCCGGATTGGCTCCGAGTTTGACGCGCTTCCCAACCGGATTCTCGCCAGGCCAGGATTTTTTCGCCATCGACTCATTGATCAGCAGGACGCCGGCCGCGTTGGCGTCGTCGTGATCGTCGAAAAGTCTTCCCGCCCGCAACGGAATTCCCATCGTGGCGAAATAGCTGGGCGTGGCCACGCGGTATTCGATATCGGCTGTGGGCGCGCCCGGCGTGGACTTGCCTTCCACGAACACCCAACTGCCCAGGCTGCGGCCCAAGAGCGGCAGCCGGCTCACCGCCGCTACGTTAGCCACCCCCGGAACCACCAGCAAGCGGTCGCGCATGGTGGAATAAACCGACGTGCGCTGTGCGGGGGTGCGCGCGCCGGCGGGCAACTGCGTGGAAATCGTAACCAGATTGTGGGGATTGAAGCCCGGGTTCACATCGAGCAGCCTCTGAAAGCTGCGGATCAGCAGTCCCGATCCAACCAGCAGAACCAGCGCCAGCGCCACTTGCCCCGCTACCAGCGCCGCGCGGACGCCGTGATGCCCGGCCGTCAACCCGCGCCCCGCCTGCCGCAGCGGGCGGCCAATCTCCACCCGCAGAACGCGCCATGCCGGCGGCAGGCCGGCCCCCACCGCTGCCGCCAGCACAACGCCTGCCGTGAAAAACAGTGCCCGCTCGTCAAGGTGAATGTTGTGATTGCCCATCAGGCTCTGAGGCCCGCTGGCGATCAGAAACCGCAGCCCGAAGTACGCCAGCGGCAGCGCGGCCGCCCCTCCGAGCGCCGCCAGTACCACGCCTTCCGTCAGCAGTTGCCGCAAGAGGCGGGCCCACCCCGCGCCCAGCGCGATACGCACCGAGATCTCGGGCTGCCGCGACACGGCCCTGGCCAGCAGCAGATTGGCCACGTTGGCGCAGGCCATCAGCAGCACGAAGCCCACCGCGCCCAACAGCAGCAGCATGGTGAGGCGGATGCGTCCCGTAACCTGCTCATTGAGCGGCAGCGTGTTCCATGAGAAGCCGGCGTTCGATTCGGGATACTGCTGGGCCAACGCCGCGCCCAAGCGGCGCACTTCATCGCCGGCCTGCGCCGCCGAAACGCCGGGCTTGAGCCGGCCGATGGCTTTCAGGAATCGCAGCCCCCGAATGGAGCCCGTAAGCGGGTTATCCGAAAGCGGGAACCACGCGTCGATCTGCGAGGCGGTGCCCGCCACCGGCTCCCCCAGATACCGGAAGTCCGGCGGCATCACGCCGATCACCGTGTACACGGAATTGTCCAGGTTCAAGGACTGCCCGACGGCTTCCTGGCTGCCGCCGAACCGCCGCTGCCACAGCGCATGCGAAATCACCACTACGCCCGATGGCTGCGCTCGCTTGTCCTCCGCCGGCAGAAACAATCTGCCCGCCGCCGGCGTCACGCCCAGCAGGGGGAAAAACTCCGCTGAAACGTACAGGCATTCCAGCCGCTCCGCCCTGCCGCGGCCGGTGAGCACCACGTTCCAGATCGGGCTGATCGCGGCCATCGAAGCGAACGAGCGCGTCTGCTGGCGCGCATCGAAGAAATCCAGCGCCGAGGTCCACGCCTCCAGTTCCGGCTGCTGCGCCTTGCGCGTCTCGATCGCCACCAGCCGCTCCGGCTGGCGATACGGGAGGCGTCGCAGAGCCAGCGCGTCCACCATGGTGAAGATGGCGGTATTGCCGCCGATGCCGAACGCCAGCGTCAGCACCGAAATGGCTGCAAATCCCGGATTTTTCCGCAGGCACCGGAGCGCGTACCGGACATCGTGCAAGCTGCCGCCGAACCAGCCGCCAAACCAGCCGAAACCGGCCGCCGGCTCTGGCTCGGGCGGGAGTTTCCCGTGAGATTCAGGCCGCTCGGGCCGCTCCTCCCGGTTGATGTCCCGCGCCAGCTTGTTCCAATCCGGGAACTGTGCCTGGGCGCGCAGCAGGGCCTCGCCGTCGGTGGCCCCGCCCGCCAGAGCCTCGCTGTAGGCCTGTTCCAGCTGCAGCGCCAATTCGGCGACGATTTCATTTTCCCGTTCGGCCCGCACCGCCAGCGGCGGCAAGTGTTGGCGGATGAATTGCGGCCAGTCAGGCATGGCTGAACCCCGTAAGCTGGTTGAGCGCGCTGACGAATTCGCGCCACGTGCGCCGTTGTTCGGCTAGCGTCCGGCGCCCGAGCGGCGTCAGGTGATAGAACCTCCGGCGGCGCTCGCCGGCTTTTTCCACCCACCGCCCATCCACCAGCTTCTTACGTTCCAGCCGGTAGAGCATGGGATAGAGCGAGGCCACGTGAAACTGCAACCGGTTCTGAGATTGCGTTTCGATCAGCTTCGCCAGTTCATACCCGTGCCGCGCCCGTTCCTCAAGAAGCGCCAGGATGATCATCTCCGCGCTCCCCTTCTGCATCTCGCGCCCAATATCAGCCGTTCCCATATATGCCGATTATATATGTATTGCGGCTATAGGTGGTGGCGACCCTCAGGGTCGCCACTTGATCATGGGATGCGGTATGGCGGCGAGCGGAAGACCGAAGGCTTAAGTCGCGACCCAGAGGGTCGCGACCACTAGCTGGGTCATGAGCACTGGGTCACTGCTATGCCTGCGCAAACTGAGATTTCTGGGGCGCCTGGTACGCTACCGCCAGGTGCGGCGTCTCCAGCCGCTTATGCTCCTGCACTTTCGACGTGAGGCAGCTTTCCAAAACACCGCTCACCAGCAGCGTGCGCTCCACCGGATAAGGCGCTACGCCCGTTTCGAACATCTCCTCCGCCTTATGCATCAGGCAGGCCGAGTAGGTCACATTCGGGTCCGGCGTCAACAGGAATTGCGTCGATTGAATCTGCGTCACCCCGTGCAACCGCGCCGCAAAGTTGAAGTCCTTGATGGCGCCATCCAGCATCAGCATCGCCGCCTTCAGCCCGTCGCGATACTCGATGAAATAGGCCGCGGGCTTGGCCGCCAGCTTGCGCAATTGGCCCGATGCCACCAGGTCCTGCGTGCGCCCGTCATCCACCGTCAGCCCCAGCGGCGTATCGCTGCGGGAGAGCGCCGCGGTGAGCAATTCCTTGGAGCAGCGCCCTTCGTCGCAGGCTTTCCAAACCGCGTCGCCCTCCAGTAACTGCACGGCTTTGACGCCGGTCTCGCCGCCGTGGCGGCGCTCCACCATGCATTGCAGCCCTTCCAGCGCATGAAAATCCATGGGGTCGGACCCGCCTTCCCCTACCATCAGCGCCTCCTCAATCTTGCACCCCAGCGGCAGGTCGATCGCCGGCAGCCGCCACGTCACCGGAATCGAAGACCCGGCCAGCATCGGGAAGTGCAGCCGCCGCGACGCGTCCACCATCGCCTTGGCTTTTTCGAAGCTATACGAGAGATGTTTGTCGTTGTAGACAGGAACCACGCGCCCGTCCTGCTCGAACACCTTGACGCACTGTTCGAAAAACTCGTAGCGCGGATACAGGATCTGGCCTTTTTCGTTGCGCGGATAGTTGCCGTGTTCGGCGATAATCAACACCGCGTCCACCGCCAGCGACTTGCCGCCACAGCGCAGGGCCTCGGCCACCGTGGGGTAAACCTGCAGGCCGAACTCGCGCGCCCGCTCGCCCGACAGATCGCCCTCCGGCTTCTGGTCCACGTAGAGAGACACCACCTTCATGTCCGGCTTGTGCCACATTCCGGCGTACGGGTAGCCCACCAGGAAGCGGTCGCCCATGTGCTGGGCGTGCGATTGCAGCCGGTAGATGGTGCCGATGATGGCGATGCGCTTGGGCTGGCTCTGGGCAGCCGCTGCCACCAGGGCCGTGGTCTGGAGCGCCGTGGTCTGGAGAAAATCGCGTCGAGTCAGCATCGTTAGGTCCTCCAGAAGGTGGATTCTTTGGTGGGCTGGTAGTGAATCGCCAGGTGCGGCGTTTCAAAGCGAGTCTGCCCTTTGTACAGGCTCTCCACTCCGGCGGCGGTGAGCCCGGTGGTGAGCAGCGTGCGCTCCACCGGATACGTCGGCTTGCCGGTCAGGTACATCTTCTCGAAATTATTCACCAGCGGGCTGAAGAAGTTGGCCAGCGTGGTGCGGCCATCGGGCATTGGCAGGTACATCTGGGTGGACCATGGCTCGCGCGCGCCGTTCACATAGGCCGCGAAGTTGAAATCCCGCAGCAGGCCGTTCATCAGCAGCACCGTGCTCTTAAGCCCGTCGGCGTGCTGATACCGGTAGGCCACCGGGTCCCGCACCAGCCGCCGCATATCGTCCACCGTCGGGAAAACGTCGTTGAATCCGGCCCGCGCCGGAACCAGCGTGTGGCTTCGGCACAGCGCCGAATCCATCAGCGGCCTGGGCCAGACGCCTTCGCGCAACGCATCCCAGAACTTCTCGCCGCGATACGCCTGCACCCACTCCACCCCAGTCTCGCCGCCGCGGCGCCGCTCCACCATGCACTGCACCGTTTCGAGGCCGTGAAAATCGTAGCTATCCACGCCGCCGTAGCACACGCACAAAGCCTCGTTGATCCGCGCGCCCAACGGCATCTCCACTTGGGGCGTCCGCCACGTCACCGGCAGGCTCGACCCCGCCATGTAGGCGAACTTCATTTCGCGCGACGTGTCGTACATCTTGCGCGCCCACTCCCAATTCCACGAAAGATGTTTATCGTTGAACACCGGCACCGACCGCCCGCTGTCCCGAAACACCTTCACCATCTGCTCGAAAAACTCCCAGCGCGGGTATTTGGTCTGCCCCTTTTCGTTGCGCGGGTAGTTGCCATGTTCGCCCACGATCACCACGCCATCCACCGCCAGTTTGCTGCCGCCCAGCGTGAGCGTTTCGGCGATGGTCGGGTAACCCTTCGTATTGGGATGGCGGCTCAGGCGCTCCCGGCTCAAATCGGTCGCCCCCACCTGGTCCACGTAAAGTGACACCAGGTCCATGGGAGGATAATGGTGCGTGCCGTTCCAGCCGTAGCCATCCAGAAGCCGATCGACAATGTGCTGCCCGTGCGACATTTTGAAGTAGGTGGTTACAATGGCGGCGAGTTTAGGACGTACCGGATTGCTCATGAAAATGTTCCCGAGTCATGATTATATGACGTTGTGGGGCAGGTTGCTTTTGTGGGGCAGGTTGTCAACCTGCGGCGGATTGGCAATCCGCCTGCTTCGCACCCTTGCGCTACTCCTCATCTCAGATCTCCCACTCTCCGCCCAAACCCCCGTTTCCGCCCCCGCCCGCGCCCTCCACACGCGCTCCCTCGTTTTCGATGGCCACGTTCACGCCGTAGACCGCGTCTTCTATCACGGCGGCGACATCGGCCGGCGCAAGGACGATGGCCAGTTCGACCTGCCCCGCGCCAAGGAAGGCGGCCTGGGTGCGCTCTTCTTTTCCATCTTCGTGACCGAAGACTACTATCCCGCGCGCCTCGAAACCAAGCAGGCGCTCCGCATGCTGGATTGCGCCGTGGACCAGATCGCGCGCAACAGCGCCGCCATCGAAATTGCGCGCTCCGCGCCCGATATCGAGCGCATCCACGCCAGCGGCAAGATCGCCGCCGTCCTCGACATCGAAGGCAGTTTCGATCTGGATGGCGACCCCGCCCTGATCCGCGAAATGTACCGCCTGGGGCTGCGCTCCGTCCAGTTCTCCGCGCACAATTGGACCAGCAATTACGCCGATTCCTGCTGCTCCGTGCCAAAATGGCGCGGCCTGAACGATCGCGGCCGCGACGTGATCCGCGAGATGAACCGGCTCGGCATGCTGATCAACGTGTCCCATGCTTCCGACGAGGCCATCTCGGCGGCCATCGACATCAGTTCCGTCCCCGTAGTGGCCACGCACCACGGCTTGCGCGCGATCAATGACATTCCGCGCAACATGCCCGACGCGCTGGTGAAAAAGCTGGCGGCCAAGGGGGGCGTCATCGGATTTCAGCTCGGCAATGAGTTTCACAACCGCAAGGCCTTCGACTGGCGGACGCAGCATGCCGGCAAACCTTTTTGGGACACTTCGGAAATCCAGCAGCGCGGCACCCAGCTCACCATCTACGAGCTCGACAAGATTGTGGCGCCGCAGTTTCCGATGCTGCCCGCGGACATTCCGCAGGATATCCGAATTGACGTGGATGGCTGGGTAGCCGTGGTAGACCGCGCCATCCAACTGGTGGGTGAAGACCACGTCTCGCTGGGCAGCGATTTCGATGGCGGCCCGCCCCTGCCCCGCGGCATGCGCGACGTTCGCGATTTGCCCATGATCACCGATGCCATGCTGCGCCGCGGCTACTCCGAGGAGCGCATCCGCAAATTCCTGGGCGGCAACCTGCTGCGCGTCTTCCGCCAGATTACGGAGCGCCGATGACTTTGTGGGGCAGGTTGCTAGGGGCACCCTCTGGGTCCGGCGGATTGTTAATCCGCCTGCTGGAATTGGGCACACCCTCGCCAGCCAGACAGGGGGCGCCCCTTAGGAATCGGCAGGCGGATTGCCAATCCGCCGCAGCTTGCCAATCTGCCTCACAAATAGCGGCGACGTGCTCGCCGCCAGCGGGCTGGATAGGATTGTCCCATAGGAGATGCACATGAGCCATTCTGTTTTAGCAGTGCTCCTGGCTGCCGCGGCCACCCAAGCACCCGCCGCCAACCTCTACTACGACGCCACCATCCCGCAGGCTCGCTTCGCCGCCGGCGAAATCCGCCGCGCCCTCGCCTTGAAAAGTGTGCCTCTCGTGGAGGCGGAGCTCACCCACGCCACCGACGCCGCCCCAAGCTCAGTTACCGATACACGTTTCATCCTGGCGTGCACCGAAGACCAGTCCCGCCGCCTCGCCGCCGCACTCCGCGTTGCCCCTCCAAAGCCCGGCGCCCCGCAGTCCTACGCCATTCGCAAACAAGCAGCCACCTACGCGGTTCTGGCCAACGACGCTGCCGGCGCCATGTACGGCGGCCTCGACCTGGCTGAAGCCATCCGCCTCGGCACGGTCGCCAGCCTCGCCGATTCCGACCACCAACCGTACATCGCGCAACGCGGCATCAAGTTCAATATCCCACTTGACGTTCGCACTCCCAGCTACTCCGACGCCGGCGATTCCGCCCAGCAGAACATCCCCGAAATGTGGAGCTTCGACTTCTGGCGCGAGTTCCTGGATGAGATGGCGCGCCACCGCTTCAACGTCCTGTCGCTATGGAACCTGCACCCTTTTCCTTCCATGGTGAAGGTTCCCGAGTACCCGGACATCGCGCTCGATGACGTGATGCGAACCACCGTGAAGTTCGACGACACCTTCTCCACCTCTGGCAAAGACATGTTGCGCCCGGCCATGCTGGAACACCTCGAAACCGTGAAAAAGATTTCCATCGGCGAGAAGATCCAGTTCTGGCGCGACGTCATGCAGTACGCCCACGACCGCGGCATCGGCGTCTACATCTTCACCTGGAACACCTTCGTCTTCGGAACCGGTGGAAAGCACGGTATCACCGCCGCCAACGATAATCTCACCACCATCGATTACTTCCGCAAGAGCGTCCGCGAAATGGTTTTGACTTACCCGCTGCTGGCGGGCTTCGGCATCACCGCCGGGGAAAACATGCAAAACCGCAAGGACGATTTCTCCAACGAGAAGTGGCTGTGGAAGACTTACGGCCTGGGTATTGCCGATGCCAAAAAGCTGCAGCCGGACCGTCGGGTCCGGCTGATCCATCGCTTCCACCAGACCGACCAGAGCGAGATACTGGATGCCTTCAAAGACTATCCGGATCAGTTAGACTTCAGCTACAAGTATTCGGTGGCCCACATGTATTCCTCGCCCGCGCCGATTTTCGCGCGCCAAACGCTGCAACAGTTGCCGCCGAACCTGCGGACATGGATGACGGTGCGCAACGACGATATCTTCAGCTTCCGCTGGGGCGACCCGGCATACGCCCGCGCTTACATCCACAACTTGCCAGGGCCGGACAAACTGGCCGGTTACTACATGGGGCCGGACGGTTACATTTGGGGCCGCGAATTCATTAGCACCGATCCCGATACTCCGCGCGAGCTGGTAATGAAGAAACAATGGTTCAGTTTCATGTTATGGGGCCGGCTGAGTTACGACCCGGCGCTGCCGGACGATTTGTTCGAACGCAGCCTGGCGCAGAGATTCCCGGAAGTGCCCGCCGGTAAGCTTCTGGAAGCTTCCTTGCGGGCGTCGCGGATCATCCCGCAGATCACCCGTTTCTTCTGGGGAGATATCGATATCAAGTGGTTCCCTGAAGCTTGCTTCCATCACCCCAGCAAGTTTTATGACGTCCGGGACTTCGTCAAAGGCGAGAGCATGCCGGGCGCGGGCGTGATGAACATCGCCACCTATGTGAAACGGCTCGCGGCGAACCAGCTTGGCGCGAACCAGCCACCATTGACGAAGACGGACGAGATCACTCCGCTGCAGGTGGCCGAACAACTCCACGCCGATGCCGGCGCCGCGCTGCGCCTGGTGGGCGAACTGCGGCCTGGGCCGTCTGCCGCCGTGAAGAGCCAGGAACTGCGCTTCACGCTGGGTGACTATGAGGCCATGGCGCACCTTGGCGATTATTATGCCGAGAAGATTCTGGGAGCCACCGACCTGGCGCTGGGCCACAAGGAGCCGGCGGTTCGCCACCTGGAGGCCGCCTTGGAACACTGGAAGAAATACGCGGCCGTGGCCACGGCCCACTACAAACCGCAACTGCTCACCCGGGTAGGATTCGTAGACCTGATCGCGATTACGGCCAGCGTCGCCAAGGACGTGGAAATCGCCCGAACCTGGTGAGTAACATTACAACTCGACGTTCCGGTTAGCCTGGCTTGGGTTTTCCGTAGAATCGCCGCGATAAAAACTTTCGATTTGATCCTCTGGCCGGGGTTCCGTACCCTGGAGGAGTAGCAAGTCGTCCACGCCGACAGTTCCCAATCAAAAAACAGATTAAACGGAGGTTGACTGTGAACTACAGGTGTCTCCGGCCGCTGTTCGCGTTGGTGGTGTTGGTGCTGCTGCGCGTTCCCGGCCATTCCCAGGGTCTGGTAGAAACATCACTCAAAGGAGAAATTCAGAGCGATCAAGTGCTGCTTCAGGGTTACTTCGTGGAGCTTTACGATGTGTCGAACCGGCGTGAGGTGCATCACGAATTCGTGCATCCCGATGGTAGCTTCGCTTTCCGGAACGTACCCTACGGCGATTATGAAGTCCGGGTTACGAACTCGGGCGGGGAAGTGGTACAGCAGCAATTGATCGCGGTCAACGGGGCCACGCCGCCGGTGGAACTCCGCTTGCGGCGCCAGGAGATCCCGCGGCCTCCATCGGGTCCGGTTTCCTTAACGCAATTGAAACACCCGCCCACGCGAAAAGCCTACGGCGCATTTGTGGTGGCGCAGCGGTTCTCCGAAGCCGGGCAGTACGCGAGGGCCGCCGAAGAACTCGAAAAGGCCATCCGGATTTCGCCGGAGTACGCCGAAGCATACACCAACCTGGCCGCTCAACACGTCCGCCTGGGCCGCTACGAGGATGCTGTCACCGACGTCAAACGGGCCATGGAACTTACCCGCCCCAATGCAGTGGACCTGTGCAACATGGCCTTTGCGTTGTCCCGGCTCCGACGTTACCCGGAGGCGCTCGACTCTGCCCGCACCGCCGTGCGCCTGGAACCCGGAAACGACAAGGCCCAGTATATGCTGGGCACGTTGCTGGTGCGGGATTGGCGAACGCTGCGGGAGGGAATCACGCACCTTGAACGTGCCGTGGAATCGGTTCCCGCCGCGCAGGCAAACCTCGACCTGGCGAAGCGGGCGTTGGCTTTGGGGCCGCCCTTCTAGCGGCTACCGGGCCGACCCGCTCATGCGAATGTTCTAGTCCACCTCGCCCAGCATTGTCTCATCCGCGTAGCACCACACCCACGATTCGCCGGGCTCAATCGACCGCACCAGTGGGTGTTTGGTCGCGTGGAAATGTTTCGTGGCGTGCTTGTTCTTCGACGAATCGCAGCACGCCACGTGCCCGCAAATCAGGCACAGGCGCAAGTGTACCCAGTGATCCCCGATTTTCACGCAGTCTTCGCAGACTTTCTTGGTCGTCTTGGTGAACTTAACCTGGTCGGTATGAGTGCAGGCGCTGGCCATTCCTTCCCCCTACCGACAGTGTGGCACAGATGCTGTGGGCACAGATGCTGTGGGCACAGATGCTGTCCAGATGCTTTGGCACAGCGGCCCCAGTGGGCTTGGCGAAACTACGATTTCACTCGCGTCAGATCCAGCTTGGCCTTCATGGTCTGGCCTTCATGTGAGCCACTGGCGTCGCCTTTGATGTGGTCGCCTTCCACGACCAGTTCGAACTTGATCGCTGGATGATCGTCGCCCTCGGCTGTTTCCAGCGTGATCTTGTCGCCTTCGATTTTTCCTTTGGCGATCGGGAAGCGTTGGTCTTCGTTCGGGCCCACTGTTCCCGTGATCTCCGACCCGGTTTGCTTCAGCACCAACAATGCCTCGGAATCCTTGGTTTCCCCGCCGGGACCCGTCAAATTGAAGCTCCCGGACCATTTTCCAGTAACATCGGCGGCGGCGGCAGACAGCGCCAACCCCAGCAACAGCAAGAAACAGGCAAATACCTTCATGAAATTCTCCTTGCAGTGTTGACGAGAAAACTCGCCTAAAGTTCCCTGCAATTTGCGCGGAATCGCACTCCGCCCGCGCCGCCTGCTCAGCGGGCCTTCTCCAACTCGGCACGATCCCATTTCGCCAGCTTCGCGCCGGCCGCATAGGTGCTTTCCAGGAATTCCATCAACGCCTCGCCCGGCTGTGGGAGGCTCCGTATATCGTCGTACATCAGGATGAATTCCGATAGTTGTTTGTTCCACCCCGCGGCTGCCGGACCAACGGCTTCGGCATCCAATCCGGCAGGTGAAGGCGCGGAATAGGCATAGAAGGCCGGGCCCGCGAAGCCCGCTCCAGGCCAGAACCCCGCGCTGATCACCTCGTGCGAGTAAGCCGGCGCGGTAATCACGCCCTTACGCGGCGGCTCGGCCAGCCTTCCTGAGAATCGTGTGCAGGCCAGGTCGAAGCTTCCCCAGAAGAAATGGACCGGGCTGCATTTACCGATGAACCGCGACCGGAATTCCTGCATCACCATGCTGGTGGACAGGAGGATTCTCCAGAAGCGCCGCGCGTACTCCGGGTCGTAGGCGCCGTGCCGCTCGTCCTGCTCAAACGGGATCGGGTTGGAAATTTCCTGGGGTTTGGTATTGATGGCGCACGTGATGCCGAGCCCTTGCAGCGTCTCCATCAGGTGGCCGTAAAAGGCCGCCACCGAGCGCGGTTGCAGCGGGTGCACCTTGAGCCCGCCGTCACTGGTCCAGACCTCGAGTTGATGCTCCAGAAAATCGAACTGGATTTCGAAGACGCCCGAACCGCAAGGGATGGGTGAAGTGTTTAGCCCGCGGCAGTTCACGTAAAGCGTGCTATGCCACCAGTGGTTGAGTTCCGGACTGAGCGCCATTCGGATTTTGCCCACCACCTGGGTCCAAAGGTGGAGAGTCTCGTAGGTGTCCAGCCAGGCATTCAGCGGCAGCGCGGGCCAGGGGTCTATTAGTGCCATGTCTCTATTTCGCCCGCGTCACGTCCACCTTGGCCGTTATGCTGTGGTCGCCCATCGACCCGTTCACGTCGCCCTTGATGTGTTCGCCTTCGAGCATCAGGTCAAACTTGAATGTGCCGTCACCAACGGCGACTTCGAGCGCGATCTTGCCGCCTTCGATCTTGCCCTTCTGGATCGGCATCTGGTGATCCGCGGTCGGCCCGGCAGTGCCGGTGATTTCGCTTCCAGCCTGCTTCAAGACCAACGTTACGCCACCGTCCTGTCCATCGGGACCAGCGCCTTTCAAGCTTCCGGACCAGGTACCGGTGACGTCAGCGGCAGCGGCGGCCATCGCCAGCGCGGCCATCAAGAGGGAGCACCCTAGTAGCTTCATGAAACCTCCGCAACCAGAGTACCGTATATTGAACGTCCGAACGGAGGGCGGCATCGCGGCTTCCGGCGTGACGGATCCCGTAGTAGCCTTAAGGTACGAATGAATCTGTGCCGCTTGACCGCCGCCTGCCTGCTGGCTGCCGCTTCGCACGTCGCGCTGGCTGATGAGGCGGCTGCCATGCTGGCGAAAGCGGCGGAAGCCTACCGGAGCAACCAGCAACGCCAGGAGCATTGGAACTGGAATATCCACGAGACCCGCAAGCTGCTCGACAAGGCAGGCAACGCCTTACAGACCTTTCCCTCGGTGACATCCGAATCCATCATCCGGACCGGCGGCAAGCGCTGCAACGCCATTCTGGCGTGGGGCGATGGCAAGACGCCGTACATGGTAGACGCCGATCCCGACGCCCGCTGCCAGGCTATGGATGCCATCCGCCCTCCCTTTCAGGTTGAGGCCGTGCTGCGCAGTTCCAAGGTCCTGCAATCGCCGTCCGCCGGTGGTATCACGCTGGCGATCTCCCCCGACAAATCCAAACTCAGGGACCCCGACTTCGACGTGCGCTGCGCCGCCTCCATCCGGGCCACGGTGCGGCTGGAGCCGGCCACGTTCTTCCCGGTCTTGCTCGAAGGTGAGGTGGTGGAATCCGGCTGCGACCTAAAAAGCAATCCGGTAACTCAATACACAGCCGTCCAGGCCGGACCCGCCAGCAGCACCTTCCGCAAGAGCGCCCGCTTCCACATGGAGTATGTTCTGCAAAAGGACAGGTTCCAGAACCCGGCCAACAGTTTTTGGATCTGCGCCCGCCAGGAGTTCGACCAGCCCTGGAATTCCGATGCCCACTACCTTTATTACTGGGGCCGGCAGCTTGCGGTCAGGAATGCCTCAGCGGGGCACCGGTTTATCAAGGAAATCAAAACCACGGCAAGGGAGTTCGGCGCCGAAACTCAGCTACGTTTTGATAAGTGAACTGGACAGGCCAACTAAGTATACCGTTTCTTAAATACGGTCTCGTATCTCGGGAAGAACGCTCCCTAACGGTCGCGGCTCTGATCGGAGCCGCGCGCGTCAGCAAGCGGTTTCTCGATACGTTAACGAACTTCTGAAACGGTGTACTAAGTTAAGGACCATCCGGTTGTACCCCCGGTACAGAAGACGATCAGGCATCATGCTGACTTTTAAACAATTCGTAGCTGAGTTGGCAAGGGACGAAGTGACTCTCTCCCCTGCCGAAGTAGCCGAGATGAAGGCGCGGTTCGGCGAGCAAGTCCTGCAGATGGGCCATCTTCGCCAGGATGGCTCCATGCTCGTCCCAGTGGATTGCATACTGGAGGCCGCCCGGTCGCTCGGCACCCGGGCGCTCACGGAAGCTGCCGAAACGATCAACAGCGACCAGATGGCGTCTATGCTGCAATCCGGGGAAGTATTTGTTGAACGCGTTAGGGAAGCCCGAGAGCGAAAGCTGTGTGAAACGATCCGCCAGTTTCAAAACGAATCGGATGCGAACGACGCTCAACGCCAATGGAAACAGATCGAAAAGGAAGTCTTCGGCGTCGAGTATGACGACTGACCCATGCCGTATATTGACCGGAATTGCCTACCCGAAGGGGTTCGCAATCACCTCAGTGACCGGCCGAAAGTTCGATCCATAACCGAAGACGATATGCTCCGGTTGACACGATGGATCAAATGAAATCCGGAAGTGCCGAACAGATCGGCGAATCCTACTGCCGCCGTGTCCTTCGCCCCGGTTTCTGATCCGGATTCTCGCTCGTGAAGGTCAAGGTCACGTCCACTACGTGGTTCTTCTCATCCACTTTCTGGTCCGCCTTGGTCTTGCCGAGCCCATCGAAAACACCATCGGCCTTGATGCGGCCCAAAAAATAATCCGGGTACTCGGGGTTCAGCGCGTTGCCTTCCTTCAACGTCCAGATTCGGCGAACCTCCGCCTCGCCGTCCAGGGGCAGACCCACGATCTCGAGTTTTCCCATTAGGTAAAGCGGCCCGGGCGCGACGTGCACGGCCACGTCCACCGCCTTCTTGGCGTCGTCGATCTTGCGGTCCGACGTGACCTTCACTTGCAGGTACCCGGCGCGCCGCACGGCCTTGCGGATGCGTTCCAGCCCTTCACCCACGCGGTCGAAGTTGGCCACATCGCCGCTCTTGAAGTCGCCTTCTTTCACCAACACCGCGGGGTCAATCGGACTTGGACCCGCGATCACGACCTTGCCCAGTTCATAGCTCTGCCCTTCGTCCACAGTCACGAAGACGTGCAGGCCCTGCACGTCCGTAGCCGGCTCCGTGCGAATCTTGGGGAACGTCACACGCACCCGGCCGCGCTGCTCGTAAACTGCGCGGATGGCTCCATTCAGCAACTCGCGGAATCCGGCTTCGGTGTACGGCGAACCGATGGCCACCGGCGCGATGGCTTCGCGCAGCACGTTCTGCGGCAGCACCTGGTTGCCTGCAAAAGTCACCTGCGCCACGGCGGGCAGATTCTTGGCCGGCCGGAAGACAATGGTGAACTGCTCCGGCGCGGCCTGCGTCACCACGCCGGCAATTTTTTCCGGTACACCTTTTGCAGTGAGGAATTCCTCTATCCACGATACGTAGCGGTCCACCACCGCTCTGGAGGCCGGCATCCTGTTTGCATAGAGCGGATCTTTGGCCTTGAGTACCGCCTCGATCTCCGTCGCGGGCACGCCCAGTTCTTCGTACTGCACCGGGTACGCGGGGGCAACTTCGGTTACCTGGAAAGTGGCGGAGTATCCCTGCTGGCTGGCGCCCGGCTCAAACCGGTAGCCGACAGTCTCAAAGGCGCCGCTAGCCACCAGGCGGTCGCGCGCCGCATCGAATTCGGGCTTGCCGGCCACTTCGCCCACCTTGAGCCTGGCGACGGCCAGCACCTGATCCGCCGTGTAATTGCGGTTGCCTTCCACACGCAGGGATTCGATGGGCCACTTGGTCGGCGCCGCCGCGGGTGCAGCGTCCTTTTTCGGCGCGGCTTTAGTCGCCGTCTTCTTGGCCGGGGGCCGCGTCCCAGTAGTCTGGGCGTACCCCGCGGCGGTCGCCAGCACCAGGAGAATCCACAACGGCTTCATATCCTTATGGTAGACGCGCCGGCGCTCCGCCGGATTACATCCCCGGCCCCTGGCTCCCCGCCCGTGAGCCTGGACCCTGGCTCCCCGCCCCGGCCCCTGTCGTATGATTTCCAGATGGAGGATTCCACTCATGAAGGGACTCATACCGATGAAGGGACTCATACCGATGAAAGGACTCATACTGATGCTTGCCGCCGCCGCCACCCTGCTCGCGCAGAGCGATAAGATCCGGGTGATCGCTTTCGGCGCCCATCCGGACGATTGCGATATCCGCGCCGCCGGCACCGCCGCCCTGTTCGCCAAAATGGGCCATGCCGTGCGTTTCGTCTCCGTGACCAATGGCGACGCCGGGCATCAGACGATGAAGGCCGCTGAGTTGGCCAAACGCCGCCTCGGCGAAGCCAAGGAATCCGCGCGGCGTCTCGGCATCGATTATCAGGTACTGGACAACCACGATGGCGAACTGCTGCCCACCCTCGATGTGCGCAAACAAGTGATCCGCCAGATCCGCCAGTGGAACGCCGATATTGTGCTGGCGCCGCGTCCCAACGACTACCATCCCGACCATCGCTACACGGGCGTCCTGGTGCAGGATGCCGCTTACATGGTGGTGGTGCCCGCCGTGACCCCGGACACGCCGGCGCTGCGCAAGAACCCGGTCTTCCTTTATTTCGAGGACAACTTCCAGCGTCCCAATCCGTTCCGCCCCGATATCGCCGTGGCCATTGATGACGCCATCGACCTGAAGATCGACGCGCTGGATTCGCACGTCTCGCAGTTTTACGAGTGGCTGCCCTGGGTGGATGGCCGGCTACCGGAAGTTCCCAAAGACCCCGTGGACCGCAAGGCCTGGCTGAAGCGCGCCCGCGGCCGCCAGCCGGGCGAGCAAGCCCGCGCGTCGCTGGTAAAGTGGTACGGCGCCGAGCGCGGAAACGCCGCCAGATTCTACGAGGCTTTCGAAATCTGCGAGTACGGTGCGCAACCAAACGAAGCACGCATTCGGCAGTTGTTCCCGATGCTGCGGTAGCCGCGCCGACGCGCCATGACCGAAGCCCTTAAGGTAAAACCACCGGCCACTGGCCACCGGCCACCGGCCACCGCTTTTATGAATCGCACCGTATGAATCCAGACCAAACTGTCCCTCAACCGGAGCGGCGCGGAGTTCTGCGCCAGTGGGTTGCCAGTCTCGGGCCGGGGCTGATTACTGGCGCTGCCGACGACGATCCCTCGGGGATCTCCACTTACTCCGTAGCCGGCGCGGTCTTCGGATATTCCTTTTTGTGGACCGCCCTCCTTTCCTTTCCGCTGATGGCGGCGGTGCAACTGATGTGCGCGCGGCTGGGAATGGTGACCGGGCGCGGCCTCGCGGGAGTGATTCGATTGCGTTATCCCCGGTGGGTGCTGTGGCCGGCGTGCCTGCTGCTGATGGTGGCGAACGTGTTCAATATCGGCGCGGATCTGGGCGGCATGGCCGATGCGATGCAGATGGTAACGGGAATACCGTCCTGGTTCTGGACACCCTTCTTTGCATTGCTGATCACCGGCCTCTTGATCTGGACTTCGTACAATCTGATCGCGCGCGTCTTCAAGTGGCTGACTTTGGTGCTGTTCGCTTATGTCATCACGGCGTTTCTGGCGCGGCCGGATTGGGCCGGCGTTTTTCACGGAACCTTCCTGCCCCACATGGAATGGACGCGATCCTACATGGCCGTGCTGGTGGGGATTCTGGGAACCACGATTTCCCCCTACCTGTTTTTCTGGCAGTCGGCGCAGGAGGTGGAGGAAGAGCGGGATCAGGGGCGGATCACCGTGGCGCAGCGGCGTGGCGCCACGAATCTGGAATTGAACGCGGCTGCCAGCGACGTGTTTACGGGCATGTTCTTTTCCAATCTGGTCATGTTCTTCATTGTTCTCACCACCGCCGCGACGCTGCACGCCCACGGCATGACCCACATCGAAACCGCCAGACAGGCCTCCGAAGCATTGCGGCCATTGGCGGGCCAGGGCGCGTATTGGCTGTTCACTCTGGGGTTGGTCGGGACCGGTATGTTGGGCGTCCCGGTACTGGCGGGGTCCGGCGCCTATGCGATCGCTGAAGCGGCATCCTGGAGGGCTCCATCGCTCAGCAAAAAGCCCCGCCGGGCGCCCGGATTTTACATGGTGATTGCGGGAGCGATGGTGGTGGGGCTGGCTCTTGATTTTGCGGGAATGAACGCGGTGAAAATGCTGTTCTGGTCGGCGGTAGTGAACGGGGTGCTGGCCCCGCCGCTGGTCGTGTTGGTGGTGTTGCTTTCCAGCGACCAAACCATAATGGGCAGCCGGACGAATTCGAGGCTGGCGATGGTGTTGGGATGGATCTGCGCGGCCGTGATGAGCGCGGCCGCCGTGGCGCTGCTGATTACATGATCGAATGGAACGCTGTTCGCGATGTGCGCCCGGCGCACAGGGGCAGGATGAAAGTCGCCCGTGGCGCTATGTGGGGCAGGTTGCTAACCTGCGGCGGATTGGCAATCCGCCCGCCGCGAGTTGGCGCGCAGCCGAACCTCCACAAGCGACTTTCGAGATTGCGGCGGATTGTTAATCCGCCTGCGCGCCCGATGCCAACGGGCCTCAGCTTGCCAATCTGCACGGCGCTTTTGGGCCGGGCAGTGCACTCCGGAGCACTTCAAACGTTCTTGTTTGGTTGCGTGGAAAGAGCCTTCATCTGATCGCGCTTGCCGTGAATCACGCGCGAAATGCCGATGCCGCCCCGCTTGAGTTTACGGTAATAAAACGACGTAATCATCAATGACGAAACAGCGCAGATCAAGCTCGATTTCCGGCCGGACTCGCCCCGCTTCGGGGTGTTTTGGCGAGCCTGGGAAATCCATCGGTGATCTGGTCATCGGTGAGCTCATCAATGATACGGCCTGCAACGTCGGGGCTGGCTCTTCGCGCAAGTTCAAGCCAAATTTCGTCAAGGTCTCTACTGGCGAGGCGCGATAGCCGGTAGCGCCTCATTTGGTCCCGGTTTTCTTTCGGAGCTCCTCAAGGCGTTGTCGCCCTCGCGCTTTGACCGCGGTTGCCATGCCCTTAGTCGTATTCTCGTCATATTCCTCGTACTCACCGCGGTCGATGGCCGCGAAGCCCGCCCGGATATCGCGGCGGAGGGATTCGAGGTTGTCGCGTTCCTTCAGGAGACGCAGCCCTTCACGAATGACCTCGCTCGCGGTCTGGTACATGCCACTCTTCACGCGGTCGTTCACCAGTTTCTCCAGCTCTTTAGTCAGGGACACGTTCATTAGCGGCTCCTTCCGGACAAGCGCCGGTAATTCTGATCGTACCGCAATAACAGAATATGTCCAAACCTGTTATCTAGCTCCGCTATCCGCTCTCCTGGCCACCAGTCGCCTCAATTCCACCAGCAGTGTCTGGCCTGGGTCGTTAGTTTTTTATTAAAGCCGCTGGCATCTCGATGTAATCCGCTCTGGTAGTGGGTTCGGGAATGAGATCCCCATCTGCCCGCATGGCTTCCAGGTGCATCTCGACTGCGCCGCGCATGAGTTCCGCGGTCTCCTCGAAAGTGTATCCACCCGCGATACACCCCGGCAAATCCGGCACATACGCGCTGTATCCGGTCGAAGTTTTCTCATAAATGATCAAATATTTCATTTCTTCAGCCCCGCTTGTTCCAGTATGCTCTTGAGCGTTTTCGGAGCGGCCTCAACGGAGGGATGACCCGCAATCGTGACCTTCCCGCCCTTCGATGGATGCTTGTACTGGCGATGACTGCCGCGTTGCGCAACAATTCGCCAGCCGTCAGCTTCGACCATTTTCATGACATCTCTGAACTTCACTCCTTACCTTTCCATCCCCGTGGCCGCAGCGCGGCGGTGGCCGATCTCTACCCCCCGCCCACGAACATCACAATTTCCACCTGCGCGCCGGGGCTCAAGCGGGTCTCGGACCACAGCGGTTGCTTCACGATGCGGCGGTCTAGTTCCACGGCGACGCGGGCCGGATCCAACTGCAATTGCCGCAACAGACCCAGTATTGTCTGGCCTTCGGAGGCGGTTTTCGGCTCGCCGTTGACCACGATCTCCATCATGCTTGGTTGACACCCCTCTTTTCGAACCATTATAGTCAGATTTAGGCCCTATCTTCCCGAAAGCGCATGCCCACTACGCTCACCGAGACGTATTTTCCCGTTCTGCTCCAGGCCATCATTGCCATGGGGCTGGCGGCGGGCTTGCTGACGGTATCGTTTCTGCTGGGAAAGCGCGTTCGCAACCGCATCAAGGACACCCCGTACGAGTCCGGTATCACCCCCACCGGAGACGCCCGCCAGCGCTTCAGCGTGAAGTTTTATCTGGTGGGCATGCTCTTCATACTGTTCGATATCGAAGCGATTTTTCTCTATCCCTGGGTAGTGGTCTACCGGGACCTGAACCACGGTCACAGCATGTTCGGTTTCCTGGAGATGCTGGTCTTTGTGATCCTGATCCTTTCTGGATTTTTCTACATCTGGAGAAAGGGAGCCCTGGATTGGGCGGAGTCCGGCCGCACCGGACGGAAGCAGTAACGGCTCGAAATGTTACCCGAGAATTTGAAAGAGCATTCGACGGCGGCGGCCGTGGAAGCGTTTGACGCCGATGCAGTCAATGGCGGCAGGTTCGAACGTAACGAGCTGACCCTCGACATTGCGCCGCCGAAGATCGCCAGCATTTGCGGTTTCCTGAAGTACGATCAGAACTTCATCCGCCTGAGCAGCGTGACCGCCGTGGACCGCTACCCTGCTGAGCCACGTTTTGAAGTGGTATACCACCTGCATGCGGTGGATCGCAATGCGCGCGTCCGCCTGAAATGCCGGGTGCGCGGCGAAGATCCGGTGATCGAATCGGTCGCCTCGGTGTGGAGGTCGGCAAACTGGTATGAGCGCGAAGTCTTCGACCTCTTTGGCATTCACTTCCTGAACCACCCCGACCTCCGCCGCATCATGATGCCGGACGATTGGGAAGGCTATCCGCTGCGCAAGGATTATCCCATCGCGGGGACCCGGGTGTGAGCATGAGAGGAGAGTCACTTGTGGGGCAGATTGCCAATCTGCGGCGGATTGTTAATCCGCCTGCGCGATGCGGCAGCGAGCAGCCCCGTTTTCGCGGGCTCATCGCCATGTGCGAACAGGCGGATTGCCAATCCGCCGGACCCAGGGGGTGCCCCTGCCAACCTGCCCCACAACGCGGTGAAGGTGTAGCATGAGCGATACGGACATTCCGGAACCGGCAGCAGCGGCATTGGAACTGGCGGGGGAACCGGCGGGTGACTCGCCACAGCCGTCAGCGGGACCGCGCCGCATGGTCCTCAACATGGGGCCGCAGCACCCGTCCACGCATGGCGTGTTGCGCCTTCTGATGGAACTCGATGGCGAAACCATCATGAAGTGCCAGCCCGATATCGGTTACCTGCACACGGGCATCGAAAAGGAATTCGAGGTCAAGACGTATCAGCAGGCCGTGACGCTGACCGACCGCGTGGACTACCTGGCGCCGCTCTCCAACAACCTGGGCTATTGCCTGGCCGTGGAAAATCTGCTCGGCCTGGAGATTCCGCCGCAAGCGCAGTGGATGCGCGTGATGCTCACGGAACTGACGCGTCTCAACAGCCACCTGGTCTGGCTGGGGACGCACGCCATCGATATTGGCGCCATGAGCGTCTTCCTCTACTGTTTCCGCGAGCGCGAAGAGATTCTCAAGATCTTCGAGATGTTTTCGGGCCAGCGTATGATGACCAGTTATTTTCGGATTGGCGGTTTGGCGCTCGAACCGCCGCGCGGCTGGCAGCAGCGCGTGAAGAAATTCATCGACGATTTCCCGAGCAAGGTGGACGAATACGAGAACTTGTTGACCACCAATCGCATCTGGATGGGCCGCACCAAAGGTATCGGGTTCATTTCGCTCGAAGACATGCTGGATCTGGGGGTCACCGGGCCCATGCTGCGCGCGGCGGGCTTGAAGATGGATGCCCGCAAGGACTCGCCTTACTCCAGCTACGAAAAGTTCGATTTCGAAGTGCCCACGCGCACCGACAACGACGTCTTCTCGCGCTACCTGGTGCGCATCGAGGAAATGCGGCAGAGCACCCGCATCGTGGTGCAGGCCATGGAAGGCATGCCGGCAGGACCGTGGAAGGCCGACGCGCCGCACGTGGTGCTGCCCGACCGCGAAAAAATGAAGACCCAGATGGAGGCCCTGATCTACCACTTCAAGATCGTGACCGAGGGCTTCCGGGTGCCGGAAGGCGAGGTTTACCAGGTGATCGAATCGCCGCGCGGTGAACTGGGCTACTACGTGGTGAGCGATGGGACCACGCATCCCTACCGCGTGTTTATGCGGACGCCGAGTTTCGGAAATCTGCAGGCAACGTCGCAGATGGTGCAAGGTATACTGATTGCCGATGTGATCGCATCCATCGGCAGCATGGATTTTGTTCTGGGCGATACGGATAGATGATACGGATAGGTCGATGACTTTTTCTCCCCAACTGGAAGCCAGGTTTGCCAAAATCCTAACCAGCTACCCTCCGGGCCGGCAGCGCTCGGCCATGATTCCGATGCTGCTGTACGCGCAGGATGAATTGGGCCACGTTTCCGATGAGCTGATTGACGAAGTGGCCGGCCGGATCGGCTCCACGCCGCTGCAGGTGAACGAAGTGCTCACGTACTACTCCATGCTGCACCGCCAGCCGCTGGGGAAATACCACGTGCAGATCTGCACCAACATCAGTTGCCTGCTGCACGATGGCGACAAGCTGTGGGAACACACCTGCAAGAAGCTGGGGATCGGTCACAAGGGAGTCACCGCGGACGGACAGTTTTCGCTGGAAGAGGTGGAATGCATCGGCGCCTGCTCCTGGGCGCCGGCAGTGCAGGTGAATTACGACTTTCATCATTTTGTGACGCCCGAAAAATTGGATGGGCTCCTGGACAGCCTGAGGAAGAAGCAATAACAAATGTTGTACAACGAACCCAGCCCGCTTGAAACCAAGGTGCTTTCGCGCCGCTTCGGCCTGCCCAACTCGGCTGGGATCGATACCTACCTGGCCACCGACGGCTACCAGGCTTTCCTGAAGGCCGCTGGTATGAAGCCGGAACAAGTCATTGAAGAGGTTAAAGTTTCCAACCTGCGCGGCCGCGGCGGCGCCGGCTTCCCCACGGGAATGAAATGGAGCTTCGTGCCGCGGACTTCACCCAAGCCCAAGTACATCGTGGTGAACGGCGATGAGAGCGAGCCGGGCACGTGCAAGGACCGGGTGCTGATCGAAAACGACCCTCACCAGTTGATTGAGGGCGTGTTGATCGCCGGGCTGGCGGTGGATTCGCACTCCGGCTACATCTACATCCGCGGCGAGTACCGCTACCTGATCGACGTGATGGATAAGGCTATCGCCGAGGCGTACGCCAAGGGCTGGCTGGGCAAGAATATTCAAGGCACGGGCTTTGATTTCGAGCTATACACGCACACTGGCGCAGGCGCATACGAGTGCGGTGAGGAATCGGCGCTGCTGGAGTCGCTGGAAGGGAAGCGCGGCATTCCGCGCATCCGGCCGCCGTTTCCGGCGGTCGCGGGGGCCTTCCAGTGTCCCACCGTGCTGAACAACGTGGAGACGTTCTGCGCGGTGCCGGCGATTCTGCGCGATGGCGGAGCGGCTTTCGCGGCGTTGGGGATTCCCAAGTCCGGCGGCACCAAGATGACCTGTCTGACGGGCCACGTCAACAAGCCGGGGGTTTACGAGTTGACGCTCGGTTTCCCGGTGAAACGGATGATTGAGGAAGTGGGCGGCGGCATTCGCCACGGGAAGAAATTGAAAGCGTTTATTCCGGGAGGATCGAGTTGCCCGGTGCTGACGGCGGCGGAAGTGGAGGGCGCCACCATGGACTACGATTCCATGGCCCAGCGCAAGAGTATGCTGGGCTCGGGCGGCGTCATCGTCATGGACGAAGACACCTGCATGGTGAAGGCCGCGCTCCGTATCATGCGGTTCTACGCGCACGAAAGCTGCGGCTGGTGCATTCCATGCCGCGAGGGAACCACCTGGCTGAAGAAGATTCTGACGCGGTTCCATGAAGGCCAGGGAACGCGCACCGATATCGATCTGATTGGGGATATTTCGCGTAACATGCTGGGCCGCACCTTCTGCCCGCTGGGCGACGCCGCCGCCTTGCCGACGATTTCGATTGTCGAAAAATTCCGCCATGAATTCGAAGATCACCTCAACGGCAAGCCGTGCCCTTATGAGCATGCAAACCAGATGGTGGTGGTGTAAGGTGAGCTGCGAAGAATTCCAGGTGGCCAGTGGCCGGTGGTCAGTGGCCAGTGAAAGACCCCCACTGGCTCCGGGCCGCCAGCCCGGTTTTAACCGGCCACCGGTCACCGGCCACCGGCCACAGAGGGTTCTCAATGCCTGATCCGGTAAAGCTGACGATCGATGGCCGCGAAGTGCAAGCGGCGCCCGGAACGCTGCTGATCGAAGCCGTTAAAACGGCCGGCATCGAAGTTCCGGCCTTTTGCTATTACGAGGGGCTCACTCTGGCGGCCGCGTGCCGCATGTGCCTGGTGGAAGTGGAGAAGATGCCGAAGATGATGACGGCGTGCACGCTTCCGGTAGCCGAAGGCATGATCGTGCGGACCGATACGCCGCAAGTCCACCAGGCGCGCAAGTACATGTTGGAATTCCTGCTCACCAACCACCCGCTGGATTGCCCGGTTTGCGACAAGGGCGGCGAGTGCGAATTGCAGGACATGGTGTTCCGCTATGGCGCGGGCGAAAGCCGGTACACCGAGGAAAAGGTTCACACGCCCGAGAAGCAGTTTTCGCCCGTAGTCTATTTCGACGCGCCGCGGTGCATTCTGTGCTTCCGCTGCGTGCGCGTCTGCAGCGAAGGGCTGGGAGTGGGCGCGCTGGGCGTGGTGAATCGCGGCGTGTCTTCGGAGATCGCGCCTAATGTGGGCGACCACCTGGAATGCGACGAGTGCGGCGCCTGCATTGATATATGCCCGGTGGGCGCGCTCACCAGCGGCGCCTACCGGTACCAAACGCGGCCATGGGAGATGACCCACGTGGGCACCATCTGCACCCACTGCGGCGATGGCTGCAAGACCACGCTGGGCACGCGCAACGACCAGATTATTCGCGGCAACAATCGCGACCGCTCCGGCATCAACGGCGAGTTCCTGTGCATCAAGGGCCGCTACGCGTTCGATTTCCATAAGCACCCCGAGCGCCTGCAATCGCCCCTGTTGCGGGTCAACGGTAAGCTGGAAGAAGCGTCGTGGTCGCAAGCGCTGGAGGTGGTGGCCCGGCGGTTTAACCAGACCATGGCCGATGGCGGCACGTTCGGCGTGATCGGGTCGAACCACACGACCAACGAAGAGAATTACTACTTGCAGAAGTTCGCCCGCGAGGTGTTGCGCACCAATCATATCGACCACCATCGCACCGGCGACGTGGCGACGTTGCTTGACGCCTTGAGCGGCGATGGTGGAAACGACGCGTTGAGCGGCAACAACGCGCAGTTGGCCACCGTGGCCGATTTGTACCAGCGCAAGGCGATTCTGGTGTTGGGCGCGGACCTGGCGCTGGAGCATCCGCTGCTCTCCTACCAGATCCGCGCCAATTACCGGCATCACCAGGCGCATGTCTACGTGGTGACGCCGCACGAGGTGCGGGAAGACAAGTACGCCGCGGCCAAGGTGCGCGGCCGGGATTACGAACGGCTGCGCGACCAGTTGAAAGCCGAACCGGAACTGGTAATTCTGTTCGACGATTCCTGCAAGGGCGAGGACATCCGCAAACTGGTGGACTTCGGCCGATCGCTCGGCATTCCGGTGAGATACATCTGCCTGTTGGATTACGCCAACTCGCGCGGCGCGGTGGATATGGGGCTGACGCCGGAGTTCCTGCCGGGGTACCAGCCGGCGGGGCAGCCGGGAATGCGTATTGGCGAAATGATCGCCGCGGAACTGGGCGTGTTGTGGGTGGTCGGCGCCAATCCGCTGAAGAATGGCGCGGCGCGCAACACCGGCTTCCTCGTCGTGCAGGACATGTTCCTCACGGAGACAGCGCTACAGGCCGACGTGGTATTGCCTGCGGCATCGGCTTACGAGAAGAACGGCACGGTCACCAACGTCTCGGGCGAATTGCAGCGGCTGAAGCGGGCCGTGAACACCATGGGGGCCAAGCCCGATTTGGAAATCATGGGAATCATCGCGCGCGAAATGGGCGCCGCGGCGGCGCTCGGACCATGGGTGCCGGAAACCGTTTTTGAAGAGATCCGCAAGCACGTGCGCGGATATGCCGTTTCCACGCCGGTAATCGCTACCGGCGGGGCCGCGCAGACCATGCCCGTCAACGGGCGCATCTCCGTGGAGAACCGGCCCGATCTGGTCCACTCCGATCACAACGGGCTGTTCACGTCCGGCACGCTCGGTCGTTATTCTAAGATACTGAGCTCCGTTATAGAAAGCCACATGAGCCACATGAGCCGCTAAATGGACGCGTTCATCGTTATCACGCTGATCAAGGCCTTCGTCGTATTTGCGGTCCTCATGACCACGCTGGCCTACCTGCAATGGGTGGAGCGCAAGGTGATTGCGCACATCCAGGTGCGCCCGGGACCCTACCGCGTGGGCCCGCACGGCCTCTTGCAGCCGCTGGCCGACGTCATCAAGCTCATCACCAAGGAAGACCTGATTCCGCCCTATGTGAACAAGCCTCTGTACCTGGCGGCGCCGTTCCTGGCCATCACCATGGCCCTGCTTTCGATTTCGGTGATACCGTTCGGCCCGGTAATCGAGGTCTTCGGCTACAAGACGGCGATGCAGCTTGCCGACCTGAACATCGGCGTGCTGTTCGTTCTGGCGGCTTCCTCGATGGGCGTCTACGGCATCGCGCTGGCGGGCTGGTCTTCGAACAACAAGTACTCCCTGATCGGCGGGTTGCGCAGTTCGGCGCAGATGATCAGCTATGAATTGCCGATGTCCCTGGCCATCGCCGCGCCGCTGCTGATTTCGAACACCCTGAGCCTGCACGACCTGGTTATGAAACAGCAGGGCAGCATACTGAACTGGAATATTCTGCACGGGCCGTTCCCGCAGATTGTCAGCTTCATCATTTTCATCATTGCCGCCTTCGCCGAAACCAACCGCGTGCCGTTCGATCTGCCGGAAGCCGAAAACGAGCTGGTGGCCGGTTTCCATACCGAATACAGCAGCATGAAATTCGCTTCGTTCTTCATGGCGGAATACTCCAACATGGTCACGGTGAGTTCGATGGCGACGCTGTTGTTTCTGGGCGGCTGGATGGCGCCGTGGCCGGCCGCATACGGTTCCAGCCTGGTGCCGGCGCTGATTTTCGCGGCCGCCGGCGTGGTGGCGTTGTATCACGGGTTGCACGCGGCCCGGAAACGCGATGCCCGCACGCTCCCGGTATTCGGAATTATTTTCCTGGGGATCGCGGGCATTTTTCTGCTGCCGATGGTGCAAGCCTGGCTGCTGCCGCTGTTCTGGTTCTGCGCCAAGACGGGGGCAATTCTTTTCGGCTTCATGTGGGTCCGCGGCACGCTGCCGCGGTTCCGTTACGACCAACTGATGGGCTTCACGTGGAAGTTCCTTTTCCCGGTCGCGATGCTGAATCTGCTGGTGACCGGCTTTCTGGTGGCTTGGGTCTCGTGATGCCGATAACGCCGGACGTGATTCTGTTCGTGGTCTTCGCGCTGATTGCGGTGGCATCCGCCATCAACGTAGTAGTGCAGACGCACCCCATAGCAAGCGCCCTTTCCCTGGTGGGCGTGATGGGCTCGCTGGCCGTCCTCTACCTGCTGCTGGGCGCCGAGTTCATCGCCGCCGCGCAGGTGATTGTCTATGCCGGCGCCGTGATGGTACTGTTCATTTTCGTCATCATGCTGCTGAACGCCGGCACGGAGAGCAAGAAAGGCCGCTCGTTCATGGTGCAGTTGCTGGGCGTGCCGCTGCTGGTGGCGTTGCTGGGCCTGGTGGCGTTTTTTGTGCAGCGCATCTACCCGGCGCGCGAGACGGTGCGCTTCGGCGGTTTCACCGGCGGCTCGGCCCAGGACATCGGCCGCGCTCTGTTTACCACCTACGTGCTGCCGTTTGAGGTGACTTCGGTGCTGATATTGATTGCGATCATAGGCGCGGTGGTTCTGGCCAGAAAGGAAATAGAATGATTTGGCTTTTTTGTGGGGCAGGTTGGGAGGGGCACCCTCTGGGTCCGGCGGATTGGCAATCCGCCTGCCGGACCATTAACGAGGGCCTACCTAAAGTATCGGCAGGCGGATTGCCAATCCGCCGCAGATTAACAATCTGCCCCACAAAGCACTGGGGTAACCAGCCATGACCGCCGTTCCGATTTCCTGGTTCCTCACGCTGAGCGCGGTGCTATTCGTGCTCGGCGTAGCCGGCTTCCTGTTCCGGCGCAACATCATCACGCTGTTCATGTCCATTGAACTGATGCTCAACGCCGTGAACCTGAGCTTTGTCACGTTCGCGTACCATAACAAGGACGTCAGCGGCCATCTCTTCGCCTTCTTCGTGATGGTAGTGGCGGCGGCTGAAGCCGCGGTCGGGCTGGCGATTATCCTGACGGTTTTCAAGAACCGGGCGACTTTGAATATCGATGAAGTAAATTCGATGAAGAACTAACAACCGATGCAACTCTGGCTCATACCCATACTCCCGCTGGCGGGCTTTCTGATCAACGGCGCCTTGGGCCGCCGGTTTTCCAAGAGCCTCGTCAACACCGTCGCCATCGGCAGCGTGGTTCTGGCATTCGCCTGGGTGCTGCGGGTGATTGCCGGCATGGGCGATCTCAATACGCCCGTCATCGAGCACTACTTCACGTGGATCCAGAGCGGGACCGTGCAGAGCGGAATCCTCAGCATCGGCTGCGATCTGGCGGTAGACCGGCTCACCATCGTCATGCTGCTGGTGGTGACCGGCATCGGGTCGCTGATCCATATCTACGCCATTGGCTACATGGCGCATGAAGGCGGCTACTACCGCTTCTTCGCCTACCTCAACCTCTTCATGTTTTTCATGCTGGTGCTGGTGCTGGGCGCCAACTTTTTGCTGCTGTTTGTAGGGTGGGAAGGCGTGGGGTTGTGCAGCTACCTGCTGATCGGGTTTTATTTCGATAAGAAGATCGCCACCAACGCCGGCAACAAGGCTTTCATCGTAAACCGCATTGGCGATTTCGGGTTTTCGCTGGCGATGTTCCTGATGGTGCGGAATTTCGGTTCGCTGGATTTCTCGACCGTGTTCCGATCGGCAGCCATGGCTACCGAATCTACCCTCACGCTGATCGCGATTCTGCTGCTGGTGGGCGCCTGCGGCAAGTCGGCGCAGATTCCGCTGTACGTCTGGCTGCCGGACGCCATGGCCGGTCCCACGCCGGTTTCGGCGCTGATCCACGCGGCCACCATGGTGACGGCCGGCGTGTACATGACGTCGCGCTCGTGGGTGATCTTTACGCACGCGCCGGCCGCCATGAACCTGGTGGCGATAGTCGGCATCGCGACGGCGTTTTTCGCCGCCACCATCGGCCTGGCGCAGAACGATATCAAGAAGGTATTCGCCTATTCCACGGTGTCGCAGCTCGGCTACATGTTTGTGGGCGTGGGCTGCGGGGCATTCTCGGCCGGCGTCTATCACCTGGTGACGCACGCGTTTTTCAAGGCGCTGCTGTTCCTTGGGTCGGGCTCCGTGATCCACGCGCTTTCGGGCGAACAGGACATGCGCCAGATGGGCGGGCTGCG
>DATMNI010000273.1:0-49463 GCA_035570275.1 Candidatus Acidiferrales bacterium | reverse complement strand
TCAGATGCGTCATGACCTTGGCCGCCCCGCGCACCCGGACGAACCGCCCACCGAATTCGTCCTTCAGCCGCGAAAACACCCGTTCGATCGTCGTCCGCTCCTTATAACGCTGCCTTTGATGGGGAGCCAGTACGGCTGGGTTGGCTCCCCGTTGCTGCGGTTCGATGATCGGCACATGCCCCAAGTTACGGCTGTATTCGTGAATCTGCCAACTGTCATAGGCCGAATCCATCAGGTCGTAGCAGTTAGTCACCCGCTGCGCGCTCATCATCGCCAAGGGCACTGCCGCCTGACTGTCATGCGTCGACGCCGAGGTCAACAGGCCACTGATGGGAATTTGACCGTCGGCCACATCCAGGTGCAGTTTGTAGCCCCGCCACGATACGTGTTTACCTTTGCTGTTGTTCTTGCGACCCCAATCGCAGGCCTGCGGCAATTCGGCCACCATCTGCGACAGCGTCATCCCGGAGCACTGCCGTTCCACCCGCGTCATCTTCTCCACCGGCTTGGGCTTACCCGACCGGTTCGGCCGCGACTTGGGTGCTGGCACCACCGGGGCCTCTTTGGGCTGGGCCTTCTCCCGTGCCTCAATTGCACTGGCGTCGCGACTGAGGTGGCCGATCAGGCGTTCCGAGCAGGTCCGCTGGATGAGAGCCGCATGCACCCGTTGCGGAAACTGGCTGCTGGCGAATCCGGCGAAGGCCCGCGAAAATATGGTTTCATCCGGCACCGCCGCCGCGCTTTCCCAACCGCACAAACCTCTCAAAACACGGTCGCAACTGAGCCGATCCAACAATGCTCGCGTGGTCGGCAACTGGAAAATCGCCTTGGCCACAAAAGCCCGCGCGATCATGGCGCGATCATGGCCGGGGCGTCCCCGACGCAGTCGCATCTCCACCGTGCCCTCCAATTGCAGCAGGGCTAAGGCGGCAACCAACTGCTCGTGCAGACGGCTCAGCGGCCCCAGGTCCTCCTCTAATGCGGGAAAAAGCCGGTCTTGCAGGTTCGCACCAAAAATGCCGATCATTTGCAGCAGGCTGGTCATGGGGCTGTCCTCATCAATATCTTACTGTATCTTACCGGCATTCAAGGCTCTCCACAAAACATTTCTTCAGCTTTCTGTTTTGGTCACCCCTCGCACCATCAGCCAATTCTGCAAGTCCCTCTAACAATCCGCCGCCGATTCACAATCGGCCCCACAAGGAGGAGGACGAGGGGGTCGTTTTTCCATTGGCACTGGTAGAACTCGAATCCGTGCTGGCGATAAAAATTCGGACTGGGGTTCTCGACGCCACAGGCCGGACGACCGCTCAGCGTCGTTTCCGGGCGGACATCGCTCGTGATCGAGTAATTGTTGGCCCACCAATCGAAGAGAAGCCTTTTCAGTCCGCTGCACGGCTCTTGAGATCCCATGCGGTTGACCGGGGACTGCGAACGCTAGACGGAATACAATTGGCCGTGGCCCTTGATCTCCGTCAGGCGGCGTGGATCTCCGTATTGGTCTCATCGGACCAACGGTTGTGCGCGGTGGCGGAGCTTTGCGGATGTCCGGCGGTTGATCCATCGAATCCTGGATTGGTCCTATAAGCTGAACTGACCAACTCCGGCGTCGACAGCGTCGCTGAACCAGTTTTCCGATCGCGAGCCGCGGAAAATCGGGAATATACATTGCTTGCGGATGGTGGCAGGAACGATGACCAGCAGACGGCGGCGATGCTCCGCCCAAGTCTGGCTTAGGACCAAGCCCGCCTCGATGGTCTTGCCGAGTCCGACCTCGTCGGCGAGAATGACGCCCTTGGATAGCGGAGACCGGATGGCGAACAGCGCCGCGTCAACCTGATGCGGATTCAGGTCGACTTTCGCGCTGGCAACGGTCCGCGACAGGCTGTCGATCGATCCGGCGGCCCCCTTGCAGGTCAGGGCCGCTGCCCAGTACTTGCTTTGGTAGGGCGTGGACATATACCCATTGCGCTCAGACCGCTGATTTTACGACTATTCGATCCGGGAAGGCGAAATCGGAGGATTGGCAATCCACCGCAAAATCGGGCTGGCTCGCTGCCGCATCGCGCAGGCGGATTAACAATCCGCCGCCGATTAACAATCGGCCCCACAAGGGATCCGCATACCTCCCGTTCTCAAACTATCTGTTCCATGACCGAAATCAGGTACTCCTGGTCAAACGGTCCGGACCGGTACGTTCGGGCATCGAAAAACCGCCACATTTTCTTCTCTTTCTCCAGGGTGTAGAAAACCAGATGTTCCTCGATGATGTCCTTGTCCAGATAATCCTGGTTGAACGCCCGGACGGAGCCTGCCAGCGTGTAGGGAATGCGGAAGTCCTCCGTCGATACCAACTCTGGAGTGGCCACGAACGAGATCTGCAGGATGCGGCCGCGCACGTTGATCTGGATCAGGTTCGCGGTATCCTCCCGGAACGCGTTTTCCGAAAAGCTGCGGGGGTCCAGTTCCAGTTCGGGGCGGGCCAGCAGCCGGTTTACGGAGTTGACGAAATCGGCGCAGATGGCGTGAAGATCGCCGACGGCGGCCCGGCGTAGAGCGCCCACCTCGCGAAAGTGCCGCAGCCGCATCTCGTCCTTGTCGGACAGTGCGTCAATCTTTTCGGCCAGCCGCTTCAAGCGGGTGTCCCGAACCTGGGTCTGATTTCCCGACCGATTCACCATTCCAGCATACTGCCGGCTGGAGCGGCCGCTCGGCAGAAAACCTTACCGGCCGCGGAATTCGCGCACGTCCTGCAGTTCGATCAGGTCCAGGAGGTCCATATCCAGGTTCCTCAGGATCTGGTCGGCCGTTTCCACGGAGAGCAGACGTGTGCCCTTCAGCACGTTATGCATGTGGGGCTGGGACACGCCGGTGGCGCGCGCCAGGCCCCGCTCGGTCACGTCCCCGCTGCGAACGCGTTGACGGAGATCTTCGATGAGCCGCTGTTGCAGATCGTGAAAAGTCATGGTGAAAATTGAAATGCGGCCTATTTCTCCCGGAAATAGGGGAGTACTAGAATTCCCTTAGCCCTAATACAAATACAATCAAATCCGCGTCGCAAACGATTCTTGATTTTTGAATTGAATACTTTAAGCACATAAATATCAATCTCCCCAACGTAATCGTTAGTTCTAGTACCATGGATTTCCCCGAATAGAACTCTTGACGTTTTTCGGTGTGGAGATACAGTGGAAAAAGCTGTTGAAAAAACAATGGCAGCAACCTGCGTTTTTAGGGGTTGCCGCCGGGAGGACATTCTTAGTATGCAGTGGAACCGATCGACCGCAATAGGGCTGGCGAGTGGAAGTTGCACCGTCTGCCATGGCGATGGGATGCGCCCCGTCCACAAAACGAGAGAAACCCCATGCAACTGTGTGTTTCGCTCCATCTTTCGAGCCTGCTACAACCGCTTTCGGGAGTGCGTCGCCCTAGGGGACCAAACCAAAGCAGTTTCGATGGACCACGGCGGCGGCCGCCGTCCTGGCGGGCACACGTACTCCCGCAAGCGGGAAGAGTTCATCGCCGACTTTTCCCTGGTTAGCCGGCGGGTTCTGGAAGATTCGGAACATCGCATTTTCCGGTATTTCTTTCTGCTTGGCGCCGACTGGAAACTCTGCTGCCGCCAATTGAAAATCGAACGCGGCACTTTCTTTCACGAAGTGTACCGCATTGAACAGATCCTGGGCCGGGAGTTCGCCGAACTGGAGCCGTACTCCCTGTATCCCCTGAATGAATATTTTGGAGGCGTGGTCAGGAAGGAGGCCTGCCGGTCCCTTTTGGTACATCCCATACGAACCCGCACCGAACCGCGTTTTCCGCTTCCGCTGTCGGCTTAGCGGGGCAGCGCTCACGAGCCAGGTGGGGCCGCGTGTCAGCGCCCGGGGCCAGACACTTCGAGATGTGTTCTTTGGACGTAGCGGAAAACGGCTACACACGCCCGCCGTTAACCGAGTGTTCTCGACCAACTGCAAACGAACGGTCGAAGACCTGGCCCCACCTACTTCGGAGCGGTCCCCTTCCCGCCGGCTTTCTTCTTACAATAGGAAATCCGGCGCCTTTCATGGACAACCTCACTCACACCGCCATTGGCCTATTCCTGAGCAGGGCCGGACTGGGACGCTGGAGCCCGCTGGCCACGCCCATTGTGATTCTGGCGGCCAATGCTCCCGACATCGATGTGTTGAGCGCCGCCGGCGGTGGGCTGAACTATCTGCACTACCACCGCCACCTCACCCACTCACTGGTGGGAATGCCCATAATGGCCCTAACGGTGGTGCTGGTGGTCAAGCTGATCGGCAGGAAGCCGGTCCACTGGCTGGGCGCCTTTTGCGCCGCGCTCATCGCCGTGGCCTCGCATCTGGCCCTGGATTGGACCAACGTCTATGGTATCCGCCTGCTGCTGCCGTTTTCGAGCCAGTGGCAGCGCCTGGACGTAACTGGTGTGGTCGATTTGTGGATTTGGGGCGTTTTGCTGCTCGGAGTTCTGGGACCGTTTCTGGCACGGCTGGTTGGGTCCGAGATCAGTTCCGGTTCGGTCAAGCCGGCCCACCACGGACGCGGTTTCGCCTGGTTTGCGCTGCTGTTTGTGCTGCTCTACGATTGTGGCCGCGGCGTGCTTCACGCGCGTGCCTTCACTGCGCTGAGCTCGCGTCTCTATCAGGATTCCCCACCGCTGCGCATCGCCGCCCTGCCCGACGCGGCCAACCCGTGGCGTTGGTACGGCCTGGTAGAAACCAGCGGCGCTTACACCACGGAAACGATCGACCTGATTGGCACCGCGCTTCCGGGCCGGAACCTGGTTTTTCAAAAACCCGAAGCCAGCCCGGCCCTTGATGCCGCCGCCCGCACCACCGCATTCTCGGAATTCCTGCGGTTCTCGCAATTCCCCCTCTGGCGGGTCTCGCCGGTCCCTTCACCCGAAAATGGCCGGCTGGTGGAAGTCTTCGATATGCGTTTCGGTACCCCTATAGCGCCGGGGTTCATGGTGAGCGCCGTGGTGGATTCCGGCCTCCACGTGGTGCAGACCGGGTTTCAGTTGGGCAGGTTCAGGCCCAGATGACGCGGGCCAAGAGGACCCAGGCCAGGGCTAAAAAGCGGAGTCAAACAATAAACTGGCCAATTTGAGTTCGAGCCTAAGGTGGAATCGGCTTAGAGTGTGGGACTTCAGAAAGGCAAGATTTCACGCAAAGCCGCAAAGCCGCAAAGGACTCGATTAGCTGCATCCACAATCTGTTTCGCCAGTGGATTCCCGGTCACGTTGACTTCGATTATCTCTCTTCATCTCTTCTTTGCGGGCTTGGCGGCTTGGCGTGAAATCCTGTTTCTGCTTTGTTGTCGCCTGGCTCAAATGTCCAACTTATCGTTTGACTCCGCATAAGGCGAAGAGCGTGCTCACCTAAGGTGTTCCGCCGATTCCTCTCGCCGCCGGTCTCCGCCATAATCAAGAGGTGAAGACGATTGACACCACGGCCGTACTGGACCGGCAGCAGCTTCGGGACGTCACGCTCGACGACGAAGAACTCATGCGCGAGATCCTGGCTTTGCTGATTGACGACACATCGCAGCAGATGGTGCTGCTGAAGTCGGCAATCACTGAAAAAGATCCGTTGAAAACCGTGCGGCTGGCCCACTATTGCAAAGGCGCTTGCGCCAATGTTGGGGCGAATCGAGCGGCCCACGTACTCAAGCAGATCGAGCAGGATGCGGTTCGTCGGGATTTCCAGGAATGCACCGCCTCGCTATCCAGTCTGGCGCTGGAGATTGACCTGCTGCGCACGGAGATGGTCACAGCCTGACACCTTCAGGGGAGTGCCAGACGCTTTAGCAAGGCTTTCACTCCATCCGCGCAAAGCGCCGCGGCGTGCTTCGATTCCGCGGGCAATCCCCCCACGGCCTCGTCCACCACACCGGGAACGAAGACCGCGATCTGGTCCGGAGTCTTTCCGGCGATCCATTCCGTCAGCGCCGAACCCGCCGCGATGGACGCCGTGCAACCGCGAACCTTGTACCGCACCTCCGCCGCCACCCCGCTTTCGAGGCGCACCGCTAACCGCAGGATGTCCCCGCACGCCGGGTTGGAAACCTCCACCGTCACCGCCGGCGGCGCCAGTTCGCCCACATTGCGCGGGTTTTGAAAATGCTCGATCAATCGTTCCGGATACACGTATGATCCAATAGTGGCATGGTTCAAGTGGTAGCGGCGATCGTCGAGCGCGATGGGCGGATTCTGATTTGCCGCCGCACCGCGGAACAATCCCACGCCCTCCAGTGGGAGTTTCCCGGCGGTAAGGTGGAGCCGGGCGAAACCCCGCCGCAGGCGCTGGAACGCGAGTTGGCCGAAGAACTCGGCATCCGGCATGCCGCGGGCGTGGAGATCACGCGCTACCAATACACCTACCCCGGCAGGAGCCCCATCCTGCTGATCTTTTTCCGCATCATGGGGTTTGAAGGGGAGCCCACCAACCTGATCTTTCACGAAATGCGCTGGGAGCCGCCCGAAAGGCTGGCGGCATTCGACTTCGTGGAAGGCGATGGCAATTTCATTCGCACGCTCTCGGGCTGAGTCTTTCCATACTGGTGCTATCTTTCTATACTGGTCCTATATGACGTCAACGATCAAGACCGTGGATCCCGCGGAAAACGAGTTCCTGGCCAGCCTGGAGGCCCGCGGTAAGCAGGCGAACTTTTTCTTCCGTGTCATGGCCAACCGGCCCGAGGTGCTCAAGGCCTTTGTGCCGTTTTATGGAGCGGTGATGGGGCCGGGATCGGTGGACCGCCGCACCAAGGAACTCGTCTACCTGACCTGCTCCTACACCAACCACTGTGCCTTCTGCACCTTGGCTCATACCACCGCCGGACAGAAGGCGGGGATCACCGAACCCGAAATGCAGTCCCTGCAGGCCGGCACGGACGAGGGCTTTTCACAGCCGGAACTGGCGGCCATCCGCTATGCGCGCGAACTGACTCGCACCGCCGCCGCGGCCACTACACGCGACGCGCTGGCCGCGCATTTCAACGACGAACAGATTGTGGAACTCACCCTGGTGGCCGCCACGGCGAACTGGACCAACCGGTTCAACAACGGTTTGGGCATTCTGCCGTAGCCGGCCGGATAGTGCTCCCATGCCCGTTCTCAGCGGCATCCATCCGGTGGCCGAAGCCCTGCGCGCGCATCACCCGCTGGAGCGGTTGCACATCGTGCAGGGCGCCGGCGGACCGCGGCTGCAGGAAATCATCGACCTGGCGCGCCGCAACGGCGTGCCGGTACGTTTTGAGCCACGATCGTCGCTGGATCGGCTGGCCGGATCCAGCGCGCACCAGGGCGTAGTGGCGCTGGGCGCCGTCCGCAAGTATACCGAGTTTGAAGCCGTGGCTTCCGCGGAGTTGCTGGTGGTGCTCGATGGCGTGGAAGACCCGCACAATCTCGGCGCCATCGTGCGGACAGCGCATGCCGCCGGCGCCGGCGCCGTGATCGTCCCCGAGCGCCGCGCCGCCGGCGTCACGGATGTGGTCGCGAAGGTGGCCGCGGGGGCCATGGAACATTTGCCGATCGTCCGCGTCACCAACGTCAACCGCACGCTGGAAGACCTGAAGGAGCGCGGCTTCTGGATTTACGGGCTTGACGAGCGCGGCCACCAATCGTACGCTTTGGTTGATTACGCGTCTCCCACTGTGCTGGTGCTGGGCGGCGAAGGCAAGGGCCTGCACGAGCAGGTGCGCAAACATTGCGACATGCTGGTGCGGATACCGGTGGCGGGGAAGATTTCTTCGCTGAACGTGTCGGTGGCAGCAGGGGTGGTGTTGTTTGAGTGGAAGCGGCGCCGGGACGCGGCTTGACCCGGCCGCGACCTCTTTGTGGTGCAGATTGTGCGCCGGGATAAGCCGGCATGCAATAGCAAGCCCGACGGTTGCGAAATTGCGGCTTCTGGAGCGTCCGCTGGGGGTGTAATAGAGCGCCGTGGTGAGCGCCAGGCAGGTGGATTCGGTCCGCGGGAAGATTGGACCGGTCCCTTGCCGGATTCCGGCTGACCGTTATAGTCAGGGTGTCAGTCGAATTGGGATTGAGATCGCCCGTGGCGCTATGTGGGGAAGCTTGGCAAGCTGCGGCGGATTAGCAATCCGCCCGCCGGGAGTTGGCGCGCAGCCGAACTTCCACAAGCGACTTTCGAGAGTCCGGCGGATCGTTCTTCCGCCTGCCGCGTGGCCCCGCCAGGGTCCTATGCCAACTGCAGTGCTTCCCGCAGCCCCGGATCGTGGCGCACCCGCCAGATGCGGCTGTCCAGGTAATAATGCGTCAATCCGAAACCGCAGAAGAAGCCAAACGCCAGGTCGGACACTTGGCCCAACTGGAATCCCGGTATCCGGTAGGCCAGGCTGAACACCAAACCGGCGGCGGCGTAGGCCAGCAGGCTGCGGCTCACCGCGCCGGGAATGCGCCCGTGCCGTGCCGTGCCGCCGTCAGCCGCGTACCGGTTGCCTGTGTACCGGTTACGATTGTGGAACCACACCAGCGCGTGGTACTGCAAGTTGTGCACGATGGTTACGGTGGGCACGGCGGCCTGCCAGCTCATGTACGCGAAGGTCAGCCAGTGCAGCGGAATGATCGCCGCGAAAAGCAGTTGCTTGGGCACGTCGAGCGAATCGCCCGCGCGATAGCGAACCACCTGCCGCGCCAGATAGACCGCGACGGTGGCTGCCACCAGCGCCCACATCACTGGTTCCAAGCTTTCCAGTACAAACCTGGGGAACGCCAGCTTGATGCCGAGTTCTTCGGGGTGATGAATGAAGAACCGGTGGAACGGCGGGAAGACCAGCATCACACCGATGAAAATGCGGTCGAGCTTGTTATCCAGCGGACGCAAGTCCCGATTCTTCACCTTGTACAGCACCATGAACCCGTAATGCTGGCGGATCACGTGATAGTAGGCCCACACGCCCACCAACAGGTAGAGGTAGCCCTTGAGGCCGGCCAGCACCAGCGCCGGCCCGAGGGCGAAGAAGAACAGCAGGCTGCCGAAGAACAGCTTGCGGTTGCGCGCGCGGGCTTCATTATCGAAAAACGTGCGGCTGGCGGTGGCGAAGATATGCGTGCCGTCGAAGCCCACCGACCAGAACCACCAGAGGTACGAAATCTTCACGTGGACCACGGTGTAGAGCAGCAGATAGGCGTAACCGGCCAGCACGCTGCCGCTGACCAGGGAAAGGTCCACACCACGGCTGATAATCCAGCGGAATGCGGGCCGCGGGACGGCCGTCTGGGTGGCCAATTGGGCAACCGTTTGGGCGCCAGCTCGGTCAACAGGGGCCATAAGGCTTCACTCGCGACGCGGCGCCCGCTCAGGCGAAGTGGTATTTGTTGGCCGCGTCGTCCCAGAGCACTTTCTTCTGGTTCTTGAACGACAGCGTGGCCATGTGGCCGGAAATCGCGGCCTGCTGGCCCACCGGCGGCGGCGCGATCGGCTGTTCCTTGCCTAGCACCGACTGAATGAAATTGCGGAAGTGGTTGATGGCGCCGTCGGATTCCTTGAACTCCTGGGGACCGTTGATGTGGATGGCCGCCCGCGACTTGATGGCTTCCGGCGCTCGGTTAGGTGCGTTGGGACGCCGTGAATTATAGGATTCGGGTTCGAAATAAAGGTCCTGCCGATTCATCACCCGGATAGTGCCTTCATTGCCGCAAAGCTCTTCGCCATAGCCGAAGAACTCGTTTCCCAGGTAGCAACTGTAGTTGAGCTGCATCTTGTCGGAATAATCGTAGACGGCGCTGAGGCAGTCGGGCACGTCGCGGTCGTCGCTCTTGTCGGTCCAACGATAAATGCCGCCGCTGGCGATGCAGCTCTTCGGCACCGTCTTACCGAGCATGAAATTGACGATGTCGGTCTGGTGGACCAGAAGGTCGGTCGAGATGCCGCCCGAATAATCCCAATAGAGGCGCCACTGGAAGTAGCGCTGGGGGTCCCAGTCGTGTTTCGGCGCGGTGCCCAGAAAGCGGTTCCAGTCGGTGTTCTGGGGAGTGGCCTCGGGTGGGATCGCGTAGCGCCATGACGGTTCGTTGGGCAGCCCGTTACGATACCAGAAGGCGCGCACGAAATGAACATCGCCCACCATGCCCTGGGCGATCAGTTCCTTGGCTTTCTTATAAAGAGACGAACTGCGATTTTGCGTGCCCACCTGCACGATCTTGCCGGACTTCTCCCACGCCCTTACGATGTCGAAGCCTTCCTCAATGGTGTGGGCCAGCGGCTTTTCGATGTAGACGTGCTTGCCGGCCTTCAGCGCCGCGATCGCCATGTCGTGGTGGAGGTGCTCCGGTGTCATGATGTAGACGGCGTCGATCGACTTGTCGGCCAGCAGTTCGCGGTAGTCCACATGGGTCTTGGGCTTGTTGCCCCAGATGGTCTGCATGCGGTCTTGTGCGCGCGCGATGTTGCCCTGGTAGGTATCGCAGATCGCGGTGATCTGCACCTCGTTGGCGGCCGCGGTGTGCAGCCAATCCAGGCCCGCGTAGCCGCGCGTGCCCACGCCGATCCACCCGACATTCACTTTGTCATTGGCGGCGTGCGCCGCCATCGCGGCCGGGCCTGCGGCAATCGCGGCCGCCTTCAGAAAACTACGCCGATTCAGTTCATCCGACATGGGACCTCCAGAGTTCGATGATAACAGGAAGCTGAAGAACGGATGCCGGTGGCCGGTGGCCGGGCCGGTGGCCGGTGGCCGGTGGCCGGTGGCCGGTGGCCGGTGGCCGGTTAACACCGCCCGGGCGCGCTGCCTTTCACCGGGATCTGGCATCCGGCATCCGGCATCCGTTGGGAACTGGTATCATCAACCCCGAAGGTGGCTCATGAAAGCTGCGCTTGGTACCTGTGCAGTAGTCCTGTTTTTCCATCCCGCCGCGTCCGCCGCGGACGACCCGAATCCCAACATCGCCTTAACGGTTCCCTCCGGTGCGCCGGTTCGCGTTTACCTGACCAAACGGATCTCCAAACGCGCCGGCGCACCGGTGGAAGCTAAGCTCGTGGAACCGCTCTTTGCGTTCGACCGCGAGGTGGTGGGCGCCGGCGCCGCCGTCCACGGGAGGGTGAGCCGAGTCCAGGCCGTGAGCAAGTGGCAGCGTGCCAGCGCCATCATGAACGGCGATTTCACGCCGCTTTGCAAAGCGGAAGTCGAATTTACCACCTTGACTCTGCCCGATGGCCGGCAGCTTGCCATCCACACGGCGGAAAGCGAGGGTCTGAACTCGGTGGTGAACCTCAGCCCGCCCAAAAAGAAGAAGCCGAAAGCTCAGCCGCAGCCGGCCGCGCAGCCGCAGCCTGCCAACGGCAGCGTACTCGCCGGCGTGTGGGGCAACGCGCGGCAAACGGCGCAAGACAAGGTCAATGCCCAGATTAGTGCGCGCACTCGCGGCGTGGCGGACATCGTGCGCGCGCCCAACAAAAAGGAAAAGCTCGAAGAATTTCTGCTGGCCAAATTGCCCTACCGTCCGCAATGGGTGCGGCGCGGTACGCGGTTCGATGCCGAGCTTCGGGAGCCCCTCGAATTCGGTTCGGCCGCAGTTCAAAAAGACGCACTGGCGCTGGTCGGATCGCAACCCGCGGCCGACGCCGTGGTGCACGCCCGCCTGCTGACGCCGCTCGATTCGGCCTCGTCGAAACTGGGAGAGGGCGTGGAAGCGGTGGTCGTGGAGCCGCTGTTTTCGCCTGACCACAAACTGCTTCTGCCGGCGGGCACGCGGCTGTCGGGCGCGGTGGTGGTGGCCAGGCGCGCCCGCTGGTTTCATCGCGGCGGCCAACTCCGGTTCAATTTCCAGCGCGTGGCGCTTCCGGAGGAAGTGGCGCACTTGAGGGAGACTCAGGCTGCACCACCGGCCCTGCAGACCGCGGCTACGCTGCAGGCGGCCGAGAGCGGCGGCAAGACGCAGATCAAAGTGGATGAGGAGGGCGGTGTCAAAGCCACGGAATCCAAGACGCGCTTCATTGCGCCGCTGATCGCCGTGATCATAGCCAACAAGTCGATGGATAACGATGCCGGCCGCGCCCATGGCGGCGGCGAAGCCAACGTGGGCGGGCGCACGGCCGGGGGCGCTTTGGGGTTTGGGATGTTGGGGGCGCTGGCCGCGCAGAGCTCGAAGTATGTCGGCACGGCATTCGGCATTTACGGGATGGCCTGGTCGGTGTACGCCAACGTAATCGGCCGCGGCGGCGAAGTCCAGTTCGAAAAGAACGCGGTTGTCGACATAAAGTTCGGAACCAGGCTGCCCGCGCCCGGAGCCAAGTTCCGCGAAACTGTGGGCGGAGGAGGAGGGAACTAAACACGGATCTTACTGAGATGGGAGATACCTGACGATTTCAAATCGCGGCCGATCATTGCGATCCCTTATGATCCTCACAACTTTTCCCCTGACTCCCGCCTGCGCTGCTATCGATGCGAGGCGCGCGCGCACGCCTGCAAATTGTTCCCCTCCTTCCGTGTGGTTAACAAATACGTTCTCCGGATCTCTCATAAGAGTTCCGATCCAGGCAGCTTCCGGTTCTGACGGATTCAGAAGCGTATAACTGATGTCGTCCAGTGGCATCTCCCCATCGGAGAAAAGGCAGAGAGTGGTAGCATAACCCCAATCGACCGTGACGATGCGGCCCGTCTTGAGAGATTCGAGATACGGTATGCCGGCAAGCAGAAAGCAATGAAGAAAAACAATGGGCCCGAAGTCGTAGGTGGTCGCGATTAGAAACGTAGCGTCTGTCGCTAGTAGAAACGATCCTATGATCGCCGCGCGCCGGCCAAAGATCCGATCCAGCAACAGCGACGACAGCCAAACGGACATAGCGCCAACAAATAGAAGCGGTATCCGGAGAACCACTGCCGGTACATCGAGGTAACGCAAAATCGGCCAGTAGAGCCACGCCTTGAAAGCGCCCGGTATGGAAGCACCATCACTGGAATCGTGTGACCCAATAGAAGCACCTTAAAGGCTACTCCCGCACAGGGATAGAAACAGGCAATTTCGTAGCTGGCATCGTAATGCATTCCCGCCTCCCGGATGAATGCAAGCCCGACCAGAAAGAAAACCAGAGCGGCCAAGGCTCCCATCGAGGCGAAACGACGCATCCACACATTAGAACACTTTCCCAGGCGCGGACTTCGCCGACAGGGAATTGAGGGCAATCTGGCGGGCTATTTCAAATGCCGCTCCAGGAACTGCGCCGCGGCCCGGTAGGTGGCGACCCAGCTTCGCCACAGCAGAAAATCGTGGATCTCGTCGGGGAGAATCAATTCTTCGATCTCCACGTTTTGCCGGCGCAGCGCATCGGCCAGCATCACGGTCTGGTTGAACTGCACGTCGCGGTCGTCGTCGCCCTGAATCAGCAGCACGGGTGAGCGCCATGTCTTCAGAAAGGCCATGGGCGACGACTCGAAGGCGGTTTTGTAATCGGGTGCGGTCACGGGAATGTTCAACTCGGTGGCCCAATTGTGCACCCCGTGAAAATCCACGCCGGCGCGGAACAGGCCGGAGGCGCGCGCCAGGGCCATGGCCACCAGATAGCCGCCGTAAGAACCGCCCCAGGCACCGATGCGAGCGGGGTCAACGTCCGCACGGGATCGCAGGTAGACACCGGCACCCTGCACGTCGTTGTACTCGCCGCCGCCCGATGCGCCGTAGTTCACCGCCTCGCGGAAATCGAGCCCGTAGCCGATACCGCTGCGGTAGTTCACCGAAAGCACCACGTAGCCAAGACTGGCCAGGTATTGGTTCATCGCGTAGGCGTTCGAGTAGTAATACATGGCGTGCCAACCCAGCAGCATCTGACGGCGCGACCCGCCATGAAAGAAGACCATGGCCGGCCATTTGCCAGTCGGCGTCGGCTTGGAAGGCAGAAACAACTGGCCGTGGATCGGCAGGCCGTCGGCGCTCGAAAAGACCACCGCCTGCGGCGTCACCATCTTTTGCAGCGGGAAATCGGCCGGGATGGCGGCGGGGTCCAGATCGCGAATCTCGCCGGCGGAGCGGATTGCCGGGCGCATCGGGTGAGCCGCATCGGAATGCAGAAAGGCCACGGTGCCGTCGCTGGTTGCCACCGGTTTGCATTCGATCGCCTGGCCCGAAGTGAGGGCAGTGGGCGTGCCACCTGCGGCGGCGACCTTCCAAAGATGCCGCCGGTCGATGTCACCCTGATTGGATGAGTAGACCACGTCGCGGCCGCCGGCTGCCAAGGTCACATCATCCACTTCGAATGCGCCAGGAGTGAGCAGCAGGGCCTTACCGCGTTCGGCGGGAACTGAGTAGAGGTGCGTCCAGCCATCGGCTTCCCAAGGAAACACGATTCGCCCGCCGCCGGCCCACAGCAACTGGTTTCGCGCCCCGACGCCGCGGAAGACGCTGCCGGGGCCTGGTTGCGCGCGCCAGACTTCGCGCCCGGCGCCGGTTTCTGCCGAGGCCACACGAATCGACCAGGGTTCGCCTTCACGGTGCGGCTCACGCGGCGTGCGCAATCCATTGCTGGGGGTGCGGATGAAGGCGATGCGTGCGCCATCGGGCGACCATTCGGGTTCGGTGTCGATATCGGTGCTCGGGTCCAAATAGCGCAGCCAGCCGGCGGCCACGTCGTAGACCCCGATGAACCCGTGATCGCCGCGGCTGTTGACGAAGGCGAGGCGCGCCCCGTCCGGCGACCAGACCGGCTTGCTGCATTGGCCGCGAGGCTGGAAAATCTGGGCCGCGGGTCTGCCATCCGCCTTGCCATCCGGCTTCCCACCTAACGCGGCCCACCAGACTTGACCGCGCCGTATGAAAGCCACGCGATCGCCCTTCGGCGAAACCGCCGGCGAGTTGCCCTCCGCAATCTTACGCGTTGCCCCACCCGTCAGCCCGGCGATCCAGATGTCTTGGGTGGCGCCTTTCGGGTCAAGCGTGGGATTCGGGATCTCGCCCGCGCCATTCGCCTCGCCGCCGCGCACGTACAAAATGGCGCCTGCGTCCGGCGTCCAGCGCAGATCCGACAACTCCTGCCCATCGTCGGTCTGGTAGGCGGTGAGTGGGCGCGCCTGGTAGCCGGGCGGTTCCGCCACCATGATGTTGCGAACGCCGCGGGAATTCGCCACCCACGCGACTTTCCCGCCTGATGGCGCGGCAGTCAATTCCGAGGGGAAGGCCGCACCGAGGACTTGTTCCAAGGTGAACGGAGTCGTCTGTGCGAAAGCGGCGGCGGTGAACGCGAAAGCCGCCCCGATTTGCATCGAGATGCCTCGCATGGCGCGCCTTACTCCACCGTCAGGATCTCGGTCTTCTGCCGCGGCGGATAGGCGTAAGGAGTCACCAGGCTTTCGGCGCCATTGGCCCCGATGGCCCGGACGCCGAATTTCAGATCGTCAATGGAGACGTCCTTCATAGTATAAGTATTGACCTTGCCGACGTAGATTTCCTGCTCCCAGTAAGGTGACGTGGTGGGGCGGATCATGATGGCATAGCCCTTGATATCGGCGTCCGAACCGGCCACGCGCCAGCGCAGCACGGCGTCATAGCCGCCGCCGCGAGAGATCATCGGTCCGATGCGCCGGCCAGGCGCGCTGCCAGATGTGGTTCCGGCCGGTGTTGTTACGGGGGACGCCGCAGCCGATGCCGTGGCACCCGCCGCCGCGGCACTCGCCGCTCGCGGTTCCGGCATGACGATGGGCGGCTTGGGCGCCAGCGCCAGGCTCGCAGCCACCGCCGCGTTGACTTTGGCCACGCGCGTTGTATAGGGCACGGACATGTTGGCCAGCGTGTCCCCGGCGTGATGCTGGTTCACGTAGATCTCGTTCGGCGTGGAAAAACGCACGGCCGCAAATCCCTCCAACTGGAACGGAGTGTGGTCGCCGCCGCGGCCCAGGCGATCGCCCATGAAGATGGTGTTCACCTTCATGGCGGGCAGGTAGCGCTCGCCGATTTCGCGCACGTAGCGCGAGAGCTGCTGCGAAACGGAATCCATGGTTTCGTCGCTGTAGATGTTGAGCGAGCTGTTGCCGGTGCGTCCGTTGCCGGCGACTTCGGTGCCGATGATGTCGTTGTTCAACACCGCTTCGATCACCTGGTTTTCTTTCCTCGATTTGGCCGCCTGCAGCCCACTGCCGATGAGACCTTGCTCTTCACCGGCGAAGGCCACAAAGACCAGCGTCTTGTCGAACTCGTAAGCGCTCATCACGCGCGCCAGTTCCATCACGGCGGCGGTGCCGCTGCCATCGTCGCAAACACCCGGGGCCGGCAGGTCGGCGTTCTTTTCGAAATCGGCAAGTGTCATGTTGGCGGTGGCGTTCAGGCCGCCGCCCGTGCCATCGGCGCTGGGACCGGCAGGGGCGCCCGCGGGGCGGTTACCCAGGTTGAGCGAATCGTAGTGGCCGCTGACGAAGATCTGGGTCTCCGGCATCCTGGTTCCGGGAAGCACGGCGATCACGTTCCAGAGGTCCACGTCTTTGAAGATCCGCTGGCCCTGCTTCTTCACACGAAACTTTTCGAAGCGCACCTGAAGCCTGGGGTTATAGCTCTTGAACTCGTTGAGTATCCACGTACGGGCGGCGCCCACGCCGCGCACCGGGTCGTCTTGGGTGGACATGGTGTTGCGCGTGCCGAAGGCCTCGAGCTTTTCGAGTATGGCTCTGATGCGCGCCTCCGAAATCTTGTCCAGGATCTCCAGGATCTTCGGGTTTACCGAATTCTCATCCGCGGGCGCGAAGCCGGCGGAGAAGCACAAAGCGATAGCGAGGGCGAGCCCACGGCTGGAATTTTTCATTTGGAATGTCCGAAACCAGCCATTTTACCAAACGGTAGGACAGACCATCGCCTTTTGTGGTCCGTCACTCAGGGTCGGCTGTCAGGTCTGTCTTCCCAGGCGGCGCTCAGCGGTCGGGCTACAATGGGCCATGTTTCCTTACGACGCTGCGCTCCTCGCCGCCGTTCAGGCCGCTCCGCAATCTATCCCGGACGTTCTGCGGAGTCTCCAGACCATCGACACCACTTGTGTCGACGGGGATGGCCTGAAATGGTTCAACTGGCTGTACCTGCAGGTGACGCAGGCCGTTGAATCGCGGGTCGCAGCCGGTGGATTCACCGATCCCGCATGGCTTGCCCAGCTCGACGTACAATTCGCCGGTCTCTACTTCTCGGCACTTAAATCCTCACTCTCCCGTCATGCCACGGCCACCTGCTGGCAAGTCTTGTTCAATCGCCGCCAGCAGGCCGAAATTGCGCGCATCCAGTTCGCGCTGGCTGGTATTAACGCCCATATCAATCACGACCTGCCGAAAGCCATCGTCGCCACCTGTCAGGTCACCGGTACAACTCCGGATCCCGGTGGAGCGCACTATAACGACTACACCGCGCTCAATTCCACTCTTGACGGCCTCATTGAATCCGCCCAGAGCACGCTGCATGTCCGTCTTCTCGGCGGGGCGCTGCCGCCGGTCTCTCACCTGGAAGATACCATCGCCGCCTGGAACGTGAGCGCGGCACGCGGCTCAGCGTGGCAAAACGCGGAATATCTTTGGCCGCTCCGCACGATGGGGTTGCTGGAATCGAGATTCATGGATATGTTGGACGGCCTGACCACCGTGATCGGCAAGGTGCTGTTAGTTCCGGTGCCATAACCTCCTTTGTGGGGCAGATTGTTAATCTGCGGCGGATTATTAATCCGCCCGCGCGATGCGGCAGCGAGCAGTCGGCGTTGGCGCCCCCGACCGCAGCGGCGGGTTCAATTCCGACAGGCGGATTGCCAATCCGCCGCAGGTTAACAACCTGCCCCACTGCGGGCCTACTGCACGCGATAGATGAGAATCGAATACCCGGCGCGGGCGTCGGGAGGGCGCTGGCGAAAACACGCCAGATAGTCCTGGTAACCCTGGGGAGCCAGGTAACCCACCAGGTAATTCACACTTACTGCGTAGATACCAGGTCCCGGCTGATAGTAATGCACTAACGCGGAATTCTCCGCCGAAGGCAGCGTCTGAGGATCCATGCTGCCGGGCTTGAGGTAGTGGAACGGGTTATCGTAACCAAAGATAAAGGTCTTAATACGCCCGATTTGATTGCGTTCCATATAAGTTCCAAGGCCGGGCAGATTCTGGCCCCAATCGATGTTACTGTCCGCCAGGTATCTCCATCCTTGCGCGGGGCCGCCAATCCATTCGTTGAAGTAGGATATACCGTTAGGATAGACGCCCAGCGAAGAGACGGCGAGCCAGGCCAGCGAAAGCGCAATTGCCGCGCGAACCAGGCCGTGCCCGCTCCACCGCGCCAGCGCAAATCCCCCGCCCAGAATGAAAAAAGGCAGAGACGGCAGGGCATGGCGAAACCCGATATGAAAATTCGAAATCACCGCCGATCCAAAGAAGAATAGAGCCGGCCCCCATATCAACAGATCGGCCGCGCCGGTCTCACGCCGCCGGATCCGGATCAGCAGGGCCGCCACTCCGGCCACGGTGAGTAGCTGCAGAGGGATGGGGAACTTGATCGCCCAGGCCAGCGGGAAATAGAGCGGAACCCGGCCTTCGATCCGGTGGCCCAACATGTATCCCGGAAAACCGTTGCCCTGCAGGCTGCCGCCGATAAAGAGCAGGCCGCGCACGAACTGCAGCGGCCACGGCAGACGGGCCAGCAGCGTCACCACGGGCAGAGCCCAGTGGCCCACACCGGCGCCGCTGAATTGATGGATCTCGACCGGTGGAACGGCTTGGGCCTGAAACTGCGAGGCAGCCAGAATTCCAATATAAATGGTCAGCGGGACCGCGATCGCGCCCAGAAGGCGCGGGCCTTTCCAGAGAGCCAACCCGAACCCCGCCACTGCCAGCGGCAGCAGCGTAAACTTAGTGAGAACAGCCAGAACCGTGGCCAGCGTCATCGTCAGCAGCCGGCCCCTGCTGGGGGTGCGCCAATATCTCCAGGCCGCATACGCAAACCATAGGGCACCGAAGGCGGCCGGCACGTCGGAGTTGATGAGGACGCCGTGACCCATGATGGTCGGCTCTAGGGCGCCCGATGCGGCCAGGCAGAGCCCAACACAATCGCCGAACAACTGGCGGCCCCAATGCCAGAGCAGGAAGACGATCAGCAGGGGGAAGGCCAGGAACGGGAGACGGGTATAGAACAGCAGGCGGCGCGCGCGAATGTTCGGGCGGTCCAGAATCTCCCCGCCAATCAGGTAAGCGTCGCGATCCTTCCACCCGTTGGTGTCCCTGGGCTGCGGCGCGCCCAACACGCGCGGAACCCAGCCGCAGATCGCCCGCGTGAGCGGCGGCGCATCCGCCGGCAGCAGCACATCTTCGCCGAGCCAGTACATGTAGGCTGCGGCGAAGTGAGAGGTTTCATCGACGGTCAAACCGAGGCGCCGCGTCTGGTAGACCAGGGCGGCCGCGTAACATACCATCAGCAGCCCGATTCCGGCATACTTGCGCATCGTGGGAGTTCATTAGAGCATACGATGGAATCGCGGTGCCATAAAACAGGCGCGATAAGATGGGCTGCATGTCAGTCCTCCGCCTCGCCGCCGCTCTGGTCCTCGCCGCTGGCACTGCGCCTTCGCAGACGGAGCCCAGGCACTACACCTGCTCCCGCGCCGCCGGTCCCATCCCAATTGACGGCCGCCTCGACAAACCTGCGTGGCGCGCCGCCCCCTGGACCGATTGGTTCGTGGATATTCAAGGTGCAAGCCAGCCCGCGCCGCGCTTCCGCACCCGCGTCAAGATGCTGTGGGACGACCAGTATTTCTACGTGGCCGCCGAACTGGAAGAGCCGCATGTCTGGGCCACCCTCACCCAGCACGATTCCGTCATCTTCCGCGATAACGATTTCGAGGTTTTCCTGAACCCCTCAGGCGACGGCCGCGACTACTTCGAATTCGAAATCAACGCCCTCAACACCGGCTGGGATCTCTTCCTTCCCAAGCCCTACCGGGAGGGCGGCAAGGCCGACAACAGTTGGGACATCCCCGGCCTGCGCACCGCCGTGTGGGTGGATGGCACCCTCAACAACCCGGCCGATCACGACCGCGGCTGGACCGTGGAGATCGCCTTCCCCTGGGGCGCTTTCGCTTCGCGCGCGCCCGTGACCCGCCCATCCCCCGGCGACGAGTGGCGCGTCAATTTCTCCCGCGTGGAATGGCGCGTCAACGTTGTGGACGGCAAGTACGTGAAACCGGCCGGTGAAAAGGAAGACAACTGGGTCTGGTCCCCGCAGGGCTTGATCAACATGCACGTGCCCGGCCGCTGGGGCTACGTCCGCTTCGCGCGCTAGAATCTCGCGCGATAGAATAAAAGGCATGGCCAGCCTCCCCAAGACCTCAATCGTTACGTACGAGGAATGGCTTCGCATGCCCGTCACGGAGGGCCGCGAAGAAGTAGTAAACGGAGAGATTCAAATCATGCCTCCAGCCAAGTCAGTACATGCACTCATAGTCGCCAATCTCACTGCAGATTTCATTCGCCAGTTGGACAGGATGCGATTTTATGTCCTCTCCGGGAGCTTCGGAGTGGTAATCCGCACGGAACCGCTGACGACTCGCGTGCCGGATCTTGCCGTGTTCGAGCGCGCCACCGTCGTCATAATCGATGGCTATTTTCACTCGGCCCCCCAGCTTGCGGTGGAGGTGTTGTCCCCATCCGAAACGCGGCGGAGTATCGGCGAGAAGCTGCGCGATTACGAAAGCATCGGCCTGGAAGAAGTCTGGCTCATCAGCTTCGAAGCCGGCACGGTCGAAGTCCTGCTCTTCCAGGACGGCGCCCTTCGCCAGTCCCAGATTCTCACCGAAGGTATCCTGAAACCGAAACATTTTCCGGGCGTCGAAATTGATATATCCGGAATTTGGCCCGATTGATGTTTCGACTAACCGCCACCTTGCTCTGCACCGCCGCCGCGCTGTGGGCGGCCGACGATTTCGACACTCAGATCCGTGCCGTCATCAGCGCCTACGCCATCCTTCAACAGAACGCGGCCGATCCAGTCTCCTCGGAACAGGCGTTCTATCAGGGCGCGATTCCGGGCCTGCTCAAGAAACTCGACCCGCATTCGGTCTTCTTCGACCCCGGACAGTTCGAACAGCTCAAGCGCATGGAGCAATCCACCTCCAAGGGCTTTGGCAGCGTGGTGTCGATTCTGCCCGGCCGGGTGATTGTGCTGCAGACGCTGCCGGGGACGCCCTCGGCGAAGTCGGGTCTGGCGCCTGGAGACGAGATTCTCGCCATCAACGGATACGTGATCAACCGCCTCGACCTGGAACAGCTTCCCCAATTGCTGGAGCAATCGCGCCAGCACCAGGCCCGGCTGGACGTGCGCCGGCCCGGAATCAGCGCCATCATGCACTTCACGCTGACGCCGGAAGAGATGCAGTCGCCCAGCGTGGAGCGCGCCTTCTTTGTCGGGGCCGGCCTCGGCTACATCCGCGTGTCGAGCTTCGATGAAAAGACCGCGCAACAGCTTAAGGACGCCATCGAGAAACTGGGCGGCGACCGCCTGAACGGCCTGGTGCTTGACCTGCGCAACAATCCCGGCGGCCTGCTGACGGCGGCCATTGAAACCGCCGGGCTCTTTCTGCGGCCCGGCCAGAAGATTGTGACGGTGCGCGGGCGCAAGGTGGCCGAGACCTCGGAGTCGGTGCCGCTCACTGCCAAACAGTATGGCTTCAAGCTGGCCATCCTGGTCAATGAAAAGAGCGCCAGCGCCTCGGAAATCGTCTCCGGCGCCATGCAGGATCATGACCGCGCCACCATTCTGGGTGTGTCCAGCTTTGGCAAGGGGCTGGTCCAATCGGTCTTCCCGCTGACCGAATCCACCGGCCTGGCGCTCACCACGGCGCTCTATTACACCCCCAGCGGACGCTCCATACAGAAGCCGCTGGATGCCACGAAGCAATTCGAGCTCGGCCCCACCACCGCGCACCCCAACACGCAGTCGGAATTCCACACCGACAAGGGACGGACGGTGCGCGGCGGCGGCGGCATTCAGCCCGACATCGTGGTGGAGCAACTGCCCATGAACCGCCTGCGCGCGGTGCTGGATGCCAGCGCCTCATTTACTAACTTCGCCACCGAGTACTTACGCGGCCACCCTATCAAGCCGGAGTTCGAAGTTAGCGGCGAGATTCTGGATCAATTCCGCAGCTTCCTGTCGGACCGCGAGATCCGCCCCGGTATCGCCGATTGGTCGGCCGAACGCGACTTCATCGCCAACCGTCTGAAGACCGAACTTTTCAATCAGGCATTCGGCGTGGAGAAGGGCGACGAAGTGGAAGCGCAGCGCGACCCGGTGATCCTGAAAGCCATCGAAGTAATTGGCGGTTAGTGGTCGCGGCCCTCCGGGCCGCGACTTTGGGCAAATCGCGCAAGTCGATTTTTCTATCTCATTGCCAATAAACAAGTTAATTGATTTATTGGGGCAAATTACTCAAATAAACCTCTGAGATTCCAGCGATTCAGCTAGAATACTCCACACGGCTTTGTCTATAAGTGTGATAATAAATCCTAATATCCTAATGAGTCGCCGCCAACCTTGGTCTAATTGGGCTGTCAAGCCCGCTCTCTTTATTATTATATGGGTGTTACTCCTTGCGTCCGCCACGGCGCTTCACGCGCAAGGCCCTTTTACACCGAACTCGCTCACGTGCACTACCAACGTCACGCAGACGCCAGAGATGCGCGGCGAGTCGTATGCCGAAAAGGTCGGTGACATCACCATAACCTGTACTGGTGGGACCGCTCTCCCGGCCAATTCCACCGTACCCAGTATCAACCTCACGGTCTTTCTGAACACGCAGGTCACCAGCCGCACCTATGCCAATACCGGAACCGCCCGAGGGTCCGAAGCTCTCCTGCTAATCGACGAGCCGGGCAGTTTCCTCCCCGGCAGCACCAATACACAATTGGCGTGCAACGACCCAAATGGGTTTTGCGCCGTGTTAAGCACGGGTGGAGCGCGTACCACCTTCGACGGCAACGCCGGTCATCCGAACATCTTCCCTGGCATAGTCAGCGGAAACTCCGTGACGTTTTATGGAATTCCGATCGAACCGCCTGCCACCACTGGCTTGACCCGCACGCTCCGCATCACGAACATTCGCGCCAACGCGGCCACCTTGAATGCCGGTCCCAATACCTTCGTTCCGGTGACCGCGTCGATTGCAACCAGCAACCTATTTGTTACGGGTTCCACGCTAACGGTAGGGTTCGTTGTGGGCAGCGGAGTGACCTTCAGCGTGCGCACGCCCGATAATTCCGGGCCTGGCAGTGGCCCGCTCACAATTCCATGCTCGACAACAACCCAACGCCTGGGAGTGCTGCGATTCGGGGAGAACTTTGGCACGTCTTTCGCGACACGCACTGCCGCGGCATTCGCCGACGGCAACACCTCCCCGCTGCCCTCGGTGCAGAACGTTCCCGGTTCTATATCCAATTCCGAAAGCGGTTTCTATAACCCCAACCTCACCGCGCCCACCGTCGATTTCGCAACCGTCGGGCTGGCCGATGCCGGCACCCGGTTCCGCGCCACCTTCAATAACGTTCCTGTGGGAACCAAGGTGTACGTCAGCGCAAACGGCGTGACTTACGCAAATGGCAACCCAACGGCCGCCACCACTGGTTCGGTCGCGCGGCTCATCCAGAATGAGGCGTTGCCCTTCGCCCCTCTGGCGCCCACAACCACTCTGGAAGGCGTCCCGGCGGTTCAGTTACTGGTGACGAACGGCTCCGCGACCGCAATCTGGGAAGTGCTCGGCACCAACCCTGCAGCGATTGAGAATTTCGACTTCGTGCTGTGGGTCCAAGTCTCGGGTACCGTGCCTGTTACAAGTTCGGTAAATGGCTCCTTCGCCCCGGCGCCTCCGGCCTTTACCCCCGTCGCTGGCTCCTCGGCCAGTTCCACACTACCGCTTCCCCGCTTCGTCGCCGACCCCAATGCCGCCCAGTATCTGTTTACCGCCGCCGTCTTTGCGTCGGTCACACGACCCGTTCTGACCGCCGGAACGCCCACCTTCGGAAATCCGTTGACATTCTCAGCCACGGCCAGTTCACTATGCCAAACTCTGCCTACCAGCGACTCCATCACATTCCTCGATGGAACCACAAGTATCGGCACTGGCAATCTCAACGCCTCGGGCGTTGCCTCGGTCACCACGTCGTTATTGTCCGCCGGCTCCCACAGTATCGCCGCGCAATTCAACGGCGATTCTAACTTTGGCCTGCTGACTTCAGGTGCATTGGCTCTTACCGTTGCCAGTCCTCCTGCCAATGCCACGGTCAGTTCCCCTTCCGTCGCGGCTGGAGGGACCGTCAGTTTCGGTACACTGGTCATAGTTAGCGCGAACTTCATTGCCACCTCGCAGTCCTCCAACAGCCCGAATTTCCGCGCGCTGGCGGCCAGGCGGATCTCGGCCCGGATTGCCAGCCCGCCCAGCGCCACGGCAACCTTCACCGACAATGCGAGCAGCGCATCCTGCCAAGCGCCGATCGTCTCTGGCACGGCAAGTTGTTCTCTCTCATTCGTCTCGGCGGGCGCACACACAATCAGCGTCACCGCCGATAACAGCTACACGGTGGCCGGGGTTAGCACGCTTACCTTTACCGTCGCCAAAGCCGTTACCAGCACCACCCTCGCAGCCTCGACCAATGCCGCGTTGACGGGCCAGAATGTAACGCTGACCGCGACCCTCAACGCCGGAGACGCCACCGCGGGTGGAACCGTCGGTTTCACTAACGGCGGTACCCCAATCGCGGGTTGTGGGGCGGTGCCGTTGACCGGCGTAACGGCGAAGTGCGTCGTTTCGTTCCAAGCCGCCGGGAGTTTGAGTCTTGCCGCAACCTACAGCGGCGACAGCAACACTACCGCGAGTTCGGGGACAATACTGGTAACCATCTCCAATCCCAATTCTCCTGACACCTCCCTGGCCATAACGGTCAGCCAGAATCCGGCCACCGTAGGTCAACCCGTCACGTTTACGGCGTCGGTAGGCGCCACCTCCGAGGGTAGTCAGGGCATTCCCACCGGGAGCGTGCAATTCTCCGATGGCGGGACCTCGCTGGGCACGGTTGTACTTGCCAACCGGCAGGCCCGTATCACCACGACTTTCACTACGGCCGGATCCCACAGTATCTTCGCGAGCTATGGCGGCGATTCCAGCTTCACCGGGTCCGCGAATACCTTTGGGATCGCGGTGCTTCGTGCTGCTGCTTCTGTAACTTTGACGGCGAATCCGAATGCCGGGGTCTTCGGGCAGGCCGTCACGTTGACCGCCGTCCTGGGAACGGTGGGGTCTGCTGGAGTTCCAGCGCCGTCCGGGCAGATTCAGTTCTTCGATGGCTCGGCCCTGCTCGGTGCCGCTGCAGTCGGTACCGGCACGGCGGCTCTCACCGTCTCGAATCTTATCCCCGGCGCGCACCAACTCAAGGCGGTCTACAGCGGCGATACCAGTTGGTCGTCCGCAACGTCCGGCGCGGTGACGCAAACCGTAAGCAAGGCGCCGACGGCAATCACCTTGACCGCGTCATCCGGGGCCACACAGGCCACGCTGAACAGCGGGGTGACGTCGATATCATCGATATCATCGGCCGCGGCAGTTCCCAGCGGCAGCGTGCAGTATATGGATAGCGGCACCAACGGAGTTCTCGCCACCGCCACGCTGGCGGGAGGATCGGCTACGGCTTCCGTCGACTCCGCCGGCCGCATGATTGTGGCGGTGTATTCGGGCGATGCAAATTTCCTGGGCAGCAGTTCGACGCCCGCGGCCCAGTTGTGGATCGGCAACGGGGCCTCGTTCGGTTCGTCGGGTTTCGCTCCCAATGAGATTGTCAGTCTGATGGGCCCCAACCTTGCGGCTAGCACGGTTTCCGCCTCACTGCCGCTGCCGGTGTCCCTTGGCGGGGCCACGGTGTCAGTTACCGATTCCGCTGGCGTCACCCACCCGGCCACGCTTTCTTACGTTTCCCCGGGACAGATCAACTTTGTCCTGCCCGGCAACCTGCCTTCCGGTCCCGCTACTGTGACTGTGACGCATCAGGATGGCACGGCGCTTTCCATAACGATCACCGTAGGGACGTTGGCGCCGGGCATCTTCACGGCCAGCGCCAATGGTAAGGGTCCGGCGCAGAGCCTGGTGCTCGACGTGCCATCCACTGGCGAGTCCACCCTGACCACCTCCAACTCGATCGGCCTGAATTCCACGGACACCTTCTACCTGGAACTGTTCGGCACGGGCCTTGACAGTGCCAACGCCAGCCAGGTTACCGTGAGCATCAATGGTCAAAGCATCCCGGTGCTATTCGCTGGTGCGCAGCAACAGTACCCCGGCCTTGACCAGATCAACGTGGGGCCGCTGCCGGCGAGCCTGAAGTCTGCTGGGACGGTGAACGTGGAAGTGTCGGTGAACGGGCAGTCTGCGAATACGGTGACGCTGACGTTGCAGTAGCGCGGCTCCACAATCCAGGCGCTCGACACCGGAATAGGCCAGTTCGTCAACCGCGGGCCTTGCCGGCAGGCCGTTTGCGGTAACCTACTGGCTGATGGCGGGCATTCAGCCCGACATCGTGGTTGAGCCGCTGCCCATGAACCGCCGGCGCGCGGTGCTGGATGCCAGCGCCTCTGTCCCCGAATGCAGGAGCGGGCAGCCTGGAACAACAGTCATTTAGATCCTTCTGGGCCGTACGCTCCCCGTGCAGGCCTTACTGGGATGTTCGGTTCCCATGCTTTTCGGGCCTTCTGGCGCGCTCCGGCTGTTGCGGTGCGTGTTGGGGGCCTTATTCGGCGACGATACTGGAAACCATCCTCCTTTCCCCTGTGCGCACATCGCGAACAGGTTAACAACCTACCACAAAATCATATCAATCCACTCAGCAGTTTCTCGTACGCGTCCGTAACCGCGTCCCATGAATAGCGCTCGCGGACGCGGTCCATCGCGCGCCCGCGCAGCGCCTCGCGGTCGGCCTCGCGCATGTCCAGAACCAGCCGCAGTTTGTCCGCCAGGTCATCGGCCTCAAACGGAATACCCACGCCGCCGGCCACCTCGGCGTTTTCGGGTGTATTGCGGTAGAGCACCAGGGCGCCGCGGCCCATGGCTTCGATCAGCGCCGGATGCGTGCCTCCCACCGTGGTGGCGTGTATGTAGGCAAAGCAGTGCGAGCCCAGTTCGTGGTAGCCATCGCCGTAAATCGCGCCGGGGATGACGATGCGCGAATCGCGGGTATGGCGCACGCGGCGAATGTACTCTTGGGCGTAGGGAGCATCGCCGATCAGCGCCAACTTCATTGGGGTGGCGACCTTTTCAAAAGCCTCGCGAACTTCCAGCGGATAGTTCTCGGGCTCCATACGGCTCACGTACAGAAAGTAATTGCCGGCCTCCAATCCCAGCCTGGCGAGCCCGGCGCGCCCATTCACTTTGCCCACCTCGGCCCCGTAGGGAATGAAGACGCTCTTCTTGCGGTACCGCTCGCGGTAGTAGGCCTGAATGGCCAGCGCGTCGGTGATCATCACTGTAGGGCAGAACGTGGACAGCCACTCGGAAACCAGATACCAGGCGCGCGCCAGACGGTTCCACTTCTTGCGCTTGCGTTCAATGCCGTCCACGTTGAGCGCGACCGGGATTCCGAACAGGCGCGGCCACGGCGTGAAGATGGCGTTGGCGCCGTTGCAGTACAGCGCGATGTCCGTGCGGTGCGCCAGCAGGTGAAGTGTGGAGACGAAGGTGTGGGCGATAGTGTCGAAGTATTTGTGCCGGATGGTGCCCAGGTGCCGCAGACGCACACCGCGATAAATCGGCTGTGGAAACGGTTGACGGCAGTAAACGGTGACATCGTGGCCGCGCGCCACCAGGCGGGTGGAGAGTTCCTCGGCGAAGGTTTCGAAGCCGCCGTAGTTGGCGGGAATGCCGCGCGTGCCAAGCAAAGCCAGGCGCACTACGTCTGCGCCGCAGGTCTCCCGGCTTGCGACGGCGGCCGTGCCGGAAGGCCCGCCCCACCCTGTTTGCTGACCGGCGTGTAGTGGAACCAACTCGCCATGTACTCATGGTCCACGCGTCGGCTGGCCTGAATCAGCCGCCGCTTCGCCAACACCTTGCGGTAGTTGGTGGACAGGAACCAGAAGGCCCGCAAAGAGCTGTGTTCGCGCAGCAAACAGCACGTCACTACCATCAGGTCGCGCGCGGTGATGGAAAACCAGTTGCGCCAATAGAGGTCGGGAGAAATGTTCTTGATGCGCATCAGGAAACGGTTCTTCACCGAGTGCATGTTGATTTCAGGCGGCAGCGCGCGCCGGTTGCCGGGCAGCACCTTGCGCACATGATACCCGCGGGCGTAGGGAGCGTAGAGGCACTTCCAGCCCATCAACTGGGCGCGCCAGGCCACGTCGGCGTCTTCGCGGTAAACGAAGAAATCGGAATCGAAGAACTCGCCATCGAGCGCGATATCGTCGATCATGGCGCGGCGGTAGAGCGCGGCCGCTGCGCTGGCGCCGAATACGTACTCGTACTGCAGGTAATGGCCATTGTCGATTTCCTGGCTGCCGCGGTCCAGGTGGCGCAGCATGGGGTTGAAATAGATCCCCGTGGAATCGACCACGGGCTTCTCGGGAATCTCGAAGTGCGACGTCATGGTCAGCAGCTTGCCGCAGACAGTCCCGATCTCGGGGTCGAACTGGCCGGCATCCACCAGGGCCTGGATGAAGTTGGGAAGCAGCAGCACGTCGGGATTCAGCGTCAGCACCCAGTCGCCGCTGGACATGCGGATGGCCTGGTTCTGCGCCCCCGCAAAGCCGATGTTTTCCTCGTTGTAGAAAATCCGGCAGCGGTCTTCGAACTGTTCCAGGATGTCGATGGTGCCGTCCGTGGAGGCGTTATCGACGACGATGATTTCTTTCAGCCGGTACTTTTGCGCCAGCACCGATTCCAGGCAGCGTTTGATAAATCGGCCGCTGTTGTAAGTGACTACCGTGACGGATACGAAGTCGTTTTGCGCCATGAACAAGAACCTGAGAGCCCGAGTGTGAACATGAACTTTCGCCTAAACTTCTTCCCTATACTTTTTCTTTATACTGCAGGGCCAGACAGAACCGTTTCGCCCATCTCTTGTGTCTTACCAAGCTTTAGCCCGACCAAAAACACCGGCTGGCGAGCCGCACGACTTTTCCGTAAGCCGACAGGGGCTTCAGGCTCCGTTGCAGGGCCGATTCCCCAACGCTCCGGAGGATTGAACCCGTTACCACAGCCAGGCAAACCAGCCGGAATGAGGCTGGGCCAAAATGCTTTGCCGAATAATGCAATAGACTACGATACCAATAAAAACGCCGCATCTCTACTGATAAGTTGGCGATCGAGTGCGCCCCTGTGTGTTTGGCAACCGTTCTAGGGACATAATGCAAAACCAAGCCCCGGTCCACAATGCGGCGGCAGAAATCCACATCTTCGAACCATATTGGAAAAAAGCCCTCGTCCAATCCGCCCAGTTCCTGCCACACGGCACGTCGAACCATGAAAAATGCCCCGGCCGGCTGCTCCACCTGAAGATCGTGGGCGTAGTCCAGATCCAAACCACGGTAACGACGGTTTACCGGGTTCCCCGGCCAGATGCGGTTAAGCAAGAGAGCTTCCAAAACCAGAGTGGCCGGGGTGGGAAGCCGCCGCACCATGAAACCGGTCTGTGGCCGTCCGTCGGCATCCAGGAGTTGGCCCCCTGCGCCCGCGGCGCCCGGCCGGTCACAAGCCTCACGCAGCGGTTCGAGGCCCGTCTGCAGGATGGCGTCTGGGTTTAACCATACAACGTAAGGGCAATTCAGTACGGAAATTCCCTGATTTACGGCCCCGGCAAAGCCGCGATTGGACTGGTTGGCGATCAACCGCACGCCGCGCCGGGCGACTTCGGCGACGGTGACGTCCGAGGAAGCGTTGTCCACCACCACGATCTCGGCGCCGGTCGGCAAGGCCGCGTCGAGGCAGGCCCCGATCTCGGCGGCCGAATTATAAGTGACAATGATAATGCCGATTTCAGACATGTGTCATTTTGTTCCACCACGCGTCAGAAAAAAGTACAGCCTCCAGTAGGAATCGAAGCCCGTGGCCTGCTGAATCTCGTGAATGCGGCGCTCGTTCTCGGGCAACCATTTTTTCAGAAACTCCGCGTCGAGCCGCCGGCCGTTTCCGCGGGCATCGGCGAAGGCGCTAAGGCCCTGCCATTTGCCGCGCAGCCAGGCGAACCCCGTGCCGTGGCGAAGGGCTACGGCGCCCCAAAGCAACTGGGCCACCAGAATAGGCCACAACCAGCGCAGGATCAGGCGGGACGAGTAGTGCCGCGCCAGCAGCAGCAGTTGGTTGCGCGCGATCCGCCGGACGGTTTCCGGATGCCAGCGCCCCAGCGTCGCAGAGCCCCGGTGCCGGGCCAATGCCGTGGGAACGTAGCGGCCCTGGATGTGGAGCGCGGCGCAGCGCATGCCGAAATCGACATCTTCCAGGTACGATTCGAAGGTCTCTTCCAGAAAGCCTACGCGGGGGAAAACATCGGCGCGGATGAGGACCGCGGTCCACGGTGGCGATGCGATGGCGAGTTCCTGCGAGAAGATGGGGCCGTCGGCGCGGCCGCTGCCCACGCGCCAGGCGGTGGCGCCGCGGCAGAGGGCATCGAACGTAGCGTCGATCACAGCTTGGCCGGGCTGGGGTTGGGCAGCCTGCAGGATCTTGCCGGTGGCGAACGGGGCGCGGACTGCCAGCAGCTTTTCGAAATAATCGGGCGCCAGTTCGACGTCGCTGTTCAGTACCGCGATCCACTCGCCGCGCGCTTCACGGATGCCGCGGTTCACGGCGGCGGCGAAACCGGCGTTGCGGCCCATGGGGATGACGCGGGCGCCAAGCCGAAAGGCCAATTCGGGCGCGTCATCCTGCGAGCCGTTGTCCACCACCAGCACTTCCGCGGCGGGCGTGGTCTGCGCGGCCAGCGATGCCAGCAGCCGCGCCAGCAAGTCGCGGCCGTTCCACACCGGCACCACGGCGGTGATGCTCATATGAAACCGACGCTCATCGGAAGAAGCGCTTCTTGACCAGGAACGAAAGGTTCTGGAAGCCATCGCGCCATGCGTTGAGTTTAGTCTCGCCGAGCCGGGAGGAATACTGGATCGAGATCTCACCGAAGCGAATCCGCGGATGGCGCAGGGCCTCGATCTTGAGTTCCTCGGAGAAAGCCATGCCGTCGGATTCCAGCTTCATGTCTTTCAGGATGGCGCGGCGAAAGACCCACATACCGGACTGCGAGTCGCGCACCCAGCGGAAGAAGAGAATCGACATGACCATGGAGAGCATGAGGTTGCCGAACTTGTTCTTGAAACTCATGGCGTGCGTGTCGCGGACCGGGAAGCGCGAGGCATTCAGGAAATCGACGTCGAGGTGCAGTATGGCTTCGATGAGGTACGAGAGCGCGTCCACGGGGTAACTGTGGTCGCCATCGAGAGTGATGATGATATCGGAGGTGGCGGCCGCGAAGCCGCGTTTGTAGGCCCTGCCGTAGCCGCGCACCTCCTCGCGGATCACCTTGGCGCCGAGCGCCGCAGCCACGTCCGAAGTGCGGTCCGTGGAGTTGTTATCGACGACGATGACTTCGTCCACGAACTCCGGCATGGCGCGGAGGACTTTTTCGATGCCCTGCTCCTCATTGAGGCAGGGAATGATGACGGTAATGGACTGCCCCTTATACATAATTTGCTTCTGTGGGGCAGGTTGTTAACCTGCGGCGGATTGGTAATCCGCCTGCCGGTATCTTGCGAGAACTTGGTATCCTCGAACACACTCCCTCTATGTGCCCATTCTCCGCACTCGGCGCCTGCCGCATTATCACGCCGTCAGTAAACCAATCTTCCTTACCTGGCGATTGCAAGGCAGCCTTCCGGAGGGCCGCATTTTCCCGGCGGCTACTACTTCTGGAAAGGCCTTCGTAGCGATGGACCGGCTGCTCGACAGCGCAAGTACCGGCCCTTTGCATCTGAGGCGGCCGGAGATCGCGAAAATGGTGGTGGAAACTATCTATTATCATGCGCAGACTTTGGGGCATTACCGCCTTCACAACTTCGTTGTGATGTCGAACCACGTCCATTTGTTGATCACCCCTCGAGTGCCCGTCTCCAAGCTGATGCAATCGCTCAAACGGTTTACGGCGCGAGAAGGCAACCGCATCTTGGGCGTGACAGGCCAACCTTTCTGGCAAGACGAAAGTTACGATCGCCTGGTTCGCGATGCGATTGAGTTTGAGCGCATCGCCAACTACATCGAGATGAATCCGGTGCGTGCGGGCGTCGCAGCCACGCCCGAGGACTTCCTCTGGTCTAGCGGCAGGCGGATTGCCAATCCGCCGCAGGTTGCCAACCTGCCCCACAACCACACGCCAACGTCTTTTTGAGCCCGCGCGGCGTCTGGGTATTATGGATGTCATGAAGCGGCTGGCGCTACTACTCTTATTCTGTTCGGCGGTGACGGGCGCGGAACTGGCGGACGTACACACCGTGTACCTGCTCAAGATGTCGAAGGGCATGGACCAGTACCTGGCCAACCGGCTGACCAACGACCATGTGTTCCAGGTGGTGACCGATCCGAAGTTGGCCGACGCCGTTCTGACCGACCGCATCGATGAGTCCTTCGAGTTCAAACTGGAGGAGCTTTTTCCGAGCCCAAAACCCGAGCCCGACCCCGAGCCGGTGAAGCGGGAGCCTCCACCGGATAAGACGGCCAAGGCGGATAAAGATAAAGATAAAGAAGAAGGCAGCAAGTCGAGCCTGCTGGACGAACCGGTCAACAAGCTGTCGAACCCGGCCAGCAATTCGAGTTTCGGCGGCGCTACCGGCACCATCTTCCTGGTTTGGGCAAAGTCGCGCCAGGTAGTCTGGTCGGCATACGACATCCCGAAAGACGCCAGTTCGAAGCAACTGGATCGCACCGCCTCCGACATTGTCAACCGCATCAAGCGCGATCTGAAAAAGAAGTAGCGCATCACTTCCGCTTCTCCGCCACCGCGCGGCGGTAGCCATCCACCAGTTTGCGCGTGATCGCAGCCATGTCCCAATTGGCCACTACTTCGGCCCGCGCGCGCGTGGCCATTTCCGCGGCGGTCTCGGGTTCCTCCAGCAATTCCAGTACCCGCTCGGCAAACAGCACCGGGTCGTCGGCCAAAGAGCAGAATTCGCCATCTTCCGTGGCCAAGCCTTCGGCGCCGACGCGCGTGGAGACCACCGGGATGCCGGCGGCGAAGGCTTCGAGCAGTTTCACGCGCACCCCGGAGCCACTGAGAATGGGGCAGACGAAGACGGAATAGCGGGCGAACGGCTGGCGTACGTCTTCCACGAAACCCAACATGTCCAGGTGCTCGGCGTAATCGGCGTAGGCGTGGGCAGGCGGCGGGTCGCTGCCGGCAATCACCAGTTTGACCTCGGGCTGGCGGGACAGAATCATCGGCAACACGCGGCGGACGAACCAGTCCACGGCCACGCGGTTCGGGTCGTGACGGAAGCTTCCCACGAAGAGCATGGTCAGCGGCTCGCGGCCTCGCGGGCGGAACTCATAGCGGGTGGTGTCGATTCCGGCGCGCAGGCCGGCGAGCATTTTGGGCGCCAGCTCCGGACGGAAAGAGAGCAGATAGTCACGGTTGGCCGCCGTGCAAACCTGCACCTGGTCGAAGGCGGGGAGCATGCCCAGTTCGTAGTGCAGGGCGCGCAGATACTCAATGCGGGCGCTCACTTCGTCGATGGCGCCGGCCATGTGGCCCAGGCCTCGGCCGATGGACTGGAAGTAGATGTCGTGCTCGAACAGCGCGGTGGCGATGCGGCGGTAATCGCCGCGGTACTGCGCCATGGGTGTGTATTCGAGCTGCAGAACGTCAATCTGCTTGCAGTAGATTTGGCGATGGATCAGCCACTCCAGGTCTTCGTTGGCGAATTCGCGGACGGCATGCGGCTCCATCGCCCCGAAGCCCTTGGGGCCGCCGCTGGGGCGCACCAGCCATTCGGCGGAGGCGCAGAATTGGCGCAACTCTTCGTTGTCTTTCGTCTGGTTGGGCCAGTCCAGCAATTCCACCACGTGGACCTCGGCCAGCTTCACCATGGCGCGCAGCGTCTGGTACATGAACACGCCGCCTCCGTGCACGGGCGGGCAGATGGGATACGGCGAAACGAAAAGTACGCGCAGGCCGTCGGGCCCCGCACGTTCCAGTGGCGTGGAGAAGTCGCCGAACCGGTCGCGGAAGTAACCGCCCAGCGGACGCCGGAAGGCTTCGGTGTCGCCGATCCGGGCGAGCGCGAGGGCCCGGGACCGCGAGCGCACCGCCTGCGGCAATTGCCGGAAAGCACGCCAAAACGCCGCCAGATTGGGGCGCGTGGGGGCGTCGCCAAAAATCACGCTGAGGATGGCCCCGGCCCAGGCGAAAAAAAAGTGCGACGCCAGGCGCGGCCATTCGTGAATGTTCTTCCAGCAGAACAGCACGAAGTTCTTTTTGAGCACCGCCTGGATATACGCCTCGTTGAATTTCTTGCCGATGGTCCCGCGGTGCTCATGATAGACGATGCTGCGGGGCTGGTACAGCACCTTCCAGCCGCGCTTCCAGGCCATGAAGCCGAGGTCGGTGTCTTCCAGGTAGAACGGCTCCAGCAGCCGGTCAAAACCACCAAGCTCCAGGAACTTGTGGCGGTCGAAGGCGCAGGAGCCGCCGCCGCCGTAAAAGCAGGGGAAGAGATCGTTCACTTGAGGGTCGATGCGGTGGCGCACGCGCAGGCCGCCATCCTGCCACCAGGCTTGGGTGAGGCCGGTCTCTTCGCGGGGCTTGCTGGGGTCGCTGAAAAAGATCTGGCACGCCACGGAGAAGACCTCGGGATCGCTGAAGCCTGCCAGCAACGGTGTCAGGAAATCAGGCGCTACCCGCATGTCGCTGTTCAGCAGCACGACGATATCGTTCCTGGCTGCGCGGAAGCCGGCGTTGGAACCGCCGCCGAAGCCCAGGTTGGTGGGCAGGGCCAGCAGATTCACTTGCGGGAAATGAGTGCGGATGTAATCGGCGCTGCCATCGGTGGAGCCGTTATCCACCACCACGATTTCGTTGGCGGTGTTGCCGGAGAGGGCTTCGACCACCGAAGGGAGGTAGCGTTCCAGGAGGTCGCGGCCGTTCCAGTTGGGGATGACGACGGAAGCGGCGGTGCTGTCGGGTCGCCTGGCAGGCCGGCGGGCGGTGGGCCTGCGCCACAATTTACCCACGATGTCCGTCAGTATGAGCGTGAGAAAACCTATCGCCATCAGAAGCGGCGACAAAATCAGCAGCGGCAGCGCCCGGACCAGTCGTTTCAGGAAGGCCATTTCAGACTGGGCCATCTCAAACCGGGCCCAGGCCGACTTTGCGGCCCAGCCTTACCCACCGGGAAGCACGGAACATGGCGATTTGCTGTTCCAACTGCCGCCCCTCCTCCTGCAAACGAAGTGCCCACGCCGTGCGCTCTTCCAGATCTTTTTCAGTGCGGTGCAGCGCCTCCACCGCCAGTTTCAGTTCGTTCACCTGCTGCCGGATTTCAGCAGCGAGGCCTTCCGCCCACGTGGTGGTCTGGCGATTCTCCTGCTCCAGCGCGGCAACCTTGGCAGTGTAGCCTTCCACCACTTCGCGCGCCTTGGCCTGGTCGCGTGCCAGTTCTTCCTGCAATTCGGCAACACGCGCGCGGCGCTCTTCCAGTTCGCTGTTGAGCGCGCCGGCCCACTGGTTGCTTCGTTCCAACTCCTCCTTCTGCTGGCGGAACATGTCGAGCAGCTTCTTGTGTTCGCGATCGAATTCGGCCAGGTCGCGCTGTGCCTGGTCCAGCCATTGGTCCTTGTCGGCCAGTTCCTTTTCGAGCTTGGCGATGTGGAGTTCGCGCTCGCGCAGCACGTTGGCCACCCGCGGCACGTAAACAAAAGTTGGGTTGCCCAACTGCGGCCGGTGGGCGCACACGGCCACGAAGAAGTGCGATTCGCCGGGAACGGGGGTGCCCGAATCCACACGCGCGTCCACCGTATTGCCGGCGTCCTGCGGATGGAAGGTAACACCCTCCACGTGGTTTTCCAGGAACATGGAAACGTACGGGAAGACCGCCTTCAGCTCGGCGTGGAACTCTTCGAAATCGAATTCGTGGACGTGAAACGGGTTGGCCCCGTGAATGCCGCGCGACGCCGTGTAATACAGCTTGTTGGGGGTGGAAACGATCAACTGGCCGGCTGGGGCAAGCACCCGGCAGGCCTCCTGCAGGAAGCCGCGCCAGTCTTCCAGGTGCTCGATCACTTCGAAAGCCACTACCAGGTCGAAACTGGCGCCGGCGAAGGGAAGTGCGCTGCACGAGGCCTGTTCGAAACGGAGATTCGGCTGCCGGTAATTAGCCTGGGCGAACTCGATGGCTTCGGCCGCGATATCCACGCCGATGACGGATTCGGCCGCCTGCGCCAATTCCGCGGAGCCGTAGCCCGCGCCGCAGCCGGCGTCCAGCACCCGTTTGCCGCGCGCCAGGCGCACAGCGAAGGCATAGCGCGCCAGGTGTTCGTTCAACAGGTCCACATCCACCTGACCCGGGATGAGGCGTTCGCCGGTGAATTCAGCCAATGTGGTTCTCCGTCTCGGGAGCGGGCACGGGGGCCGGCACGGAAGCGGGTTCCACGCGTTCGGTGCGTATGCGCGAGTTGACTTCCACGCGGCACGGAAGATGGATATAGCCGTAGATCTGCGCTTCGGAGCGCCCCATCTGCAGGGTGACGGCGTTGTCGATCCAGTCGCACATCTGGTAGCCCAGCAGGGTGCCATCGGCGATGGCCGGCGAAAAGGAGAACGCGGCCGGGTATAGCTCCGGCAGATCGAGATAGAAATCCACCGTGAAAACGTCGCCCGCCTGCATGGCAGGCAGTTCGTAGCCTTCACGCGCGGTGTTGGTTCCCGAAAAATCCATGCCCAACTGGTTGCGCAGCATGAAGCCCACGATGGGCATCGCCAGGCAATCGCGGGCGCGCACGCTGATGCGCACGAGGACCCGCGAGCCGGGGTCGAGCGTATAGAGCGAGCGGCCTTGTTCATCCATCACCGCGATCCCGATCACGGCCGCGCGGCCATCGCCGAAGCGGTGGTCGATGTTGGGGATGGTCTCCACCACTTCGGGCGCATGCACCGGCCCCGCTCGCTGCCGTTTTTCTTCGGCGCCGGCGCCGGCCTTACGCAGCAGGTAAGTGGAATCCTTCTCGGTCATGGCGGCCAGGTACTTGGACACTACCAGATCAGGCGCGCCAATTTCGATCAAACGGCCGTGATCGAGCCACAGAGCGCGGTCGCCGATGGCTTTGACATCGCTTACCGCGTGCGACACGAAGAGGATGGTGACGCCCTGCGAGCGCAACTCGTGGACCTTGCGCATGCAGCGCTGGCGGAAGTAGATGTCGCCCACGGCCAGGGCTTCATCCACCAGCAGGATCTCGGGATCCACATTGATGGCCACCGCGAAGGCCAGCCGGACCACCATGCCGCTGGAGTAGGTCTTCACCGGCCGGTTGATGAAGGGGCCGATCTCGGCGAAAGCTTCGATATCCTTGTAGCGCGCGTCAATCTGACGCGTAGTGAGGCCGAGGATGGAACCGTTGAGGTAGACGTTGTCGCGCCCGCTGAATTCGGGGTTGAAGCCCGCTCCCAGTTCCAGCAGGGCGGAGACGCGTCCGTTGACGGTGACCGTACCGGAAGTGGGATGCAGGATTCCGGCCACCAGTTGGAGCAGGGTGCTTTTGCCCGAGCCGTTTTCGCCGACCACGCAGAAGGTTTCGCCGCGTTTCACCTCGAAGCTGATGCCATGCAGCGCCCAAAAGTTCTTGTGGCGGTTGAGGCGGTTCAGAGACAGCAATTCCTTGAGCCGGTCGCCCGGTGCGTTGTAGATCGCGTAGCTCTTGGAGACACCCTGAAATTCAACGGCGTTCACAATGGGGAAGAAGACCAGTGTAACGGAAGTAGACGGAACGTGGGAAAAATGGTGATCCGAAGCGTTCCCCCCTCACTCCGCCACCCCGCCGGGATGCCGGCTCGGCGGGAAGTGCGGTCGCCTGTCTGTTGCAGTTGAACGATGTGGCGCCACAGGCCGTGGCTCCGGGTGCGCGGTCCCGATCATCGTCTCTGTTGGCCGGGTTCTTCGCAGAGCGGGGTGACTATCGCGGTGCCATAACGCAGGCCGGCAGGTTTCGCCACGCTTCACCTCGGAGGTGACGCCACACCGGCGCCCAGAAGTCTTGGTGGCGGTTGAGGCGGTCTAAAGACAGCAATTCCTTGAGCCGGTTGCCCGGCGCGGTGTAGATCCCATAGCTCGTGAACACACCGCTATCAATATCAATATTAATGGCGTACACGAATGGGGGAGAAGACTAAGTGTGACGAAGGTAGACGGAGAGGTGCGAAATACTGAAGTGCGGAAATTGAAAGGGCGGCCGTCGGCCCCTGCCCTGGAACCAAAGACCCTGCGAATCACATAGACAGCGGTGCAATGACCGCGGCGCCACAAAATACTGCTTCATTCCGGCGCGTCAGGACTCGCAGCCAGTCAGCCAAGGAAGCCGAAAGCCGCCCGTATTGTGGACTTGTTCTATGGACTTCCTCCTTATAAGTGGCTCCCCTTTTACGGGGATCGTCCTTTCATGGAGAAAGGAACCCGGAAACAGCCCGCTTGGCTGTCTCTATACATAATATGATCCCCTGAAGACCGGTTGTCAACCACGCAACTAAAAGGCCATTTCGGGGTCGTAATTGGAGAGCCGGAGTTATCCCGGTTAACCCCCTTATGACAAGTGGCGGGGCACCCGTACCGCAGAATCAATTTACATGAGCCTAAGCATTCACGAATGATAGAAGGCTTTCGACGGGTGTTTGGACAGCGTTGGGAAGTATTGAGGTACCTGCGCCGGCCCGGTTTCGCCGGCCGGTTGCCTCCCCTCGGCGTTACAATCGAATTCGATGGCCGTCTCCTTCGAATTCCTCCGCGGCGTTCTCGGCGTCATCGGCGTAGCCTGCGCCTTCATGGCCGGCCGCTCGCTGGTCGCCGTCCGCAAAAACTGGCAAAAGCCCAGCACTCTCTATGGCTGGATGATCCGGGCCGCAGTCTGCCTGTCGGCGATCATCTTCCGCCACCCGGTGGACAATACCGCCTTCGTACTCTGGACCATGGCCGCCGCCGTCTTTGCCGTGGCCATCTGGCAGACGTCCCACCGCAAGCCGCCCGAGGACCTCAGCCGCCAGATCTTCCCGGAGTAAACTCGTCAGAAACACGAGTAAAGAAATGGCCGCCAAGTTCCCGGCAGTGTCATTCCGCAAAACCGGTTCGATCCCGTGGCTGTCAAGATTCAGAACCTGATCCCCCTGCGGAGGAACGCTAATCCGACCGGCAACTACGCACAGTTGTTCCCGACTCCCAATAATCAGCAAGCTCTGACTATCAAGGTCGACCAGATTCTGCCCGATAATTCCAGACTATCGTTTTACTTCAACAAGCTGAGACCACGAATCAGTTGACCAATAACGACAGCTTGCCGCAAGCGGTCCCGGCCGTCCGCGTGCAAGCCATCTATGGCACCATTTCGCGTCTGAATTACGCTAAGCCGATCACACCCACCCTCTTATTCCACGCCGGCGTTGGCTATCGGCGGTTCCACAACCGAGACAGTTCGCCCGCAGGGTCGCTGCAAGTATGACGCGGTCAGTGGGATCGGATTCACCGGAAGCTCCACGAATCCCTCAGGTTTTCCGCGGCTCAATGGCCTGATCGGTGGCGGGGACTCTGAGGAGGGTGAAACCAGGTGTTCGCGGGCTCGGTTTTTCGGCGCGCGGTGGATTGGCGGTTAGATCAGTTCCTGCGGGAATTGAGGTAGGCCTGGAATTGGATTTCGGTCTTGGTTTGGGCCTGGGCGAGTGTGTCGACGTGGGTGGCAAGTGTGTCGACGTGGGAGGCGAGTGTGCCGACGTGGACGGCGAGTGCGTTCATGGTTTCGCCAAGTAGGGCGAGTTGGGCGTCCGTACGGGCCTGGGCCATTTTGGTTTCCCGGGTGAAGTCTTCGAGCGCGTCTTCGGTTTTGACCTGAGCTTCGGCGAGCGCGGTCATCACTTGTTCCAGGCGGGCTTGGCGTTCCTCGAAGGTCATGGTTTCTCCCGTTGGAGTGGCATCCCTGTGATCAGTTTAGCTCACGCCCCGACCCGTTGCCGGGGGCATGAGCCGGGTTGTGGGGTTAAGCCCGCAGTGGTGTCAAGGCCGTAAAACCCGATTGTGTCAGATGGCAATGCCACGCCTCGGGGCTTTCGATGCCGATGCTGTGGACGGCGTTTACCAAGCCTGGTCTACTAGTCTAGCCGGCCGCATCGGAACTGCCGCCAACAACCGCTCATGCTGCGTCCGAGGCCGTAAATAGCGCTCCAACCTATAGGCAGATCCGCACCGCGCGGCGATCGATTTCGCCGCCCAGGCGATCCAGAACTTCGCGCGGCAGGACGGCCTGCACCTGCTGGAAGAGTTCGTTCTCTTCGCGCCGGATGTGTTGGGATAGCAGTGCGCAGAACTCCTCCAGCAGCGCGGCCGTTGGTCCACCGGAAAGTGACCCGGCGCGCAATCGGACGATGAGAGCCTCCATGGCCCGATGCTCGCCCACCAATTCGGAGATGATCGGCATCGGCCCGCACTCCGGAAAGAGCACTTGCTCTTCGATCTCGAAATGATTGGCCAATTCCAGCTCGTAGCGGTCGATGACGCGTCGCACCTGCTTTGCCGCGTTTTCCGGGGACCCATCCTCCGCCAATGCGCGTCGCGTCAGGATGCAAAGCACCAGCCCATTATGGTGCTGTTGGGACAGAGGAATCAGGCTGGGATCGCGTAACATCGGTTACTTGTTATATACCACGAATGTTGCAATAGCTCTTCGATGGCGCAGCCGAACATCTGCCACTTACCAGGCCATCGATGTGGTGTACCAGGTTGGCGGCATCAACTTCTTCAACGACCAAGCCGGCACGAGCTTGTAATTTGTCTGAGTTTCCGAAAGCCGGCGGGGCAGATGGAACCTACTGAGACCGCGGTGGAACCTATTCAGACCGCAACACTCGAATCGGATCGGCTCTGGCAGCGCGCCGCGCCGGCAAATACGCGGCCAGGCTACTGACGCCAAACAGCAGCACCGTGACCGCGCCCAGCATGACCGGGTCGTAAATGCCCCCCGCGGCCCAGCGCGCCATCAGGCGTCCGAATGCGGCGGTAAGCGCCAGGCCGATGACTAAACCCGCTCCGACAGTCTTCGCCGCGGACGTGAGGACGAGTTGTACGATCTGGCGACCCGGCGCACCCAGCGCCACCCGAATGCCGAATTCCTGCGAGCGCTGGGCCGTCGCGTAGGACAATACGGAATACAACCCGCTGGCCGCCAGCGTCAGAGACAGGGCCGCGAACACCAGGAACAGGGAGGCTACGAATTGTTCGCGCGCCCACCCTTCGACACGCAGCAGATCTTCGCCTGTTTGTGTCTTCGAAACGGGTTGGCCCGCGTCCACGGAATGGATCTGTTCGCGAACCGCGCGAACCAGACTCAAAGGCGCCGCTTCCGTCCGGATCACCAGGTCCATGGAATCCCCCATCAGCAGCGTGTACGGAACGTACGCTGCCGCGGCCACCGGCTCGCGCAATCCGCGGTTGGGCGTGTCACCCGCAACACCGATAATCTCTAACCAGTCGTTACTCCCCTTGGCCGCCACAATCCACGCATTAAATACCTTGAACTCGGGTAGCCTGATCCGTTGCCCAAGAGCCCGCGATGTTGCTGTTGTAGAAGTGCCACCAGGCCAAAAGCGCCGCACCATTTCCCGGTTGACGACCGCCACGCGAGCGGCTCGGCCGTTTTCCGCCGCGGACCAGACCCGTCCCTCGATCAGCGGAATACCCAGCGTGGCGAAGTACTCGCCGGTAGTTTCCTGAACGTCGACGGATTGGCCCTTCTCGGGAGCGCGGCCCATGATCTCCAAACCTTGGCGGAAGTCCTCCGCCGGCGGAATCGAAGAGAGGGCAACCGCCGCCGACTTGACGCCCGGCAATGCCGCGATGCGCTGGTGAATTCGGTTGTAGAATGCCGCCCGGCCTTGGTACGTTGTGTAATTGCCGTCCGGCAGCGAGATGCTGGCGGTTAGAACATGGTGCGGATCGTAACCCAGCCTGGTGCGGTAAACCGTGACAAAAGTGTGCGTGGCGCCCGCGGCAGCGGTTAGCAGAAGCAGCGTAAGCGCTACTTGCGAAGCCACCAGAATGGCGTGTGTGCGCCTGCTCCGCGTGCCCGCGGTTGCCCGCTGCCCCGCGGCCCGGATGAGTTCGTTCAGTTGAGGAACCGAGAAACGCAGAGCCGGCGAAGTGCCGGATACAATCCCGGCGATCACGGCCACAGCGGTACAGAATACCAGTACCGGTACATTTAAGCGGATGACAGCTTCCGGGGGGAAAGTGCCCTTGGGTACCCACACCGCAATCGCCTTCACCACTGCCATCGCCAGCAGAACTCCAGCCGCTCCGCCCGCCATCGCCAGCAGCAGGGACTCCGTGAACAGTTGTCCCAGCAGCCGGCCGCGGCTCGCGCCCAACGCCGCGCGCACGGCAAACTCTTGCAGCCGCCCCGTGCCGCGCGCAAGCAGCAGAATGGAGACGTTGGCGCAGCCGACAGCCAGCAGCACCGCCACGGCAGCGAACAGAAGCAGCAGCGTCCCTTTGAACTGCCCGGCAACCACACCCGTCAAACTGGTGACGTGCACCCGAAAGGCCAGCGGGAAGTGGGCCGGTGTTTCCCGGGCGAACTGCTCCAGCAATGGCTGCATTTCGGCCTCGGCCGTTTGGTAGCTCACGCCGTTTTTCAGCCGGGCGTCCACCATGTAGATCCGGTTGGGATCGGAGGTCACGGCCAGTGGTGTGTACACATCGCTATTGCCCCATCGGAACCGCGGGGGAACCACGCCGATGATGGTGTAATTCCGACGATCCAGTTGCAGCAACTTCCCGATCGCACCGGCGCCCCCGCCATACCGGCGCTGCCAGAATGCGTAACTCAGGACTGCCACGTGTTCACGGTCTTCGCCGGGGCCCGCCGCACCCGAACCGGCCGCATCCGAAAAGGTCCGGCCTAGAATTGGCGGAACGCCGAAGTAACCGAACGCATCGGCGGAGAGGTGCGCGGTGCCAACAGCCTCAGGCAAAGCATCGCCGGTTGAGACCATGTCCCACTTGTCCATGGCAACAGCGCCATCCAGCACATCCAGCTTTTGGAAATCGGCGAACTGGCGGGACGACAGAAGCAGGAAATTCCTCTGGCCTGACTGGCCATGCAAGCGAACCTGGACCATGCGGCGGGACCCGCGGTAAGGATAAGGGTCAAGCAGCGCACCGTAGACAACGCTAAACACGCTCGCGGTCGCACCGATGCCGAGTGCCAGCGAGAGGATGGACACTGCCGCGAACCCGGGGCACTGGCGCAGTTGGCGGACCGCCTGCCGCAGGTCCATCCGCAGATCCATCCACCGATCCATGGCGATGCTCACCCGGATAGGACGCAGCAGCGCCTTCGAGTCTTCCAAGTTTTGGTCTGGAACTTCCGTAAGCGGACGGACGCGGGTGCAACCGGCCTGATCCACTCAGAGCCGGCCGGACACCTACCCCACTACCGACCCCGACTTTGCCATCGCCAGCACCTTCTCGTCGAACTCGAAGCCCGCGGTCCGCGGCTTGTGGTTGCGCGTGTACCACTTGTAGGTGTCCTTCAGGCCCAAATCGAATGGCGTCAGCTTCATCTTCAACATGCGCGTCACCTTGCCGATGTTCTCGGTGATGGGGGGCACGTCGTAATACTCGCCGAAGTAGTAGGGCTCCTGCATGGCGCTACCGCCGGCTTGCGCGATGACGTCGCGCGGCACCCGCACCAGGGTCGGCTCCACGTTGGCCGCCTTCGCCAGTTTCTCCACGAACTCCACCTGCGTGAGCGGCTTCGGATCGCCAATGTTGAAAGCCTCGCCCACCGCCTTCGGATCCACCATTGCCCGCACCATGGCCTGCACCAGGTCGTTCACATAGGTGAACTGCATCAGGCGGTGGCCGTCGCCGGGGATGATGATGGGCCGGCCGGCGCGCAGGCGGTCCCAGAAGAACTGCTCCCGATAGAACGGATTGCCGGCGCCGTAGATGAACGGCGGCCGGAACGTCACCAGCGGGAAGCCGGTTTGGGCGTGCATGCGGAACAACAGCCTCTCCGTGGTGGCCTTGTGGCTCACGTACGGTTCGGGATGATAGTCCGGCGCCAGCGGGTCGCTCTCTTTGTGATTGAGGCCGTCGCCATAGGCCGCCACGCTCGACATGAAGATGTAGCGCGAAACGCGCTTGCCGCAGGCGCGCACCGTGGCCTCCACCTGCGCCGCCGTGGTGCCGCGCTCCCAGTCGTATACATTGTCGAATACCACTTCGAACCGGCGGCCGGACAAGGCTTCACCCAAGGACGCCGCATCGTTGCGATCCGCCATCAAGTTCTCGACGCGCTTGCTCAGGTCGTGCTTCGGCCTGCGGTGCAGCACCGCAATGTCGTGCCCTCCCTTGAGCAACTCTTCCACCAGCAGCTTGCCGATGAATAGAGTTCCCCCAATCACCAAAACTTTCATAGATCTCCAGACACTAAGACGCGGCCCCGGGGTTGCCCGGACTAAGAACCAGGCCTTCGGCCCCGAAACATCCGTGTCTTCACACAATACAGCGGCTAGTCGTAATATTCCAGGCCCAGGTGCGTAATCAGGTCTTCGCCCCGCATCCAGCGCAGCGTGTTCTTCAGTTTCATGAGCTGGATGAAGATGTCGTGCTCGGGGTAAACCTCGGCCGCGTGCATGGGTGCTTTAAAGTAGAACGACAGCCACTCCTGCACCCCGCGCATGCCGGCGCGCTGCGCCAGATCCAGGAACAGCACCAGGTCCAGAACCAGCGGCGCGGCCAGAATGGAATCGCGGCATAGGAAATTGATCTTAATCTGCATCGGGTAGCCCAGCCACCCGAAAATATCGATGTTGTCCCACCCCTCTTTGGCGTCGCCCCGGGGCGGATAATACTCAATTCGAACTTTGTGGTAGAACTCGCGGTACAAGTCGGGATACAAATCCTTTTGCAGAATGTGCTCCAGCGCCGACGACTTGCTGACTTCCTTGGAGCGGAACGAGCCCGGTTCGTCCAGCACCTCGCCATCGCGATTGCCCAGAATGTTGGTCGAAAACCAGCCGTTCAGACCCAGCATCCGCGACTTGAGCCCGGGCGCTATCAGGGTCTTCATAAACGTCTGGCCGCTCTTGTAGTCCTTGCCGCAAACCGGCACGTTCATATTGCGGGCCAGTTCCAGCAACGCCGGCATGTCCGTAGTGAGGTGCGGCGCGCCGTTGGCGTACGGGATGCCCATTTTCAGCGCCGCATAGGCGTAAATCTGGCTGGCCGAAATCTCCGGGTCGCTCTTTTGCAGGCCGCACTCGAAATCCTGGAGCGTGGCGTGCACCGGCGCCGCCTCGTGATAGACCTCGGTGGAGCCGCACCAGATCATCGTCATGCGGGAAACCCCGGTGCGCTGCTTGAATTGACGGATGTCGTCCATTACCCGCTCGGCGTAGCTCATCTTGGAGCCGCCGGTCATCACATTCGGCCCATTGATGCGCTTCACGAAGTTCTGGTCGAATACCGCCTTCATCGGCTTGATAGCCGAAAGCGGTTCCTTCAACTGTTCCAGCAGCGGCATATCCAGAACACCGGCCTTCACCGCCGCTTCGTACGCATTGTCTTCGAAAATGTCCCAGCAGCCTACTTCGATGTCTTCGATTCCCGCCAGCGGAACAAAATCCTTGATGGCCGGACTACGGCCCTCGGTGCGTTTTCCCAGCCGGATGGTTGCCAGTTGCGTGAGGGAACCAATGGGTTTACCTTGGCCGCGCTTGATGGCTTCGAGGCCCGCGATGAACGTCGTCGTCACCGCGCCCATGCCCGGTATGAGCACTCCTAGCTTGCCCTCGGCAGGCGCAATTTGGACGTTGTCTTTGTTGGGCAAATGCATTCTCCTTCGAATCCGAAATGTTATAATACCAACTCCATGCGGGAACATGCGACAGCCACTCTCACCACAGTTGTCGTTGACGATGAACCGCTGGCGTGCGACGAGCTCTCCTACCTGCTGAACGATTTCCCGGAAGTGGAAGTAATTGCAAGGGGTTCCAACGGCTTGGAAGCCCTGGAACTAATCCAGACACGGGAGCCGGAACTGGTATTCCTGGATGTGCATATGCCGGGTCTGGACGGCCTCGAAGTGGTGCGACGGCTGCGCGAAACGGGAATTGAGCTGCCGCACTTCATCTTTGTCACCGCCTACGACCAGTATGCCGTGCAGGCCTTCCGGCTGGAGGCACTGGACTACCTGCTCAAGCCGGTCGACAAGGGCCGGCTGGCCGAAACCATCGACCGCGCGCGCCGGTCCATCCAGGATCGTAAGGCCACGCTTGAACCCGTCCCGGCGCTCAAGGTCCCAACGGCTACGCCGCGGACCAAGCTGATGGTGCGAGCCGCCAACCGATACCTGATCGTGGACGCCAGCGATGTGATTTACGCCACCATCGACGATGGCCTGATCACCCTGGTGACCACCAACGTGGAGGGCCACTCCAACTACCGGACCATCGAGGACCTGCAAGCCAACCTGGACCGCGACATGTTCTGGCGCGTGCACCGGTCCTACCTGGTGAACATCAACCGGATCAAGGAAGTGGTGCCGTGGTTCAAATCCAGCTACCAGCTTCGCATGGACGATAAGAAACACACCGAAGTCCCGGTAAGCCGCGTGCAGACTCGCCGGCTGCGGGAACTGTTTAAACTGTGAAAAAAGCGGTCAGCTATCAGCGGTCAGCTATCAGCTAAACCCTGAGCCCGGCGCGTGCGCCAGGTTCAAGCTGAACGCTGATAGCTGATAGCTGAAAGCTTCTTTACTCCAGCTTCACCACCACCGACACCCTCCGGTTCCTGGGATCGAAAGGGTCCTGTGCGTTGAATAGTTTTTGATCCGCGAACCCCCGCACTTCCTTCACCTGCTCCCGCCTCACTCCGTAGACGTTCAACAACCGCCGGGCGGCGTTGGCCCGGTCCGCGCCCAGTTCCCAGTTGCCGTAGGCATTCGAGGTGTTGCGAAACGGCCTGGCATCCGTGTGACCTTCCACCACAATCGGGTTCGGCATTCGCCCCAGCTCCCGGCCCAGGGTCTCCAGCAAACGCTGCCCCGCGGCGGTTGGCGCGGCGTTCCCGGTCACGAAGAACATGCCTTGGTCGTTCTCCACCAGATCGATGCGCAGCCCGTCTCCCGTGACACTGGTCAAAACATTACCTTTGATCTTCTCAAACTCCGGCATCTTGCGCATCGCCTGCTCAATCTGCTTTTGCAGATCGGGGAGACTCCGCCGGTCCATCTTGAGCCCTTCGCCCGAATTGGCCGGCCCCGCACCCAAGGTTCGGGTATAGCCCTTCGGGTCGAGAAAATAGCCGTGGACCGATGCCTTCACCTTGTCGCTGCTGTTCATCAGCCAAAGCACGATGAACAAAGCCATCATGGCCGTAACAAAATCCGCGTAAGCCACTTTCCAGGCGCCGCCGTGTTTGCGTGGCTGCATCCGCCGGGTCGATACCCGGGCCGGCCCCGCATCGTCAGGCAGGCTGAGCGTCGGCATGCGGGGCCCCCTGTGTGTTCGGTAGATTCGGTACGTTCGGTAGATTCGGCTTGGGTGCGGCGAGAATCTTGGCTTCCTTCTTGATCACGATCTCCATATCGAGAAAGGACGGCCGAAGTTCCACCGGGATTGACCGGCGCGCATATTCCACGGCCAGGATTGGCGACGCTCCCCGCGCAAATGACACGATCGCGATCCGCAGCACGTGTTGAAATTGCGCGTCGGTCTCTCCCAGGTACTCCAGCCGTGCCGCCACCGGCCCCACCACGCCGTAGCACAGCAGGATCCCGAGAAACGTGCCCACCAGCGCGGCCGCGACCTTCTGCCCCACCGTTTCGGGCGACCCGCCGATGGCCCCCATAGTGATGACCACTCCCAGCACCGCCGCCACAATGCCCAGGCCCGGAAGCGCGTCGGCAACGGCGCTCAACGCGCTCACCGAATGCTGCCGGCCGCTCCGTTGGACCTCGATATCCAAGTCCATGAGCTGATCGAGTTCGTGCGGCGTGGTGGCGCCGATTACCAGCATGCGCAAGGTGTCGCATACGAACTCCCGCGTCGGCCGGTCCGCCAGGAATTCCGGATGATTGGCGAAGATCGCGCTTGCCCCCGGATCCTCGATATGGTTCTCCAACTCCTTGATGCCGGCGCGCTGCACGTAGACGAACACTTCGTAAAGCATGCGCAGGTTCCGCAGGAACGACTTGGGCGTATGCGCCGGTGGCCGGAACACCGAGACGGCCCCGTGCCACATCTTGCGGATGACGGCAGGCGGATTGGCCACTATGACGATTCCCACCGCGGCGCCCCCGACGATCAGCAACTCAGCCGGCTGCATCAGGACGTAAGGATTGCCGCGTTCCAGCAGAAACCCGCCCAACACTGCCACGAACACTACGACGATACCGATTATTGCGAGCATAAGAACCTGGATGGCATATTTGTCTGAATGTCTCTAGTTCCCATATCGGCTTGGAAGGGGCGGCCTTGAGTTTTTTCGCCAAACCCTGACCTGCAGAACAGCACATAATGCCGTCAATGAATGCCCCGTCGAGGTTCGGAGCCGGTGGCGGGGGAAGCGCCCACGAGGGGTGCGGAAGCGCGCAGAAAGGGCCGAAAAAGTGGCGCGGAAGAGCTGGGTAAAGTCCGGGACCGGCTTGCCGTTGTGGTCCCGATCCGCAGCCAACCCAAGACGTGCAGTGCCGGATCTCTCGATGGCCTGGGCGAGGTTGATCGAGCGGACGAACGGCAGGTAACACGAGAATCTGAATGCTCACCCGTGCAGATAACAACTGCACCTGATTGTGAACCCGGAGTGCCGGCGGCCATGGGATGTATAGGCCCTGGGATATATAGCCCTGGCCGATGGCATTCCAGACCGGCTCGTGCACAATTCCCACCGCATGGAGATGCGCGGCGATTCGATGCGCAAGAATCGGGGGAAGCCGAACGCATAGCACTTACGCCGTGGGCGAAGAGGAATCACGCCTTGGAAAGTCAGGCCGAGTCAAACAATAAACTGGTTGACCGGCTAAAAGAAGGACAATTTGCGTCTGGCGTAAGGGGAATCGCTTGCAGCGTGGGATTCAAAAAGCAAGATTTCACGGTAGAGTAGGAGAGAGGGCGACAACTTGCGGTGCGACCCACTCTCCCCTCGTCGAACCGGACAAGCGGATTTCCCGACATCCGGCTCTCCTGAAAACGTATTGCCGCAGGCATTCACAGGCAGTTGCACGGCTGCC
>DATMNI010000272.1:0-9440 GCA_035570275.1 Candidatus Acidiferrales bacterium | reverse complement strand
CCAGGTGCGCGACTGGCCGTACTGCTGGAACTTGAAAAGGGACCGCGCCACGGGAAAGGTGCTTTGCCCCGACGTCATGCCGGTGATGCGCTGGCCCATGCGAATGCTGCCGGGCAGTTCCGTGCCGGCGTACTTTTCGAGGGTAGGTTTGTAGTCGAGCAGGTCCATCTGCGAGGGGCCGCCCGATTGGTGCAGGAACACCACGCGCTTGGCCGTGGGCGGGAAGTGCGGCAGGCCCGGGAGGCCGCCGGTTTTGGTGGTCTCAATGGCGGCGCTGAACCCATCCTGGTCGAGCAGCGAGCCGAGCGCGGCGATACCGATTCCGGTGCTGGTCCGCGAGAAGAAATGCCGCCGTGTGATGTCCATGTTTTATTCCTCGGGGTTTTATTCCTTGGTGACGGTCTCGTCCAGGTTGAGGATGGTGCTGGCCACCATGGTCCACGCGGCCAGTTCGGTGGCTTCCACGTTGCCGGGCTTGGAGGCCCCGATGGCGATCAGTTTGGCGGCCTCAGCGGGCTGTTTCTTGTAGTGCTCCAGGCGGCGCAGTGCGAGTTCCAGCAGCACGCGCGTTTCGGCCTGCGTGGGCCGCCGGCCGGTGGCTTCGCGGAAAAGCCAGCGGATGCGCGCCTGCGCAGCGTTGGCGGCGTCGGGGCCGGCCTCAAGAATGCTGCGTTGCGCCAGGGCGCGCGAGGCTTCTACATAAGTGGGGTCGTTGAGCAGCACCAGGGCTTGCAGCGGGGTGTTGGTGATGAGGCGGCGCGAGGTGCACTTTTCGCGGTCGGGCGCGTCAAAGGTGGTGAGCGCGGCGGGTGGAACGGTGCGCTTCCAGAAGGTGTACATGCTGCGGCGGTAAAGGCCGGCGCCGGCGCTCTCGTGATACTCCTGCGCGGTGAAGGTTTCGCCGCGCGACAGTTCCTCCCAGAGCCCCGGCGGCTGGTAAGGAAACACGCTCGGGCCGCCGATGTTTTTCTGCAGCAGACGGCTGGCGGCGAGGGCGTTGTCGCGCACCATTTCGGCGCCCAGCCGGAAGCGCGGTCCGCGGGCAAGCAGGCGGTTCTCCGGATCTTTCTCCAGGAGCGGAGCGCTGACCTGGGACGCCTGCCGGTAGGTGGCCGAGGTCACAATCAGGCGCTGCAGTGCTTTGATGTCCCAGTGGGTCTGGAACTCCGTGGCCAGCCAGTCCAGCAACTCGCGCTGGACGGGGGCATCGCCCTGCGATCCAAAATCCTCGGCGGTCTTGACCAGCCCGATTCCGAAATAAAGTTGCCAGTAGCGATTGACGGCCACGCGCGCGGTGAGTGGATGCTGCGGGCTGAAGAGCCATTCGGCCAGGTCGAGCCGGTTGGGGGGCGCGACGTTTCCAGCAACCTTGGGCAGCGGCGGCAGGAAGGACGGAACGCCCGGAGTGACCTTGTCGCCGTGGTTGCGGTAATCGCCGCGTGCCAGCACAAAAGTCTCGCGCGGCCTGGCCATCTCCGCCATCACCTGAACGCTGGCGATTTCCTTCCTCAGCTCGGCTTGCTGCGCTTTGAGCGCATTCAGTTCGGCGTAGACCCGGCGCAGATCCGCCGGCGCATCATTGGTGAGGAAGTAATCCTGCAGACGCTGCTTCTGTTCCCGGGTGCGCTGGCTTTCCTCCTGCGCCAGGATGAAGCGGATGGGCTCGTGCAGGGCCAGGGTTTCGGCTTCGATCTGCGTCAGCGCGCGGCTGTAAATTCGGAGGCCGCCGATGTCGCCTTTGAAGGGCTTGCCGTTGTGCGGATCGCCGATGGCCAGCGGCCCAGTGATAGTGACCCTCCGAGTGGTCGCGACCCTCTGGGTCGCGACTGTTGCCTCCAGTGCTACGGCCACTCCATCCAGCAGCAGCGCCGGTTGGCCCGCGTCGAAGTTCAGCACCACATGGTGCCATTGACCGCCGAATACGATCGCAGAGCTGTGCCATCGGCGGCCCTGGTATTCCACATAGAGCGGCGAGCCGCGCTTGAAGTCGGGCTGCGGATGCGATTCTTCGACGCCGATATCGAACCCGGTGCCATTCAAACCAGGTCCGCCTTCGAGCACGGTCATTTCGGGCATGGCGCCGCTGCGCATCCAAAAGGCAACGGCAAAATGCGGGGCCTGAGACGCGGGGAATTCGACCGGGAATTCGACGTGGGCTTCGCCGTTGAATGCCGCCGACTTGCCGGGGCGCCCGGCTACGAATGGGGTGACGCCCTTGATGGTGCGCGCGTCATGGTGGTTGGCATCGGCACCGGCGGAGTCGGCAAGATTGCCATCCAATGCATAGTGGGCCAGCAGGCCATTGAGCGGAGCCTCGGGGAGGGTTGCCAGGCGCGTCTTCTGCCAGGCAGTGAGCAGAAGCTGGATTTCCTTATCGGGCGCGTCTTTATTAAACAAGACGGCCTCATGCTCGGCGATGGCCTGCTGCAACCACGCGGTCTGGCTGGCCTGCTCAGCCGTGGGCATCTCCAGCGTCGGGGCGGCATTGCCGTTCTTGCCATCGAGTCCCTTCTCGGCGATGGTGTTGAAGAAGGCGAAGAAGCGATAGTAATCCTTCTGCAGGATCGGATCGTACTTGTGGTCGTGACAGCGCGCGCAACCCAGGGTCAGGCCCATGAAGACGTTGGCGGTGGTATCCACGCGGTCGGCCACGTACTCCACCTGATACTCTTCGGGGATGGCGCCGCCTTCGTAGTTGATCATGTGGTTGCGGTTAAAGCCGCTGGCCAGTTTCTGCTGCGCGGTGGCGTTGGGCAGCAGGTCGCCCGCCAGTTGTTCGATGCCGAAACGATCGAAGGGCATATTGCGATTGAAAGCGTCGATCACCCAATCGCGCCATTTCCACATATCGCGCTGGGAGTCGATGTGGTAGCCGTGGGTATCGGCGTAGCGCGCCAGGTCGAGCCATTGCGTGGCCATGCGCTCGCCGTACTGGGGCAAGGCGAGAAGGCGATCGACCTGCTTTTCGTAGGCATCGGCGGACTTGTCGGCAAGGAAGGCGTCCAACTCGGCGGTGGTGGGCGGCAGGCCAGTCAGGTCGAAGCTGAGCCGGCGCAGCAGGGTGGCGCGGTCGGCCTCGGCCGAAGGCTTCAACCCTTCGTGCTCGAGCCGCGCCAGCACGAAACGGTCGATAGGGTTGCGCGCCCATTTCCCGGTGCCCACGGGGGGCAGCGCTGGGCGCTGAGGGGGCACGAAAGCCCAATGGCGTTCCCACTTCGCGCCCTGCTCAATCCATTGGCGAATGGTAGCGATCTGGGTTTCGGTGAGACCCGGACCGGCTTGGGGCGGCGGCATGCGGGCGGCCGGGTTGGCGGCGCTGATGCGGAACAGCAGGCGGCTTTTGGCCAGGTCGCCGGGCGCCACCACCTTGTAGCTGCCGCGGTCAGCGAAGAGACCGTCCTGGGTATCGAGCCGTAAATTGGCCATGCGGGGTCGGTCGTCCGGGCCATGACATGCGAAGCAGCGGTCCGACAGGATGGGCCTAACGTCGCGGTCGAAATCGATCGGCTTACCAGCGGCGAAGGATAACGAAGCCGTGGCGAGAACGAGGAACAGATGGACTACCAAGTCAACCCTCCGTGCATCTACCATTGTGAACCATTCACAAATCCCTGTGGGGCAGGTTGGCAACACAACCTGCCCCACAAAAGCAGCAGGGGCTACTTCCTGCGAACTTCCAACTGAACGGGGCGCGCGACGGAATTGACGTCGGGGTCGTAATATTCGTAGACCCGCGATTGGAAGGTGCGGGCACGGATGGGGTACTTGGCGCGCAGGCGGAAACTAAGCTTCACGGCGCCGCCGGGGGCGATGGCGTCGAAATAGAGAATCGCCTGCGTGGCCGTGAGGCTGAACTTTTCCAGACGCCCGCCTTTGCGGCCCGCGGTCTGCTCCTGGAAGGTCTGCAGATCTTCACTGAGCAGGTCAAAGCCGGGCGGAATGCCCAGGTCGACCATCACCATGTTCGCGGTCTTCGTCAGGTTGTTCCTGACGGTGGCGGTGGCGGTGGCGATGTCATCCTGCGACAGGCGCGTGCGGTCGTAGGCGACGTCGATCGAGAGCAGTTCGCTGGCCGGCTTCTGATCCCACGGTACGAAGTAGCGGCCCACTACCTGGTAGGCCAGGCCGCCCTTGCCGGTGAAACGCAGTTCCACGGTGTTGACGCCCGTCGCAGCCACATCCTTGAGCGCGAACTGGTGGAGCAGATCGTTGTTGTCCGGCGTCAGCGTGAGCGTGCCGGCGGGCTTGCCGTTGAGCGTGATCTCCACGGCGCCGCGAACGTCGGCCGCGCCTTTTTCGGTGGAAAGCAGCACGGCGCGCAATGCCATGATGGTGGCTTGCGTGTTGCCCCAGGCGCCCGAAGCGCCCTTCTTGGAGGCGATATAGGTGAGGGCCTTGCCGGCAGTGACCGCGGCCTCGCCCGATTTGAGCAGCGCCTGCACGGCGAGCCCGGTGGTCTCCACAGCGGCGCTTTCGCCGGTGGCATAGACGCCGGTCTCCTGCGAGGTCCACCAGACTTGCTCGTCCTTTTCGGTGCGGGCGTCCAGCAGCAGTTGCGTGGCCTGGCGCATGAAGGCGCGGTCTTGGTTTTGAGCAGCCGTGCTGTAGTCGGCGGCGAAGTTGGCTACCACGGCCAGCGTGTAAGCATCGGGCCTGGCGTTGGCCCCGGCGTTGGCAAGGTGCTGCTCGACGAATCGCCTGGCCTTTTCGACCGCGGGTCCACGGTAGCCGGTATTTTCGAGCGACCAGGCGATGTAGGCCGTGATGCGCAGCGCGTCGGAATTAAACCGGTTAGTAGCGCCTTCGTTGATGAAGTTCGTGTCGGGCTTCCAGCTTCCATCGGGCTGTTGTTGAGCCGCCAGCCACTGCTGGGTGCGCTGGATCACCTTCTGGTCCACGTCGTGAACCTGCGACATGTCGAAGAACTCCATCAGACCGTACGCCGTGAGGATTTTGTTGGCGGGCGCCTGGCCGAACCAGGAGAAGCCGCCGCCGGGCACTTCGAAGGTCAGCAGGCGCTGGTAACCGTTGGCGATGAAGCCCTCGGCCTTGGCGTGGACTTCCGGAGTCAACTTCTTGGTGCGCTTCATGTAGTCGAGCGCCAGCACGTTGGGGTACGTGCTGGAGGAAGTCTGCTCAAAGCAGCCGCCGGGCATGCGCAGAATGGCGTCCATGCCTTCGATGACCTGGCTGAGCGGGCCGGGGTAGAGCCGCACCAGGATCTTGCCGGATTCGGGGATAGTAGCGGCGGGAAACTTCAGCTCGTGATTGACGGCGGTTTCGAGCCGGCCGTTGAAAACCTGGGTCTGCTCGCGGCCGTTGGGAATGACTTCGATTTCGCGGACCACGATGTCGGCGCGGTTGGTGTCTACCCGGGTGCCCGGGCCGGTCATGCGCGCGGAGAGCGTGAGTTTGAATTTGCCGATGCGCCGGGCTTCGATCGTGTACTGCGAGCCGCCCACGCGGCCGGGGTCGACGGCCAGGGTCTTGTCCGCGACATCCTCCACCAGGGTGAACCAATCGTCGGCTTGCAACCGCAGGCTGACGTTGCCGCGAGCGGCCGCGTAGTTGTAGACGGCCACCGGGATGGAGACGCGGTCGCCCTGCGTGAGGGTGACGGGCATATCGAGATCGGTGAAGAAATCCTGAAAGACTTTGATGCTCCCCGTGCCGCTGCCGAGCGCGCCGTGCGTTGTGGAAGCCAGCATGGCCATGCGCCAGGTGGTGATGGAATCGGCCATGGGGATGGCAATGGTGGCGCGGCCCTCGTGGTCGGTGATGATCTCGGGGTTGATGTAGAGGGCTTCGGGGAAGTAGGAGCGCACGCGGGGCGCGGAAGGGGCCGCGATCTCCTTGCGGAAGGTTATGCTGTCGCGCACCGCCAGTTCGGCCTCGGCCATTGGGGGCGGAGGCGGTGGGGCCGCGGAAGGTACGCTGCCAATGATGCCGCCGAGCACGCCACCAGCGACACCGCCGGGGACGCCGCCGACAACTCCCATTTGCATGCCCTGCTGGCCTTGGGCATTCCCGGCCATGGCGGCGAAGACGGCGCGGCCACCGCCGCCGGTGCCCACCGCGAGGCGGCCGGCGTCAAATTGGCGCGGGATAATGCCGACTACGACCGATTCGCTCACATCGCCCACCGCCAGAGTTGCGGAGAGCACGGCACGGTCGCGCACCTTGAGCGTCAGTCTGCGGGAAGCCGTCCGGAAGCCCGGCGACTCGATCCGGACCTCGTAATCACCCTCTGGAACCCCGGACACGGTGAACAGTCCGCTGGCATTGGCCGTCGCCTGGCGCGTCTTTCCGGTCGCAACTTCGAGCACCGCGATGCCGGCTCCGGGCACCACCGCTCCCGTTGGGTCAAGGACGGACCCGTCGATCTCCGCGAGACCGTTGAACGGCCCACGGTCGTGCTCCATGGAAAGTTCGATGCTACTGGTGCGCCGGGTCGAAGGGTCGCCGACCTTGCCGCTACGTAGCTCCAAGTACGCCATCGTGCCGAATCGGTGGCCGTTCGGGCTTTCACTACTGATGCGATAGTAGACTTCCGGAAACCCACTTAGGCGTTCCACCCGAAAGGTGTTGTCCCAGGCATCGCGAACCTCCGGCGCACCGGAATCCACTAGCTTGGTCCACACTTTCGTCAGGTCGCCGCCCGTGGGGCTTTGGGCGTACGCGCGGCTCAGCTTTGCCGCTAGTTCGCCCACCTGAGCCTGGAAGCGCTTCTGGTAGCGCACGTAGTATTCCCCGTACTTCGCTTGCGGCACGGACCGGCCAAACTCGGTCTCGAACTTGTTGGTGTTCACCATCTCCGTGGCCGCGAACAAGGCGCGGGCGGCCCGGTCGCGCTGCTCGGCCCGGGCAAGGGGAACAGGCTCCACGATATCCGGCATGCCGATGGAATGGATCTCATACCTCGGCTTCAGCGCCTCCTGCTCCAGGTAGAAAAAGACCTTGGCGAAGCCGGGTTGCTTTTCGGCCAGCGCGAAGACGGCCTCATCCACCACCTGCACGCCGAGCGCGGCCTGCACGCCTTCGCCGCGGGTATTGGTGACGCGGAAATGGATGCGCGCGTCGTCGCCGGGCTTGTAGACCGGAGCGTCGGATGTAGTTTCGATTTTCAACTCGTCAGCCGGTTGCACGAAGACCAGTCGATGATCGCCAACGGCGCGCGCATCGCTGCCGAAGAGGTAGGCGTTGCAATCCAGCGTGCCCGCCAGATCCGGCGTGGCGGTGAGGGTGAGTTCGGCCTGGCCGTTGACGATATCCAGGTCGCGCGTCAGCACGGTTTGGCCTTCCTTGACAATATCCACATACGCGGTGCCGCGGTTCCTGGTGGAAAAGACGCGCAGGGGAATGCGATCTCCGGCACGATAGACGGCGCGTTCGGTGCGCAGCAGAATCTGGTCGGAGCCATCGCGCGGGCGGAGTTGCACGGTATTCGACGCGCGGTTTCCTTCCTTGTCCGCTGCCTCGATCTGCAGGTTCCCGGCGCCGGCGCCTGCCTGGATGCGAACTACGCCGACACCGCCCGAGTCGGTGGTGACATGCTGGTCGGCGTTGCCGGCGGCACGGACCGTAACATCTGCGCCGGCCGGCTTGCCATCGGCGTATGAGGTGAGGACGAAGATCTGGTTTTCGAGATTGGGAATCAGGGTACCGCCCTCGGGGACCGCAGTGACGATCAGAGGCGATTCGCTGACGGTGATGCCTTCCCCGCGGGTTTCGGAATGACCGGCGGCATCCTTCACCGTGGCCTCGATCAGCACGCGGGCGGCGCCCTGGCTGAGCGGGCGGCCGGCGAAGTAGGTGGGCAGTGGGAGGTCGAAGTGCCAGGCGCCGTCCGCGTCGGTCTTGCCATGAACGGGCGTGAGGTCAAACTGCGCGACATCCATGCCTAAGGCTTTGACCGAAATCTCGGCGCCATCCACCGGTTTGCCGAAGAAGTAATTGGAGCGGACGGTTCCCGTGACGTGGTCGCCGGGGCGGTAGCCGTGCGACGCCTGGTTGTTCTTGCCCGTGAACTCCAGGGCTACTTTGAATTTAGGAAGCACGTAGCGTTCGATGTTGAGGGCGATCTCGGCGGGCTTCGGGGACCCGTCCATCAAGGCGCGCAGGTGGTAGGCGCCCAGGTTGACTTCATCGGCCAGACCGAATTCGGCCGACGCTACTCCAAACTGGTCGGTCTGGGTCACTTTCTTGAAGACTTTGTTGCCGCGCGAGTCCTCCACTTCGAACGTGAGCTTGCGATCGGCCGACGCGGCATGATCGGCGCGGTCCAGCGCCAGCGCGCGCACGTGGATGGTCTGGCCCGGCTGGTAGATCGGCTTTTCGGTAGTGAGCAGAATCGATGCCTTGTCTTCCAGGCGCACCGGTTGCGTGAACTCGGTGGAGCCGATGGGGGTGTCCACTACATAGTGCAACGGGTACCTTCCCACCAGACCGGCGGGAAACCGGAACTGCGCCTCGGTGGTGCCGCGCCGGTTCAGGCGGCCGGTGAACAGGACGCGGGGTTTCTGGCTGCCCGGCGTCAACTCGATCTGCAAGGAACTTAAGCCGGTGATGGGTTCGTTCCGGGAATCGGTGACGATGACGCGCACCGCTGCCTCGCCGCCAGCCAGGTACGATTGTTGGCCCAGGATGTGGATCACGGGCATGCGCAGGATCTGAGAGATGGTTTCGGCGCCGTGCAGGGCGGCTTCCTTTTCGCCGGCGTAGGTGAAGCGATAGCGCACGCGATGCCACGCCAGGTCCTCGACAGCGAGTGGCTTCGCCAGTTGGAGATCGGGGTGCCAGGAGCCATCGCCTGCGACATCGACGCGGCGTTCCGTGCGGGCCACCGCGTGATCTTCAGGGTCGAGGACTTCGACGGTCAGTTGTCCCGCGCCCGCGTGAGGCGCCTGGTAAGGAATAGTTACGTGCAGGCTGCCATGCGAGTAAGTGGCGGCAGGCGATTCGAGGCCGGCGGCCTGCGAGTTCGGGAACGGTCTCAAGATCGCGATGCAGGCGAGGGCCAGCAGGGCGGCCGCGAGGAAGAAGCGGGATCTGAATTTCAAAGTACGCCTCCGTGAATGTGCAACCACAGCGTATCCCTCAGGATGCTCAACAACTCCTGAAAGACGTTGGCCGGACAGGAGAAGTCCCCGGCCCAGGCCAGTAACAGGCATTCCGCCTGCCATGGCCACTAAGGAATTGGACTGCAAGCGTTGTCCGATTGTTCCCCAGCGGCTAACTGTCGATTAGGAATGCCGCGAGGGGGCGGGGCCTTTCAGGGAAAGCGGCGCGGAGAAAGACTCTCACGGTAGAGTAGGAGAGAGGGCGACAACTTGCGGTGCGACCCACTCTCCCCTCGTCGAACCGGACAAGCGGATTTCCCGACATCCGGCTCTCCTGAAAACGTATTGCCGCAGGCATTCACAGGCAGTTGCACGGCTGCC
>DATMNI010000271.1:0-5606 GCA_035570275.1 Candidatus Acidiferrales bacterium | reverse complement strand
ATTCCGGTCGCCTAAAGTGGGGCTCGGGCCCACGCGGCGGTGTGCCCGCCTATACGGGTGAGGATGTGATCATCGTCCGAGACGGAAAGATCGCAGCTCTTTACGTTTTTCTTGACGCTCCTCCCGCATGATCGGACTGGCGACGAGGGCTTGATGTCCATCTTGCCGAACGTGGCCGTATAGGTTTGCGTCTGCGCTTCCAGCACGGATTAATTGTTCAGGTTGGCCGGGCCGACTCCGGGTCCGATCGGCTCCGGGTAAAAGCTCGCCAACTTGGCCGCGATGGGATTTATCTGCGTCGCCGGAATGCGGTTGCCCGGGAAAGGCGTGCGCACATAGGTGCCGTCCGGCTGCTGCTTGGTGGTCGCCGGATCGTAGATCGTCACCAACTGGCCGGCGGCGTTCAAGAGCTGCGAGAAATCGCCCTGCAGCATCGGCGCGGTGGGCATTGTGCGGACAGCCGAAGACTGCAAGTGTTCCCGAGATCCTTCATAGGAGAACAGCCCGGTCCTGAGGACGCCGGCGCCGAATCAGGCTCGTGCCAAAACGGGACAAAATGGCCTGAAAATCGACATAAATCGACCCTAACTCCTTTGTTTGAGAAAATTCCGGGCCAAAATGGCCTGCGGCACTGAGGCTCCTGGTCGATCACCAGGCCCGCGACGTCGCTGGAACAAGCGAATCCCGCCTGCTCGAAGCCTGGGGAAAAGCATCGAATGCCGCCAACGTTGGCAGCGTGGAACAGCCCGCCGAGGGAAATAATGCAGGCGCTACGGCACGAATGGGGATATTACCCGAGAGGCAGGCGGGGGCCGGGTTGGCCGGCCCGATTTGGTGGGTAGTGGAAGGAAATCAGGAAAGGGTTTGGCGTGCAACCTTGTTTTGGGTGAGGATCTATTTATGTAGTGAGCTATGGTGATCAACCGTTTCACGGAGAAATTGCCAGGAGGCGATTCGATCGGCCCAGACCACGGCGACGCGGTTGGTTGTACGATTGATGGTGGCCAGGAAGTCAAAACGGAAGTTCGGGTTGAGAAGAACCGAAACGCCGAATGATGATGGACCGAGTGGTTTTGAAGACCGCTCGCCGGCTCGAACTTCCCCGCAACCCATCCCACCGGCCGCGGAAGGTCCTCAGGCCGAAAGACTCCGGCAATATGCGTTGCCGGTTCTGGCGCTCTGGGCCCTCGTGCTGCTGGCGTATTCCAATGGGTTTCGATCGGGCTTCGTGTTCGACAATGCCTGGGTGATTCTGGAGGACTCCCGCGTTCACCGGGCCACTGCCGCGAATGTCGAACTGATCCTGACACAGAGCTATGCGTATCAGAGTACGGTCTTCCGTCCTCTGACTACACTCTCGTTTCTGTTTAACTATGCGATCCTCGGCAATGGCGCCCAGCCTGCCGGATATCATTGGGTGAACCTGGTCATCCATGCAGCCAACGCGGCGCTGGCGTACTGGCTGGGAATGCTGCTGTTTCAGGCGTTGGGGGCGAAGCGGCAACTCGCGGCCTTTGCACTGGCCGCGGTATGGGCGGTGCACCCGATCCTAACCGAATCGGTCACCAACATCGTGGGCCGTGCGGACTTGTTGGCGGCGTTCGGGGTGCTCGCCGGGTTTCTCAGCCACCGCAAAGCCGCGGAGGCATCGGGCAGGCGCAAGCTGGCCTGGCTGTTGGCTCTGATGGGCGCGGCGACAGTCGCGCTTTTCTCGAAAGAAAGCGGCATCGTGCTGGTGGCGGTGATGGCGATTTACGACTTTGGGTTGGCACGAAGCCCGTTCCGTAAGCATTTCGCCGGGTACCATCTCGCCGGGTACGCGGCCTTGATGCCGCCGTTTCTGGTTTACTTCTATCTGCGGGCGCAGGCGCTGCCGGCGGTTTCCCTGGGGGTTCCGTTCACCGACAATCCTCTGACCGGCGCCGGGTTTTGGACCGGCCGGTTCACCGCCGTGAGAGTCATTGGAAAATACCTTTGGCTGTTGGTGTGGCCTGACGAGTTGTCTTGCGATTACTCCTACAGCCAGATTCCGCTGGTGAGCTGGCGATTCGATAGCCCGGAGGTTTGGAAGGCTGCGGCGGCGTTGGCCGTCTGCGGCGGCGCAATCGCGGTCGCGGCGTTCTGGCGCCGGCGGCACAAGCCGCTCTTCTTCTTCATCGCATTCTTCTTCGCCGCGCTGGCGCCGACCGCAAATGTGGTGCTCCTCATCGGCAGCGTCATGGCGGAGCGGTTTCTCTATCTGCCGTCGCTGGGCTTTGCCGGCTGCCTGGTTTGGGGGATTTTCACCGCCGCCGGCCGGCCCTATTTCCGAGCGCGGCTGCCCCACGTGGTTCCGGTTACCGTGGGCTTGATCGTCATTGCTTTCGCCTCCCGCACCTACGCGCGCAATTTCGATTGGCTCGACGACCGGAGTCTCTGGACCAGTGCGGCCCGCGTTTCCCCGGACAGTTACAAGGTGCGGATTCACCTCGCCACCTCGGTTGTCGACGCCAAAGGGCAGGGAATCGATCGGGCGGTCGCGGAAGCGGATCGGGCGCTCGCCATTCTCGGTCCCTTGCCCGACGATCGAAGCCTGGCCCAGCCCTACGCAATAGCCGGCTTCCTCTATCGCGGCAAGGGCGACTTCCTGGCTAGTCAGCTCAGCCGGCAGTGGTACCAGAAATCCCTGGATGTGTTGTTGCGGGGCCAGAGGATCGATCGCCGCGAAGCCGAGCAGATCCGCAGCGAGAACCAACGGCTGGGCAAGGCCGCGCCGCCTGTGGGCTGGTATCCGTTGTACTTGGAATTGGGCGATACGTATCTGCGGCTTGCCCAGCCGCGCCAGGCGGTGGAGGCGCTCGAATACGGCCTCCGGATCCGGTTGGCGCCGGAGCTTTTCGATGAACTTTCGGCCGCGTATCTCGCTATGACAGATCCGCAACAGGCGGCGATTGCCCTGATCGAGGGTTTGTTGGTGGATCCCGGCTACACGCGGCTGGAATCGGAGTTGTTGAATCTATACCGGCAGAACGACCCGCAACGCTGCGCCATTCGCAGTTCGGCAGGCGGGATCGGCCCGAACCTTGCTTGTCCCATGGTTCACAATCAGTTCTGCGCGGCCTCCCGGAACGTGGCGCGGCTTTATGGGGAAATGGGAATGGCTTCGCTGGCAACCTCGGCCAACACTCGGGCGGTCAGCGAGTTTGGTTGCGCGGCCCAGGCTTTGCAGTAGGGTGCTTTTTCCGCAAGCCTGCACACGCCGGTGGAAGCGCGCCACTGCTCCTGGTCGCCACCGCTCGCGTCGTCTCGACTGTTGACGAAATGGACCTTGCTTTTGGGTGAGCGATCCATGTATGTACTGAGATATGGACATCAATCGTTTCACCGAGAAATTGCAGGAGGCGATTCGGTCGGCCCAAAGCACCGCGACCAGATACGGGCACCAGCAGATTGATGTGGAGCACCTGCTGACGGCGCTGCTGGAGCAGGAGGGTGGACTGGCCGCGTCCATTCTGGGCAAGGCCGCGGTAAACGCGGAACCGCTGCAGCGGAGGCTGCAGAGCGAACTGGAGCGGCTGCCAAAGGTATCTGGGGCAACGGGCGGGCCGGACCAGGTGTATGTTACCTCACGGTTGAACCGGCTCCTGACCAAGGCCGAGGACGAAGCCAAGAAGCTCAAGGACGATTACATTTCCGTGGAGCACGTGCTGCTGGCGGCTCTGGATGACCGCGGCGCCGCCGGCAAACTGCTGAAGGAATTTGGCCTGACCGAAGAGCGGCTGATGCAGGCGCTGCGCGAAGTGCGCGGCAACCAGCGGGTGGCCACGCAGAATCCCGAGGCGACTTACGAAGCGCTGGAAAAGTACGGGCGCGACCTGACTAAGCTGGCGGAGCAGGGGAAACTGGACCCCGTGATTGGGCGCGACGAGGAAATCCGGCGCGTGATTCAGGTGCTTTCGCGCCGCACCAAGAACAACCCGGTGCTGATCGGTGAGCCGGGCGTGGGAAAGACGGCGATCGTGGAAGGGCTGGCACTGCGCGTGGTGCGCGGCGACGTTCCGGAAGGGCTCAAGAACAAACGGATCGTCTCGCTGGATATGGGGGCGCTGGTGGCGGGCGCGAAGTTCCGGGGCGAATTCGAAGAGCGGCTCAAAGCGGTGCTCAAGGAAGTGCAGGAGGCGGCCGGCGAGATTGTTCTGTTCATCGACGAACTCCACACGGTGGTGGGGGCGGGCAAGGCCGAAGGGTCGATGGATGCGGGAAATCTGTTGAAGCCGATGCTGGCGCGCGGCGAGTTGCACTGCATCGGCGCCACGACGCTGGATGAGTACCGCAAGTACATCGAGAAAGACGCGGCGCTGGCGCGGCGCTTCCAGCCGGTACAGGTAGACCAGCCATCGGTGGAAGATACGGTTTCGATTCTGCGCGGGCTGAAAGATCGGTACGAAGTGCATCACGGAGTGCGCATCAAGGATGCTGCGCTGGTGGCGGCGGCGGTGTTTTCGAACCGTTACATCACGGATCGGTTTCTGCCGGACAAGGCCATCGACCTGATGGACGAAGCGGCGGCGCGGCTGCGGACGGAAATCGATTCCATGCCGGCGGAGATGGACGAATCGCGGCGGCGCATCATGCAACTGGAGATCGAGCGGGAAGCTCTGCGCAAAGAGACCGATGCGGCGTCCAAAGAGCGGCTCAAGAAGCTGGAAAAGGAACTGGCCGATCTCAAGGCGGGGTTCGACGCCACCACGGCACGGTGGCAGGCCGAGAAGGACGCAGTGCAGCGCCTGCGCGCCATCCGTGAGCAAGTGGAACAGACCAAGGTGGAGATTGAGCAGGCGGAACGGCAGTACGACCTTAACCGCGCGGCCGAGCTGAAGTATGGAAAGCTGGCGGGGTTGGAGCGGCAACTGGCGGAGGAGACCGAGAAGTTTGGCAAGCAGCAGGCTCACTCGCGGCTCATTAAGGAAGAGGTGGACGAGGAGGATATCGCGGAAGTGGTGAGCCGATGGACCGGTGTTCCCGTGACCAAGCTGCTGGAAGGTGAGATGCAAAAACTACTGAGCCTGGAACAGGAGTTGCACCAGCGTGTGGTGGGACAGGACGAGGCTGTGACGGCGGTGGCCGAGGCGGTGATTCGGGCGCGGTCGGGATTGAAGGATCCGAACCGGCCGATCGGAAGCTTCATCTTTCTGGGACCGACGGGCGTGGGGAAGACGGAACTGGCGCGGGCGCTGGCCGAGTTCCTGTTCGATGACGAACACTCCATGATCCGATCGACATGTCCGAGTACCAGGAGAAGCACACGGTGGCGCGGCTGATTGGGGCGCCGCCGGGGTATGTGGGCTACGAGGAAGGCGGACAGTTGACGGAGACGGTGCGGCGGCGGCCGTACGCGGTGGTACTGTTTGACGAGATCGAGAAGGCCCACCACGACGTGTTCAACGTGATGCTGCAGGTGCTGGACGATGGCCGGCTGACCGACGGGCAGGGGCGCACGGTGGATTTCAAAAACACCATCGTGATTATGACTTCGAATGTAGGGAGCCAGCGGATATTGGAGTATCACGGCGGATTTGAGGGTGCCGGTTTTGAACGGATGAAAGAGGCGGTGCTGGAAGAGATGC
>DATMNI010000270.1:0-56446 GCA_035570275.1 Candidatus Acidiferrales bacterium | reverse complement strand
CGCCAGTTCGCCATCCGGGTGTAGCATGCTGTGCCCGGCAGAGGGTGACACGAAGATAGGGTAGTCCATCGGGGTGCCAAGGATCTTGGTTGCCGTCTGGATCGGACCAACGTCGAGGACGCGATTCGGAATCAGTTCCACCCAGTCAAACGCCTCGCGGTTGCGCCGCAGCGTGAACTCGCTATCCGTACCGTAAGCCGTGTAGTCGTAGTTGTAGCGGGGAACCTTGGCATAGGCCACGGGCTCGAAGTCGAAGGCCGTGACGAGTTCCTTCAGGCCGGGAATGCGGCTGTGATCGCGGAACGGATCCTGCTGGGAACGCAGCTGGGACCGCAGCCAGGGCGACCCGGCAAGAAAGCCTGCCATGGCCCGGAAAGCGTTCCGTCGATTCAGGCTATTCGCCCAAACTCGATCAAGGCTTGGCACGATCCCTCCATTCCTCCAACCCGGGAGCGGTTTGAAAAAGAATATCAGTCTATCACGACGGCTGTTCGGTTCGCTCCCTGACGGTCGAGCGACAAGTCGCGGCTCTGTTTGGCGTGGTCGCGGCTCTGAAAAGTGCTTTCGGAGCCGCGCGCGTTAGCAAGCGGTGTGTCGTGGAAATAGAGACACTTGTGCCGAAAGATTATGCAGAATTCGTTGCGGGCGGCCGGGCTTTTGGGGTTGTCCCCTCGGACTTATCGCCGTGCGTGTCGGCCGCCCAATGGTTTGGAAAGCACCTTCGATGATCTAGGCCCGCTGAATGGCGGACATATCGTTGCCGATTCAGTGCATTTCCTCTGATGCCAGATGGGACGGCGATAACCGCTATCCGCACACCACCCAGTGTTACGGGTTTCCACCCAAGAGCTCCCCGCCGACCCCGTACCGTGGTCAGACAGCCGTTCGGGTTTTAAGGCCCTACGGGAAGTTCAGTACCACCGTACGTGCAACGCTTGCTGGCCAGCAAGACAACCGTTGAAAGAGTCGCGGTGGGCAACTCCTTCCGATTCGACTGTAGCAGACGGTCTTTGAGTGATGCAGGTATGAAAGGCTGGAACTGTTTGATTTTAAGGCGGTAAAAATATTTTTAGATGACGTGACTGGCTTTTTCGGGATCGGCGGAACTAGAGTCAGGGGCGTTGGTATACTACTTGATCAGCAATTCAGAGGTGAAGCAAATCAATGCGTCCGCTGCCTGCTATTTTTCTCAGCCTGGCCATGCCGGCGATCACATTCGGCCAAACCTACACCATCTCGACATTCGCCGGTGGCGGACCGCCGAACAACATTCCAGGAACGTCCGCAAGCCTGTACACCCCATATTCTGTTGGGGTCGATAAGGCGGGCAATATCTTTATCGGGGATACTTCACGGTACGTCGTCCTGCGATTGGACGCCACAACTGGTGTCCTAACCGTAGTGGCGGGAGACGGGACTTCAGGTTTCAGCGGCGACAACGGCCCAGCCACCCGCGCCCAGCTGCGACAGCCCCGAGGAGTTGCCGTGGACCCTGCTGGCAACCTGTACATGGCCGACAACGGCAACGGCCGCATCCGCAAGGTGGCAAACGGCGTGATTACTACTGTGGCAGGTGGAGGCACGTCTGGTTTGGGCGACGACGGGCCAGCCACTAGCGCACAGCTGAGTAACCCGTTAGGGGTCGCCGTGGATTCCGTCGGCAATCTGTACTTCGCCGACGCGGGTAATAGCCGCATTCGCAAGGTCGCAAAACGGAGTGATAACCACCGTGGCGGGGAATGGGACGGCAGGCTTTGGCGGCGACAACGGCGCGGCCACCAGTGCCCAGTTGAATTCCCCGAGTGGCATCGCCGTGGACACATCCGGCAACCTATACATTACCGACACGGCTAACCAGCGCATCCGCAAGGTCTCAAACGGAGTGATCACTACTGTGGCAGGGAGTGGAACAGCAGGCTTCGCCGGCGACAACGGACCCGCGATTAGTGCCCGGTTGAATTCCCCGTCTAACGTCGCCATAGACGCCTCAGGCAACCTGTACATCGCCGACACGGCTAACCGCCGCATCCGCAGAGTCTCGAATGGCGTAATCACAACTGCAGTGGGGAACGGAACGCAAGGCTTCAGCGGCGACAACGGTGCAGCCACCAGCGCGCAAATGGGCCCGCCCTATGGCATCGCTGTGGATGTTGCCGGCAACCTGTATTTCGCCGACACCTTTCTTAACCACCGCGTTCGCAAGGTCTCGAACGGAGTGATCACTACTGTGGCGGGAAGTGGCTTAGTGGGCGATAACGGCCCGGCCACCAGTGGCCAGTTGAACCAGCCCCAAGGCGTCGCCGTGGACTCTGCTGGCAACCTGTACATCGGCGATTCGCAAAACAGCCGCATCCGCAAGGTCTCAGGCGGGGTGATTGACACATTGGCGGGAAACGGGACGTTTGGCTTCAGCGGCGACAACGGCCCGGCGACCAGTGCCCAATTGAATACCCCTTATGGCGTCGCCGTGGACTCTAGCGGCAACCTGTACACCGCTGACTTCGGTAACAACCGCATTCGCAAAGTCGCGAACGGGGTGATCTCCACTGTGGCGGGGAATGGAACGCCAGGCTTCAGCGGGGACAATGGGCCAGCCACCACCGCTCAGTTGAACCAGCCCGCGGACATCGCCGTGGACGCTGCCGGCAACTTGTACATCGCCGAGCAAGGCAACCACCGCGTCCGTAAGGTCTCGGGCGGTGTGATCACCACCGTGGCGGGGAGCGGGACACCGGGTTTCAGCGGCGACGACGGCCCGGCCACCGGTGCCCAGTTGAACCAGCCCGAAGGACTCACGGTGGACTTTGCTGGCAACCTATACATCGCCGACGAAAACAACCACCGCATCCGCAAGGTCTCGAACGGAGTAATAACGACGGTCGCGGGGAACGGGACCCTGGGTTTCAGCGGCGACAACGGCCCAGCCGCAAGCGCCCAGATGGCCCTGCCCCGAAGCCTTGCCGTGGATTCTGCTGGCAGCCTGTACTTCGCCGACTTCAGTAACGCCCGGATTCGCAAGGTCTCGAACGGGGTGATTACCACCATAGCTGGAAGCGGGAACGAAGGAGTCAGCGGCGACAACGGCCCGGCCACCAGCGCCTTGTTGGACCAGCCCTACGGGGTCGCCGTGGACCCTGCCGGCAACGTGTACTTCGCCGACAGTGGTAACAACCGCATCCGTCTCCTCACGCCCTCCACTCTTTCCTGCACCTACTCTCTCACTCCAACCTCCTTGCAATCTCCCGCCTCGGGCGGCAGCTTCACCGTTGCTATCCAAACCACCGCAACCTGTTCGTGGACGATCTCCAACCTACCCAACTGGATTACTGTTTCCGGCGCCAGTTCGGGCACGGGACCCGCGACCATCACTCTCATCGTTGCGCCCAACACCTCCGGTGCCGCCTTGAACGCGACCATCTCTGTCGCTGGTGTCTCGCTTACCGTCACGCAAGCTGGCGGACAGGCCACTTACACCTGCACCAACACCACGCCACCGGTAATTACTTCTGTCGATTCGGCAGGCTCCTACGGAGGATATTCCTATTTCGCATCCGGCTCATGGCTGGAGATCAAGGGCACCAATCTGGCGGACCCGGCCGACCCGCGATTGACGGCCGCCACGAATCCCGGCCAGTGGGCGTCGAACGACTTCAATGGAGCCAACGCTCCCACGACGCTTGATGGCATCAGCGTGAGCATCAACGGAAAGCCGGCCTACGTCTGGTATCTCTCCGCAACGCAGCTCAACGTGCAAGCGCCCGAAGATTCCGCCACGGGCAGTATCGCCATCACGGTGACCAACTGCAAGGCGACCAGCCAGCCGCTCACGTTCGCGCGCCGTCCGCTGGCTCCAGGTATTCTGGCGCCGACGAACTATACCGCCGGCGGGACGCAATACATGGTGGCCACCTTCGCCTCGGACGGAGCTTATGTGTTGAACACTAGTACGGGGGCCGCGCTCGGCCTCAATAGCCGGCCGGCCAAGCCGGGAGACCTGATTGTCGCGTACGGCATCGGGTTTGGCGATGTGACGCCGTCGATCCTGCCCGGAGTCATCGTGCAGCAGACCAATGCGCTTGCGAACCCAGTCACTATTTCGTTCGGATCGACCAATGCGACGCTGGTTTACTCCGGACTGGCCGGCAGCTTCGTCGGACTCTACGAGTTCTACATCACGGTGCCGCCCGGTCTGGCGAACGGCGATTACCAGATCAACGTGACGCAGAACGGGACCGCCGTGCCGCAGGCGATGTACCTGACGGTGCACAACTAACGGCGGTTGCGATATTGTTCCCGGCGTGCAGCGCGGCCGCCCCGTGCTGAAGGGCAATCGTATGCCGGCCGATGACATCGTGGAAAATTGGGAAGCCGGCGTCGACGAACCAGACATCGCGGCCAACTTCCGGTTGCCGCTGGCGCAGGTGAAGGCGATTCTGTCCTACGCGGCGGACCATCAGAATGCTCCGCGTCGTGGTCGATAAGAACTGGGATCGAACATCGCCGCACCTGATTGACTATCAGGCGCAGGGCGGGTGAACAATCCGCCTGTCGCTATCTTGCGGGCGAACCCCAAATGCCGACGGCTCGCTGCCGCATCGCGCAGGCGGATTAACAATCCGCCGCAGGCTGCCAACCTGCCCCACGAAGGCCCATAAAGCGGTAGCCTTGTGGATGATGCTTTTCCGCCACTTGATCCTGCTCGGACTGTTCTCCGCCATGATGGTTACCTCACAGACACCGCCAACCGCGCCGCGCGCCGAACATCGCGAGGTGCGGCATGGAGCTACCGTGATCGACGACTATTTCTGGCTGCGCGAAAAGTCCAATCCCAAAGTCACCCAGTACCTGGAAGCGGAAAACGCCTACACCGCCGCCATGACCAAGGACCTGCAGCCGTTCGGCGACGCGCTCTACAAAGAGATGCTGGGACGCATCAAACAGACGGACCTTTCGGTGCCCACGGCGCGCCGCGGCTACCTGTACTATTCGCGCACCGAGGAGGGCAAACAGTACCCCATCCAGTGCCGCCGCAAAAGGACCATGGAGGCGCCCGAGGAGGTGCTGCTGGACATTAACGAACTGGGCAAGGACAAGAAGTTCGTTGGTCTGGGCGGCTTCGTAGTGAGCGACGACCAGAACCTGGTGGCCTACACCATCGACTACAGCGGTTTCCGCCAGTTCGCGCTGCGCGTGAAGGATCTGCGCACGGGACAGACCCTGCCCGATACCACCGAACGCGTCACTTCGCTGGCCTGGGCCGCGGACAACAAGACCCTGTTTCTGGTAACTGAGGACGCCGTCACCAAGCGCAGTGACAAGCTATGGCGCCACGTGCTGGGCACAAGCAAGTTCGAAGAGATTTACAACGATAAAGACGAACTCTACGATATCGGGATCGACAAGACGCGCGACCTGAAATACCTCGTCCTGCAAAGCGAGGCTAAGGATACCTCCGAAGCGCGCTACCTGCGCGCCGACCGGCCGGCGGACCAATTCGCCGTACTTCTGCCGCGCGAAAAGGGCCACCGCTATTACCTGGACCATCGCGAAGGCCTGTTCTACATCCGGACCAACAAGAGCGGCCGCAATTTCGCCGTGATGACCGCACCGGTGAACGACCCGGCGCCGAAAAACTGGAAGGTGTTCGTGGCGCACCGCGACAACGTGCGCATTCAGGATATCGACGTGTTCAAGGACTTCGCCGTATCGGTGGAGAAAGGCGATGCCCTGGACCACCTGCGCATCCACGATTTCAAAACCGGCGCGTGGCGGGAAATCGCGTTCCCGGAACCGGTGTATTCGGTTTTCCCGGGCGGAACGCCGGATTACGAATCCCACACCTATCGCTACAACTACCAGAGCCTGCTGACGCCTTCGAGCGTTTTCGACTACGACGCGATCGCCGGCAAATCCACGCTGCGAAAACAGCAGGAAGTGTTGGGCGGGTACGACCCGAAGCAGTACCAAAGCGAGCGCCTTTGGGCCACCGCCCGCGACGGGGTCAAGGTGCCGGTTTCGATAGTGTACAAGAAGGGCTTCGCGCGCGACGGCAAGGGAGCGCTTTTCCTGTACGGTTACGGCAGCTACGGGTTTGGCACGCCGCCCACGTTTTCCAGCAACCAGGTGAGCCTGCTGGACCGCGGTATGGCCTACGCTATCGCACACATCCGCGGCGGCGACGAGATGGGCGAAAAGTGGCGCGAAGACGGCATGCTCATGAAGAAGAAGAATACGTTCCTCGACTTCATCGATTGCGCCGAATTCCTGATCCAGCAGAAGTGGACCTCCAAGGACCGCCTGGTGATTGAAGGCGGTAGCGCCGGCGGCCTGCTGATGGGCGCGGTGGTCAATTTCAGGCCGGACCTTTTCAAAGCGGTGCACGCCGCGGTGCCGTTTGTCGACGTGATGAATACCATGATGGACGCCACGCTGCCGCTGACCGTGGGCGAGTACCTGGAGTGGGGCAACCCCAACGAGAAGGCCGCATACGATTACATGAAGACGTACAGCCCTTACGACAACCTGGAGAAGCGCGCATACCCGGCCATGCTGGTGACCACCAGCTTCAACGACAGCCAGGTGATGTACTGGGAGCCGGCCAAGTACGTAGCGCGGCTGCGCACGTTGAAGACCGATTCCAATCCGCTGCTGCTCAAGATCAAGATGGACCCGGCGGGCCACGGCGGGGCCAGCGGGCGGTATGACCGGCTGCACGATACGGCCTTCGAGTACGCGTGGCTGCTGAGCCAGGCGGGGATCGCCAAGTAACGGGCGATGCGCAGCGCCAAGGCGGGCGCACGATTGCGGCAACATCCGGCGTAGGATTAGTTAGCCGCGTTATTGTGGACCCTGCACGGGATAAGACCGAACAGAAAGAATGTTAGCGCCGCCGCGGCTGGACTGCGCTTGCACAATTACGGGCCCGGCGCGAAGCGCTCCGTGCGTGCCACCCGAAGCCTTCCCTAGTGACCAGCAGCCATCGGCAGGCCACATCGCCGACGATCTCGCGACCACCGTTGGGCCAGCGAACTTCGACGCTGGCCATGGCACGGCATGGCACAGAAGGTCTCTTCAGAACAGTCTCACCACCAGATTCGGAATCATCTGGAAGTGCCCGATATTGTGGGTCATAACAGAGTAGTCGAGATCCAGGGCGGATACTCCGGTCAGTAGATCCTGGAAAGCGATTCGAATTCCCTTGGATTGCCGCTCGGCATCAATGCGACCTGCCTGGCGCGCAAGTTCCGTCGTGATCGGATAGACCGGAACGCTGGCGATGAGATCGTTCAGGAACTGTCGGCGCCGGCTCGCTCGCACCGGTTCTTGGGCTCGCCAGATCCCATGTTCCAGTTCCATCACACTGACCACTGATAGCGCGATTTCGTTCGGGCCCACGAAATCTCGGATGGCTGCCAGCAGACCTTCGACGGACATACGCTGGCGCTCACCGGTGATTGCTACGCTGGAATCGAGAATTAATCCCATGCCGGCGGATTCAGTGGCTCGCGATGGCTGTCGATGATGTCATCGAGGTCTTTCGCGAACTCATCGTCTAAAGTCGCGTGAGAGCCGTGCGCCTTTGCCATAGCGATGCATTCATCTATCGGCCTCCCCCGGAACCGCGGAGATTTGATAACGGCTACGGGCTGCGCATTTCGATCCACAATGACTTCCGCGCCCTGCCGGATCATCTCCAGCACAGCAGGGACGTCGCGCGCCAATTCGGCCTCGGTAATGTGCAGCACCGCCAAATATCCGATTGTACCCTTCCTCACAGGGTTCGATTCTACATTCTGGCCGGGCCAAGTGGGACATCGGGTTGTGTCGTCGGTCACCCAGCTCGCGCTTGACCCTTAACATGGTTCTCTCTCTCTGACCCATCGCATGATGGTGGGCATTGCGGTGTGCCGTTGGAAGTTCGCGTGGACGTGATTGGGCATGACCACGCACGCGTGGAGTTGGTTGAAGCGGCGAACCGCCTCACCATCCAGGCCCGCGTTCATACACCGGCGAGTGTCTAGCGAGGCATGACAGACCACGAAAGACGATGGTCTGTCCCACCTTCTCCCAGAATACAAACTCAAGACACAGGCAGGAAGCCTGTGCTACCGCTACACCTCGTGCGGGTCTTCGAGGTACGTGTAGCCGTGGAGCCCTTCTTCGTAAAAGTGCAGCAGGGCGCCCGATTCTTCGTAGCCGAGGCGGCCTTCGCGGAGGGCGGTTTCCACGTCGCGGCGCAGCTTGGTGACCAGCGAATCGGAGGAGAACTGGACGTAGTTCAGCACCTCGCGGACGGTATCGCCCTTGATTACGGAATCCAGAATCACTTCGCCAGTGGGCCCCTGGCGCACATGGACGGCGTTGGTGTCGCCGAACAGGTTGTGCAGGTCGCCCAGAATTTCCTGGTAGGCGCCTAACAGGAACGCGCCAAGGTAATACTGGTCGCTGTCGAAGGGGTGCAGGTGCAGCGTGCGCTTCACGTCGCGGCGGTCGATGAAGGCGTCCACTTTGCCATCGGAATCGCAAGTAATGTCGCCAAGCACCGCCGGGCGCGAGGGCTCTTCCCGCAGGCGGTGGATCGGCATGATGGGGAAGAGCTGTTTGATGGCCCAACTGTCGGGCATGCTCTGGAACAGCGAGAAGTTGCAGAAATAAGTATCCGACAGCATGGCGTCGATGCCTTCGAGCTCCTCTGGGAAGTAGTCCAGTTGGCGGGCCTGGCTCTGCACTTTCCGCAAAATACCCCAGTAGATGTTCTCGGCGACGCATCTCTGTTCCAGCGAAAGGTAACCGAGGCTAAAGAGGTTGAGCGCCTGGTCAAGCGCCTGCTGCGCGTCGTGGAAACTTTCGAGCAGGTTCTTGGCGGTGAGGCCGCGGTAGGTTTCAGACAGATCGATCAGCGGCTGTTCGGCGTCCGGCGGAAGCTCGGGCGGCACCTCGGCCTCGCCCATGCCGGCCACGCCCAAAACGTTGAACACCAGCACGCTGTGGTACGCCACGATGGCGCGTCCGCTCTCCGTGATGATGGTGGGGTGCGGCACCTCCACTTCGTCGCAGACGTTCTGCACGTGGTAGATGATATCGTTGGCGTATTCCTGCAGGGTATAGTTGACGCTGGATTCGAAATCGGTCTGGGATCCGTCGTAGTCGATACCGAGGCCGCCGCCGACGTCCAGAAATTTCAGGCCGGCGCCGGCGCGCGCCAGATCGACGTACACGCGCACGGCTTCGTTCACCGCGGCCTTGATCTGGCGGATGTTGGTGATCTGGCTGCCCAGGTGAAAGTGCAGCAGGTTGATGCAGTCGGCCATGCCGAGCGCCTTCAATTCCTGCAGGGCGCGCATGGCCTCGGTGGCGGAGAGGCCGAACTTGGAGCGGTACCCGCCCGAGGACTTCCACCGGCCCGAACCGCGGCTGGCCAGTTTGACCCGGAGACCGATGGACGGGCGCACGCCCACGCGCTGGCTGTACTTCAGAATGAGCTGCAGCTCGGTATACTTCTCGACCACGGGGATGATCTGGCGGCCCACCTTCTGGGCCAGCATGGCCATTTCGATGTACTCGTCGTCTTTGAATCCGTTGCAGATGATGGGGGTGTCGTTGTCCGCCATGGCCATGACGGCCATCAACTCGGGTTTGGAGCCGGCTTCCAGGCCGAACCGGTAGGGTTTGCCGAATTCCAGGACCTCTTCCACCACCTGCCGCTGCTGGTTCACTTTGATGGGGTAGACGCAGCAATAGCCGCCGCCGTATTTGTGCTCGGCGATGGCGGTGGCGAAGGCCGAATGGATCTCACCCAGCCGGTGCTTCAGAATGTCTGCGAAACGGATGAGGATGGGGAGGTTGATGCCGCGCAGCAGCAGCGTGTCGATCAGTTCCTTGAGGTCGATGGAGCGGGCGGGGTCCTTTTCGGGGTGTACGTGGACGTGCCCGTTATCGCCGACCGAGAAGTAGCCCTTGCCCCAACTGGCCACATCATAAAACTCGCTGGCGACTTGCGGGGTCCAGCGTTCGGTCGGCTCCATGACGAGGGAGCCCTTGCGGCCATTTCTTTCCAACTCGGCGTTCTCCTTATTAAGCTTTCAGTGTCCTTCGAATAGGGGAATGTAGCAAGCGGAAATTGCGGGCTGGGAATTAAACGGGGGTTTGTAATCGAATCGTAGCGGAGAAGGGCCTGTTTCCGGCCTATTGCACCACGGTAAAACGCTCGCCGGCATACTCACCGATCACGCGGTCCGTAGTCACCAGCGCGAGGTCTTCGACGGTAGCTTGTGCGATCAGTGCCCGGTCGAACGGGTCCTGGTGAATCGCCTGCAGAGTGTGGATCCCGGCAACGTGAACGCTCCGTAACGGCAATGCTGTGGCCGCAAAATCGGAGAGCGCCGTCTCCCACCAGACGCGTGGGTCGCCAACCTCGACCAGCTTTCCCTTCGATGCCTTGAGCACCACCTCCCAATACGAAACCACGCTCAATACATTGGGGCCGGACTCGATTGCGGTTCGCACCGCTGGCGAGAGCCTTTCGGGCGCGCTCATCGCCAGCAGCAAGATGTTGGTATCGAGCAGGTAGCCGGTCACAGTTTGGCGGTCAGACGCCGCCTTCTCAGACGCCACCTGCGAGGAAACGGTCGAGATCCACCGGGGCATCCCAGCCTGGATGCAACTGGATGAGATTGCGCATGCTGCCAAACCGAACCTTGCGGCACCCCGGTGGCGGCGGTGCGATCTGGGCCACCGGCTTGCCATTGCGGGTGATGACGATATTCTCACCCTGTTCAACTGCCCGAATCAGTTGAGGGAGCCGGTTTTTCGCTTCAACGATGCTCACATTCATAGCAGGTCTATTATAGCCATATTTTCTGGCTATTTCAATAGGTCATTTCATCGCCTTCACGGTACGGCGATCTTTAGGAGCACAATAAGGTAACGAGGTGTACGCGACCGGGCACGACCTGGAGTGGTGACCTGGTTCAAGTCCGATCGGCCGGACGCCAACGCGTGGCCGGAGTTCTTGATAAATGCACGGCCCCGTGATGTCGAGACCGAACCAAGCCCCTTAGTTGGGCATTTCATCGCCCTCGCGAGGTGGCTCGCCGCCGCGGCGCTTCATGATCTTGTCGAAAGCCTGGAAATCTGCCCGCGCTTTTCGATCCTCGAAGTAGTGGGCGGTTTCGAGAGCCGAAACCTTCTCCGCCACCGCGGTGGCGACGAACTGGTTGATGCTGGTTCCATCCTGCCGGCTCAGCCGCTCCACCGCTTGTTTGAGCGACCGTGGCAGCCGCAGGGCGTATGTTTCCTTCATGGCTTGATCCTCCTTATACCTTCTCGTGGGAGCAGAATCTCGATGCCGAACCGGGAGGGGGTAGTCCCGAAGTCCCTCACGTTAAATGTCACCAAGGCGTCCGCGCGGCCGTTCACGGCCGCTTCCAGCACCATTTCATCGCTCGGATCCCGAAGCTGAGGCCGCCACAGAAAATGGGTTTCTACCGGCTCCGCCAGCGCGATGACGGCAGTCAGAAAAACGTCGACCTCGTGTTCCGATAAACCCGACGCCATCCGGTGCTCCGGCTCGCAGCAGATCGCTTCGTACTCCAAAGCCAGAGGCACGCTGGCGAGTATTACCACCCGGCCTTTCCGCGCCGCCAGCAGAACCGCCGCCGACGCGCCCGTCGGACTACGCATGGCGGCCACGACAACGTTTGTGTCGAGCACGAATCTCACATCGCCGATGATATCACATTTGGTGGGTGCGCGGTAGTGGGATCTGATGGGCGGAGTCGGGTCGTTCGGTCAAGTTCAATGGTGCATGGTTGGGCATTCACCCCGGTTCTGAAACCTCTTAACCCGCTTCCGCATCCATTAGCTGGGTAATCTTGACTATAAAGTACAGATTAGCTAGCCTAGTATCAGACCAACAGTTTAGGAGCAGAAACCGGTGAGCGAGTCCACCAACACCATCGAGACCTTTGCGAATCAGGAATATAAGTGGGGATTCGTCACCGACATCGAAGCCGATGCCATCCCCCGCGGGCTGAGCGAAGACGTGGTCCGCCTGATTTCCGCCAAGAAGAACGAGCCGGAATGGCTGCTGGAATGGCGGCTGAAGGCGTATCGCCACTGGCTCACCATGACCGAGCCTACGTGGGCAAACGTACATTACCCGAAAATCGATTACAACGACATCATTTATTATTCGTCGCCGAAGTCCAAGAAAGACGGGCCCAAGAGCCTGGACGAGGTGGATCCGGAACTGCTGAAGACTTACGAAAAGCTCGGCATCCCGCTGGCGGAACGCGCCATCCTGGCCGGCGTGGCGGTGGACGCGGTGTTTGACAGCGTTTCCGTGGCTACCACGTTCAAAGAGAAGCTGAAGGCTCAGGGGATTATCTTCGGCTCGTTTTCCGAGGCCGTGCAGGAGCATCCGGACCTGGTGCGCAAGTACCTCGGCTCGGTGGTGCCCACGACGGACAACTTCTTCGCGGCCCTGAACTCGGCGGTATTCAGCGACGGATCGTTCTGCTACGTGCCGAAGGGAGTCCGCTGCCCAATGGAGCTCTCGACCTACTTCCGCATCAATGCCAAGGACACGGGGCAGTTTGAGCGCACACTGATCATCGCGGATGAAGGGGCCTACGTCAGCTACCTGGAAGGCTGCACGGCGCCGATGCGGGACACCAACCAACTCCACGCGGCGGTGGTGGAATTAGTGGCGCTGGATAACGCCCAGATCAAATACTCCACGGTGCAGAACTGGTATCCGGGCGATAAGGATGGCAAAGGCGGCATTTACAACTTCGTCACCAAGCGCGGCGCTTGCCGGGGGGTGAATTCCAAGATTTCGTGGACGCAAGTAGAGACCGGTTCGGCGATCACCTGGAAGTATCCAAGCTGCCTGCTGATTGGCGACAACTCGGTGGGCGAGTTCTACTCGGTGGCGCTGGCCAACAATTGGCAGCAGGCCGATACCGGCACCAAGATGATCCACATCGGGAAGAATACGACCTCGACGATCGTCTCCAAGGGTATTTCGGCCGGGCACGGGCAGAACACGTACCGCGGCGGCGTGAAGATGCTGAAATCGGCCACCGGGGCGCGCAATTATTCGCAGTGCGATTCGTTGTTGCTGGGCGACCAGTGCGGCGCGCACACGTTCCCGTACCTGGAAGTGAAGAACACGTCTTCGCAGGTGGAGCATGAGGCTTCGACTTCGAAGATCGGGGAAGACCAGATTTTCTACTGCCGGCAGCGCGGCATCTCGAGCGAAGACGCCGTGTCGATGATTGTGCATGGGTTCTGCAAGGAAGTGTTTCGCGAATTGCCGATGGAGTTCGCGGTGGAAGCGCAGAAGCTGTTGGGAGTGAGTTTGGAAGGAAGCGTCGGTTAACGGGTTCTAAGGACGATTAAAGAAAGCATGGCACTACTAGAAATCAAAGATCTGCACGCCAAAGTTGGCGATCGGGAAATCCTGCAGGGCATCGACCTCACCATCAACGCCGGTGAGGTGCATGCCATCATGGGGCCGAACGGCTCGGGCAAAAGCACGCTGGCGCAGGTGCTGGCGGGGCGCGAACTGTACGTGGTCACGGCTGGCGAGGTGCTTTACGACGGTAAGGATCTGCTCGCCATGGCGCCCGAAGACCGGGCGCGCGAGGGCATATTCCTGGCGTTCCAGTATCCAGTGGAGATTCCCGGCGTCAGCAACATGTACTTCCTGAAGGCTGCGCTGAACACCATCCGCAAACACCGGGGCCTGGAAGAATACGACGCCATGGACTTCCTGAACCTGGTCCGCGAAAAGATGAAGCTGATGGAGATGGACCAGACGCTGCTGAACCGACCGGTGAACACGGGCTTTTCGGGCGGCGAAAAGAAGCGCAACGAGATCTTCCAGATGGCCGTGCTGGAACCGCGGTTGGCGGTGCTGGACGAGACCGATTCGGGCCTGGATATCGACGCCCTGCGCACCGTGGCGGGCGGTGTGAACGCCCTGCGGGGGCCGGAGCGCGCCATGATCGTGGTGACGCACTACCAGCGGCTGCTGAACTACATCGTGCCGGATTTCGTGCACGTGCTTTCGCAGGGGAAAATCGTGAAATCGGGCGGCAAGGAACTGGCGCTGGAACTGGAAGAGAGCGGCTACGCAGGGCTGGGGATTGAGGACGACGAGGAGGCGGTCGCGCGCGTATGACGGCCGTTTCGGAACAGACCGCGTATTGGCTGGAGGCGTTCACGGGGCAGAAGCCGGCGTCCCCGTGGGTGCAGGAACTGCGGGAAAAGGCATTCGCGCGCTTTGTCGAACTGGGATTCCCCACCACCCACGATGAAGAGTGGCGCTTCACGAATGGAAGGCGCATCGGCCAGATCGCGCGCGGTGAGTTTTCCAAGGTGTCACCGACCGTGGCAACGAAACTGCCCGCTGGAGCGCGCCTGGCGACCATCGAGGAAGCACGCGAGCACCTCGGGCGCTATGCGTCTTTCGAGCGTCACCCTTTCGTAGCGCTGAACACCGCGTTTCTGGATCAGGCATCCGTGGTGTTCATCGATCGCGGTGTCGTGATCGCGGAGCCTATTGAATTCGTCTACCAGTCCGGTGGACACGCTCGCACGCTGGTGGTAGCGGGGGCGAACTCGCAATGCACGATCGTGGAAACCTACCTCGGCGAACACGCGCATCTAACCAACGCCGTGACGGAAATCGTAGTGGATAGGGGCGCGGTAGTGGACCACTATAAGCTGCAGAACGAATCGCAGCACGTTTTTCACATTGCCACACTGCAAGCGCAAGTGGGAAAGAGCGCCAACTTTAGTTCGCACTGCATCTCTTTCGGCGGAGACCTGGTGCGCAACGAGGCCAATGCGGTGCTGTCGGAAGGCTCGGACGTCACGCTCAACGGCCTTTACCTGGTGAACGGCACCCAGCACGTCGATAATCACACAGTGATCGACCACGCCAAGCCGCACGGCACCAGCCATGAGTTGTACAAAGGCGTTCTGAACGGCAAGGCCGTCGCGGTCTTCAACGGGCGCATCATCGTCCGCAAAGACGCGCAGAAGACCGATTCCAAGCAGACCAACAAGAACCTGGTGTTGTCGGACGACGCCATGATCAACACCAAGCCGGAATTGCAGATTCTTGCCGATGACGTGCGCTGCACGCATGGCGCCACCATCGGCCAACTGGATGCGGAGGCGGCATTCTATTTGCAATCTCGCGGCATTGGCAGGAACGAAGCGCGCAGCATGCTGACCTACGCGTTTGCGCAGGACATCATCGATCGCATCAAGGTTCCCGCGCTGAAGGAATCGTTGGAGAAGACTCTCTTCGAGAAATTCCATGAGTACAGTCAGTAACCAAATCGCGGCAAGTTTCGACGTGGAAAAGATCCGGGAGGATTTCCCGGTCCTGAAGCAGAATATCCACGGTATGCCCCTGGTGTATCTGGATTCCGCGGCCACGGCGCAGAAGCCGTTCGCCGTGATCGATGCCATCCGCCGGTTCCACGAAGTGGATTGCGCCAACATTCATCGCGGTGTCCACGAGTTGAGCCAGCGCTCCACGGCGGCCTATGAGGAGACTCGCGTCAAGGCCCGGCGCTTCCTGAATTCCAAGACCAAGAACGAGCTGATCTTTGTGCGCGGTACCACGGAAGGCATCAACTTAGTGTCTGGCACGTGGGGACGCACCAACGTCAAGGCCGGCGACGAAATCATCATCTCGGCCATGGAGCACCATTCCAACATCGTGCCCTGGCAGATGCTGTGCGAGGAAAAGGGCGCGGCGTTGCGCGTCATCCCCATGAACGACCGGGGCGAACTGCTGATGGAAGAGTACGAAAAGCTGCTCAGCCCGCGCACCCGCATGGTGGCGGTTACGCACGTGTCGAACGCGCTGGGCACTATCAACCCGGTCCGCCAGATTATCGAAATGGCCCACCATGCCGGGGCGCTGGCGCTGATCGATGGCGCGCAGGCCGTGCCGCACATGAAGGTGGACGTGCAGGCGTTGGACGCGGACTTCTACACATTCTCCGGCCACAAGATCTTCGGGCCCACCGGCATCGGCGTACTCTACGGCAAGGCCAAACTGCTGAGCGCCATGCCTCCTTACCAGGGCGGCGGCGACATGATCCGCACGGTGACGTTCGAGAAGACCACCTACGCCGAAGTGCCGTACAAGTTCGAAGCCGGCACCCCCAACATTGCCGGCGGGATTGGGATGGGCGCGGCGTTCGACTACATGGCACAGATCGGCATCGATCGGATTGCGGCCTACGAGCACGAACTGCTGATGTACGGCACGGAAGCGCTGTCGCAGATTTCCGGGTTACGGCTGATCGGGACGGCGCGCGAAAAGGCTGGAGTGCTTTCGTTCGTGATCGATGGGATTCATCCGCACGATATCGGTACGGTGCTCGACAAGCAGGGCATCGCGGTGCGCACCGGCCACCACTGCGCGCAGCCGGTTATGGATTGGTTTGGCGTGCCGGCCACCACGCGCGCCTCGCTGGCGTTTTACAACACGGCGGCGGAAATCGACGCGCTGGTGGCGGGTATCAAGAAGGTGAAGGAGATTTTCGCCTGATGGTTAGCGATCTCTACCAGGAAGTGATCCTGGATCATAGCAAGCGTCCCCGGAACTGCCACCCCATGGCTGACGCCACCCGCAAGGCTGAGGGCTACAATCCCCTTTGCGGCGATAAGCTGAAGCTCTTCCTGAAAATGGAAGGGGAGGTAGTGAAGGACGTCAGCTTCGTAGGTTCGGGCTGCGCGATTTCCACGGCGTCGGCATCGTTGATGACGGAAAGCATGAAGGGCAAGACACGCGAGGAAGCGCTGAAACTGCTCGACCACTTCCATGAACTGCTGACTACCGACGCCGCCATCCGCAAGGACTTAGGTAAACTGGTGGTGTTTTGCGGCGTGCGCGACTACCCGGCCCGCGTGAAGTGCGCCACGCTCGCCTGGCACACGTTGAAGTCGGCCCTGACGAGCACGGGCGATCCGGCTGTAACAACTGAATGAGCCTGAAAGACAAAGTCGTGGCGGCGCTGAAGAAGGTGTTCGACCCGGAAATGCCGGTGAACATCTACGAGCTAGGGCTGATCTATGACATTGCGCTCGATGCCGCCGGAAACGTGGCCATCCGCATGACCCTGACCGCGCCCAATTGCCCGGTGGCCGGAACCTTGCCCGCCAACGTGGAGCAGGCGGTGCGGGCCGTGCCCGGCGTAAATAGTGTCAAGCTGGAACTGACCTTCGATCCCCCCTGGACCAAGGACCGGATGTCGGAAGCTGCCAAGCTGACTCTGGGAATCGAGGACATCATTCCCCTTACCAGACTGCGGTTTGATGAAAGGTTGCGCCGATGAAGCTGAGCGCCAACGAAGAGTACGGCCTGCGTTGTCTGGTCCGCATTGGCTATTCGGGCGAAGGCGGAAGCCTGACGATTCCGGAAATCAGCCAGGCCGAGGGCGTGTCGGCGGCTTATGCGGCGAAGATTCTGCGCGTTTTGCGGAAGGGCGGTTTCGTGAAAGCGGCGCGCGGCAAGGATGGCGGCTACACGCTCGCCCGTCCGGCGGCGTCGATCGTGATTGGGGACGTTATGGACGCCCTGGGCGGGCGCATCTTCGAAAGCAATTTCTGCGATAGTCATGCCGGGCAGGCGGCCATTTGCACGCGATCTGTGGATTGTTCGGTACGTTCGCTGTGGCGAGCCGTGCAGGTGGCGGTGGACCAGGTGCTCAGTAAGGCGACTCTGCGCGACTTGTTACAAAACGAAGAAGCGATGAACTCCTGGGTCAAGTCGATTCCGGGGGCCAATGGTCTCACGTTGATTCAGTGAGTAACACGGGCCGGGGCACCCTCAGGGTTGCGTAGCATTTTCGTTCCCCAGGGGGATTGACTCTGCAAGTATAATGTAAGCAGATGCTTTTCAGCCGCCCCGCGGCCGGGGTTGTCGAAGCTTCGAATCTCGCGCAATTGATCGGTAATTCCTGTCGCCGTTTTTCCCAACGTTTTTCCCAACCCGGAGGTACCCGACACCCACTTGATTAAATCCAGCGTGCGCATCAGCCGAGGCGTCGAAAGCCTCTTTGGGACTCGCGATGAAAACATCCGGTTAATCGAAGCCGGATTGAGCGTCCATACTCAACTCGTGGACAACAGTCTGGAAATTGAGGGCGAAGCCAAGAATGTCTCGCGCGCGGAGAGCATTCTGGAAGACTACAATACCCTGGTCCGCGAGGGCCACGTCTTCAATAACGGCGACCTGAACAGTTACCTGCGCGTGGTTACACTCGATCCGGAAGTGTCTTTGCGCGCGCTGGTGCACAGCGGCAAGCAGCGCAACTTCGGCAAGAAGATGCTGGCGCCGAAGTCGGTAAACCAGCGCCGTTATCTGGAAGCCATCGAGCGCAATGACCTGGTATTCGGCATTGGACCGGCCGGCACCGGCAAGACTTACCTGGCGGTGGCGATGGCTATTTCCGCGCTGGTGAACAAGCAGGTGTCGCGGATCATTCTGACGCGCCCGGCGGTGGAAGCCGGCGAGCGATTGGGTTTTCTGCCGGGCACGCTGCAGGAAAAGGTGGACCCGTACCTGCGCCCGCTGTACGACGCGCTCTACGACATGATCGAGAGCGACCGCGTGGAAAAGCTGCTGGAGCGAAATGTGATCGAAGTCGCGCCTATCGCTTTTATGCGCGGCCGCACGCTCAGCGACAGCTTTATCATTCTGGACGAGGCACAGAACAGCACGCCGGAACAGATGAAGATGGTGCTCACCCGTCTGGGTTTCAATTCCAAGATGGTGGTGAACGGCGACATCACGCAGATCGATCTGCCTACCGGCCGCCGCAGCGGATTGATCGACGCGGCGGAGGTGCTCAGAGGCGTGGAGGGCATCACGTTCGTGCAATTCGACGATAAAGACGTGGTGCGCCACACGCTGGTCCAGCGCATGGTGCGGGCTTACGAACGCTACAACGAAGCCATCGGGGCAGGACGGCAACTCACTCTGAAACTGGCCGAGCCGGTGCTGGAAAACGGAGTGCCCGGCGGTGGGCCGCCAGCGCTCGCCGCTGAAACGGCTCCCCAGGCCTGAGCGGCCGCCATGTCATCCCCAGCAGGCAGTACGGTTACGTTCCGGCGCGCGCCGGCGGATTTCGGGCGCGGTGCGGTGGAGCGGTTCGCGCGTGTGCTGCAGGCGGAAGTGACGAAGGGCCGGAGCTTCGATTGTCTGATCACGGGCGACGCGGAACTGCGCAGGCTGAATCGGAAGTTTCGAGGCCAGGACCACGCCACGGACGTGTTGTCGTTCCCGGCAAGTCCGCTCCCTAACGGTCACGGCTCTGCAGGCGCCTACGGAGCCGCGACCGTAAGGGAGCGGTACCTTGGCGACGTGGCAATTTCTGTCGCTCGCGCCCGCGCCCAAGCCCGCCAATACGGCCACACGCCCGAACAGGAAATCCAAATCCTGCTGCTGCACGGCGTGCTGCACCTGCTGGGCATGGACCACGAAGCCGATCGCGGCCGGATGGCCCGAGCGGAAAAACGCTGGCGCGCGCGGCTAGGCCTGCCCGATGGTCTGATCGAACGGGTGGGGTTCATCGAACGGGTGCGGTCATGATCCTGGTGATGGGCGCCACCCTGATCGCCATACCTCTGCTGGGGCTGGTCGCGTTCGTGCAGTTGCTGTACCTGGAAAGCCTGCGGTTGCGGACGCGCGATCTCCCCTCCCTAAAGTTTTTCAAAGAGACTTTGGAAGACAAATTGGGAATGAAGACCGAGGACGGCGCCGCAGCTTTTTCCCTGATCAAGCACACGCTGCTGGTATTGTTGGGAATCCTCTACTTTGCCTGGATCGCCGACGATGCCGTCTGGCATGCCGCCATCTTCTGGCAAGCGGCGCTGGCGGCCTGGCTGACCATGAACGCGTTGTCCTACGCGCTTCCGCAGCTTATGTACCGCCGCACCACCGCCCGATGGCTGGTGCCTCTAGTCCCCCTGCTGCGCGGTCTGGCGTTGATGGCGCGGCCCTGCGTCGCGCTGCTGGATTTCTTCCAGTCGCTGGTCGACCTGGCCGACGAAGGCGGCGCATCGGAAGATGCCCCTACCTCCGCGGAGAACATCGACGCGCTGATTTCGGCAGGCACCGAAGAAGGCCTCATCGAAGAGGAGGACCGCAAGCTGATTCAATCGGTAGTCGAGTTCGGCGACAAGATCGTGCGGGAAGTGATGACGCCGCGGCCCAACATCGTGGCCACTTCCGCCGATTCCACACTGGAGCAACTGCGGCAGCTCGTCATCTCCGAGCAATACTCTCGAATTCCAATCTACGAGCAAACCATCGACCAGGTGGTCGGTTTCGTTCACGTGCGCGACATGTTCGAGCTGGAAGAGGCCGAGCGTGAGCACCGCACGGTGCGGGAGCTGATGCGTACCATCATGCTGGTCCCGGAGACCAAGCCGGTGAGCGACCTGATGCGCCAGATGCAGCAGGAAAACAGCCACATGGTGATCGTGGTGGACGAATATGGCAACACCGCCGGCCTGGCCACCATGGAAGACCTGCTGGAGGTCATCATCGGGGAAATCCGCGACGAGCACGAACCGGATAGCGACGTCACCGAAGACGGACACGGCGGCTACATCGTCTCCGGTAGTTTCGATCTGGACCGCATCAGCGATCTGTTTACCTCTTTCCATCGCGAGGAGGACATCGAATCCACCACTGTCGGCGGCCTGGTCAGCGAATGGCTCGGCCGCGTGCCCAAGGCCGGCGAGTTGGTGGACCGCGACGGCATCCGGCTGGAAGTGCTGGCCAGCGATGACCTGCGGGTGGGCCAGGTTCGCATCGGCAAGTCTCAAACGGTTACTCAATGAACGATGGCTTCAAGTCCGGATTCGTCTCGCTGATCGGCCGGCCGAACGCCGGGAAATCCACGCTGCTGAATGCCCTGGTGGGGCAGAAGGTAGCCATTGTCGCGGACAAACCGCAGACCACCCGCACCGCCATTCAGGGCGTGGTGACGCTGCCGGAGGCGCAGATCGTCTTCGTCGATACGCCCGGCATTCACAAGGCCGATTCGCAGCTCAACAAGCGATTGATGGACACCGTCCGCAATGAGCTCGAAGAGCGCGATCTGCTGCTCTTTTTGGCCGACGCGGCGCGCAAGTTCGGCCCCGAGGACCGGCGAGCGGTCGATGTGGCGCGCCGCATCGGAACGCCCGTCGTCCTGGTGCTCAACAAAGTGGATCTGCTGAAAGACAAGGCGGCGCTGCTGCCGCTGATCGAGCAGTACAAGGCCGTCTATGAGTTCGCAGAATATGTGCCAGTGTCGGCCGTCAAGAAAATCGGGCTCGACGACCTGCGCCGTGTGATTCTGGAGCGGCTGCCGGAAGGCCCCGCTTACTTCCCGGAAGATTACGTCACCGACCAGCCAGAGCGATTCCTGGCCGCCGAACTGATTCGCGAGAAGGTGCTGCTGGCCACCCGCCAGGAGGTGCCGCACTCGGTGGCGGTGATGGTGGACAAGTGGGAGGAGACGCCGAAGATCACCCGCATCTACGCCACCATCCGGGTGGAGCGCGACGGCCAAAAAGCCATCGTGATCGGCACCGGCGGCGCCATGCTGAAGCAGATCGGCACCTTGGCCCGCCATGAAATGGAAAAGTCGTTCGGGGTGAAGATCTATCTTGACCTGCACGTGCGCGTGGAACCTGGCTGGCGGGAAAAGCGCGCTTTTCTCAACACGCTGGACTGGCGTACAATGGCCGGAGAAGAATGATCACTAAAATTTGCACGCTTCTGTTGACTTGCCTGCTGCTCGAAGCCGTCTGCCCGGCGAAGGATCCGCCGCCCGTAAATGACGACACCATCACCGACCAGGTGATGATCAAGCTGGCCGACGACCCGGTAGTGAAGGGCGGCGCCCTCAAGGTGGACGTGAAGCAGGGCGTGGTGACGCTCAGCGGGGCTGTGGAAATGGACAAACAAAAAGAAAAGGCCGAAAAGGTGGCGAAGAAGGTGAAAGGCGTTAAGCAGGTGGTCAACAACATCGAGATTAAGACTCGCCCCGGCAAATGAGTCTCCCGTTTCCTATCTCGATCGGGAGGCGGCACGCCGCCGTCGATGGTGGACGCTTGGTGTGGGGCAGATTGGCAGGGGCACCCTCTGGGTCCGGCGGATTGGCAATCCGCCTGCCGGTAGTTGGCACGCACCTGCGTCTGAGGCGCAAAGGTCGCTCCGATTCCGGCAGGCGGATTAACAATCCGCCGCAGGTTAGCCACCTGCCCCACAAATGGACGCGCATCTTGATTGGCGCGGCGGTCATCGCCGTTTTCGCCGGCGCGCAGGACTTCTCCGAAATCAAGTTCGACAAGGTCGCACAGGGGTACGGCTTCACCGAAGGTCCCGCCTGGTCCAAGGAAGGCTACCTGATTTTCAGCGATCTGCCGGGCGACCGGCTGCTGAAATGGACGCCGGGCGATCCGGTCGAAGTGTTTCGCACCGATGCCCACGGCCCCAGCGGCAACGCCTTCGATAGCGAGGGCCGGCTCTACACCTGTGAGACGCGCGCGCGCCGCGTGACGCGGACCGACAAGAAGGGCAAGATCGAAGTGCTGGCCGAGAAGTGGGAAGGCAAGCGGTTCAACGCGCCCAACCACGTGGTGGCCGGCAAGAACGGAAATGTCTACTTCACAGACCCGGCTTTCGGCGCCCAGCAGGACCACCGCGAGCTGGATTTTTATGGCGTGTATCATATTCCGCCGAAGGGTCCCATGGTGCTGGTGGCCAAGCCGGCCGGACGGCCCAACGGCATCGCACTTTCGCCCAACGGCCGCACGCTGTACGTCAGCAATTCGGATGAGCGCAATGTGCGCGCCTACGACGTGGACAAGAACGGCGAGACCTCGGGTGAACGCGTGCTGATTTCGAAGATCGAAGGCGTGCCGGGTGGCATCACCGTGGACGAGAAAGGGAACCTATACGTCACGGCCAAGGGCATCGCCGTTTACAGCGCGGAAGGGAAGCCGATCCACGTAATCGAAATGCACGACGTGATGTCGAGTTGCGCCTTCGGCGAGGCGGACGGCAAGTCGCTGATCATCACCGCGCGCGGCGTGGTGTACCGGGCGCGCATGGACGGGAAGGTGGAACCATGATGTGCGTATGTGGGGCAGGTTGTTAACCTGCGGCGGATTGGCAATCCGCCCACCAATCGGTCTTTGTAACGGCCAGCTCGCAACGGCACGCGGCAGGCGGGTTGCCAACCCGCCGCAGGTTAGCAACCTGCCCCACAAACATGCCGGTTGACGACCGCCGCTATCCGAAGCATCCGCTCGTCGGTGTGGGCGCGATCCTGCTGCGCCGTGATCGCATCCTGATGGCCCAGCGCGGCAAGGAGCCGCTGAAGGGCTGGTGGAGCCTGCCAGGGGGTGCGCTCGAAACCGGCGAGAGCCTGGACGAGGCGGTGCGCCGCGAAGTGCGGGAAGAAACGGGCCTCGAAATCCTCCCGCTGGGAGTGCTGGAAATCTTCGAGCGAATCATGCGCGACGCCGCCGGCCGGCCCGAGTATCACTACGTGTTGATCGATTACGTCTGCCGTATTACCGGCGGCGTGCTCTGCGCCGGCGATGACGTGGCTCGCGTGGAGTGGGTGCGCCGCGCCGATCTCGGCAAGGTGCAGATCACGGAAGGAACGCTCGGGGTGATAGAAAAGGCCTTCCGCGAACGCGCAAAATATAGGTAGGCCCTTTGAGAACCGCGAAGGACCCTGGGATGCAGGGCGGCAACTCGAATCAGTCCCGCGTTGAGAGTGGATTGATTTGGGAATTCGGGTGTGCGATGATCCGACGATGACGAGATCACACGATCTTCTTCCGTTACTTTCTCTATTCGCCCAAGCACTGTGCGCTCAGAATCCCAATCCAACTGCAACGTCCGCGCAGGAGAGCGTACCCGACAGGAATGGTGTGTACTGGAATACGGGGAGAGGAATAGTCCTACCGAAGCGGACGTTTCAGTCGGGCACAGACTTGCCGGCCGTCACAAAGAAATTGCGGGCTGGCGGCTATGTCTATTTTCGAGCGGTCGTGGGTGTTGACGGCAGGATGCGCGATCTTCAAATCACGAATGGGATGGGATACGGATTGGACGAACTTGCATTCAAGTTGGCCAGGGAGTCGCGATGGGCACCCGCCACGAAGGATGGGAAGGCCGTACCATTCGGAATACAGATGGGGCAGGCATTGTCGCCACTGTTTCCGAAAGGACCAGACACGTGGGCATCCGGCAGGATGGGATTTGCCATACCCGCTGACGTTGTGGCTCCTCGCGTTGAGGATGGTTCGATGCCCGGTCCGGTCAAGGAGGTCGGCGATGAATCGCTCGTTCTCGAATTCACAGTAGGAGTCAAGGGAAACGTTCAAAGAGTTCATGAAGTTCGCGGGTCGGCTTCCGCAGCTGAGTTGCTTGCCCCCTATCTGACCGGGTGGAAGTTTCGCCCCGCAATGGATGGAGGTGAATTTGTCGAAGCAACCGGCAGAGTCCGCTTCATCAAGGGCAATGGCGACGGCACACACGATGAGCCGCTCTTCGCCAGCCCTACCGCACCACTAGGCCCCCGGTCTCTATCGAAGCTGACGGCAGAAATGCTCTTGGGGCAATACCGGCGTGAACCGCAAATCAACAAATGGCACCAAGGGGTGATCCGGTGGCAACCGGGCGAAACCGGGGGCAGTAAGACGATGGAGTGGGTGAACGATGCGGGTGTGTCATGGCCACTCATTCCCGACCTGAAAAACGCCGTCTTGCAGACGGGACCAGGGAACCCCTACTATGACAAGGATCCGGAGCGGGGGCGCACCTTCCGTATCAAACTTCGCGACGATAACGGAGTTGTTCCCGACGTAGAGGGGTTTGAGTTCCTGGGCGATCTCTACGTCAAAGTGTCAGCGGAACCCTCCATCTCGCCGTCAACGAACCCCAAACCCGATCAAGCCGACGACCGGCCTCCGACTCTACTTGATCCCGCAACAATGCGGCTGCTGGCGCATAGTCCAAGTCTTTCGACCAGTGCTGCCGTGAGGGCAGGAGAACCACTTCATACCTCCGCCCCCGTCGCCTGGCTTAAAAGGATCGAGAAGGGAGCCGATGAACAGCTTACCGCGGAACCCACGAATCGAATACCGGACCAAAGAGCAACAACAGCCGGCGTCGGGCCGAGATGAATCCCTCGCGCGGTGCATCATGAGTACTTCAAGGACAACCCACACGGTTTCGAGCATTGTGCGGCTCGCCTCGCAGGGCTCATGGACCCGAACATCAAGTTCGAGACGGTCACCAGACCTTCTGTTGACGTGGACCGCGATGCGATCGGAACATACCGGGTGGGGCCGCATTTCGCTGGACTACGCCCTGGAGGCAAAGTCGCCTGATCTCGCGGATGCGTCACCGACAGTTCGGAATCCTGGTCACGACCTCATTTCTCGGCCACCAGGCATACCAGAAGCTACGGAGCGACCGTCCAGCCGAACCCGTGGTTTGTCTGCATGAGAAACCGGTGTCCCTGCCGACGTGCGGCCGCCGAGTGCGGTAAAGCCAGGCAAGCCAGCCAAGCAGGACACCGAATACGAACGCCGCGGCACCGCTTAACCGGGTAGGGCCATTGAGAACCAGCGCCGAAGTCCTCGAATTCGAACCGCTGCGCCAGTTGCTGGGCCGCTATGTGGCCAGCGCCCTGGGGCGCCGCGAATTGGCAAAGGTCCAGCCGCATGCCGACCGGGCGCGGTTGACGGAAGATCTGGCCGAAGCCGAGGAGGGTATCCGGTACCTGCAACTGGCCACGCGCCCGCAGCCGGCGGCCCGCGGCGCCGCCATCCGCATCGAATTCAGCGGCGTGCCGGACGTGGAACAGGCCGTCCTGAAGCTCCGCATCGAAGGCGCCAGCCTGGAACCTAAGGAAATTTTCGGGGTTTTTGCGCTGCTGGATATCGCCGCCGATGCCAAGTCGAACCTCACGGCGGCTGCCGAGCGCTTCCCGCGGCTGGGCCGGCGCGCCCAGACCATCGGGGATTTCCGGCAACTTCTGCGTGAGCTGGACGGCAAGATCCTGCCCGATGGCAGTGTGGCCGACCACGCCAGCGTCGCGCTAAACCGGCTGCGCCGCGACATGGAGCGGCAGAAAAAATCCATACAGGAATCGCTTGACCGCTTCCTGCGCACGCATCGCGAGGAGGGCGTGCTGCAGGAAGAGTTCGTCACCATCCGCAACGAACGCTTCGTGGTGCCGGTGATCGCCGGGCAGCGCCGCAAGATCGACGGCGTGATCCACGGCGCCAGTTCCAGCGGCCATACGCTCTTCGTGGAACCGCTCGAAACCATCGACCTGAACAACGAACTGGTTCGCCTCACCGAGGAGGAGGCGCGCGAAGTCCACCGCATTTTGCTGGAGATGACCGACCGGCTGCGCGCCCATGGCGACGCCATCCGCCAGACCCTCATCACCATCGCGGAGTTGGAGCTGATCTTCGCCAAGGGGCGGTTCGCCCTGGATTTCGACTGCGTCATCCCGCGTTTCGGCGAGCGCCTGGCGCTGAAGGAAGCGCGCCATCCACTGCTGCAGGATGTGCTGCGCCGGAAGCACAAAACCGCGGTCCCCATCTCACTGGAGCTGACGCACGACCGCCGCACGCTGCTGATCAGCGGACCCAACACCGGCGGCAAGACGGTGACGCTCAAGACCGTGGGCCTGCTCAGCCTGATGGCGCAATCGGCGCTGCCGGTTCCCGCCCTGGACGCCGAATTCCCGCTTTTCGAGCGCGTGCTGGCCGATATCGGCGACTACCAATCCATTCAGGAGAACCTGAGCACGTTCTCCGCGCACGTTTCGAACATTCGCGAGATGGCGCTCGACGTCACGCCCGATTCGCTGGTGCTTCTGGATGAACTGGGCGCCGCCACCGACCCCGAAGAGGGCGGCGCGCTGGGTGTCGCCATCGTGGAGCACTTCCGCACCGCGGGCGCGTACACGCTGGTGTCCACCCACCTGATGGCGCTGAAAATCTATGGCGCGGGAACCGAGGGAGTAGTCAACGGTTCCATGGGCTTCGACGAACAGACGTTTGAGCCGAACTATCAACTGCGCCTGGGCCTTCCCGGCAAGTCCGCCGGTCTGGAGATTGCCACGCGGCTTGGCATGCCAGAGGACATCATGCGGCGCGCGCGCCTTTCGATGAGCGATCGCGGGCGCGACGTCACGCGCTTCCTGAGCGAGCTTCACCACCGCATCGAGGAGACCCAGTCGCTGGAGCTCCACCTGCGCGAGAAGCTGGCGGAATTGGTCCGGCGGGAAAAAAAAATCGCCGGCGAGTGGGAGAAGCGCGAGACCGCCAAGCTGAAGGAACTGGAACGCCGCACCGACCAGGCGCTGGCCCGCTTTGAGGAGCAGGCCCAGGAGGCGCTCGGCAAGATCGCGCAGGGTGGGGACCGCCGCAAGGCCGAGCAGGAGGCGCAGCGCCGCGTCTCCAAGGTCAAGCGCGAATTGCGGGAGGATTTCCAGACCACGGTGCTGTCTGCCAAGGACGAATCCCGCCCGGACCGCGACGATTCCCAGACCCGCCCCGATTCCGACCGCGCCGATTCCGGCCGCACCGATTCGCGCCCGGACCGCGTGCCGCCGCTGAGCATTGCAGAGGGCGCGCGGGTGCGTCTGCGCGACGTACGCGACCCCGCGCGCGTCCGCCGCTACCTGGGCAACGGCCGCCTGGAAGTGGAGGCCGGCTTCATGAAGATGCAGGTTTCCATCGACGATGTAATCGAGGTCCTGCCCGAAGCTGGTCCCGCGTCCGGCAAGCTGCCCAAGAACGTAAGTTACAAACCCGCCCCCGAACTGACGCCCGTTCACCAGGAGCTCAACGTGATTGGCCAGCGCGCCGAAGAAGCGCGCGACGCCGTGGATGAGTTCCTGGACCGCGCCGTGATGGCCACCGCCAGCCGCGTACGCATCGTCCACGGCCACGGTATGGGCATCTTGAAGAAGACCATCGCCGACCTGCTCAGCCGCCACCCGCACGTGGCGAAATTTTACGCGGCCCCGCAGCAGGAAGGCGGCGCCGGCGCGACCATTGTGGAACTGCGAGAGTAACCGTCTTGGTTGGGCAGATTGCTAACGGGTGCTTAAACAGTATTGGGGAACGCGGTATGAATCGGCTTGTACTACTATGTGGGGCAGGTTGGCAACCTGCCCCACAGAAACGTGCTCACAGGGCGGTTCCCCCGATTCGGTTAAGCACCCATACTAACGGGTTAACAATCTGCGCCACAAGCTTCAAGTTAAAATCGGTGTTTGCCTGATTTCCTCGTTGCGGTGGTGATCCCCACCCTGTCTGCCGGCTCAAGGCTTCTGGAGTGTATGGATTCTCTCGACCGTCAGACGCGGCGCGATTTTGAAGTGATCGTGGTGGACAATAGCGGACAGGGCCTGGTGCGACGAGACCTGGTGGGACGAGACATGGTGCGCCAGACCGGGCCCGGCGTGCGCATCATCGAAAACGGCCGTAATGCCGGGTTCGGCGGCGCCGTGAACCAGGGCTGGCGTGCCTCCGCGGCGCCCTATGTGGCGACGCTCAATGACGACGCCGTGGCTCACCCCAACTGGCTCGACGCCATGGTGTGCGCCCTGGAAAGCCGCCCCGATGCCGGTATGTGCGCCAGCCAGGTCCGCTTCTTCGGCGAGCCGCGCCTGGATTCGGCCGGCATGCTCATCGCCCGGGATGGCAGCAGCAAACAGCGCGGGTTCGGCCGGCCGCCCGAAGACTTCCCGGTCGCCGAAGAAGCCCTGCTCCCGAGCGGCTCCGCGGCCCTTTACCGCCGCGCCTTGCTGGAAGAACTGAGCGGCTTCGACGACCGCTTCTTCCTCTATTGCGAGGACACCGACCTGGGTCTGCGCGCGCGCTGGGCCGGCTGGAAATGCCTCTACGTTCCCAGCGCCGTGGTGGAGCACCATTACTCCCATTCGGCCGGCCGCGCCTCCGGCCTGAAGGCCTACTACGTGGAGCGCAACCGCCTCTTCGTGCTGGCCAAAAACTTCCCCGGCCGCATGCTGCTGGCGGCGCCGTTCGTGGCCCTGGCCCGCTACCTTTGGCATGCGTGGTACATTTTCAAGGGTCAGGGAAGCGCCGCGCGCTTCCGGGCCGAAGGAAACGCCGGGCCGAAAATGATCTGGTACGTGCTTCGGGCGCACACCGCCCTGCTTGCCAATGGCCGCCGCCTCTGGCGCCAGCGCCGCGCCATCCGCGCCACCGCCCGCATTACGCCCGCCATCTTCCGCCACCTGGTCCGCAGCCATTCCATCAGCGCCAGGAGGCTGGCCGGACTTTGACTCGCCCAACCGGTCCCGATTCCCTGCTGGTGATTGTGCCGGCGTTCAACGAGGAAGGCGCCATCGCATCGGTGGTGAGTTCCGTTCGCCGCCACTTGCCCGGCGTTCCCGTCCTGGTGATTGACGATTGCTCCAGCGACAACACCATCCCGGCCGCGCGGGCCGCCGGGGCGAGTATTCTCCCGTTACCTCATCACCTGGGGCTGGGCGGTTGCGTGCAGGCGGGCTACAAACTCGCCTATGAACTGGGCTACGCGTACGTGATCCGCGTGGACGGCGATGGTCAGCACGACGCCGGCGACATTCCGCGCATCTTCGAGCGGCTGAAGACCTCGGGTTGTGAAATGGTCATCGGCTCGCGATTCGTGGCGGAAAACGGATCCCGCACCGGCACGGTCCGCTGGCTTGGCATCCGGTTCTTCCGGGCGGTGCTGCGCCCCATTTTGGGCAAGCCGGTGCACGACCCCACCTCCGGATTCGTGGGAGTGAACCGCCGGGCGCTGGACGTGTTCAGCCGCAGTTTCCCGCTGGAGTATCCGGAAATCGAGGCCCTGGTGGTGCTGCAGCGCCGCGCCTTCCGGTTTGAGGAGGTGCCTGTCACCATGCGGCCGCGCACCACCGGCCGATCGTCCATTACCGGCCTGAAGTCGCTCTACTACATTGTCCACGTACTGCTGGGTGTTTTCGTCAACGTGCTCAAGTACGACCGCCGGTTCCACCGCGCCCAGCGCGAAAGCAGCCGCAAACCGGCCTTAAACGTTGCCACAGACACCGCGGGAAACACCGGCAGAGACGCCGGACCAAACGCCCGACCAAACGCCGGACCATCGGCCGATAGAGGAGTTGGAGGATAAGATGGACCGCCTGTTGAACGTCACCACCTTCCTGAGCCTGGTGCTGCTGGTTCTGGTGCTGATCTCGGTGCGCCGCGCCCACATCCGCGTGGAGTATTCCGTAACATGGCTGGCCGCGGCCGTGGCCATGCTGATCCTTTCGCGGGCGCGCCCCCTGCTGGAGGCGGTCCGGCAATGGAGCGGACTGCCGGACACCCCGCTGACGCTGTTCCTTTTTGGCAGCGGTATTTTCGTGCTGATGTTCTTTCGCTTTTCCGTGATTATCTCCCACCTGCGCGACGACAACATCGCGCTGGCCCAGCGCCTGGCCATTCTCGAGTTCCATCTTCGCCAGACCGCGCGGCCGGAGGGCGTCGAAGCCAACGCCAGTGCCCATGAAAGCTAAGAAGCGTGAAACCCCGAAAAGTGCCCGCGTCCCTCAGGGTCGCGTCCCTCAGAGCAGCGGATACAACCCAAAGCTGTGGGCGCTGGCCACCGCGGTGGCGGCTCTGGCAGCCGTCTTCTGGGCCTACGGCCCCGCGCTCCACAGCCCTTTCGTGTTTGACGACACGCTGCAACAATTCGCGCTCCCCACCGCGTCGGCGCCGCTTTCGAATTGGATCGGCCCAGTGCGGCCGGTCCTCATGTTCACATACTGGGTCAATACCCAGATAGCCCCGCAGGACACTTACTCGTTTCACATCTTCAACGTCCTGTTCCATTGCATTACGTCGGTCCTGATTTTCCTGATCGTGCGCCGCTTGCTGGCCGCGGCAAATGACTTACCTGGCCAGACCCGCGACTTACTCGCAGCCTTCGCCGGCTTGCTCTTCCTCCTCCATCCGGCGCAGACCGAATCCGTCGCCTACATCGCCGGCCGCTCGGAATCGCTCAGCGCGCTCTTTGCCGCGGCTGCCTACGCCGTATTTCTTTATCGCCCCCAGCTTGATCGCCCCGAAACGCCTGATCGCCCCGGAACGCCTTCGCCGTGGATCGCTGCGTGCGCCGTCCTGGCGCTCTTCGCCTGCGCCGTCTTCTCGAAAGAGCAGGCCATTGTTCTCCCCGCCCTGTTTCTGCTCACCGACCTTTGGTGGAACCCCGGAAGAGGGATTCAGACCGTCAAGAGCAACTGGAGAATCTACGTTCCCATCGCCGCCATCGGTCTGGTGGCACTTTTTCTTTTCCGGAGGCTGATCATGAGCGTCGGCACCGGCTCCACTTACAGTGGCGCCACCGCGGGCTTCGGCATAAAAGACCTCCCGTGGTATCGGTACCTGTTCACCGAGTTCCGAGCGCTCTTTGTGTATATCGGGACGTTCCTGTTTCCCGCCAGCCTGAACCTGGACTGGGACTTCCCCATCTCCCGAACCATCTTCGACCGCGGCGCGATTTTCGGCCTGGTGGTGCTGGTCGCGCTGGCCGCCGCCCTATGGCACTGGCGCCGCCGCTACCCTCTGGCGGGCTTTGGCTTTTTCCTCTTTCTGTTGCTGCTGGCGCCCACGTCATCCATTCTTCCTATCAAGGACCCGGTGGCGGAGCGTCGAATGTACCTTCCTATGCTCGGCCTTCTGCTGATCCTGGTTGACTTGCTGAGGGTTGACTTGCTGAGGGTCTTGAAAATGGATCGCAAAACGCTGGCTGCCGGGTGTCTCGCCGTGGTGCTGGTGGCAGCCGCGGTTACCCACGCCCGCGCCGAAGTCTGGTCCAGCCCGGTCTCGCTTTGGGAAGACACCGTACGCAAATCCCCCGGCAAAGCGCGCGACCATCTGCAACTGGCTTCTGCCTACTACGACCAGGGACGTTTCGACCTTGCCGTGGCCGAATACCCAAAGGCCGCCCAGCTTGAGCCGCCAGAGTACAGCGCGCTGCTGAACTGGGCTTTGGCCTACGACGGCCTCAACCAACCCGACAACGCCATCGCCAAACTCCGTGAGGCAGCATCCTTGGACGCCACAGCCCACGTCTACTCGCAAATCGGCATGGTCTACGGCAAGCGCGGGCAAAGGAAGGAAGCCATGGAGGCCCTGGATCGGGCCGAGAAAATCGATCCGAACTTCGCCATGACCTATTATTACAAGGGCGCCCTGGACCTGTCGGCCAATAACCTGCCTGCCGCGGAGGCCGATTTCTTAAGGGCCCTGGCGGTAGACCCGACGCTGCAAGCGGCCCGCGATGGCCTGGCCCAGGCGCGCCGGGGAATGCCGCCGAAGCGCTAATCCGCCATGCAGCCGCGGCGCATCGGCGTGAACGCTCTCTATCTCATCCCCGGCGGCGTTGGCGGCACCGAGATCTATTTGCGGGCCCTGCTCGCCGCGCTTGCCGCAGTCGATTTCGATAACCGGTACTTCGTCTTCACCAATCGCGAAACAGGCCCGGATCTGGTGCCGGCCGCCGCCAACTTCACGCACGTTCCTCAGCCGGTGCGCGCCGTCTCCCGCCCCGCGCGCCTGCTTTGGGAGCAGACCGCCCTCCCGCTGGCTGCGCTACGGCTCAGACTCGACGTGCTTTTCAACCCCGGCTTTACCGCGCCCCTCTGGAGCCCCTGCCCTCAGGTAACCGTCTTCCACGACCTTCAGCACAAGCGCCACCCCGAGTATTTCCGCTGGTTCGACCTCCCGTTCTGGAAGTTTTTCCTCTTCTGGTCGGCGCAGGTCTCGCAATGCGTTCTGGCCGATTCCGAAGCCACCGCCCGCGACCTGCGGGCCTGGTACCGGCTTCCGGAATCGAAGCTGCGGGTGGCGCCGCTGGGGGTCGACGCCGTGTTCTTCGATCTGGCCCGGCGCCGCCATCCCGAGCCCTTTCTTCTGGCGGTTTCCACGCTGCACCCGCACAAGAACCTGGACGGTTTGCTTCGCGCCTTCGCCGAATTCCGCGGCGCGCACCCCGAATTCCGCCTGGTGGTCTGCGGCATCCACGGCTTCTTCAGCCCGCAACTTCACGCCCTCCGCGATTCGCTCGGCCTCGCCGGCGCGGTTGATTTCCCCGGTTGGATTCCACGGGCGGAACTCCACGAGTTCTACCGCCGCGCCTGGGCTTTCATCTACCCGTCGCTTTTCGAAGGGTTCGGTTTGCCGGTCCTGGAGGCTCTGGCCGCCGGAGTTCCCACGGCCTGCTCGGATATCGAACCACTCTCCGGTCTGGTGGCTGAGGCCGCCCTGAAGTTCAACCCCGCCGACCCCCATGCCATCGCCGAAGCCATGCGCCGCATCGTCACCGACGTCCCGCTTCGCCGGCAACTTGCCGCGGCAGGTCCGGCCCGGGCCGCGCATTTCTCCTGGCGCGCCACGGCGGAGGCAACGCTGGAGGCGCTTCGGGACACCCTGTCCCAGTAAGATTCTCAAACAAAGGAGTTAGCGTCGATTTCCTGGGACATCTGTCCCATTCGGGTGTGGGGCCTATTTCGGCGTGGGGCGTCTTCACGACTCACCTCACACTTGTAAACCGATTTAAGCGCCAACGTTGCCGTGTCCTTCCGCGTCCAATCGGAGAGAATATATCGGAGCTGCATGAAACTCATTCTGCCCCTGCTGGCATCGTCAGGAATCCTTTTGGCGCAGCAGACACAGCAGCCTGTTGCGCCGCAAGACAAATGCGCCATTGCAGGCAAGGTGGTCAACCTGGTGACCGGCCAACCGGTCCGCAAAGCCCGTCTGATCCTCACGGTGGTCAACACGGTGGTCAACCCGCAGGGTGGGGCCCAGCGCCGCGCGGGGCAGCCGGCGCCGCAGCCGCCACCCCCGGCCGTAGTGACTTCGGGCGCCGACGGCACGTTCGTTTTCGCCGACCTGGACCCCGGCATCTATCGCCTCGCCGGGCGCCACGACAATTATTCCAACCAGCAGTACGGCGCCAAGAAGCCGGGGCAAGTGGGCGAGAAGATCGTGCTGGCCCCGGGCGCCAAAATGACTGGCGTGGAGATGAAACTCACGCCCTACGCCACGGTTTCCGGCCGCATCCGCGACGAAGATGGTGACCCCATGCAGCAGGTGCCGGTGGCGGTGATGGTCTATCAGTACACCAATTCCGGCCGCCAGTTGACGGAACGCGGCACCGCCAACAGCAACGACCTCGGCGAATACCGGATCTTCGACCTGGCGCCCGGGAAGTATTACCTTCGCGTCAGCCCGCCCCCCATGCGCGGACTGCGTAGCGGTGGCGGCGATGCCGAAGACTCCTTCATCGCGGTCTACTATCCGAACTCGGGCGATCCCTCGGGCGCATCGCCGCTCGATCTGTCGCCCGGCCAACAGTTGGGCTCGGTGGATTTTACGCTCCGCCGCGCCCACGCCGCCACCATCAGCGGCCACATCGTCAAACCCACCGGCGGCGGCAGCCTGTCGATCGGCTTGACCTACGTGACCAACGGCGGAACCTCGTCGTACTCCACCAGCAACGGAGTCAACAACGCCGATGGAAAATTCGAAATGCGCGGCATCACTCCCGGCGCCTATTTCCTGAACGGTTATTGCAACGTGGGCGACCGCCGCTTCACCGCCAACATTCCGATCCAGGTGGCAACCACCGATATCGAAAATCTGGAGGTGCGCCTGGCGCCGCCCGTGGACGTGGCCGGCCGAGTCCGCATCGAAGGCGAGACGCAGATTAAACTTACGCAGGTGCGAGTGAGCCTGGACGGCAAGGCAAGGAGCGGGGGCAACGGCGGCTCGGTCATGGAGGATGGCGCCTTCGGCTTCCGCGGCCTGGAACCGGATGTTTACCATGTCACCGTGAACGCGCCGGGGGAACTGTACCTTAAATCCATCAGTTGGGATACCAGGGACGTCACGGAATCCGGCATCGACTTAAGCAGCGGCGCGCCGAACGCGGCGTTGGAAGTAGTGGTCAGCGCCAACGGCGGCCAGATTGATGGCAGCGTAGAGAACGATAAGTCGGAACCCGCCGCCAACGCCATGGTGACCCTGGTCCCACCCGGAGCGCGCCGCACGCGAACCTTCTTCAAGAACGTGCCCACCGGCGCCGACGGCCACTTCACCATTACAGGGGTGGCCCCCGGAAGCTACAAACTCTACGCCTGGGAAGACGTGGAAATCAACGCGGTCCTCTACGACCCCGATTTCCTCCGGCCCTTTGAATCCGCCGGCGAGAACATCCAAATCGCCGACGGTTCCAAACACGCTGCGAAGCTGAAGCTGATTCCGAAGCCGGTAGAATAGATGGCACGGTCTGCATCAATCGTGTATACTGATGCATATGGCGAGCACGACAAGCACGACACGGACAACCTTGAACCTGGACGAGCAACTTCTTAGCCAAGCCCGCGAATTCACTGGGATTCAGGAGAAGACCGCCTTGATCCACGAGGCCCTGCGCGAACTGATTGTGCGAGAGGCGAGCAAACGGCTTATTGCGCTCGGCGGTACCATGCCCGGCGTGCGGGCTGGCCGCCGCCGCAGGCCGGGGACCGCCGGATGACGTTGGTTGACACGTCCGTCTGGATCGATCATTTCGAACACGTGGACACCAGGCTCGCCGATTTGCTGGCCAACCGGGCGGCCGGGTTGCATCCGTTCGTAATCGGAGAAGTGGCTGCCGGCAGCATTAAGCATCGTGCCACCACACTTGGAGACCTGGCGTTGCTGCCGCAAGCTCCCATCGCGAAAGAGGGCGAAGTCCATCACCTTCTAGAGGCTCATCGCCTATGGAGCACGGGCCTGGGGTGGGTGGACCTGCATCTCTTGACCGCCGCCTTGCTGATGGGCTGGAAACTTCTGACCTCAGACCGCGCCATGAAGAGTGCCGCTCAAAAACTGGGTATCGCCCACAGGGAAAACTGAGCTTCGGGCGACGATCGGGTACTCATACCGGGGAAGCTGCGATGGCCCGCACGGATGTCATTTACGCGGGCTGCGGGTGGTTTGCTGTCCGCCGATATGCGTTGAGCACCTCACGGCTGAACGTAACGGCTGAGCACCTCACGGCAGGCCCGCCTGCTCAAGCGGTGCGCCATCAGGAGCGTTACTCTTTATCGCGTAGTGCCCGCGCCTCGCGCTTTGGCTCGGAGGCCGGCAGCGGTAGCGTCTCGTCGTTGGAAATCGGTGTAGTTCCCGGCTTCCAGGTCGGCCTCGGTCTCATCGAATGCCACCAGCAATTCCACCCGGGCGCGCTCGCGTTGTTCCCACAGGGCAAGGGCTTCCCGCACCGCGTCTTCTTCGTGGTGCAGCCGTCCGCTCTCAATGGCTTGCCTGACAAAGGCTTTCTGGCGAGGGGTGAGCTGTATTTCCACTGCTCTAAGGGTAGTCAGAACGGCCAGAAGTGTCAAGTCGGGACACCCGTGGAACCCGTGGAGGCGCCAGGGACGGCCCCCGGAATCTGGGCGAAGAGTTAAGCTGGGCACTCAAAAACTGGGTATCGCGCACAGGGAAAACTGAGTCCAGCAAGCGCTTCCGAACGCTGTCTCGACAATCTCAAACCAGTTAATCGAACGGATAGCGCCGGAGGTCCTTCCGTCCATGCACGACGTGCATAATACGCACGCCGGGTTCCATGATGCGATAGAAGATCAGGTACTCACCCACGGGGAAGCTTCGATAGCCGGGACGTATGTCATCACGCTGACGTCCGGCAAAAGGCGCTTTTCCTAGTAGCCGGAAATGCTGCGTGAGCCGATCAATGAAGCGATCGGCGGAGGGTTCGCTGTCCGCGGCTATCCGTCGCCAGATGTCGAGCACGTCACGGCGAGCCCGCCCGGTCAACCGGTGCGCCATCAGGAACGTTGCTCTTTATCGCGCAGTGCCCGCGCCTCGCGCTTCAACTCAGCGGCCAGTAGCGGTAGCGTCTCGTCGGTGTAGTCGGTGTAGTTCCCGGCTTCCAGGTCGGCTTCGGCTTCATCGAGGGCCAAATGCAATTCCACCCGGGCGCGCTCACGTTCCTCCCACAAGGCGAGGGCTTCCCGCACAGCGTCTTCTTCGCGGTGCAGCCGTCCGCTCTCAATGGCCTGCCGGGCAAAGGCTTTCTGGTCAGGGGTGAGCTGTATCTCCATTGCTCTCAGGGTAGGCAGTACGGCCACGGGTGTCAAGCCGGGAATCCATGACATTGACACTCGGGAATTCGCCTCGCCCGGTGCTAGAATCGGCACTGGTGTTAACTGAACGCCTAATGACTGCCTACTTCGGCTCCCTCCGGGACGAACTCGCCAACAGGCGATCACAAGTAGGGCACTCGGTCCAGAATTTCTTCGACACGCTCGGGTTGCGGCTGAAGTTGGCGCGCGAAGAGCGACGAGAAAAGAACGTATTCCTTGCTCTGGAATTCAATGTCTTTTCCTATATTGACCCGAACGAGTCTCGACTGTCCGATTTGATCGCAGAGTTGCTGTCACCCGACGGGAAGCACGGTCAGGGTGACACGTTCCTGCGATTGTTCCTCGAGCAACTCCGCTTCGAACGGCACGGGCCGCCAAAAGCCTCGCCTTATCCTAAGGTTCGACGCGAAGAGCCGGTTACCTACCCACCCGATTCATGCGGTTTCATGGATATCGTCATCGATCTGGGTTCCTACGGAATCGGCATCGAGAACAAGCCCTGGGCCGGTGAGCAGAAGGACCAGATGGAGCGGTACCACAACCACCTGGAGCACGCATACCCGAATGGTTTTTGCCTGGTCTATCTCAGTGGGGACGGCGGACACCCCGAGACGCTGACAACCGAACTGCAGAAGACATTGGAAGACGCAGAGAGGTTCCGTGTTCTAAGCTACCGCTCGGGCGTCCGCAAGTGGCTGCGTGAATGTGAAAAAGAATGCAAGGCAGACAAGATTCGTTGGCTGATTGGCGATTTCGAAGCATTCCTGTCCACGGAGTTTGAAGAAGACGAACTGGAGGTTGAAACAACCGAATGATCCCGGATGAGATTGAGCTTATTGTCAACCACGCTCTTTCCACGAACGAGAATCTGAGAGTCGCAATCAAGGTGGGACTGGCTTTTCATTCGCTGAAAGCGAGAATCATTTCGGACTTCCTAAGCCGATTGAAATCGGAAGTCGCGGCAGCCTTGGGAGGCCAATGGACCGTCGGTGTAGAAAGTGACGAGTGGCTCGGTTTGTGGATTCAGAAAAAGACTTGGCCCGAATTAAAGTCAATCGGTGTCGGATCGGAAAACACAGTCGGAAGGAACATCTATTTCTGGGTAACCAAGCTCGAGGGGTATGAGTGTGTCGCTGGAAACGCCTTGCTTGATGTTGATGAGGCGCTCAAAAGCGAATTGGACGAACTCGTCGGCAGGGGCTCCAGCGACAAGGACAACGCCTGGTGGAGGTATTCCCCGCGCCATCGGAATTGGGATTCAGAGGAGGCATTGCTCGCCCTCGCCGCGCCTGACGCCACCGACTATTGGAAGCATCATCTCATCCAGATCGCTGAGATCGTTGCACGGCTCGTTCCGGCCTGAAGACAGAGCCCACACTCCCTCCTACTTCTCCACCTACAGCCCCGAGTCCTTCAGCGCCCGCCATCCGCCATCCAGCGAAATCGCGTTCGTATACCCCATCTTCTGCAGATTGTCCGCCACCAGCGCGGAACGGAAACCCCCGCCGCAATACAGCACAAGCCTGGTCGATTTGTCCGGCACCTTTGCCTCAATGTCGCGCTCGATGATGCCCTTGCTCAAGTGCACCGCGGCTGGCATATGCCCCGCCGCCCACTCGCTATCCTCGCGCGTGTCCACCAGCACGTGCGCCTCCCTGGCGGCCACCATCTTCTTGTAGGCGGCAATGTCGATCTCCTGGATCCGCGACTTCGCGTCGTCCACGAGCTTCAAGAATCCGGCACTGTGCGTCATCGCTTACCACAACTCTTTCATCATTCCACCCGCCTGATCCTGGCGCCAACCTGGGCCAGTTTCGCTTCAATTTTCTCATAGCCGCGGTCAATGTGGTATACGCGGTCGATCACCGTCTCGCCCTTCGCCACCAGCGCCGCCAGCACCAGCGAGGCGCTGGCTCGCAGATCGGAAGCGATCACCCCAGCGCCGGTCAACGTCCGCGGCCCCGCCACCATCGCCTGGTTGCCTTCGATCCGGATGTTGGCCCCCATGCGCGCCAGTTCCTGCGCGTGCATGAAGCGGTTCTCGAAAATCCGTTCCACCACGATGGCGATCCCTTCGGCCTGCGTCATCAAGGCCATGTACTGCGCCTGCAGGTCGGTGGCGAAACCGGGGTACTCCTCGGTGGCCATGTCCACGGAGCGCAGCCGGCCGTCCCCGCGCACCCGCAGCGACGATGGCGAAGGCTGTGTCACATCCGCCCCGGCCTGTTGCATCTTGGACACGAGCGCGTCCAGATGCTCCGGAATGCAATCCGTAACGGTGAGGTCGCCGCCGGTAATCGCCCCGGCCACCAGGAAGGTGCCGGCTTCGATGCGGTCCGGGATGATGGTGTGTTCCGCACCGTGCAGCCGTTCCACGCCTTCAATCCGTATGGTCGATGTGCCCGCGCCTTCCACCTTCGCGCCCATCTTGATCAACAACGCCGCCAGGTCCACCACCTCGGGTTCGCGCGCCGCATTGCGCAGCACGGTTTCGCCCTTGGCCAGCACGGCCGCCATCATCAGGTCCTCGGTCCCGGTAACGGTGATCCGGTCGAAATGAATGGCGCAGCCGCGAAGCCCATCAGGCGCCACCGCTTCGATGTAGCCGTGGGTCTGGTTGATCTCGGCGCCCAGCCGCTCCAGCCCGAAGATGTGAAGATTGATGGGCCGCGCCCCGATGGCGCAGCCGCCCGGCAGCGAAACCCGCGCTCGCCCGCAGCGCGCCACCAGCGGCCCCAGCACCAGGCTGGAGGCGCGCATGGTTTTCACCAGTTCGTAAGGAGCTTCGGGGCTGGCAATCTGCGGCGTGTGCAACTGCACCGTTTCGCCGTCCGTTTCCACCTTCGCCCCGATATCCACCAGCAGGCGCTGCATGGTGGCGATGTCCCGCACCCGCGGGATGCGCTGCAGCGTTACCGGTTCCTCGGTGAGCAGCGCCGCGGCCAGCGCCGGCAGCGCCGAATTCTTGGAACCGTTGGTAGCGATCTCCCCGGCGAGAGGGCTTCCGCCCGTAATCGTGAATTTATCCATTCGTGAATTGATCCAGTCGTGAATATATCCAATCGTGAATATATCCTGGGAACTTTTACTTTGCGAGGGCTTGCGCGATCCGTCCGCCGGATTCGCTCAGCCGTTGCTCGGCTTCCTGCCTGTTGAGACCGGTCTTCGCCATCAAAATAGCCGTGCGTACGCTGTTGCCGGCCGCGTCCAGAAACTGGCCCGCGCAATCGTACGAAACTCCGGCCGCTTGCGCCACAATCCGCCGCGCCCGGTCCACCAGCTTGGTATTCTTCGGATGCACATTCACCATCAGGTTGCCGTAAACGTAACCCAGCCGGATGAACGCTCCCGTAGAGAGCATGTTCAATACCATCTTCTGTGCCGTGCCGGCTTTGAGCCGGGTGGAACCGGCAACCACCTCCGGCCCCACCAGCGGGGTGATGGCGATGGCCACCGCGCGCGCCAGTTCCGAATCGGGCGTGCAACTGATCCCCACCGTCACCGCGCCCATGCGTTTCGCTTCCGCCACCGCTCCCAGCACATACGGCGTTCTCCCGCTCGCCGCCAATCCAACCAGCACGTCGATCGCCCGAAACCCGTGGGCCAACAGATCGCGAACGCCGATGGCGGGGTCGTCCTCGGTGGTTTCGGTGGCGCGGCTCAATGCCCGCTCGCCGCCCGCGATGATGCCCTGTACCATCTCCGGCGGCACAGAGAACGTCGGCGGGCACTCCGAGGCGTCCAGCACTCCCAACCGCCCGCTGGTCCCTGCGCCCACATAGAATAGCCGCCCGCCGCGTTCGAACGCGGCCACGATGGCATCCACCGCCCGCGCAATCTGCGGAATCTCGAGCCCTACCGCGTCCGCCACCTGATGGTCTTCCCGATTGATGATGCGTAGCGCGTCTTCGGCCGGCAACGTATCGATCGCGGCCGACGCCGGGTTCGGCTGTTCGGTGAGCAGCTCTTCGATCAGCGGCATGGCTCTATCTTACCTTTGTGGGGCAGGTTGTTAACCTGCGGCGGATTGGCAATCCGCCTGCCGGTTTGGCCGACTCATTGCGGGCAGGGGCGCAAAGGCCGGTTCCGATTGGGCAGTGCACACCGGTCAACACCGGACAGAGGTGTAGAATGCTAACGTTTTGCATCCTCGATGCCTGCCAGCTTCCAAAAGCCCGTACCGTCAAGTTTCGTTTGGACAGAATAGCGCGCTTCAAACTGAGACGCTGCCGCCCAGTTCCTCTCCAAGACCACCAGACAGACCTTGGGCGGCGTCCAGCCATTGGACTTCATCGTTCGAATCGCCTGACAGCAGGTCGAAATAGCGCTCTGCCTGTGATCGATATTTATTGCGGATCAGCCATGCCCTCCGCTGCGCCGGGTCCTCCCAGCGGAATACGCGCAGGTGATAGTAGTCGCGGAACACGGCTTCGGCTGCCTCGGCAACCGTAATTAGGCTACGTGGCGGAAAGAAACTCCGCCCGAAGCCGTAAGAGCGCGTGAGCCGCTGATCGTGTTCAACCACGTCAAGAAGTGGCTCGACAGCCTCCGCGCCTTCCTGTACCAGCATCTTGCAGATCGGCGAGTCCAAAAGCGGGACGCCGCCGGGCTGACTGAATTGGCGCTCGTTTACGTCTTCCAGACGTTCGATTAGCGTGGCAATTCGCGCGGAGGCACCCATGCTCCGCATGGCATTTGGGTCAAGCGGCCGGCGAGGCGACTGTTTCAGGCGCCGCTCGGAATCGGCCAACAGTGTGGCCACCGGGTCCAGGAATGCCATTTGCGAAACGGCGTTCGTCGGCAATTCCGGACTCACGTTCTTCCACGCGGATTCGAAGGACAGGCGGGCTTGGAGGAGCCGTCCCGCGATATCTACAGCGAGTCGATCGTCACCAATCGCGTGGGCTTCCACGGCTTCATGGAATGCGCCGCTGAGCCAGGAAACTCCGGCCATCGCGAACCACTGCGATTTGTTGACTTGGTGACCATCGCGTTCAGCCGACGGGAATCGCGGAAGTGAGGCGTCCGACAGCTTGACGAATAACCGCCGGGCAAGTTCGGCCTCTCCCAGTCGCAGTAGGAGCGCTACGGCCACAGGCTCAGCATCAGGGGGAGCGACAATCGTGGCTTTGCGGAAGAAATCTGCCTTCGCGTCAGCTATATCCTGCCAAAGATCGGCGTTGCCGCCGACGCGCACAACCGGGTGAGCCAAACCGTCCCAACATACCTCGAAGGCTTGGGGAAAATACCATCCGTGCGTGGTCACTGGCCGGCTTTGGCCCCCACCGGTGGTGAGTTCGATTTCGCGATACTCACCGCCGCGAGGATCGGCCAAGCCAGCGTCGAAAAACAGCGGGACGAGTTCCGGAACATACTGCGGCATGCCAAAAACCGGCACCGGCTGCCACTCCCCTTGTTGATGAGGGGGTTCGGGAAGAGCGGCGCTACCGAGAGACGCAAACATCAACGCACTTGCGGCAAGGGCACTTGAACTGGGTGTCGCCATCTGGCCACGGGCGAATGCACGTCAAAGGCCGATTCTATCTCGTTGCAAACCGAATCCGAATCATTGCAGAATGCGTCTTGCAGGCTTCACTGGGAACGTAATTCACAGCCGGACCCGTACGTAAGGCTTCAATCCGCGAGCCGCGCCGGTCAAGAAACAGGCTGCCGAGTAGATGTTCGCCATCGCTCGAGCAGACATTGGCAGTCACACGTCACCCCCCTCTACTACCATCGCCGCCCGCCGTTCGTCCAAACTACACTGGAAGATAACATGCACGGTCTCTGGCAGGATTTCCGCTACGCGCTTCGCACTTTGCGCAAGAATCCAGGATTCACGGCGATTACGGTGCTCACGCTTGCCCTCGCCATCGGCGGCAACAGCGCCATTTTCAGTGTGGTCTCGGGCGTCCTCTTTGCGCCACTCCCGTATCCCGAACCCGACCGCCTGGTGCGCATCTTCGGCGAGTGGCCCAAATTTACCGACTTCCCCATGTCCCCCGCCGACTTCCTGGATTTCCGCGTGCGCCAACAGGTTTTCTCGCAAATCGCCCTTTACTTCCGCCGCGATCTGGATCTCACCATCGGCGACAAGCCCGAAAGCCTCAGGGCCATGGCCGTCTCCTCCGGGTTCTTTGAAACCCTCGGCTTTTCCCCGCTGCTCGGCCGCACGTTTCAAACCGCCGACGAACAGGATGGCGCCGGCAAGTCCGTCATTTTGAGCCACAGTTTCTGGCAGCGCCGGATGGGCGGCGATCCGAGCATCATCGGCCGGACCATGACCTTTTCCGGAGCCCCCTACGTGGTACTCGGAGTCATGCCGCCGGGCATTCAGCACGTGGGCGGCGACTACCATTCGCTGCCTCACGGCGAAAACGTCGACCTGTGGTGGCCCATGCCGCTGCAACCGGGGCACATGCCGCGCAACGCGCATTATCTGAATGCCATCGCGCGCCTGAAGCCCGGCGTGGCGCGTGGGACTGCCGAGTCCGGCCTGAACGTCATCGCGGCGCAGTTGGCCAGGGAATTTCCGGATTCGAACACCGGCCAGCACATCCGCCTGGTGGGCCTCAAAGAGGAAATTGTCGGCCGCGCGCGCCTCACGCTGCTGGTGCTGCTGGGCGCGGTCGGTCTGGTGTTGCTGATTGCCTGCGTCAACGTCGCCAACCTGCTGCTGGCGCGCGCCACCGGACGGCAGCGCGAAATGGCTCTGCGGTCCGCGCTGGGCGCTGCCCGCGGGCGTCTGGTGCGGCAGTTGCTCACAGAAAGCCTGACGGTGGCCGCGCTCGGCGGCATTCTGGGACTGGCCCTCGGCGCCCTCGGCATGAAGGGCCTGGTCAGTCTGGGCGCGCAAGAACTGCCGCGCCTGCAGGCGGTCCGGATCGATGCCGGCGTGCTGGCGTTCACCGCCGCGGTCGCCATCGGCACCGGTCTGTTCTTCGGTCTCGCACCCATCCTGGCGGCCTTCAAGATCGATCTGAATACCGCCTTGAAGGAGGGTGGCCGAACCACTTCCGGCGGCATGCGCCAGAGCTTTCGTGCTGTCCTGGTAAGCGCCGAAATCGCCCTGGCGCTGGTTCTGCTGGCCGGCGCCGGTCTGCTGATGCGCAGCTTTGTCAACCTGCAACGCATGGAACCGGGCTTCCACCCGGACCGCGTAATCACCATGGAAATTCATCTGCCCCGCAAGAGCTACGCGGACGAGAAACTGATCGCGCGGCTTTTCGAAAATCTGGTCCCGCGCGTGGAATCCCTCAACGGCGTGCAAGCGGCCGGCCTCTCCACCGATGTGCCCTGGACCGGCTACGACGAGAACTCCGGCTTCACGATCGAAGGCCGTCCCACGCGGCCGAACGACGAACCCATCGCCCGCTATCACGGTGTCTCGCCGGATTACTTTCGCGCCATCGGCACGCCCCTGCTTAACGGCCGCTTCTTCACACCGCGCGACCATGCCGGCGCCCCCATGGTCCTGCTGGTCAACTCCGCCCTGGCCCAAAAATACTTTCCGGGCGAAGATCCCGTGGGCAAGCGCCTGAAGCTGTGGAATACCACGGTGACCGTTGCCGGGGTAGTGGGCGACGTGAAGGACACGCCGTCGGCGAAGCAGGCAATGCCGGCGTACTATTTCTCGCTGGCACAGCAGCAGTTCTCCGATGTGTCCCTCGCCATTCGGACCGCCAATGATCCATCGCAAGTAGTCGAGGCCGTACGCCGCGAATTAGCCGCGCTCGATAAGGACCTCCCGCTCACCCAGATCCAGACGCTCGACCAGATCGCTTCCGCCGCCGTGGCCGGCCCTCGCCTGACCTTGCTGCTGGTGGCCGTTTTCGCCGGCCTGGCGATCGTGCTCGCCTCCGTCGGCATCTACGGCGTGATGGCCTACGCCATCAACCAGCGGGTGCAGGAGATCGGCATCCGCATGGCCCTGGGCGCCCAGCGGCACGATGTGCTGCGTATGATCCTGATGCAAGGCGCGCGCCTCGCGCTGGCCGGCCTCGCTGCCGGATTGGCGGCCGCGTGGGCGCTCACCCGCCTGCTGGCCAACCTGCTCTACGGCGTCACCGCCACCGACCCGGCCACCTTCGCCACCGTGGGCGCGGTTGGTCTGGCCGTAGCCCTCGCCGCCTGCTACATTCCCGCGCGCCGCGCCATGGCGCTCGATCCGGCAATTGCATTGCACCACGAATAGGCTGATAAACCCCGGGCGCCGATCCGTACCGTCGCCGACGGCCGGCGCGCCGATGCGCTACTCGTAGCGCAGGGAAGTTACCGGATCCACCCGGATGGCCCGGCGGACGGGACCGAGCGTTGCCACGATCCCGGTAGCGGTCAGAACGGCCACAACCGCGGCGAAACTCCACGGGTCGCCGGGGCCCAGCCCGGGCACGAAGAAGACCGCCAATGGCCTGGTGACGAAGAGCGCGACTAAGAGACCCGCGGCCGAACCGGTGACCAGCAGCTTGGCAGATTCCGTCAGGACGAGGTTGGCGATGCTGGCGCGGGTGGCGCCAATGGCGATGCGGACGCCGATCTCGCGGGTACGGCTGGCGACCGAGTAAGCCGTCACGCCGTAGAGGCCGATGGCGGCGAGCAGCAGTCCGAGAATGCCGACGCCGCCCATCAGGACGGCTCCGACCTGGCTCGGCAGGAAGGCCAGCCCGATGCTGGAGTAAAGGGTTTCTACTTCGACGCCGGCTCCAGGTTCCAGGTGGCGCAAAGCCAGGCGAACTGCGGCCAATTGAGTGACGGGCGGGGTGGCGGAGCGGAGTACGAATTGAATCCGCGGACGGTCATTGTCAATCTGTGCCAGCGGTTGGTAAAGCTGCGGTTCATCGGCTTCGCCAATAGTCAGGCTTTTGGTGCCGGCCACCACGCCCACTATCTGGTGGAGCGTCTGGCCTTCGCCCCAGAGGAAAGTAGCCCCGATAGCATTCCCGCCCTGCAGAAACCGGTCGACGAAGGTCTTGTTGACCACCACAACGCGGGCCCCGTCACGGTCCGCGGCGGAGAAGGCGCGCCCGGCGAGCAGCGGGATATCCATGGCACGGAAGAAATCCGGTGAGACGGCGTTCCAGTTAAAGCGCGCGTTCTCCTTCCGGCCTGTCCGCGTGAATGTCAGGTCGCTGCGGAAATGGGTGTTGTCCGTGAACGGGATGATGCGCGCCGCTGCGGCGGCCTCGATGCCGGGAAGAACCTGGAGTTGGCGAAGCGCCTCACCGAAATAGGCATTCAGGCGGGCTTTGTCGCGGTATTGTACCGGGGGCAGGTGGACCTCGGCGCGCAGTGTCTGGCGCACGTCGAACCCGGGGCTGGTGGCATGGGCCAACAACAGATTGCGCAGAAACAGTGACCCGGTAACCAGCACCACCACCGAGACGGCGATCTGGACGATCACCAGGCTGCGGCGCATCCACAGGCGGCGCTCGCCGCGATGCAGGCTGGAAGCCAGCGAGTCCTTGACCGACTGCCATGCGGGGAGCAAACCGCAAACCACCGTAGCAGCGACACCCAGAACGGCGGCATACGCAACCACGCGCCAGTCGGGCTCAATCTGCAGGTGGATGGGTACGGGAATCGGGAGTTGAATACTGGCCAGCAACCTGGCCACGAGCTGAGCCAGAGCGAATCCAACACCCGCGCCGGAAAGCGAAAGCAGCAGGCTCTCGGCCAGCAGTTGCTGGAGCAACCGCCCGCGGCTGGCGCCCAGAGACAGCCGGATGGCGATCTCGTGCCGGCGGTTGGAGGCGCGGACCAGCAAGAGGCCGGCGACGTTGACGCAGGCGATCAGGAAGACCAGGGCCACCAGAGCCAGCAGCGCCACGAAAAAGAGACCGATCACCAAACCTTCCTGGTCCTGCTTGAGGCGCGCGAAGCCCGCCAGCGGAATAACTCGCAAGCCGTTCTCATATTTGAACCGTTCCGGCATGGCCTGGTCCAAGCGTTCAGCCAGCACTTGCAGGGCCGCCCGCGCCTCGCCTAGGGACATCCCGGGCTTCAGCCGGGCATAGATCTGCAGGATCGTATCATTGAGGTAACGCGGCAGGTAGACGTCGGGGGAAAGGCCGTATCCCAGCAATGTCCGGTGGGACTGGGGAAGCACACCCAGCACCGTATAGCTGCTGCCATCCAGGTTGATGGCGCGGCCCACCGCGGACGGATCGCCGTTGAAATGTTTTTGCCAGAAATGGTAGTGGAGCACGACCACATCGCCCGAGTCTCCGTCGGTGAAGCCACGGCCGTAAGCCACGGGAACTCCGAGCGCGGTGAAGTAGTTCCTGGTGGTTTGCACACTGAAGATGCGGCGAGTCTCCCGTCCGTCATTCCAATTGATGAAGGTCTCGAAGTTTTCGCCAGCCACTTCCTGGAACACGCCACTCTTGCGTAGGAATTCGATCACCTCCGGTTTCGAGTGGCTGTTTCCCGCCAGCCGGACGGCGACCCAGGACCGGGCATCCGCCACCGACGGCTGGCTCAAAAGAAACTCGACGGCGATCGAAAACATAGCCGCGTTGACGCCAATGCCAAGGCCCAGCGAGAGCAGCGCACCCAGCACGAAGCCCGGGCTGCGCCCGAGCGATCGGACGCCGTAGTGCAAGTCGCGCCAGATGTTTTCGATCGCGTTGAAACGCCAGAGGTCGAAAGCATGCTCCTTGATGACGGCGGTGTTGCCCAGGCGGATCGGGTTGCCGTGGGCCTGAGCCATTTCGCGGTGGAAGGCCAGTTCGGCTTCGAGATCGGCCTGCAGCGTCCGGCGTCGGAAGAGTTTCAGCAAAAGACGGCGCATGTTGGTTTACCTCGCCAGAACGCGGTCAACGGCGACGGACAGGCGGCTCCAAGTCTCCTGCTGCTGGGCCATCAGTTGACGGCCGCGCCTGGTAATCTCGTAATACTTGGCCTTCCGGTTGTTCTCGGAGAGCCCCCATTTGGCGGTAACGGCGCCATCCAGTTCGAGCCGGTAGAGGGCGGGATAGAGGGACCCCTCTTCCACGCGCAGGGCTTCATCGGAGAGCAGGTGAATGCATTGCGCGATGGCATAACCATGCATCCTGCCCCGCGCCAGCGCGTGCAGGACGAGCAGGTCCAGGGTTCCCTGGAGAAGGGTGGGCGTCGCGGACTTGGCCATAGCGTCTCCTATGATGGGCATTCCTACGATGGGCATTCCTATGATGATCTGGGGGTAGTGTGCCATGCCCGCCCTAGATTGTCAAGGGGAGTGATCACACGCGCCCACACGTACCTGTTGCACCAACTTCACCAGTTGGTGTAATATGAGGTTATGAAGCGGGCGACGATCACCATCAACGACGACTTGGAAACCGCGCTTGAGTCGTATGTACGTAGCCAGGAGGCGCCTCCTGCATTGACCACCGTCGTCCAGGCGGCCCTCGGAGAGTATCTGGCCCGCCGGGGCGCCGCCCCGCCATCGCACCCTTTGCGGATCACGCCCGCCAAGAAAGGCAGCGGTAAATCCGATATCAGCCTGCGCCACGATCGGTATTTTGCCGGCAAATGAACAGGCTGGTTCTCGTCGATACCGGCCCGCTGTATGCCCTGGCCGATCCTTCGGACCAGTATCATCTTCGCGCGCAAACCGAACTGGACCGGATTGACACCACGAAGCAATTCATCGCCGTAACCTACCCGACGCTGGCGGAGGCTTACACATTGGTACTCAGGCGGTTGGGCCTAGCGTATGCGCATCAATGGGTCCAACAATTGATGGACGGCAGCATGCTGATCAACCCGGAACCCGGCGACTATGTCCGGGCAGCCACCCTCATCCTCAAGTTCCAGGACCAATCCATCACCCTGTTCGACGCCGTGGTTGCAACCATAAGCGAACGGCTGCGCAGTCCGGTGTGGACCTACGGCCGTGATTTCGAATTGATGGGCGTCAAGCGATGGGGTTGAGGGTTACGCCGGGACGTGTTCCGCTGGCGCTACCGGCTCCAGCGGCGTCACCGAATCCAGAAACCTCCAGCACACAATCCCCAAGACGTAGATCGCCGCCGAAACGTAGAAGGTGAAGTTCCAGTTGTTGCCGGTCCACTTCAGCATGTAGCCGATGGCCAGTGGCGAGAGCGCGCCACCGATGTTGCCCCACATGTTCATGGCGCCGGAAAGCGAGCCCGCGTGGGTGCCGCCCACATCCATGGCGGCGGCCCACGCCCCGGGCATTACCAGGTCATTCGAGAAGCTGGCCAGGCCGATTGCCAGCATGGCGAACAACGGGTCGTTCACCCTGGTCGAAAGCAGCAGAAACGCGGCCGCACCGGTGAATCCGATGTAGGCGATGGTCCGGCGCGTCTGAGCCAGATCGCCGGTCTTGCGCGCCATCCACGCTCCCAGCACAACGCCGGCCGGATTGCCCAATCCGCCGCAAAACAGCGGCAGGATGCCGAGCAAAGCCGTTTGGGTGATCTCCAGGTGCCGGCCTTCGCGCAAATAAGTGGGCAGCCAGGTGACGTAAAAATACCAGCCGTAAGACAGGCAAAAATACTGAAGGCAGATCATCCACACCTGCAGCGAGGTTGCGAACCTGAGCCAGGGCACGTCGCCATGGCCGGCCGCCATGATGGCGCTGTCGCGCAGCAAGTCGCGTTCGGCTGTGTTGAGCTTGGGATTATCCCGCGGATCGTTGCGGTACCACTTGTAGAAAATCACCGCCCAAATGACGCCAAGGCAGCCGAAAATTTCGAACGCGTGCCGCCAACCCACATGGGGCAGACTCATGACCCAGGCAACCAGAGGCGGCGTGAAGGCCCCTCCCCAGCGCGCGCTCAGCCACATAATGCCCTGCGCCCGCACGCGTTCCTCCTCCGGCAGCCACGTGGTGAATGCCTTGGTGAGGTTGGGGAAGCAACCGGCCTCTCCGGCGCCGAAGAGGAAGCGCGTAACCAGCAGCGAAACGAAGCTGAAGACCCAGCCGGTGGCGGCGGTGAAGAACGACCACCAGAGCACAATGCGCATCAGCACCTTGCGCGGCCCAATCCAATCGCCCAGGTACCCACCGGGGATTTCGAAGAGCGCATACGCCCATCCGAACGCTGTGAAAGCCCACCCCATCTGCACGGAAGTAAGCCCCAGGTCCTTGCGGATGTCTGGTGCGGCAAAGGAAATCGACACGCGGTCGATATACGTTACTACCGCCAGTGTCACCGCGAAAACAATTACCCAATAGCGCACCCGCGTGGGCCGCTCCACCGGCGTCCGGCTTGGAACTTGAAGAGCCATGCGTTCAGATCACATCACTTTCGGGGTGCAAAAGCAAATGGGCCGGTCTTCACGCTCCTCACGCCCGGTCCTCACGCCCGGTCCTCAAACTCCGCGGGCCCTCACGCCGTAACGGTAGACCAAGGCGCCTGCGCCCACCGTCGCCAGCGCGGTAAGCGATGCCAGGGGCTGCCAGACTATGCCGTAAACCATCATGCAGGTCCCCACCAGAATGTACGCTGCCGGAATCGCCGGCCAGCCGAACTGCACGGCGCGCAGCCTCTGCCAGTGCGGGCGCCGGCGGCGGAAGAGGAACAACGAGACCACCGACAGCACCGAAAAAAGGGTGAGACTGAAGCCGATGTATACCAGCAAGGCCGGAAACGGCGTGAGCGTCATTACCATGGCGCACAGGCCCTGGCTCAGAATCGCATTCACCGGCGTGTGCCAGCGCGGGTCCACCTTGGCCGCGCCGGTGAAGAAGGCCTTGTTCTTGGCCATGGCGTAGTACACGCGCGGGCCGACGGTTACCTCGGCGTTCACCGTGGAGACGATGCAGAGTGCCATCAGCGCGGCGAAGATGCCGGCCACCCGCGGCCCGAACAGGTTGGCGGCGGAGAGCGAGCCGATGGCAATTTCGCCTTTCATGCTGTCAAGCGGCGTGGCGTAGATGAAGATCAGGTTCAATCCCAGGAAGAGCGCCGCCACAATCGCGCTGCCGGTGGCCAACGCCATGGGGAGCGTGCGTTCCGGACGCCGCACTTCTTCCGCCACGTACGTGGCCGCATTCCATCCGCTGTACCCCACCATCACCCACAACAGGCTGACGATGAACTGTGTGGGCACGCTCAAGGTGGAGGTGCGAACCGCGGGCTCCGAGAAATGGCTCCAGCTACCACTGCCGAAGGCAAACCCGAACAGCACGAAGCCCGTGATCACGATGAGCTTGGTGGCGGTGAGCACGTTCTGCACTTTGGCCGTGCGGCCCAGCCCGAAGCAGTTCAGGATGGTGAAGGCGGCGATCAGCGACGAGGCCACCAGTTGTCCATGGCCCAGCCGCAAGGAAAGCGCGCCCGAGCCCACCACCAGCGTGGCATTGGCTTGCTTCATGCTTGGGAAAAAGTAGCCCACGTAGTCGGCGAAGGCCAGCGCCGCGGCCGCGATCGGCGCCGAAAATCCGGCAAAGAAGGAGACCCAGCCCGTCACGAAGCCCCATTCCGGTCCGAAGGCGTGGGTCAGATAAACGTATTCTCCGCCGGAGCTGGGAAAATTGATGCCCAGTTCGGAGTAGCTCAGGGCGCCGGCAAAAGCGAACAGCGCGCCCACGGCCCAACACGCCAGGATTAAACCGGCGCTTCCGAGCTGTCCCGCCATCAGGCCGGGAGCGCCGAAAATGGTCATTCCCACCATGTTCGAAATCACCAGCGCGGTGGCGCTGAAAAACCCAAGCTGCCGCAGCAACCCGGGCTTCGAACCCTGGATTTGGGTAATTGCCATCCGAGACCTTAGATACATTGTAGTGGCCGCGACCCTCCAGGTCTCAATCCAGACGGTCGCGGCTCGGAAGTCATTGCAGAGCGGTGCCGAAGCCATTGCAGAGCCGCGACCGTCAGGGAGCGGTGTGTTTCAGGAACGGCTCAATCGCTTTTCTGACGGTCTCTTCCACCCGCCGCGCACCCGCCGCATTCGGATGCAGCCCGTCCTTCTGCATCAGGCCCGCGCTTCCCGCCACGCCTTCGAGCAAGAACGGAATCAGCGTCAACTTGTAACGGGCCGCGAGATCCCGGAAGACCGCTTCGAACATGGGAATGTACTCGGGGCCGTAATTGGGCGGCAATGTCATCCCCGCCAGGATGGTCCGTCCGCCGGCGTTTTGAACGGCCACGACGATCTGCTCCAGGTTGCTGCGCGTTACGGAAACCGGCAGGCCGCGCAGCCCGTCGTTGGCGCCCAGTTCCAGCAGGACGATCGTGGGCTTTTCGGCCATCAGGCCCGGCAGGCGCGCCACGCCGTCCTGCGTGGTGTCGCCGCTCACGCCGAGATTGGCGATGCGATACTTGTAACCGCGATGGTCCAAGTCCTGCTGCAGGAGGCTCGGGAAACTCTGGCCGGGGTCCAGGCCGAAACCGGCGGTGATGCTGTCGCCGAAGCAGGCAATCACGGGCCGGTTGTCCGGAGCCGTGGGGACCGCCGGCGCGGGGGCCGCCTGTGGCAGAGCATTGGCCGCCGGTTTAGCGGCGGGCTCTTCCTGCCGGCACCCGGTCAACACTGCAACCATCGCCAGGAACCAAACTCTTGTCATCTGAATGCCATAATATAAGTTTGATTCAGGTCCGCGCTCTCACCAAGTCCATCGACACCGGCACGCATCGGGTGGAAATCCTCAGAGGCATCGATCTCGAAATTCCACGGGGCCAGTTCGCAGCCATCATGGGCCCCTCCGGCAGCGGCAAAAGCACGCTGCTGGGGTTGCTTGCGGGCCTGGACTCTCCCACCAGCGGCCAGGTCATCCTGGATGGCGAGGATATCACGCACCTCAGCGAAGATGACATGGCGCTGCTGCGCGGCCGCAAGATCGGCTTCGTCTTTCAGTCGTACCACCTGATCCCTACCCTTACCGCCGAAGAAAACGTGCAGCTGCCCATGGAATTGGCCGGACAGCATTCCGGGGGCCGCGCCCGCGCCCGCGAACTGTTGGACCGCGTGGGCCTGGCCGGCCGCTTCGATCATTACCCCGTTCAGCTTTCGGGCGGCGAGCAGCAACGCGTGGCCCTGGCCCGCGCCTTCGCCTTGCACCCGCCGATTCTGCTAGCTGACGAACCCACCGGCAATCTGGATTCCGCCACCGGCCGCGCCGTCCTCGATCTGCTGCTCGACCTCAACCGCGAACAGGGCACCACCATGGTGCTGGTGACCCACGAGCCATCGCTGGCGGAAAGTGCCGGCCGCCGCATTCTGATGCGCGACGGCCTGGTGGTCAGTCAATGAGCCCGCCGGTTTCGACTTCTGTATCCGAGCTTCCGCCAAACCCTCTCAGGACTTAGAGAAATTGCCCGGCTGGCTGGAGCGCCGTCCGGCAACGCAGCCCAAGGCCAGTTTCCCGAGCGCCGTGTGCCACCCACCATCGCCGTATGCTTTAGCGAAGCCCTGAATTGAGCGGATGCCGCGCCCGATGGCGCGTTCTGCCCGGAACATGGGCTCGGCGAAGACCGAGCAACCAGCTACCGGTGCGCTGTGCGTTGCTCCGCTTGATATCCGAATCGTCGCCTTTCGCATGCTTGGCCGCGTGGCGCCGAATTTTCAGCTTTGCGGGCTGCGATGATGCGAGTGATTTCTTCGCCATTGGCCTCCTCTCTATGAACGTGGACAACCAGCAAAACGACGGCGGCATCAGTCTCAATACGAACCGCTCCAATCGCGTGCCAGCGCTGTTCTCCCATCTCGTCTCTGGTCGCGTATGATTGAGCTATGTGGCGGGTTCCCCTGCTCGTGATCGCGGTTGCCATGACGTCCGGCGCTCAGATTCTCAATCTCGACGAGTTTCGATCGCGGTATGGCGAACCCTACATCCAGCGCTACCGGATCGATGCACAACTCAGCCTTGCAGCGCGATACGACGACTCCGGAGCTGCTTGCGCCCTCCAGATCTCCCCCTCCGATTTCGTCTCCGTGGCGTTTTCTGATGCCTCAACGGCTGCAATTGATCTGGTTGTGGACCGTTTGGTTCCTTACTACCTCGCAGAGCACGATAGAGGTTCGACGCCGGCCAGTGCGGCGAACGATATAGAAGACTTCGGCTGCTGGCGGATCAGGCATGAACGTCCTTATCCATTCAGCCCAGCAAGAACCAGCTTTGCCGAACTCACGGCCAAAGCACAATGTTCCTCCGAGACTCGACTGTCGCTCCAATTGCAATATGGTCCGCCGGAGTTACGAACGATCCCGTGTCCGCCCAGGATTGGCGCTGAGCGTATGGTATACCCATGACCGATCCGTTAAGCGAGTTGAGCTCCGCCGTTACTCTACGGCGCTCAACGACGAGCCCTACAGTATCGACCAAGTCATTGACGCGACTGCGGCTGAGCAGGTGCTAGATGAGGTTCTTACGCTGACTGTTCGCAAGGCGCTTCTCCCCGGGGTCGAGAGCATCACGGGACGGCTGGGGCAATCAACGAGGACCTATGGAAGAGTGATGGTCACGCGCAACTTCTGGGCGGACGGATCGGAAGGAAAGACCCTTGGCTACTCCGTCTCGTGGCGATAGGGAGGGATTGTTACAGTGAAGTGGTTATCGGTCCGTTGGCCGCCCATGGCGGACCTGGACAGGCCAGTTTCCGGTAAGCTCGTACAACCGCACTCGGAGAGCAGTCGCGAAAGAGAGAATTGCACCTCAGTCCATCTGAACCTTGAGCACGGCTTTAAAACCTGGATCGGTCTGCCCTCCAGTCGGAGCATAGCGGCCATCAGGCTCCCTGACCAGAAAGAGGAGATAGGAGCTTCGTTTTGAAATATCCCCTGGGTCGAAGATCAGCAAAAATGCAGCCCCATCCCCCGTGACCTCTGGAACAGCCTCGCGATAATGATGCAGGACAAATGCCTGAATATTCCTTTCACCCTTCAGGACGGTCGAGACTTTGAACGCAGTCTCGACGCCAATCGACGAGATCTGGCTTTGCACACCAGTTGCATCCTGACGGAATATACCGGGTAGGTGCGAGGATTCGGTAGTGTCTTTCGTTCGAGTGGTTGGTGTTGCGATCACGGCAAGATCAGAACGATCAAGTAATTGCTGATACGAAAGCACGATCATTTTCCGTGCATTTAACGGCCACAGTACACAACACGAGATCCCGATTACGCCGAGGATGCATGTCGCTGACTTCATAAACCATTGTAGCCGAATGCCCTGACAGCAGCCTGCGCCACAGAGGAACGATATGGTGTTATCGGTAAGGTGGCCCGCCTTCGGAGTCCGACAACGTCCGCGACTAGGGAACTGGCCGATTCCTCCCGTGACACGCCGCTCGGCAGTTGCCAAGCACCGCTTCGAAGTGCGAAAGTCGGGCTAGCCGAGGTCGTTTTGGCAACGGCCTATTTAACGCCTATGATGAGCCCGCCCCGCCTCCCCTGGTCCGTGGCCCTCCGCATTGCCTGGCGCGAAATGCGCGCCTCGCGGGCCAAGTTTCTTTTCGTGATCCTGGCCGTCGCCATTGGCGTGGGCTCGCTCACAGGCGTGCGCAGCTTCAGCCGATCGTTCCGCCGCATGCTGCTTCGCGAGGCACGGACCCTGATGGCCGGCGACCTCTCGGCCCGCGTTTTCGCCATGCCCACCCCGGAGCAGGACGCCGTTCTGAACCGCCTCGGCACGCGCGGGGTGGAGCGCACGTGGATCACCGAGACCGTCACTATGGCCTCTTCCGAAGCCACGCCCGATCCGCTGCTGATCTCCGTCAAGGCCGTGGACCCGAACGCCTATCCTTACTACGGTGTGGTGAAGCTCGATCCCCCGCGCGCGCTTCGCCAGGCGCTCGACGCCCAGTCGGTCGTAGTCTCCGACGACCTGCTGATGCGCCTCCGGGTGCGCACCGGCGAGACCATTCGCATTGGCGGCCAGGACTTCCGCATCGCCGGCGTGGTGGCCGCCGAACCCGACCGCATGACCGGCAGCCTCAACGTGGGCCCGCGCGTCATGATCTCCCGCCAGGGTCTGGAGCGCACCGGCCTCATCAGTATCGGCAGCCGCGCCGCCGAACGGTTCCTGTTCAAACTGCCCGCCGCCGGCGTGCCTGGCGGGCGCCGCACGCCCACCGTGGAAGACGTTCGCAGAATTCTGAAGAGGACGTTTCCGGAGGCGACCATCGCGGACTACCGCGAAACCCACCCCATCATCACTCGCGGCCTGGACCGTGCCACCACATTCCTGAGCCTGATCGGGCTGATCGCGCTGGTGATCGGCGCCATGGGGGTGG
>DATMNI010000269.1:0-12564 GCA_035570275.1 Candidatus Acidiferrales bacterium | reverse complement strand
TTGGTTGTGTAGTGAATCTGGAACCGAAGGCTGGCGCCTGCAGGAATCCGCATCGCCGTGCCGGGCGGAAACACCATGGCGTTCGTTCCTGGAGCGGTCGTCGCAATCAGCGATTCAGGCTTCCTGTCTGACCGTCCATTTGGTGCGGCTTGCGGCCGGCGCGGCAGTTGCGGCGCGATCTGAGTGTAGGCTTGGTTCTGCCGCGTCCCGACCGCGAAGACCAGAATGTGGTGTACCACGCTTCGTGTGCCGGGCCGCACTTCGATTGCCTGAATCCATTTGTCCTCTGTGAAGTTCGTGGGCACCGTGACGTTCTGATAGTCGATCGTGCCGCGCGCGGGCACTACGTACGGCTCCGGCATCGTGATCACTGCATCGGGCTTCCCTATCTCCCAGTCATCCGCAAACGCAGGTACCGGCGGCAGGTCTTTGACGTCGCCCTTCGGAGCGCCACCGGCTACCCACCGTGAGATCACCCCTTTCTCCGCGTCACTCAGCCGGCGGTCATTGGAAAACTGGCCCGTTGGAGCGGCGGAGTGCCACGGAGGCATCGCTCCCGTCGTCACCTTCTCCCGAATCGACGCTGCCCAGGGCCGCACCTCTTCGTAGGAAAGCAGTGACATGGGTGCGATTTGGCCGGCGCGATGGCAGCTTGCGCAATGTTGATAGAGGATCGGCGCAATGTCTTTCGAAAAAACCGGCATCCCCGCCGGCTGAGCCGGCAAGACCGAGCTGCTGCCCAGAAACAAAGCCACAGACCACAGGTACCGGCTCACATAGCTGCACGCCATAGATTCATCTCCTCGTCCGCACTATTCTTGCACAAGTGGGCGGACGCTGGTGGACGGTAACCTTCAGAGAATCCCATCCGCTCTCATTATCGGAAGTTAACAGTGCTGTGTCCTCTAACATAACGGTACGGCAAGGGTACGGGCAGAACTGGTGCCGGTGGACTAAATGCGGGACGATGGACTTGGAAGCAAACATGATTATCACTTACCAGAACGGCAGAACGGTAGAAGGCATCATCGTTTCAGAAGACCACGGCACGATGCGTATTGCGGTCATAGGCAGTGACGATGTGGTTGAATTGGTCAACCTGTCTGGCCATTGGATATCCGAAGATTCCCAGCCGGTCGAGATCCAGTCCTCTTGGGATCGCAGTCCCCGGAAAGAAATGGTGTCAGAGACGGATTGTATTTGTCCCAAGGAAACTGCCGCCCGATTGATTCGCTTGCTGTTGAGCGGGAGCGATGAAGATGAATTGGGAGCCGTTCACTCGGTTTTACCTTGGCAAGTTGGCATCTCGTACGCCCATGTCGTCTGAGGTTCGTGCCGGCAGGCAGCGCCCTAATGTTTGGCGTAGGCGCTGATCCCGTTTTTGTCGGCGGCAGCCGGTTGAATGCCGGCCGCTTTCATGACTTCCAGCAACGCCTGCACCGTGGGCGGTGAAGGCTTGAAATTGCCGAACCGGTAGCCCTCGGCGATCGTCAAGGGAGTCCAGCCGTGCTTATTCGGCTGGTTCCAGACTTCGGGTTTGGCGCCATGGCTGGCCAGATAGCGAACCGCGTCGCCAACGTTCTTGTAAGCTGCGGCGTGCATCGGCGTTTCGCCGTTCTTGTCCACGGCGTTCGGATCGTTGCCCAGCTCGATGGCCGCGGCGATCGCTTCCACCACTTCACTGTCCGTCCCCGCGTCCTCGCCGGGAGATCGCGTGCCCAACCCCGCCGCCACAATCAGTGGAGTCGCTCCGTCCGCCGTAGGAATCTTCGGATCGGCGCCCAGCGTCACCAGGAACCGCATCAATTCCGCGTCAGCGGTAAGCGCGGCCAGGCAAAACGGAGTCGCGCCGACGTCGTTCAGGCTGGTCAACCCGAAATTGATCTTCCTGGTCATGCGGGCATTGATATCCGCGCCCTTGGCCACCAGCTTGCGGATGATCTCCAGGCTGGTCATGGAACCGGAACCGTCGGGCGCGGGATCATTGTCGCCGCCGCCGGACTTACGCACCGACGGGATAATGTGGAGTGCCGTGTAGCCCGGACCATCCGCATTCGGGTCGGCGCCGGCATCCAGCAGGAACGACGCCAACTCGTAGTGCGCATTTTGCACGGCCAGGTGCAAGGCGCTGGAGCCCTGCCGGCCCGCCTTATTGATGCCGCCCACCCGGGCGCCGGCAGGCGATACCAGTTTATCGTTGACGTCCGCCCCGCTTTTCAGCAGGAATTGCACCATCGGCCGGCGGCCTTCGCGCACCGCCATCAGCAACGGCGTGAAACCGGAATTGAGCCGGATTTTGAAATCTGCGCCCGCGTGGATCAACTCCTCCGCGGCCTCCACGTTGCCTTCGGCGGCGGCCCACACGATGGCGGTCTGGCCGCGCGCTTCCTTCGCCTCCACGTTCGCGCCCTTCGCCAGCAGCGCGTGCACGGCCGCCGCTTTGCCCGTCCGCGACGCCGTCATCAACGGCGTTTCGCCTCCCGGGAGCGCGGCGTTCGGATCCGCGCCGGCCTGGAGCAGCAGTTCCACCATCGCTCCGTTGCCGTTGGTGCAAGCCAGCGCCAGCACCGTCATGCCATAGCGATTCGCCGCGTTCGGGTTGGCCCCGGCCTTCAGCAGTAGCCGCGAGATCTCCACGTCGTCCTGCCGGACAGACCAATGAAGCGCCGTGGTGCCGTCCACTTGCGGCGCGTTTACGTCGGCGTGCTTTTCGAGCAGGGCGCGAACGCTCTTGCGGTCGTCTTTCCGGGCGGCATCCGCCAAAGGCGAGTCGGCGGCCCATCCGAGGGATACGCCGAGGGATGCGCCCGCCAAAATCCACAGTGCCAGTCGCATGGTCTGCCTAAGCATTGGTCAGCCTAAAGGGTCAGCGGCTCCATCAGTTCCTGCACCTTCCCGGTGCTGTCTGCGAAGGAATCCGTGCGCACACCGACGCGGTCCAGCAGCGTCAGGTGCAAATTCGCCAGCGGCGTGTGTTCGGGGAACTTCAAAAAGCGGCCGCCCGCCTTGGTCTTGCCGCCGGCCACGATGATCGGAAGGTTGGTATGGTCGTGAAGGTCGGCATTGCTCATCCCGCTGCCGTACAACAGGGCCGAATGGTCCAGCAGGTTGCCGTCGCCATCGGGCGTGGCCTTTAGCTTTTCCAGCAGGTAGGCGAACATCGAAACGTGGTAGGCGTTGATGCGGGCGCATTTTGCCAGCATTTCCGGATTTCCGCCGTTGTGCGTCAGGGGATGATGCCCTTCCCCGATGCCAAGCTCGGTGTACGCGCGATTGCTGGTTTCCCGCGCCAGTTGAAAGACTGCGACGCGCGTCACATCGGCCTGCCAGGCCAGCACCTGCAAATCCATCATCAACTTCGCATGGTCCGAATATTTCGCAGGCACACCCACGGGGCGGTCGAGGTCGGGCAGGTGGGAATCGGCGGTGGACGATTCGGCTTTCTGAATGCGGCGCTCCACCTCGCGAACGGTATCCAGATACTCACTGATCTTGGTTCTGTCGCCTGGGCCAAGCTTGCGCTGCAGGCGCGAGATATCCTCCTTCATCCAATCCAGCAGACTCGCATTAGTGCGCATCTCCGCCAGGCGTTCCGCGGAAGTTCCGCCATCCCCGAACAGGCGCTCAAAGACGATGCGCGGATGAGCTTCCGAGGGTAGCGGCGTGGTGGGCGACGACCAGGAAAGATTGTTCTGGTAGACGCAGGCATAACCGTTGTCGCACTGCCCCACAACAGACAGCAGATCCATCGACAGTTCAAGCGACGGCAGGCGGGTTTCCTGCCCCAGGAGTTTGGCGGCCACCTGATCTACCGTGGTGCCCAGATAATAATCGCTGCTCTCGGTCCACTTCGATGTGGCGGCGCTGAGGAAAGCGGCGTTGGACGAGGAGTGGGTGCCTGGATAGGCATTCCGCAATTCCATGCCTTCCACCACCGTGCAGTAGTCGCGCACGTTGGCGAGCGCCGTCAGCGTGGGTGAAAGCTGACTCAGGTCGGCGCCGGGCGGAGTCCACATCGGGCGATGCGCGCCCATCGGAACGTATAAAAAGCCGAGTCTTTTCGCGTGGGCCGCCGGGGTGCCGGCGAGGGCCGTCATGGGCGGCAACATCGCGTCCAGCAAGGGAAGTGCCAGGGCGGTGCCCATTCCGCGCAGAAACGTGCGCCGCGGCAGAGCTTTCTTCGTCACGATCATTGTGCTCTCCTCATTTGAAACGGTGTACTGTTGACGATTCCCAAAATCAGCGACGAGAACCGGTAATCCTGGCCGCCGCTCTCGTGCACTACCCTGCGAATGGCGGGCTCATCGTAGAACTCGACGCCGCGCCCAAGCGAGTACGTCATGAGTTTCTCCGTCATGGTACCGACGAAGGCCTCGGACCTGCTTAGAAGCGCTTTTTGCAGGCCGGCAACTCCCTCGAACTTGCTGCCGTCGGGCAAGCCGCCCGCCGAATCGATCGGCGTGCCGCTTTCGTGTGTGCGCCAGCGGCCGATAGCATCGTAATTCTCCATGGCGAACCCAATGGGGTCCATCAGCGCATGGCATCCCGCACAAGCCGGATCGGCGCGATGCTGCGCCATCCTTTCGCGCATGGAGACTACTTTCTCCACGCCTGCATTCTCCTTCAAGGCCGGAATCTTGCCCGGCGGCGGTGGTGGAGCCACGCCCAGAATATTTGACAATATCCATTTGCCGCGGATCACCGGCGAGGTCCGGTTGGGGTAAGACGTCACGGTGAGAATGCTGCCCTGGCCCAGCAGTCCGCCGCGATGCGCGCTCTCGCCCAACTCTACTTTCCGAAACCGGCTGCCGTAGACGTTGGGGATTCCGTAATGCTTGGCCAGGCGCTCATTCAGGAACGTATAGTTGGCGCTCAGCAACTCCAGTACATTGCGATCGTCTCGCATGATGCTGCTGAAGAACAGTTCCGTCTCCCGCCGGAATGCCTGGCGGAGATTGTCGTCGAAACCCCCGAACAGCCGCATGTCGGGATTGGAGGAGGCCAGATTCCGCAGATAGAGCCACTGACCGGCAAAGTTCGATACCAGCGTCTCCGACCGCTCATCGGCCAACATGCGGCGCACCTGGCGCTCCAGCATTCCCGGTGTGCGCAATTTGCCTTGAATCGCCGTGTCCAGCAGTTCGTCGTCGGGGATGCTGCTCCACAGAAAGAACGAAAGGCGCGAGGCGAGTTCGACCTCGCTAACCCGGTACGGCGCTCCCGGCGCGGCGCCCATGGGATCCTGTTCGATGCGAAACAAAAATTCGGGGCTCACCAGCACGGCGCGCAATCCCATTTCGATTCCAGCATCGAACGATGCACCGGCGCGCGCCTCTTTGAAAAACTTCAGCGGCACCTGAATGTCGGCATCGGTGACTGGCCGCCGGTACGCGCGTCGCGTCAGCGTCGTGAAAATGCGCTTGGCGCAAGCCTCTTCGTCGCCTGCCGCGGCCGGCTGGCATACCAGTAACCGGCGGCGGCTGGGTGTGTCGCCGGGCCCGGTCGCGTGATAGGGGCCCTGGATCGAGATGGAATAAATCGCCGGCGTAATGCGCGGATGCCGGTCCATATTGAAATGGGCCTCGTAAGGCTGGCGACCGCTTTCCAGCAAAGAGGAAGATTTCTTGGGAAATGTGGCCGCCACTTCGTGAGGTCCAGCCTTCACAGCCACACGAAACGTGAGATCCTTGTCGATTCCCGAATGATCGTTACCCGGCGGAGGAGGCCTGACGGTGACGAGCTTGACTCGCGCGCCATCGAGCATGACTTCCACGTCATGTCCGCCGGAAATGCCTTCCACATGCTCGTTGCGATCGCGTTGCAGTCGCACCGAAAAATCATATTCGGCGTTCTGCGGGAACGTGTAGTGGACCACCATGCCGCCGTGTGTGCCCAGCGGCAACTCCTCGAAGTGTTGCTCTTGCGTAAGGTCGGGCGGCAGCGTCATCGTGTCGCCGCCGGGTGATTTCGCGGCGATGCCGACGGCCAGCCGGCCGATTCGCTGCGCCGCCTGTAGATACTGTTCGAGCAGGCTCGGCGAAAGATTGCCGACGGTCACATTGTCGAAACCGTGGCCGGCTTCATCACTCGGCAGCATGCCGCTCACATCGACGTCCAGCGCGAGCAGGTCGCGGATGGCGTTTTGATATTCGGTTCGGTTGAGGCGGCGGAACGTGTCGGTTCTGCCCGGATCGGGGTGCGTCACCGAGGCGCCATCCAGCGACGCCGATAGAGAAGCGACCACCGCATCGTAAGTTTTTTCGTCCGGCCGCGGCAGGCCGGCCGGCGGCATGTACCGGACACGCAATTTACGGATCACCTTCTCCCAGTCCTCCGCATGTTTCTCGGGACTGGAGGAGAGAATAGTATCGAGCGCGAAATTGCCGGCCTTGGTCTTGCTATTGTGGCAGCCGACGCAATACCGGTTCACCACTGCCGGCACAGGCGAGGCCGAAGTGGGTGGCTGTTGCGCACGAAGGGCTCCGATCGGGCCTCCGGCAATGAACAGAGCGGTGATGGCAAGGGACACACGTGCCCAGCTGCGGGTCAAAATTCACTACCCTCCACGAACTAAGAATAGTATACATGGACGCGAGGGCAGGCAGTGTGTCTGCGTTCCCCCCGCGAGAAGTCGCCGTGGTTTATGCCAAGGGATTCGGGACCACCTCAACGGCCATCGTCAGCGGATCGATTCTCCAGTCTGGGACCCTGTTGCCGCAACCGGCGCGCCCGCACGGAGTTCGCGCGGACGTCTTTCGGCGCGTGCGAGGCTCCACCGGCCTGGCCGGCGCGCTCACTCGCGCACTTCGAGCCAGATCCCGCGCGGTAACTTCGAGCCGTTCGTCGCCGGGGCCGCGTGGGTGCTTGCCGCCGGGCACCCGTCGCGGCCTCTGGTTGTGCAGCGCACGATCCCTTGCGGAAACAGCCGTGGAAAACGGTCGCCGGTCTTCAGAAACTCAGCTTAAGAAAACCCTTGACGGAATAGCTCACGTGACTCCACACGTCACGGGGCGGCGCAACGTCGCGCTCGTCACTAACCATTTCACATCGGCGGCGGAACACAACTAACGCCGGATTGAGAGGAGGAAATCACGACATCGGCGACACCCGCGACTTTCAGATGAAGGGCATTGACCGTTATGTTGGCGCTACCCCCGCAGAAGGAACTGGTAACTGTGCTGATCTGCTCGTTGATGATTAAGGAACCAATGAGCAGAGGCACGGTCTGGTTCGGCGCTCCCGTAACTATAATCGAGTGCCCGTTTACGACGAGATCTGCTATGTTCGACCCTCCAGCTACGGAGGGGCTGCCACCGCCACAGGCCTGCGCGAATGCGTTGGAGGTCAGTACCGAGGCGGTTACGCCGATTCCAACCGCAGTTACGGTCACATTGGCCACCGATGATTGGGAAGAAGTTCTACCGGATCCGCCCGTCGTGCTTTCGGTGAGAAGGCCCAACTTCAGCACACCTGGCAGGTCAATGCCGGCCAACTGCGTTGATAATGAGCCGCCATTGCCCGGAAGAGTCCCGGTATCCGAAATGGTAGTTTTTATGCCTAGCACATTAACGGATGCACCGAAAGCCTCGCCCGTATAAGTGGTCATCGGACGGCACGAGCTGCCGCCTGACGCCGCGAGACTGGCCGGTAGAAGGACCGCCATTAGCGCTTTGGAACTTATCACGTGCCTTAACATCGTTCTGAGCCTCCTGCGTGTAATAGTCCGCGATCAAGCTGGATTGGGCCCCGTCCGTTATTGATATCTGACCTGAAGCGTGAAAGTCCGGGCCTGGGAGCATCTCCTCCCGTAGGCAGTGTCACAGGAATGCCTCATCTCTGCAATATTGCCATTTGTTAGTGCTACGTTCGCGAGAGTTCCCTGACAGACAGGCGAATAAAAGAGATGTTACTTTTGCGGAATCAGCTCGGGGCGTCTGGCTTTCGCGTTCTGCGCGCAGCGCTCGCGCGGCTGCCTCTCGGCGAGCGCGTCTTCGCCGGCCTCGCGCGTGCCGTAGAAAGCGAGGAGCCGCGCGCACGGCGCGTCCGCTCGGCAAGCGAGCTCCGCCAGCCTCTCCCCGGCCGTCGCGCCCTAGTCTAGCAGGCTGCGGAAAAACGAGCGGAGCGAGACCCGTTGGGACACTTGTCCCAAACTGACGTGTAAGTCACTTGCTACCAATGTCCGGTTCCTTCCAGATTGGGACACGTGTCCCAAAACCGGCTTTCAAGGCCCTTTTTCAGCATCCTGCTAGCGCACCATTCGCGCCAGATCCCGCGCGGAGATGCGAGCCGTTCGTCGAGCGGGGCGCGGGGGCGCGTGCCGTCGGGAGCGCCATCGCCCCTGCTGCGCCTGCGGCTTAATGAACTCCCGGGCCGGACCGCGACGCGCGTCGCGGCAGCCGGCACTGCCCTGCTCGGCGCCAGACGTGGGCCGTCGCGCCCACCAAGTGATTCGAGCCGTTCGCCACGTGGGCGCGGGTGCCGTCGGGATCCCACGTTACAGGCTGTCATCGTCGAACTCCGCCCAGACTGCTGCGTGGTCGGATGCTTGGGCGGCGCGACGCGTTTGCAGATCCACGTCGCTGGTGTGGCAGACGGCGGCCAGTGGTGCCGTTGCCAAAATGTGATCGATGCGCCATCCCCAATTGTGCTCAAAAGCGTTGCGGAAGTAGTCCCAATAGGTATACTGCGCCCGATCAGGGTGGAGTTTGCGAAACACGTCAGTGAATCCCCAGCCGACCGCGTGCCGATAGGACTCGCGAGCATCGATGTGGAAGTCAGGATCGTTGACGCGGCGATCAGGATGGTAGACATCGATCGGGTCGGGCGCAACGTTCAGATCGCCCAGCCAGATGGCCGGTTTCTTCGGATCGAGCCGCTCACTGAAATAGCGCCGCACGCGGTGGAACCATTCCAGCTTGAACACGTACTTATCGGTCCCAACCTTGTATCCTTGCGGAACATAGGTGTTGACGATCGGGATACCGTCGATTGTCGTTTGGACGATGCGAACATCTTCACTCTCCAGCCCTTCGCAGAGGCCATGGAGCACGAATTCGGGCTCGCGACGGGTGAGCGTGGCTACGCCATTGTAGCCCTTCATACCGCGGAAGGTGGCGTAGTATCCGGCGTCACGGAAGGCGGCAGCAGGGAACTCGCTATCCTGCACCTTGGTTTCCTGCAGGCACAGCACTTCGGGTTTGTTCGCCGCCAGCCAGTCTATGACCAGCGGCAGACGCCTGCGGACCGAGTTGATGTTCCATGTGGCGATCTTCATTGTTCATTTCGAATAGTAGCGCGATAGGGCTCTCAGCTAGCGTAGAATCTCCGATGAGGATCTGCGACCGGCTGGTTCCCGCCACCCCCCGCGAGGTCGAGTTCCCGGCCTGACGGGCAGCCAACGTTCTGGCCTCCGAGCGCGGCGAAGGCGATTCGAGGTGCCAAGGCGCGGCCCGCCTCGCGCCGAGCGCGCGGCTTCACTGGCCTCGCCGCGCCAGCTCGCGGCGTTTGGGCGGGCGCGATGGCGTCGCCGAGGCAGGTGAAGCTGCGCGCTCGCAAGGCGCACCCATTCGAGCCGTTCGCCGCTGGGCGCGGGCGGCTCCGTCGTCGGTGGATCGTCGCCGACTCTTACATTGGTTCGAGACGGGGTTCGAGGAGATTACTATTCCGACGACACCGCAGGCATGCTTCCACCACCGGACTTGGAGAGCACCTAATTGGGGTTTACCTCTTGGCGTATGCCGTGAAAATGTAATCCTTTGACGCCGCTAGAGTGTGGCATGCGGTGCCGCACTTGGCGTCGTGCCCCTGCGGCGGCTTGCTGGCCGAGGTGGCAGGCGTGAACGTACCGGATGCGGCGTCATAGTCGAACATGGCATATCCCCATCCGTGCGTGTCCGAGAATCTCTTGCTGTCCTTCTCGATGAACTCGACCTCAGTCAAATCACCAGGCACCGTGTCTGGGATGCTCGCAGAAAAGGGGGGGTCGGTTAACTTTTTCGGTCTCCACTCAATCTTCGCAATCTTGGAGCCCTCTGGGAAGGGCTTGCCATTGCCGGGAACACCTTCCTTGTATGCGTCGATCATCACGGGATTCGCTAGGATGAGTCTGATCACGTTTTGGGCGTCGGTCTGACTCGGGCCGACAGCCTGCCATGCTTCGTATCCCCTGAACTCGGAGAACGCGAGCCCGCCCGGTACTTTCACGGTGTATTTGTCCGCGGCAGCCAGAGCCAGTGCCACTAGAACAGAGAGGAATACCCCAAGAAACACGCTTACTCGAAGACTTTTGCGTTTCATGTCCGATCTCCTGCGCTGAACTTCTGCTCACTAACAGCGAGGATATTCCCCAACCGTTGTAAGCTCCCCGTTTATGATTGTGCGGTAGCGCGACACTGAATCCATCACGATATGCTGTGCTTTGCGGATAACACCTTCGCGGGGGCAGTCGATACCACAGACGTGGTACAGCCCGAATAGACGGCCACTCGTGCCGTTCGAGCCCGATCCCGCGCGTAGATTCGAGCCATTCGTCGCGTCCAAGCGCCTTCTGTTGCCGCCGTATGCTACCTGCCTGGGCGCCGGCGCGTCAGACCTTCCACTTGTAATAGTAGAAGAGCACGGGGACCTTGCCGGTGTTGGAGATACCGTGCGTCTTGTTTGCCCCACAGTACATCATCGAACCGGGCTTCACCCTCACGGTCTTGCCATCGACAAGAATTTCGGCGGTACCCTCGGCGATCACCATGAACTCCTCCTCCTCATGCTTGTGAGGTGGGTCGCTCTTACCAACCGCGAGCAGAAGGCTCCCCCCGACCATCGACCGGACCTGATCGGTCGCGCCCTCGAAGTACACGTGCGCGTCACCAAAGGGAAGTTTCTTCAGCGACGCCGTCTCGGGCTCGACTACCGCATTCGGCAGTTTGGATGCGGCGGCCGCCGAAAGGGCAAAGGGTGCGGCCGGTAACAGTTTCAGCAAATCGCGTCGTGTGGCCATATTGTTCTCCGTATGTCGATGAAAGGGGAAATTACCTTCCGGCTGTCTTCACATCGTATCAGCCCGGGAAGGAGCCACAGCAGGCGACCAGGAGGCTTGCATCTGTCACGCCTGCGCGCGAATTCTTTAGATTTTAGAGCTTCGCCGACACGAGCTCGTCCGTCCGTCGGCGGCGTCGCTAGCCCGTGTCGTCGGGAGCGATGAGCCGCGCGCGGGGCGCGTCGGGATTTCAACGTTCCCGCGCCAAGGCGGCGCCGTCGTCGATCTCGGGCCGGACCACGCCGCGGGGCTCGCCGCGGTCACCGTCACCGTCTCTCCAGTTGCTCGCCGCGGGTGCCCGTTTGCGAAAGCATGGGAACCGAAGAGCCAACACGTAGACGATGAGGCTTTCAAGGCGCCGAGGCGCTGCGTCTCGGCGACCGAGCGGCTTCAACAGCCTCGCCGTGCCCGCTCGCACGTCGAGCCCGATCCCGCGAGGAGATTCAAGCCGCTCGCCGCTGGGTAGCGTGGGCGCGCCTGCCGTCGGGGTCGAGGCGCCGCGCGGGGGTCGCGTCCGGATCCCGCGCTCGGCGCGCCACTCGCATGATCGAGTCGTTCATCGCCGCGTAGCGTGGGCGCGCCTGCCGTCGGGGTCGCGGAGCCGGGCGCCCGGCGTGTCCGCTCGGCGAGTTCAATGCGCAAGCGTGGCGCATCGTCGATACAGGGCTGGACCGCGACGCATGGCGCGACGCGTCGCCCGTATGCTGCTTCTCGTCGAGCGCGCGAGCGCCCGTGCAACGCCGGCGAGTCTTATGCGCCGGGAATGCGCCGGGAACCCGCCGCGAAGGTTCCGGCGCTGAGCCCGATGCCAGGGGCAGTCAGGGTCGCGGTCTTATCTCCTGGAGCAGGACACGATGAGAGATGATAAGAAATGGAGATCCGATGAGGCCTTTTTCATTCCAACGCCGTCCGCTTTCGATTTGCAGCACGCTCGCGACGCTGTTCGCATTATCGGCTGCCGTTTTTGCGCAGCAGCAGCCTGTTGGTCAGGGCCGCGCGCAAGGCAGGGGCAGGCCGCAGGACACGGAAGTCTGGGAGCCCGTGCCCAAAGTCGTGACGCCCGGCGCTGTCGATTCCGCGCCACCTTCCGACGCCATCGTTCTGTTCGATGGAAGGAACCTGGACGAGTGGGTGAACACGAGTGATAAATCGCCGGCCAATTGGCTTGTCAGCAATGCCGTCATGACGGTGAGCAAGGCGCGCGGCTCGGGCAATATCGAAACCAAACGCAAGTTCCACAATTTCCAGCTCCACCTTGAATGGAAGATCCCCGAGAATGTCACCGGGACCGATCAGGCGCGCGGCAATAGCGGCGTCTTTCTGGCGTCGACCGGTGGCGGCGACGCCGGATACGAGCTGCAGATTCTCGATTCCTACAACAACAAGACCTATGTCAACGGCCAGGCAGGAAGCATTTATAAGCAGGGGATTCCGCTCGTCAACCCGGTTCGAAAGCCGGGCGAGTGGCAGAGCTATGACGTCATCTGGATGGCGCCGGTGTTTGATGCGGACGGATCTCTGCAGACGCCGGC
>DATMNI010000268.1:0-47558 GCA_035570275.1 Candidatus Acidiferrales bacterium | reverse complement strand
CTAGTCCGCTACTTGCCTTCACTTAAGTGCAAGTTTACGTCAAAAAGCGCTAATTTGGGCATTTGCGAATCTCCCCGGATGCGAATCTCCCCCTACCTCACTGATTCAATGGGAAATATAATTGCCGTGCGAAGTCTCTGGATGGGTCGCCGCGATGGGTTTCACCGGCCACCGGCCACCGGCCACCGGCCACCGGCATCTGGTTTTTACAGGCGCTTCCACAACAACCGCAGCGTGTTCACCGAGGTTTTCATGAGCCGCATCTTGCTCGGCCCGCGTTTCAGATCGTACCGCAGAAGCAACGGGACCTCGCCAAAAATCAGCGGCAGTTTGCGCAGCTTGAGCAAAATGTCCACCATGCACTGGAAGCCATCCTGATCCACCAGGGCGTCGCCATACTGCGCGTAGGCCTGTTGCAGCGCTTCGGCACGATAGGCACGGTAGCCGCAGGTGTAGTCGGAAACGCCCGGGATGGGAAACACCACCCGCATCAGCAGGGACGCCAGGCGGCTCATCACCCGGCGGCCCATGGTCAATCCATAGATGCGCGAACCGCGCTGGTAGCGTGAAGCAATCACCACGTCGTAGCCTTCGCGGATCATCCGGATCATGCGGATCATGAGGCCCGGCGTGTGGCTCTCATCGGCATCCAGGGTGATGATGATGTCGCGGTCGGAGGCTGCCGCCGCCGCCTCCCGCAACCCGTCGCGCATGGTGGCGCCCAAGCCCTGGTTCTGGGCGTGCCGATGAATCGTCAGCGGGAAATCGCGGCGATACTCCTCCAGAATCTGCTGGGTGCGGTCGGAGCTGCCGTCATTCACGACGATGATGGAAAAGCCGAGGTTTTCATCGGTCAGGCTTTCGAAGATGCGGCGCAGCAGGTTGCCGATGTTGGCCTCTTCGTTATACGCGGGCAGGACCACGATGACTCGCGAACGCCGCGGCGGTTGGGGAACAGGCCGGACTACCGGTGACAACGGCATGGAAGCTGGCATTCGCAGTATAACAAGCGGAGAGTGGTTGACTCACTTCCGCTTTTCTGTTTTCCGGGCTGTTGCAATGGATGTTCGGCGCCGCGCGACTTTCACCTCATCCCGTGAAACGGCGCGGCCGGCCCCGGCACTACGGAGTTGAAGGAGGATAATTAAATGCCGGATATCAAGAAGTACACCGCAACCATTGACTTGAAGCCGAACTCTCCGCAGGTGAACCAGGAAGCGGCCAAGGGTAAGATCCTTGACGCCGCCATGGCCCATCTCGAGGCTATCGGAGTACCGCGCACGCACTTTGGGCTTCACTTCGACCTGGTCTGGGACGAGGTCCTTCAAACCCAGGTCTAAATAGTCCGCAAACTCATATGGGAAGCGCCGGGGCCGGCACGCTCGACGCCGGCGCTCTTTTGCGATTACCACCGGTGGGAGGAGATCAACGTGAAGAGGTTCAGTTCCTGTGTTTTGAAACTCACGGCTGTCTGCAATCTCGATTGCACTTACTGCTACATGTTCAACCTCGCCGATAAGACCCACTTGCGTGTGCCGGGTCTTCTTTCCGTTGGCGCCGCCTTGCGGACACTGGACCGGATTGCCGCCCACGCCGAAGCGGTTCGGGAGCCGGAGTTTCGCCTGGTGTTGCACGGTGGCGAACCCACGTTGTGGCCGCTCCAGAACTTTGAAGCTCTGCTGAGCCGGGTGCGGCAACTCAGGACGGCCGGCCTCGATTTGCGCCTTTCCATGCAAACCAACGCCTACAAGATCGATCCGGCGCTGCTGCCGCTGCTTGCCGAACACAAGGTCTCGGTTGGAATCAGTATCGACGGCCCCGCCATCTACAATGACCGTTTTCGAATTGACCACTCGGGGCGAGGCTCCTACGATCGCGTGATGGCGAACACGCGTGCCATTATAGCCGCGGGGTATCGATCGTTGATTGGCGGATTTCTGACCGTCGCTCAACCCGAAATGGATCCCGCGATGTTCCTCGAGTGGGCCGGGCAACTCCCGGTGCCGCGTGTGGATGTTCTCTGGCCCATCGAATTTCATCATGGCAACCCGCCATGGCGGGGGCTGGATGCCGGGTCCTATGCGAACTCTCCACGCTACGGGAAGTGGTTTGCGCACCTGTTCGACTTGTGGTGGCAGCGCGACGATCCCACCCTTCACATCAGGCTCTTTTTCCAGATCGTAGAAAGGATGCTCGGCTCGGGCGTGCACAGCGACGCCATCGTCAACGATGAGGCTCCTATGTTCGTCGTCAACACCGATGGCGGGATCGAATACCCGGACTATTTCCGCGCCTATGCCGATAGCGGCTCCCGAACCTGCTTCAACGTATTTCACCACGATCTCCGCGAGCTCACGGATGACCCTGGCTTCGCTTACTGTCTGTCGCTGAAAGATCGCCTGCCGGAAGGTTGCCGTTCCTGTCCGCAAGTCGATGTCTGCGGCGGCGGCTTCCTCCCTGGACGCATGATGCGGGGTGAGTGGCCCCCCACGCGGGAATCCGTATTGTGCGCCGATCAGAAGTACTTCTTCTCCCACATCCAGAGTATCCTGGCGCCACACCTGGCCCGATTGTCGATGCCCGCCGCGGCCCGCAATTGCTGAAAGCTGATCGCTGAAAGCTGATCGCTGAAAGCTGATCGCTGCTCGCTCATCGCGCGCTATACTGGCGTTGTCTCCCCCGGAATGAAGCTCGCTCGCGAAGACTCCCTGGCGTTACTGCTTCTGCTTGCCGTTCTCATCGTGAATACTATCGGCCTCTGGCCCGAACTCTCCATCAGCCGCGTGGACCTAAATGACAACGTCTACCATTTCACTCTCATCGAGCGCATTGTGCAGGCCATCGATCGGGGTGAGAATCCACTGGATTGCTGGTCGCCCGAGTGGACGATGGGCTACCCGGTGCTGCGGATATACCAGCCGCTGGCGCACCTGCTGGTCGTCCTGGTGTATTTCGCCTTGGGAAAAACCGTCGCGCTCATGACGGTTTTTGTCTGGGTGCGGTTCCTCTCACAGGCCTTGCTTCCATTAAGCTTTTTTGCAGCCGCGCGGCTGATGGGGTTGCCGCGGCTCACGGCCGCCGCGGCGGCGATTCTGGCGCCCCTGGTCTCCACCAACTTCCTCTACGGCATCGAGTACGGCAGTTACACATGGGCCGGCAGCGGGTTGTTCCCCCAGGCGGTCGGCAGCCATTTCCTCCTCATCGCATTAGGCCTCGCCTTTCGTGCCATCCGGCGCGGCCGGCAGCTTGTGCTCACTGGCGCCGTGCTGGGGCTCACGTTCCTGGCGCACCTTATATACGGCTATATGGGCGCCCTTTCCGTCTGCCTGCTGGCGGCCATGCCCGATGCCGATACGCCGCGCCGGGTGCGCTGGGGCCGCACCATGGTGGTGGGCGCGGTGGCGCTGCTGCTCTCGGCGTTCCAGTTGGCGCCGCTGCTGCTCGATAGTGAAACCATCAACCATAGCCGTTGGGAATCCGTCTGGAAGTGGGACTCGTTCGGCGCGGGCCAGGTTATCACATGGCTGTTCACCGGCGAGTTATTGGACCATGGCCGCTTGCCCGTACTCACGGTGCTGGCCTTCGCGGGCGCCGGCCTGTGGCTCTGGAGTTGGCGCCAGCACCGGCCCGTGCCGGCGGCTCACGCGTTTATCCTGCTGGGCGCAACGTTCTGGACCCTGGTATTCTTCGGCCGCGATTTCTGGGGACCGCTGCTGACGCTGATGGGCGTTTCGGCCGACATGCAACTCCACCGTGTCATCGGCGGCGCGCAGATCTTTCTGGTGCTGTTGGCCGCCATCGCTCTGGCCGCATTCTGGCATGGGTTATCGCGCCGCTGGCACTTCGCGGCCGCCGCCCTGGCCACCGCGGTTCTGCTGGCGCCGATGGTGCAGGAGCGCGCCGAAAATCTCGCCCACAATGCTACCTGGGGCGCGAAGAACCTGGAAGCGTATGTGGCGGAAAAGGCGGCGTTGGATGCCACCATCGTCACCGCCAAAGCGCGCGGCGGGCGTGCTTACTCCGGGCTGGCGGCACAGTGGGGCGGCAAGTTCAAGATCGGCGAAGTACCCTTCTACGCCTTCTTCAGCCAAGCCAACGTGCCCGCCGTGTCGTTTCTCTACCACGCAATGGCGTTGACTTCCGATATCATGGTCCGCTTCAACGAGTGGAACCCCAGCCACTACCGCCTGTTCAACATCCAGACCGTGGTGGCGCCGGCGGGTTCCGATGTGGGCGCCAATGTGACGATACCGCCATTCCTGACGCCGATAGGGCAGAATGGCCGCTTCCGCGTCTTTAGCGCACCAGTCTTCAGTCCACCGGGCGGTTCGTATTTTGATGTGGTGGATGCGCTGGCAACCGTCAAGACTACCAAGAACAATTTCTACGACATCAACAACCGTTGGCTGGAAAGCGATTGGGTGGCCAAGCGGATCCATCTGCTGCTGGATTGGCATGGCGACGCGCCGCCGTGGATTCCGCGGATGGCGCCCGAAGAGGCGCTGTCCCGGATGCCCGCCCTGCCCTTCCCGGGAGAGGTGAAAAACGAGCAGCGCTACGGCGAAACTTATCGAGCCGAGGTGGACGCCCGGCGCCTTTGTTACGCGCTGTTCAAGATGACCTGGCATGCCAACTGGAAGGCGTACGTGGATGGCATACCCGTCAGGACCGTGATGCTCTCGCCGGGATTCATAGGGGTGCCGCTCACGTCCGGGCATCACCAGATCGTCTGCCACTACGAGCCCGGACGATGGAGGAGCGGGCTTGCCATCGTGGGATTCATCACGGTGATTCTGTTAATGGTGGGCGAATGGCGCGCCTTCGCCATAGAGCCAACACTGGCGAGAATTCCCCTGCCACGGGTGAGGCGTGAAGTGCTGATCGGCTGCGGCCTGGTCTTACTCGCCGCCCCAATTTGCATTCCGCTCTTCACCAGCAGCGTGCTCTGGGGCCACGATGGTTTCGTCTACTTTCCGCGCCTGATGGAGGTGGACCAGAACCTGGCGCACGGCGTGCTGATTCCGCGATGGGCACCCGACCTGGGCCGCGGCACCGGCCAGCCGCTGTTCCTCTTCCACCCGCCGATGATTTACTATTTGGGCGAGCTCTGGCACTGGCTGGGGTGCAACTTCGTCACTGCCATGAACCTGGCCTGCGCCACCGTGGTGCTGGCCTCAGCCTTCAGCATGTTCCTATTGGCGCGTCTCTACTTCGGCGAGACCGGAGGCTGGCTGGGGGCCGCGGCTTATCTATATATCCCCTACTTCGCGGTGGATCTCTACGTGCGCTCTGCCATGGAGGAGTTCGCCGCGTTTCCGTTCATCGCGCTCGCCATGTACGGATTCGGTGCGTTCGCCGCCGGTCCAAGGTCGCCAGGCAGATCGCCCCGCGCCCGCCAGTACTGGCTGATCGGCGTGGCTGCCTACACCGGTTTGCTGTTGTGCCACTTCCCGGCGGCCCTGCTGTTCACGCCCTTGTTACTGGCTTTTATCGCGCTCACGGCCTGGCTGGCGAAACGGTGGCAGGTGCTATTCCAACAGGCGCTGGGCTACGTGCTGGCGGTGGGACTGGGCGCGTTTATCTGGGCGCCGGCGCTGGCGGCACGCCAATACTCCATGATGAACAAGGCGGTGGAAGGCAACGGGCTTTACTCCAATCACTTCGTCTACCTGCACCAGTTGTTTTATTCGCCATGGGGCTACGGACTGTCCGTGGCCGGGCCGGATGACGGCATGTCGTTCGCGCTGGGCTGGAGCCATCTGCTGCTGATCGTGGTGGCCGGAGTCTGGATTTGGCGGCGGCCCCGGCTGCCCGGCCGCCCGATGTTCCGGTTCTTCGCCGTGGCGGCCGCGCTGCTGAGCATCCTGATGTTGCAGGAAGCTATCTGGTTCTGGGAGCAGGTGCCGCTGCTGCAGAACGTCCAGTTGCCGTGGCGGCTGTTGGGTCCGGTGGCGGTCTGCCTGGCGTTGCTGGTGGCCCAGTTGGGAAAACTCCTGGAGGCTGTGCCCCGGTGGCGCACGGCCGGCACGGCCGCGGCCATGGCGCTGCTGATTGTCCCCAATCTTGCGCATCTCCACACCCGGGCAGCGGTGGACGTGGATCTTTACTATTGGACGCCGGAGCAGCTTTCTTTGCGCGGATTTGAGACCACCACCATGGGCGAGGTTTCGCCCAAATGGATGGTGGGGCTGCCTGCGTACATGCCGGTTGCCGCCAAGGTGCTGGCGGGTGACGCGGAAATCCAGTCGCCGGCCCGCGCGCCGCTGTTCTGGACCAGCAAGGTCGCAGCCAAAGTGGCGAGTACGGTGGAGATGACCACCGCCTGGTTCCCTGGCTGGGAGGCCCGCGTGGATGGCCGAGCGGTGGATGCCGGCCCCGGTGTGCCCAGCGGGTTGATCACGTTCCAGGTGCCCGCGGGCGAGCATACCGTGCAGGTCTCCTACGGCCGAACCACGCCGGAAAAGGTAGCGGCCGGAGTGAGCATCGCCGCGCTGATCCTGATTCTGATGCTGGCCTTCGGGCGGTTTCCGGCCTTGGAGCCAGTCAGTGCCGCGCCCAGGAATAAATAGGCTACACTCTCGAAAGTCGCTTGTGGAAGTTCGGCTGCGCGCCCACTCCCGGCGGGCGGATTGCCAATCCGCCGCAGGTTAACAACCTGCCCCACATAGTGCCGCGGCCGACTTTCATCCCTGGAAAAACCTGCCAACGGAAATCGAGAAGTTTCGTCTTAAGATTAAGGTCATGGAACGAATCTGGCGTCCAACGGCAATAAGCGCGATGCGCGCAACTTTGGGAGGGATGATCGTACTTCTCGCCGCGGGCGCCGTTTTGGCTCAGCCGCAGAGTGCGCGCCCGGCTTACGAAGCGGCCTCCGTCAAGCTCAACACCTCCGGCAGCGGAAACAGTTCGTCGAAAGGCTCCAAGGGGCAAATCGTCTTTACCAACCAGACGCTGAAGCGCCTCATCGAGCGGGCCTACAGCGTCAAGCCGTTTCAAGTGCCGGGTCCCGGCTGGATGGAAACCGTGCACTTCGACATTGCCGCCAAGTATCCGCCGGACAGCAAGGACGACGACCGCTCGCTGATGCTGCGCACGCTGCTCGAAGACCGCTTCAAGTTGGCCGTGCATCGCGAATCGAAGGATATGCCCGGCTATGCGCTCGTGGTGGCCAAGAGCGGCTTCAAACTGAAGCCGGTTGAGCCAGGCGGGTCCGATACCAACACCAACGGTGACCGGGTGCGAACCCTGACGGCGAAAAAGACCTCGATGGCGATCCTGACCGACCTGGTGGCCCGGTGGTTGGGGGAGGTCGTGGTCGACAAGACGGGCATCGACGGCGTCTACGACTTCGAACTCCGCTGGACCAACGACGATCAGCCCGCCAATGGCATCGACGCCGCCGCGGCCCCTTCCCTGTTCACCGCGCTCCAAGAGACACTTGGCCTGCGCCTGCAGCCCCAAAAAGTGCCTGTCGATATCGTCGTGGTCGATCATGTGGAACGGGTTCCCACCGAAAACTAAGTACACCGCTTCTTAAATACGGTCTCGTATCTCGGGAGGAACGCTCCCTAACGGTCGCGGCTCTGATCGGAGCCGCGCGCGTCAGCAAGCGGTTTCTCGATACGTTAGCGAACTTCTGAAACGGTGTACTAAGCCGGTACATCAGCATAGATCCGCAGCGGTAGCGGCGGCGGAACCGCCTCGCCACTCAGATCGAGAAGCGAGGATCGCCTTCTACCACCTGCCCCTCAAGTTTCGGCGCTTCACCGTTACGCCAAAGATTGGCGCGATATCTGACGCGGTATGCCAGCGGACCTCCGTCCAGGCGGTCACTGCGCTGCAGTGGACGTGGGATGCAGACGAACTCGGTTTCCAAATGGCCGCCGGCCGCGCGGACAATCGAATAACCGTGCCCGCCCATATCGACAAACGACAGGTGCGGTGAGAGATCGGGATTAGAAAGAGCGCGCGCCCGATGGATATCTCCACTCCTCGCATACTCCAGGCAGGACCGCACACCATGCCGTATCAGCAGATTTATGGTCGGCTGCGGACCGGTATCGGCGGGGCCCTGGCCGAGGTAGAGACTTCGAAGCGGGTGCGGGTTGGGGAGGTTGTGCTCAAATGCTTCCACGAATCCGGGTGCGGAGATCGACCCCGTGATGAACGCAATTCCAACCGGCTGAAATGGCTTCGGCGGAAGCGATTTGGCCGCCAGCCCAGCCCAGAAACTGTGCCTGTCGCCGGCTACGGTAGCAAACCCGGTGATACCCTGCCCGCGCACGAAATCATAAATCTCGCCGCGCTCAACGAATGCGCTGCTAGGATCTCCGCCGCCGAAAGTTGCGTAACCCGCTCCCGGCCACGGTTTCGTCAAACCAGGCGGCAGGTTCTGCGGATCGGCTCGCATGTCGAGAGTGCCAGCAGTGTTTCCCCAGATTTTCCAGGTCGCGGTGGACGTTCGCAGCTGTTCCAGGAACCAGGCCTTCTGTTCAGCGCCGAGGACCGTCTGCGGAGGCTCATCCTTGCGGAAATTCGGGACTTCACTATTGCCAAAACGAATGGAGTCCGGGGGATGTCCCGCGGTATGAGCGCGCCCCGCGTCCAGGATCTCCATTGCCTCCTCCGGCACCAGATCGGGAAAGTCCTGGCTTGAAAATACTCTCGCTTCCGCCCTCCCGGTGGGTTCTTCCGAACGATAGCTGTGCTGGTCTGTGATAATCAGATCGACATGGCGGCCCCAGCGAAGTCTCCTATATCCCCGCAGGCTATTGATGGCGGCGAGGTTGTTCGGTTCCTGGCCAAGGCCGTGTTCGTCGAAGATAGGAATCGCTGTGTCAACTACCTTGGGCGGATTGAAGCGATCTGGGGACGGCCCGCCTGGATTTGACATCCTCGCCGGCTGATATTCAAAGAACGCCTGATTTGCAGCCACTTTTCGGGTCTGGGCCGGCCGCGTCTCTCCCTTGAATATCTGCAAGCCCTGCCATCCGAGCCAACTGAACTCGTGGTTGTCCCACATATTCACGAATGGCCAGCGTGCGCGGGCGTCCTGCAAGTCGGGATCGTGAAGATAGGCGCGATAAACCGCGCGATAATCCGTAAGCGTTGTAGGGATATGGAAATCGTCGATCTTTTCGCCGTGTTCATACCGCACAATGTCGCGCAGATGGCGATCGTACATGCCCTGCGGGCGGTCTTCGGGATACCAGACGATTTCATAGATAAAGTCGCCGAGGTGCAAAACGAAACCGAGCCGATCGTGCGCAGCGGCACGCTCGTCTTCGAAGATCATACGGCGATATGCGCTCTGGGCGCCGTCATTCGCGTTTTGACAACTGAGGAAAGCAAAGCGCACGGGTCTGGTGTCGCCCGGTGATGGCGCGGTGATCGTTCGCCCGATCCTGCTGCCTGACCCCTCCCGATCCGTGAAGCGGTACCAATAGACGCGCCCTGGCTTCAGACCGGCGACAAGCGCCCGGCAGGTCCAGTCGGAATCTCTGGAAACGAGCGCACGCGCCGTCGCTACCACCTTCCGAAAACCGTCGTCTTCGGAGACCTCAACCGTCAGAGTTTCTTCGATGCGATCCGTTGAAAATGGGTGGCGAGTCCACAGCAGCACGCTATTGCTGTCCGGATCTGCCGAGGCGACACCCTCGGGATAGAGAGTCCGGCGCTCCTGCCATGGAACGCGAGACGGCCTGCCGATGGGCCCTCCCCAGGCTGCGGAAGCGCCGGCGGCAGCGGCGATCTTCGCAAAGCTACGGCGAGTAATGCGTGTCATGGGTTGGCCTCGCGATTCAATTTAGTTCTCCAGGGTCGAGCGCGAAGTTCGGCGGCCGAAACGGACCGGGGTCCCGCTTGAAGGAGGCGACCTCGAATGCCATCTTGCTTCCAGCCGCGATCTGCCACTCGGGTGCAGCCGGTGCTTGCGGTGCCGAGCCCTGACCAGGCATTACCGGCGGGTAGACCGCCAACCAGCCAGCCGCCACGAGCAATGATTTCCTGCTGAGGTGGTCTGCCATCGAAATCGTCCCTTCCGTGGCTTAGATCCTACCATGCGGGGCCACCATGCACGGCCACCCGCGATGCCCACTAATGCCAACTCCCGCCGTCGAAACTGTTCCGTGCGTGTCAACCGCCCCTATGCCGCCTATGCCGCTTCGTGGCGCGCCACTCGCGACACCGCGTTGACCAGCTTGCGGTAGGGAATATCGTCGAAGCTGTCAAAGGCCAGCCATTCGCCGTCGCGCCAGCTTGAGTAATACCAGCGCGCCAGCAAGGCCAGATACTCCTGCCGCTCCCGGACCGTGAGTTTTCGGGGCGTAACCGCGGCGAAGGTCTCCCGCAGCTTGCGGTCGAGCGAAATGGTGCGCCCGTCCTTTTCGAAGGTGAACCGCTGCGGCTCCTGCCAGTTGCCGTTGCGTACGAAGCACATCTCTACCGCGTCCGGCGCCACCGAACGAGTAACGGTCACACCGTTCAGACGGTCCACCTCGTGCGCCAGGTCGTCGCGGAGCTTGAGCACTTCCTGCACTTTTTCGAAGCGCTTGTGCTGCCGCGCGGCATCTTCAAACATCATTTCCTCACTGAGACGGTCGCGGGAGTGGCCGATGGCCTCCAGCAGCGATTGCCCATCGGTCCTCAGAAAGTCCGTCACGCGCACCACTTCGTGCCCGTACTCGGCGGGCCCCACCACCTGCTGGCAAGGCCGCAGGCACATTCCCATCTCGCCGTAGATGCAGCCGGGATGCTCGGGCGCGGGCGCCAGGTCTTCCTGGCACCGCCGCATCTGAAACAGGTCCAGGAACTGCGATTCGAACCGCTCGGCCGAGGCGCGCGAGCGAAACGGCCCGAAGTACAGGCCCCCGCTGCGCGTAAGCTGCGTGGTGATATGACTTCGCGGGAATTGGTTGTTCAGCACGATCCTTACGTACGGCGGCAGGCGCAGTTTGATCCGATCGGCGTAAGCGTCGGGGAAGTAGCGCCGCGTCTGCTCATACAGCAGTACGTTCGATTCGAATGCCGACCCGGTAAGCCGGTACGCAATGCGTGCCACCGTATGGCGCAGGTTCAGCAGCCGCGACGGCTGGGCGCGCGCCTTGAGCAGGCGCAGCAGGCGGCGGCGCAACAGCCCGGTCTTGCCAACGTACGGCTCGCCCTCTTTGGGCCAGAGCACGAAAACCGCCGGCTGGTTGGGCAAGGCTTCGAGCGCGGCATCCAATTGCGCCAGATCGCCCGCAAATTCGATCGCCGTCATCACTGAATCACTATCATTGGTAGGGCCGCGCGAGTATGCCTGGCTGGCGGCCGCGACCTCAGCGTCGCGACCCTCAGCGTCGCGACCCAGAGGGTAGCGGCCACTATGTTACTCCGAAACGGCTTTGGAATCGATCAGCGCGCGAATCGCGGCAATGCACTCATCCAGCGTCTTGGCGCCCTGGTCGCCGTGCTTGCGATTGCGCACGGACACCTGGCCGTTGGCCTGTTCGCGGTCGCCCACCACCAGCATGTACGGGATCTTCTGCAACTGCGCCTCGCGGATTTTCAGATTGACCTTCTCGTTGCGCTCGTCCACGGTGGCGCGGATTCCCGCGGCGTCCAACTGCTTCTGCACTCCGCGCGCGAATTCGGTTTGCCGGCCGGTGATCGGCAGCACGATGGCCTGCACCGGCGCCAGCCAGACCGGAAAAGCCCCGGCGTAGTGTTCGATGAGGATGCCGAAGAAGCGTTCGAGGGAGCCGTACAGCGCGCGGTGCACCATCAGCGGTTGATGTTTGTGGCCGTCCTCGCCGACGTATTCGAGTCGGAATTTGTGCGGCAGCGTGAAATCGAACTGCACGGTCGAAAGCTGCCAGGGGCGGCCGATGGCATCCACCAGCTTCACATCGATCTTGGGCCCATAGAAGGCCGCTTCGTCCGGGATCACCTTGGCCTGGATGTTGAGCCGTTCGCAGGCCTGTTTCAGAGCGTTCTCGCCAAGCTGCCATTGCTCGGGCGTGCCATCGTACTTGCCGCTGACGCCGCCATCCCAGGTGGAGAGCTCGGTGGTGTACTTGTCGAAGCCGAAAGCCGCCAGGGTGTCGATGGCGAATTGCAGGCAATCCACCACTTCGTTTTCGATCTGGTCCGGCGCGCAAAAAATGTGAGCGTCGTCCTGCGTGAAACCGCGAACGCGGAACAGTCCGTTGAGCACGCCCGAGCGCTCAAACCGGTAAACCGTGCCCAACTCGCCGAGCCGCACCGGCAGGTCGCGGTAGCTGTGCTGTTTGTTGGCGAAAATCAGAATGTGGAAGGGACAGTTCATGGGCTTGAGCTGGTATTCGGCATCGTCCAGCTCCATGGGCTTGAACATGTTCTGCGCATAAAAGTTGGCGTGCCCCGAGGTCTTCCACAGATCCAGGCGGGCCACGTGCGGCGTGTAGACCAGCGAGTAGCCGCGCTTCAGATACTGGTCGCGCATCCAGTCTTCGAGCTGTTTGCGGATAATGCCGCCCTTGGGATGGAAGAAGATCAGGCCCGGCCCGGCCAGTTCCTGAATGCTGAACAGGTCCAGTTCCTTGCCGAGCTTGCGGTGGTCGCGCTTCTTGGCCTCTTCCACCTGTTTGAGATACTCATCCAGGTCTTTCTGGCTGAAGAAAGCGGTGCCGTAAATACGCTGCAACTGCTTCTTGTGTTCGTCGCCCCTCCAATACGCGCCGGCAACCGAAAGCAGCTTGAAGGCTTTGATTTTCGATGTGCCCGGCAGGTGCGGCCCGCGGCAGAAGTCGATGAACCGGGGGCCCAGCGTATACTCCGTGAAGATGTCGCCGGCGCGCTCTTCGATCAGCTCGCACTTCATCCAGGCTTCGGAGTATTTCCTGAGTCCTTCCTCCTTGCGGGTGAGGACGCGCTCATACGGGAGATTGCGGGCCTGGATCTCCCACATCTTTTTCTCGATCTTTTCGAGATCGTCCGGCGTGAACGGGGTGGCGCGGTCAAAATCGTAATAGAAGCCGGTATCGATGGGCGGCCCGATGCCAAGCTGGGTCTCCGGGTACAGTTCGAGCACGGCCGCGGCCAACAGGTGGGCGGTGGAGTGGCGGTAGACCACCAGCGATTCGGGATCTTTGGCCGTCAGCAGTTGAACCGTGGCGTCGGACTCCAGCGGGCGCGTGAGGTCGTAGAGTTCGCCGTTCACTTTGGCGACGATGGCGGCGTCAGCTAGACGAGGGCTGATCGATTTGGCGATTTCCAGAGGGCTGGTGCCCGCGGCGACCGGCTTCTTGCTGCCGTCGGGCAGGGTGATCTCGATGCTGCTCATAGCGAATTTTCAGCGTAACACGCGTAGGGTTTGTGGGCAGGGGTGCCATCCGATACACCGTTCCGCAACGCTCTTTCCGGAGCGCCCCCAGGTTTTGGCGTGCCCTCAGGAAATACCCAACCCGTGGGCTTAATGGGCGGCTAACAGTCACATCCTTCCTACCACACGGTCTTGATGTAGTTCTTCCGAATCGCTTCATCCGACGAAATCAGCGGGGAAAGTCCGTTTGCCTTCGCGTGAGAGACAATGATCCTGTCGAATGGGTCATCGGTCCATTTCTCGTTAGCGGCGATAGTGATGAGGGCCGGGAACGATGAATCACACATCTCAACACCAAGTTCGGCCCTCAGCTTCAGCAATACGTCCTGAGAGTTCAAGGTAATCCGATTGATCTCATGTAAGTACGCGAGTTCAAGTGCGACCATGGGAGAAAGTAAGAGGGTACAGTTTCTGATAGAGTCCAGAGCGGCTGGTGTGATCCGGGTCAAATCACCTTGAGCCAGCCACACAGCAACACTGGTGTCGAGATATGCTGTCGTCATAGTTGGCGCCAGTCCTCCTCCCATTCCTTTTCCATTTCTGTCCGCAGTTCGGTTACCGCGGATTCAAAGTTGTATTCAGGATTGATGACTTGAAGCGGCGTAATGTTACTGATCTTGTCAGTTTGCTTGTCGGGAACCACCTTAAACTTTACTCCTTTGTGGGTGAATTCAACCACAGTTCCCTTTAGAGCCGCTTCCGCGAGGGAAAAGATGTCCTTACGAAATTGCGAGATCGGCACAACGATCGGTACAACCATGTACATACTATAACGTACATAAATGTACGTGTCAATAAATTCTGTGATGCCCCCGCGATGCCCGGCGTTGGCGGAAGGGGCCGGGAACAGTCACCATTGAGTCCGGCCGTTAATTGAGGCAATCGGCGAAGCCCGTCCTGGTGTTCCAGACGAATTTTCGTCCCGGCCCAACCACCGACTGGACGAAATCCTCGCCGGCGCCCGGGTTCGCTTCCCCGCACCGGAAGGCCGCATCCCCGAACTGCTTGCCGGGCTGGCGGAACGCATTTGGCAGCTACACCTCGCGGAACTGACAGCGGTGGTCATGCTGGAATACGGCCGCGGGTTCATCCGGGTTCATCGGGTAGCAGGTGGCAGGTTAGCAAGGCAAGCTATCCTGAAAGTTGCATGCCCGAAGGCTCCTACCTGTTCTGCGACGTCAGCCTGCCGGTGCCCCTGGATCAGCCCTTCACCTACTCGCTGCCTGCCACCTTGCGCCACCGCGTGCGCCCGGGCAGCCGCCTGGTGGTGCCGTTTGGCCCGCGCACGTTGACCGGCGTGATCCTGCGCTGCCACGACGAGCGGCCCAATGTGGCCATGCGCGACGCCCTGCGGCTGCTCGATTCCGAAGCCGTGCTCAGCGCCGAACTTCTGGCCCTGGGAAAGTGGATCGCCGGCTACTACTGCGCCCCGCTGGGCGAGGTATTGCGCGGCATGTTGCCGCTGGGGTCGGAGATTCGCCGGGGCAAGGTCTGGTCGCTGACCGACGCCGGCCGCGATGCCGCCCGCCAATTGATGCTGGATTCGTCCCCGGACGACCCGGTGACCCAGGTCCTCGGCATGCTCGAAAAGCGCCCGCTTTCGGCGGCCTATCTTGCCAAGGCGCTGCCGTTGGCCGACAAAGCGGTGCGCGCGCTGGAGCGCAAGGGCTTCATCGCGGCCGAGCAGGTGCAGACGGAACGCGACCCCTTGCGCGCGCCCTCGGAACGGCTGCGCGTGTCATTGCCCGTGGCATTACCGGTGGCATTGCCCCGCTCACCGGCCGGCGGCCCGAGCGACCCCAAAATGAACAAGCCCGAACGGGAGTTGCGGGCCTTCCTGGAACTGCACCCCGGCTCGCATAACTTGAAGGATCTGGAAGCGGCCATCAAGAACGTGAGCGCGGCGGCGCGCTCGCTGGCGCGCAAGGGACTGGTCACGCTGAAGCCCGAAACTGTCGCGGTTACGGCCGGAGCGGTGCGGGTGAGGCATGCCCTGAACCCCGCACAGCAAGCCGCCTTCGAGCCGATTCGGGACGCCATTCAGGCCCGGAGGTTCCAGACGTTTCTGCTCTACGGCGTCACCGGTTCGGGCAAAACCGAGGTGTACCTTACCGCCATAGAGGCGGTCTTGGCGGAAGGCCGCAGCGCGCTGCTGCTGGTGCCTGAAATCGCCCTCACCCCGGCCGTGGCGGGCCAGTTCTTTTCGCGGTTTGGCGACCATGTGGCGATTCTCCATTCCGCCTTTACCGGCGTGGAACGCACCGACCAGTGGCGGCGAATCCGGTCCGGGGCGGCTTCGGTGGTGGTGGGCACACGGTCGGGGGTCTTCGCGCCGATGCTGAATCTGGGCCTGATCGTCGTCGACGAAGAACACGACGGCAGCTACAAGCAGGAAGAGACGCCGCGCTACAACGGCCGGGACGTGGCCATTGTCCGGGCACAGGGCGCGGGTGCGTGCGTGGTGCTCGGTTCCGCCACCCCCAGCCTGGAGAGCCGCTATAATGCCGAGCGCGGCAAGTACACGCTGCTGGAACTGCCGGGCCGTGTCGAGGACCGGCCCATGCCCTCGGTGGAATTGATCGACATGCGCCAGGAATTCCTGGAGACCCGCAAGCAGGACACGTTTTCCAGAAAGCTGATGGAGGGGCTTGGGCTTCGCCTGGAAAACGGCGAGCAGACCATCGTGCTGCTCAATCGCCGCGGATTCTCCAGTTTTGTGACCTGCCGCGCCTGTGGCGAGCGCGTCCAGTGCATCAACTGTGCCCTCACCCTCACCTACCACAAGCGCGACCGCCGCCTGCTGTGCCACTACTGCGGCTATGCCGAAAAGGTCCCCAGTGTTTGCCCCAAGTGCTCCAGCCAGCACATCTACTTTCTTGGCATGGGTTCGGAGCGCGTGGAAGAAGAACTGCATCGGGCCTTTCCGGCCGCCCGCATCGCCCGCCTGGACCGCGATACGGTGACCGGCAAGCGGCACTACGAGACCATCCTCAACGACTTTCGCGAAGCCAACTACGACATTCTGGTGGGCACCCAGATGATCGCCAAGGGCCACGACATTCCCAATGTGACGCTGGTGGGCGTGGTATCGGCCGATACCGGGCTCGGCATGCCGGATTTCCGCGCGGCCGAGCGCACGTTTCAACTGCTCACCCAGGTGGCCGGACGCGCCGGGCGCGGCAGCGTGCCGGGGACGGTGCTGGTGCAGACGATCAACCCCGATCACTATGCAGTCCGCATGGCGGCGGCGCAGGATTACCAGGCCTTTTACGAAAAGGAGCTGAACTTTCGCCGCATGATGCACTACCCGCCCTTCAGTGCCATGGCCAACATCCTGGTCCGCAGCGAAAAGCAGGAGATGGCGATGCGCATGAGCTCGGAGCTGGCAGGGCTGCTCACGCCGCCACCCGAAAAGCTCAAGGTGATGGGTCCGGCCGAGGCCCCGGTCCCCCGCCTCAAGAACGAATACCGCTACCAGTTTCTGATTAAGGCAGCCAGCCGCAAAGTTCTGAATGAGTTACTGCAACGGTTTCGCTCCTTTGCGATCGAGCGCAAGTGGGGCGCCACTGCTCTGGTCATCGATGTAGACCCGCTGACACTGATGTAAACCGGAGATGATGTGAACCGGCGGCGATGTAAACCGGAGAGGGTGTAAACCCGCGGCGATGGAATCCGCGGCCTCCGGACTACACGGCCCCGGTAAGAAACATCTTGACCCGGTCTAAGGTTAGCTGGGCGGCTTCTCGTGACATACTGTCCACAATTCCCACACTCACCTCCAATGACGGCCGGACCGTCTTGCCGGATTGCAGGCACGAATAGGCGCCGGAAAGCTGCGCGGTGGCCCAGTGGCTAGCGGAGTATTTCGAGTCTCTCGGCTGACCGATCAGGGCAATAAACTCCTCGGGGCTCCACCTGCCCAGAATAGCAATTTCGGGAAGACTGTTCTTCAAACGTTTAGCGAACGCCGCGGCCAATTCGTCGCTCACACCACGCCCAAACTGTGCCTCGGCGCGACTGATGCCCTGAACCTGGAAAAGCAGGAGGTGGAAACTGCCAGGGCGGGCGGACCGGATGCGGTCCTCCATTTCCCTCTGGTTGGAAAGGCCGGTCATGCTATCGACCGTGGCGGCCGATTCCATGGAATCGATGCGCTGATGCAGCACACGAATCTCCATCAGGAACTGGGCCATCGTCAACTGACGCTCCTGGCGGACTTGCTCCAAGCTAATCTCAATGGCATCGGCCGCGCGGCGAACCTTGACGCGCAGGGCGGCCACATCTGGCTCTTCCGACACCTCGCGCAGCCCTACGACGGACTTCCGCAGTTGGGTTTCGTGATCGCCGGCCGATTGTGACAGGGAATCTAGGGTCTCCTGAAGGGCGCGGGCGGTGCTGGCCAGTTCGTCACGAAGTAGTTGCAGGTACCGGGCCGCTTTGTCGCGATAATCGCGAAGCAGCCCGCGAAACGTAGCGCTGCTCTGTGAAACAAATTCCGGTTTAACGGATGCTACCTCCTCTGCCAGTTCGGTAAGACGCCGCCGGTGCGGTCCGGTGGTCTTTTCGTCCAGTTCCACGGCGTACTGTGCCGAGCTCCTGATGGCTTGCAGATAGGTGCTCAGCAAGGCGGTCCGCAGTTCGTGCGACCGTTCCAGATCCGAAATTGAACCTCGAATTGAAATCATGTTCTCCCGTCCAATCTCCCATATCGGCCGGAACGGAGGATTGCTTTAGCGTTCGTGGGACGGGCCGTCGTTTTTCGTGGAGCCGCCCGGCACATTCGCCTGGCCGCGCCACTTTGCCCGGTCCAGTGCCGCCAGTTGCCGGGAATCGGCCAGCCGCTTGCTGCCATCGCGCGGCGCGCCGCATTAGCAGATTTCAGACTAAAGGGTGCTAAAATGTTGTTTCCGCTTCGTGGAGGAGGAAGAAGGCGAGTCGTTTTCCCGAGAAGCACCGGAGCTTCAACGGAAAAGCCCGGGAGGATGACCCGGGCTTCCGAATCTACGAAGCAGGAGGAGGTGAGGCCTCATGCTCACCATGTTGCTGAAAGTCGTGACGATGTTTGTCACGATAAAGGCCAAGTTGACGTTCCGCAAGGTTCGCTAGCCGAGCCCGGGAGCGGGGTGATCGCCTCACCCCGCCCCGTCAGCAACAGTATACCAGACCGCGGCGACGAATCACGCGCGCCGCGGCTTGCGCTGCCTGGCGGCGCCCCACGCAAAAATCTGCCGAGGCACCAGTTTCGCCAGCCGGACAATCAGCCGGTAGCGCCAACCTGGAATCACGAAAAGTTGGCCTCTCTTCAAGCCGCGCAGCGATTCCCGCACCACGAACTCGGCCGGCATCCACCAGCTCTTCGGAATCTCGCCGCGGTCGGCGCCCATCACATCGTGGAACTCGGACCACGTGTACCCGGGGCACAATGCCTGGACTACCACCGGCGACCCCAGCGCCTTCAACTCCATGTGAAGCCCCTCCGTGAAACTGCTCATCCAGGCCTTGGTGGCGCAGTAGCTGATGTTGCTGGGGCTCTGAATGAAACCCGCCACCGACGATACGTTGATGATGCCGCCGCGCCGCCGCGCGATCATTCCCGGCAATGCGGCACGGATGAGCCGTTCCGCCGCCAGCACGTGCAGCCGGTGCATGTCATCCTGCGGGCCTGGATCGGTCTCGAAGAAGAAGCCTTTGGTACCGAAACCGGCATTGTTCACCAACAGCGCCAGGTGCGCGGATTCCTCCAGTAACCGCCCCACGCGTACCACGTCTTCATCGCGCGTCAGGTCGGCCGCCACCGCTTCGGCGCCCACACCGTACTTGGCCCGCAGTTCCGCGGCCAAAGCCTCCAGGCGGCCGGTGCGGCGGGCCACCAGCACCAAGTCGTATCCTTGCTCCGCGATCTGCCGCGCAAATGTCGCCCCGATGCCACTCGATGCGCCGGTCACCAGCGCCATTGGTTTGCCTGCCATGATTCCCGTAGTATCCCACTCTCCGGCGCAGTTACCGGATTGAGCCTGGGCGGAGCACGGGTCTGAGACCCTGCGGTTTGGGAAGATCACGCCTCGGCAGCGGTCCAGTTCGGAAACGGGTTCGTGCGCGCCTGGCGGCAGCCGGAAATCAGATCGGGAAGCCGTTTGCGCCGCTGAAAGAGCTTCTCCAGGAGTTGTTCCAGGGCGTCTTCTTCGCCCTCCACCCAATCGGGCGGGATCCGTTTCCAGGCTTGATCCATCACTTCCTCGGGGAAGTTCACAATCTGGTCAAGCCATGGCTGAAAATCGTCCAGCGAACGCACCGCGTCGTAGACGAGGCGGCGGGCGTACAGGCCCTGCAGCGCCGAATCCGGGAAGTCCCAATTGGGGCCGTTGAAAACGAAGCCGTGGTCGATCATTCGGGCCACGAAGCCGGGTCTGCCGCCGGCATGATCCGCGCGCCGTACCATGGCGCGGTAAAAGACGCACTGGCGTCCATCGGCATTGCCGGTCCATTTGTCGAAGACCAGAATGGCGCGGAAGTCCGCCAGGTTGACCACCTGCGGCAGCAGCGCATCGGGAAGATAATCGTAGACTGCGACGCGGCCGGGGTCGCCGGGGTATCGGGAGCCGAATTGCCAGCCGGGCTCGACAGGGATTTGCCGCGTGCCGAGGCTGAGGTGGACCTCGGGGTTGGCGTCCAGGAACTGGAGTGTAACTTGAATGAGCGCGGTCTCCGGGGTGGCGATTTTCAGATAGTCCAGGAAGGTGGCGGCGATGGACTCGTTCACCAGGACGCGGCGATGTTGGGGGTTGTTGCGAAACTTTACGACGTACCAATTGCCGTCGTCCGCCTCTAGCAGATGGGCTTGGGCGCCTCCCCTCATTTTTCGAACATGCCGGACGGCGTTGAGCGGCATCGCAAAGCCGTTGGGTTACCGTAGAGAAAATGCAGTACCCTAGAGTTGTATCACACGGAGGAATCGATCGCCGATGGCAGAACCAGAGGAATCCAAGGAAAACGGGGCCGAGCCGAAGAGCGGCGGCACTCGGAGCAAAGATGAAGTCGCACTGGAACTGATGAAGTTCATCGCGGCGGTCACCGGATACGGCAAGGCTTCGCAATCAGGCGCGGGCTTCTCGGGCAAGCCCAATGCGCGAACCACGGAGGAACACGCCGATGCGCTTCTGGATCTGTTCGAGCGCTGCCGGAAAGTGGTAATTAAGGAAAGCTAGCCCCCTACTTCTTCTTTCCCTTTTTCGCGGGTTTGGCGGCCTTTTTTGCGGGAGCCTTCTTCGCGGGCGCTTTCTTGACCGGAGCTTTCTTGGCCGGAGCTTTCTTGGAGGCTTTCCGGGCTGGAGGGGGCGCCGCGGCCTTTTTGGCGGGAGTTTTCTTCGCCGTCACGGCCGTCTTGGCTGGAGCCTTCTTCGGCGGCGCAGCAGTCTTCGCTGGAGCTTGCTTTGCCGGCGCAGCCGTCTTCGCTGAAGCCTTCTTCGCGGGCGCTGGCGATGCCTTCACCGCCGGCTTCTTTACGGGAGGCGGTGGCGGCGCTGGCGGCGGAGGAGTTGGCTGTGGCGGAGCCGGCGCCTTCTTGGCGGCCGCCTTTTTCGGCGTTGCGGCCTTGGTCACCGGTTTCTTGGGAGGCGCTTCCTGGGCGGGGGGCGCCACCGCGGAATCCGGAGCCATGACGGGCGCTTGTTCCGTCGTGACTACTTCCACAACCACCACCTCGATCTCCTCCTCGTCGTCCTCATCCTCGGCGTCTTCGTAGTTGTCGAGTTTGGAGTCGAGTTCCGTCTGCTCCTCGTCCTCGTAATCGGGAAGGAAATCTTCCATCTCTTCTTCGTCCTTCATAACGAGTTTCGGACTCTCCAGCATTACCTCTGCCTCCTGTTGACGCAGCAATCACACATAGAATACCCTTTTTTGGTTGCCAGGCAATAGCGAAAACAGTGCGGGAGCGAAAAAAATCGGCGGCGGTTACCGCGCCGCGGCGTGGGTGATGATCACGGCGGCCTTGGTGACAGGCTTGGTGGCTGGCTTGAAAGGCGCTGGCTTGGCGGCCGAAGACCTCACGGTCGCAGGCTTGAAAGTCGCAGTCCTGGCGGGCCCGGTGGACTTCGCCGTAGCCGCTGCCGGGCGTTTGCGGGCCGGAGTGCGGCGCAGCGCAGCCGGGGCAGACATGCTTTTCCGCGCCGTGGACTCGGAACGCGCTCCGGCCGGAATCAACAGGCGGTCCCCTTCGGCGGCCTCGGAAGACTGTACGTTGTCGGCCGCCAGGTGGTTGGCACCAACGTTGTCGGCAGCCACGTGGTTGACAGCCAGGTGGTTGGCAGCCAGGTGGTTGGCAGCAATGATGCTGGCGGGCGAGGTTCCATATCGCTTGCCGATCATAGCCAGCGTTTCGCCGGTGCCAACCCGGTGCATCCGCCACGAATCGCGGTGCTCGCTCGGCACCAACTGCAACGCCGCCACCAGTTGATTGCCGTCTCCCTTCGGAACATGCAGGGGATAGCTCTCCGGTACAATCCCTTTCAGGCAGCCGGGGTTGATAGCCGCCAGTTCCGCCAGCGGAGTATCGATGACATCGGCAACCAGAGCCAGGCTGGTGGGCGCCGTGGTTTCCACGGTATCGTATTCCAGCGGCGGATTCAGCGCCAGACCCTCAATGCCATACCCGACGGCGTTCTTCTCCATGATGGTCATGGCGAGGATGATCGGCACGTAGGCGGTGGTCTCGGCCGGAAGAACTCCCCGGTTCCGCAGTTCCCAAAAATCGGCATAACCGGTTCGTTCCACGGCCTTTTCCACAGTCGTGGGCCCGCAATTATAAGCGGCAATCGCCAGATACCAGTCGCCAAATTCGTGATACAGGTCGCGCAGGTGCCGGGCGGCGGCGCGCGTGGCCTTTTCGGGATCCATGCGGTCGTCGGTGTAGCCCGTCTGTTTCAATCCGTACTGGTTGCCGCGCCAGGACAGAAACTGCCACATGCCGCCGGCGGCTTTACGTGACACCGCGCGGGGAATGAAGCCGGATTCGGCTTGGGCCAGGAAGATGAGTTCCTGCGGCACGCCCTCTTCGTCGAGGATGCGCTGGATCATCGGGCGGTACCGGCCGGAGCGCTCGATACCCGCGACCAGCGTCTTCCGGCCGCGATTGGAGAAGTAATTAATGTAACCGAGAACCGTGTCATTGACCAGGAGAGGCAGTTGCGAAGTAGTGGCCGCGACCTGTTCCCGAACCTTATCCTTCAGCTTCGGATCCACCGGGAAGGTCATCTGCAGAATGTCTTCCAGCGGAGCCTTTTCGAACTTGCCCTCCTCGACTTCCGCGGAAGCGCCCAGACCGGCCAGATCGAAACGGTGGATGGCGTCCACCATCTCGTCCAGCTTGCGTTCGTATTCCTGCCGGTCGGATGGATCCTGGCTGGCGGCTTCGAGCATCAAATCCACGGCGGCGTCGAACTCGCGGCGTGCATTGGCCGGGTCTTTCGCCTGGTAGGCTCGCTTCCCTGCCTGGTATCGACGGTCGGCGCGCCGGATGGTGTCGTCAGCCGGAGTGCGCCGTTGCGGAAGCCCAGGGTTGGTCAGCAGAATCGCCGGAACGTCTTTCAGATATAAATTTGGTTGAATGGCTGGAGGCTCGGCAAGCTCGACAGCGTGGGCCGCTCCGGGCGGCGCCGGTGGCAGGAAGGACATTTGGAACCTGGACTGTGGGTTATATCCACATCCACCTGCTGCCAGTGTCATGACGAGTACTGTGAATCGGAGAAATACGGTCGTTCGATCGTCCATCTACCGCCTCGAACTACTAGAATCCGTCTCGAACTATGAAAATAAAGGACTTCTGCGAGTCTGCGCCCGCTCTTGACCCTCAAGCCTACACCATTACAGGTGTGTGAAGCAAGATTATCTGAGGATAACCGAGGAAAACCCCCGAAGTACCAGTGGTCGCGACCCTCTGGGTCGCGACCCAGTTCGCTACGCGGTTCGCGACCCGGAGGGTCGCGACCACTGTTCCTACTCCTCTTCTTCCTCTACGCCTGCCTTGGCGGCTTTGGCGGCTGCGATAATCTTATCGGCCTGCAATGGCGGAACATAATCGTAATGGTCGAACTCCATGCTGAACGATGCACGGCCCTGCGTCATGGCCGTCAGATCGTTCTGGTAGTTCAGCATTTCGGACATCGGCACCTTGGCGCGAATGAACTGCGTGCTGCCCTTGGTTTCCATGCCCGCGATCCGCCCGCGGCGGCTGTTCAGGTCACCCATCAGGTCGCCTGCATACTCCACCGGCGCCTGAATCTCCGCATTCATCACCGGTTCCAGCAGCGTCGGCTTGGCCTGCGCCATGGCGGCCTTGAAGGCTTTCCGCGCCGCCAGCTTGAAGGCCAGTTCCGAGGAATCCACGTCGTGATACGACCCGTCGTAAACCGTGACCTTGAAATCGACCATCGGGAAGCCCGCCAGGAAGCCGTTCTCCGCCGCCTCCACAATGCCCTTCTCAACCGCCGGGATGAAGTTCTTCGGGATGGCGCCGCCGAAAACCTCATTGGCGAACTGGAACTTGGCCCCCCGTGCCAACGGCTCCACTTTGATCCAGCAATCGCCGAACTGGCCGTGCCCGCCCGTCTGCTTCTTGTGGCGGCCCTGCACGTCGGCGAATCCGCGAATGGTCTCGCGATACGGAATCTTCGGCGCCCTGAGGAACACGTCCACGCCGTACTTCTTCTTCAGGCGGCTGACCACGATTTCGACATGCTGCTGGCCCGCGCCGGCCAGCAGGAATTCGCGTGTCTGAGGGTCGCGGTAGAAGCGCAAAGCCTGGTCTTCTTCCAGAATGCGGTGAACGGCGTGGCCCATGCGGTCTTCGTCGTTGCGCGACTTGGCTTCGATGGCGAAGGCGATCGATGGCTCGGGAATCTTAACCGGCGGGTAGGTAACGTTGTTGCCCTTTTCCGCCAAGGTGTCGCCGGTCAGCGTCTCCTTTAGTTTGGCCACCGCGCCGATATCGCCGGCGTGCAACTCGGTGACCGGCAGCAGCGTCTTGCCGTGCGGGATGCTGAGGTGTGCCAGGCGTTCGAGTGCGCCTTTGCTTACGTTTTGCAGGTTGACGTCGTTCTTAATGACGCCCGTCATCACTTTGAAGTAGTTGATGCGGCCGGCAAAGGGGTCGGCCGTGGTCTTGAATACGAAGGCGGAAGGGCTGGTAACCCCGTGCGGCGCCTCGCGGTAGGTCGGCTCCGGCACGTATTCCACGATGAAATCCAGGATAGTGTCCGAGCCGATATTGTGCTGTCCGCTGGCGCACAGAACCGGGAAAATGCGCAGGTCGCGGATGCCCAGTTTCAGGCCGTCGACAATATGTTCGACAGGCAGGGTGCCCACCGCGAAGAATTCTTCCAGCAGGGCGTCATTGCCCTCCGCCACCAATTCCACCAGAGCCTCATGGGCCAACTGCGCTTCGTCCACCAGGTCGGCTGGAATCTCGCATTCCTTACATTTGCCGTCGCCATCCGGCGTGTAGAGGTACGCCTTCATACCGACCAGATCGACCACGCCTTTGAAGTCCCGCTCCGCGCCGATGGGAATCTGCACCGGCACGGCGAAACGGCCGAAAACTTCCTGTACATTGGCCAGGCTGCGGTCAAAGTTGGAGCGCTCGCGGTCGAGCTTATTGATAATGATGGCCCGCGGGAGCTTGAACTCTTCGGTGAACGCCCAAACCTTTTCGGTCTGCACCTCAACGCCGGCCACGCCATCCACCACGACCAGGGCGGCATCAGCCGCCACCAGGGCAGCGCGCGTATCGTTAATAAAGATGTTATAGCCGGGGGTATCGAGGATGTTGATCTTGGTTTTCTTCCACTCCGCCACCGCGACGGCTGTGGAAACGCTGATTTTCCGCTGGACTTCCTCCTCGTCAAAATCGGTGATCGTATTGCCCTCATCGACTCGGAGAAGGCGGTTGGAGGCTCCGGCGGTGAAGAGCAATCCGGCGGTGAGCGTGGTCTTTCCGGAATCGCCGTGGCCCACCACACCGACGTTCCGAATATCCTGGCTTTCGTAGACTTTCACGGATTGGCTCCCTTTTTTAAAACGGAATCATAACACGGGGAACCGGAGGGGTGGGGCTCGCCGAGGCCCTCGTGTCCGTTTCAAAGCCGGGAACGCGCGCCGCCGCAATTGCCCTTTCCTGCTTGCCGGTCACCTGAGTCTTCTTCTGGAAGATCATGCTGGTGGAGAATTTCCGGTAGCCGCCCCACCTTGAAGAACTCCGACGCTACACCCGTCATCGGGGGATGTCACGACGTCGCCCGGCTTGGCGAGCCGGCGAGGAAACCATAGATAGGGAACGTATGGTCGGCTAACCGCCATCTACCTTTTGCCCAGCCTCGACTCGGGTGTGCGGCTGGGCGCAGGTTAACGTCATGCGACCTGCAGTTCCACGTACGAGACCGAGGTTGTTGGCTCGGGAATTGGTTCGCCGTCTTCCATCATGCCTTCAAGATGCAGCTCGATGGCCTCCCGAATGTTCTGTTCGATTTCTTCGAACGTCTTCCCGGTTGTGATGCATCCAGGAAGATCCGGAACGTAGGCAGATAGGTTGTTCGGGCCGCTTTCGATGACCACAGCGTATCGTCTCACGGTTTTCCTCTTAAGCCAGCTTGGTTCAGTATACTTCTTGAGCGTATCGGGATGAACGTCGTGCCCTGGGTGTCCAGGTATCGTGACGCGCCCCGGCTTGTCTGGATGCTTGTATTGACGATGACTCCCCTGCCGGTGGTTTCTGGCAGCGAGGCGGTCAGGGCATTCCGAAGGGTTGGTTGGACACGTCTCGAACTCGCCGTTTCGGGCGTCAGAGTCAACGGGCTGCGTCCGGTCTTGGCGAGGTCCCTAGGAACAGCCTGCTATCGTTGAGTGTGTCCAGCCCGAAATTGCCATGGCTACTAACTTTTATTACGTTTATGCTCTCAAGGACCCCCGGACGTCGCCCGCGATGCCATTGTATGTCGGAAACGGTTGGACGATTATCGAACGCCGGGTTATCGAACGCCGGGTTGACAGCCTGTGAGGTGAGCCGTACTATCCAGGTATGGGCCCGATCTCGGAAACCTATCGTTACATCGCCCGTTCCGCGGGCGTACGGAGTGGGAACGCGATAGTGGAAGGTACCCGGATTGCCGTCCACGACGTCATCGGCTTGCTTCAGAATGGCGAAACGGTTGACACGTTGAGGGAAAACGGCTTCCCGCAACTCTCCAGAGCTCAGGTTTACGAGTGCCTCGCCTACTATGAGGACCACCGAGGAGAGATCGATTTGCTGGTTGCCAGGCAGATGGCGCTGGCTTCGGAGTGAAATTCCTGCTCGACCACGACGTGCCCGACGCCCTCAGCTACATGCTCGAACAACTCGGTCACGATGTCACGCTCTTGCGTAAAGTCACGACGACGCCGATTTCGCTGACCGCCTCGTCCTCGATCTGTTGGCGTCGGACGTGCCCGCTACCTACGACAAGTGGCTCCTCCGTGTCGGTGATTCGATAATCCAGAAGATTGCGGCGGAGGTTTCCGAAGCTGACAGCGTAATCGCACTCCTATCCCCAGTCTCCGTCGAATCAAACTGGGTCAAGAAGGAGCTGGCTCTCGCGATGACTGGCGAACTGCAGAGGAATGGCGTGAAAGTGCTTCCTGCTGTGATCGCCGATTGTGCCCTACCGCCGATGCTCGCGGACAAGCTCTACGCTGACTTTCGGCACAGCTACTACTTCGGCCTCCGACGACTACTCCAAGCGCTGCTTCCAGCGTTTTATGAGCACGAGAAGTTTATCCGGAGGGAGCAGATCGAATCCGCACACCGAGAACTCGGCGAGATCGTGGTCTCTAGTGACCGCGACAAGGTCAACGCATGGTTTGGCACCAACGGATTTGCCCTCGCCGCGCTGTTCGGAAGACTCTGGGCGGTATCCGAAGCGCTGCCACGATTTTCAGTTGGAAACGATACGGCTGATTTCCTGGTAATCAACGGGCAGTCCGGACGATACGAACTCTCTTTCATAGTCCTGGGGGATATTGGCTGGGGCAGTGGCGGTGCTAGCATCGCTCGCGAGGGGGCGATACGCTTGGAGAGGATGCTCCAGTGGTGCAGGAATAACGACGATGCGGTCAGGCATACGCTAGCCGTCAGGATGGCTAGCGCTTACGGCGCGGAGCAGATTGCACCCTATCACCGCGGTGAACGGGTTCCGTGGCGTGAGGGACATCACCTTGAGATCGATGCCAAACTACTTCTTGGAAGACGGAGCGACTACGGTGAAGAGGAGAACAAGCTGAGGAATGGGATCTTTGCCGAGACGAATCATGGGGTCGACATCATCAGTTATGACCGTGTCCTGGAAGCCGTTGGCAAGATTCTCAGTAGCCGCTGGTAGGCCAAGCCCACGTTTTCTTGATCCAAGCTCGCAGGCAAGCTTCAGAAATCAGCAGCGAGGTTGTCCGATTCGTCGTGGCGGAGGGCTGGGGCATTGAAGCGCGGCGCGCTCGGACGCGGACGAGCACAGCAAAGAACGACAACGGGTCAAGCAAGAGTTCGAATCCACTCTGGTGTAGCCACCGCGCTCGAACCGGCAAACACTAGAAACTGAAGAGCGAGACCGGAAAATCGCACAACTGGGGTGGCTCCCCAGGTAGCATTCGAACCCTACAGCCCTTCGCCCAAAATCCCGGTTCCGCTCTCACCGCATCCAAGACCTACTCGTACCTTAGCGCTTCCACCGGATCGAGTTGCGCCGCCTTGACCGCCGGCCACACGCCGAAGAAGACGCCCACCACCACCGAAACCGTGAAGCCCGTGATCAGCGCCCACGCGGGGACTTTGGAGGGCAGGGAAGGCACCAGCAATCCAACCAGCAGCGTCAGCATCACGGCGATTGCGATCCCCAGCAGTCCGCCCACGCCCGTCAGCGTCATAGCCTCCACCAGAAACTGGCCGATGATGTCGCGCCGCCGCGCGCCCACGGCCTTGCGCACCCCGATCTCGCGCGTCCGTTCCGTCACACTGACCAGCATGATGTTCATGACGCCGATGCCGCCCACCAGCAGGCCCAGCGCCGAAATGGCGATGGCCACCAGGCCGATCAACCCGGTGATCCGGTCGAATTGCTGGATGATCTGGTCCGGGGTGGAAATGGAGAAATCGTTCTTGGCATCGGTTGCCAGCCTGCGGATGCGGCGCATAGTGCCTTCCACTTCGTCGTAGGCTTCCTGGCGTTTGCCGGGCTTGGCCTTGGCCGTGATCATGAAGCGGTCCACCTGCGGGTAGCGGCTCTCGGCCGTGCGCAACGGGATGGTGACGGCGTTGTCCTGGCCATTCTCGCCGAAAAATCCGCCCTTGGCCTTGGCATAGACGCCGATGATGATGTACTCGGCGCCATCCATCATCATGGTGCGGTTCACGGCGTTGCCGGACGGAAACAGAGATCCCGCCACATTGTTCCCAATCACCGCCACGTGCGCGTCGCGCTGGTCTTCCTCCGCGCTGAAATAACGGCCGAAATCCAAATCCCGCGGGGCGATCTCCGTCATGTTGGGCGAGATGCCCGCCACATTGATCGTGTCCGTTTCAAAGCCTGGAACGCGCGCCGTAATCGGTTTGCCCTCCACCACCGGCGGAATCATCAGATCCAACCCGACATCCTCCACCGCGCCGCACCAGCGCTTGATGATCTCCGCGTACTCCGGTTTCATCGGACGCCGCTTGCGCTCCTTGAGCGGCCCGTCCTGGCTGGGGTCGCCGGAGGTCTTGTAGAGAAAGATATTGTCCGGGCCCAGTTCCTGGAAGAAGACCACGACGCCTTCGCGCAGTCCGGTGAGCAGCGAGGCCACCGTGACCACGGTAGTGATCCCGATCACGATGCCGAGAATGGTCAGAAGCGACCGGAAGCGGTGCGCCCACACGCCGGTCAAAGCCATGTGCACGTTTTCGATGGCGCTGATGTTCACGGTTTACTCCGCACGTTTACTCCGCACGCAGGGCCACCACCGGGTCAAGCCGCGCCGCCCGCGATGCCGGGTACCAGCCCGAGACAATGCCCACGATGCTGGAGACGGACAACGCCAGCACCACGTAACCGGCCGTGATGTGCATCGAAATATCGAACAGGCGGCTGAGCAGCAGCGTCACCAGCGCTCCCAGGCCCGCGCCCAGCGCCCCGCCCACGCTGGCCAGCACCACCGCCTCAATCAGAATCTGCATCATCACGTCGCCATGGCGCGCGCCCAGCGCTTTGCGGACGCCGATCTCGCGCGTGCGCTCGGTGACGCTGACCAGCATGATGTTCATGATTACGATGCCGCCCACCACCAGCGAAATGCACGTCACCGGCACCACAATGGCGGCGATCATGCCCAGCACCTGGTCGATGAAGCCGCGAATCGCATCCGGCGTCAGGACATCGAAATTGTCGTCCTCGCCGGGCCGCGCGTGGAAGCGCGTGCGCAGCACCACACGGGTTTCGTCCAGTGCGCCGGTCAGCGAAAGCCCGCTGCCGGGCCGCGGCCGCCCGAAGAGCGCGAATCCGTTGCCCGGGCCGTACAGGCGGTCGAACGCCGAAACCGGAACGTAGATCGAGTTGTCCTGATCGCGCCCGAAGGCGGAACCCAGCCGCTCCTGTACGCCGATTACGGTGAATTCCACGCCCTCGATCCGAACAATCTGGTTCAGGGGCGAGGCATCGCCGGGGAAGAGCGTGGTCCGGACCGTGTCGCCGATCACCGCGACGAAGTTGCGCGATCGGTCTTCCTGGTCCGTGAAGAAGCGGCCGTCCACTACGCCGATATCGCGGATATCCGCCATGGCGGCGGCCACGCCGATGATGGAGCTGTCTTCGCAAATCAGGTTTTCGCGCTTCACATCGGAGAGGTGCTGCCGGTACGGGCTGTAGAGCACCTGGTCGCCGGCCAGCGATTCCACGAAGCGGGCATCGTCATTGTGGATCGGTTTGTTGCGCTTCATCTTGTCGAAAAACTCGCGCCGGCTCAGCCGGCCGGTGGCCGCAATCTGCGCTACCAGGAAGGATTCCGAACCAAAAGCCTTGGCCGTGCTTTGCTCGGCGTAAACGCTCAGCCCTTCAATGGCGGCGCCCACCATAATCACCGAGGCCACACCGATAATGACACCCAACAGAGTCAGGAAACTGCGCAATTTGTGGCCCCGGATGGAGTCCGTCGCCAGCAAAAAGGCGTTCAGAAACTGTTGCTTCGAACGGGAAAACCCGGAACTGGATGGAGACATTGGTTGCCCGGAAACGATCTGCTTCCTTCCAGGATAACGTAAGATGAAGGTTCTCACTCGCATGCCCCTACTTCGCCTGGCATATGCTACGCAGTTTCTGATCGCTTTGATCGCGGTATTCGTGCTGTGGAGCCAGGTGGGGGGCCAGAGCCACCTCGACCTGGTGCCCTGGTACCTGAAACTGGTATTCGGCGCGGGCAGCGCCTTTGCGGCCGTGAAAGCCACGGCGGCGGCGGTGGGCCGTGAGCGGCCCTGGAACGGCCAGAGCCTGCGGTGGCTGGGCGTGACGATCGCCCTGCTGGTCTGCTGTGGGCTGGCCAGTTACTACGCGCACTTGAATGAAGAGACGGATGAAGGGGACCAGCCGGAGGCCGGCTCTTTGTCGTCGGCCTTGTCATCCACAATCCACCCGGGCGCGGCGCCGTTCGGACACGGCCTTTACATCCGGGCGAGGTCGGACAGCGCACGGCGGCTGGCTCTTTCGGCGCCGACTTCGCTGACCACAATGCGGTCGCCTTCGTGAAGAAACTGGCGCAGAATATCCTTGAGCTGGGCCGCCGTGTGGGTACTGTGCAGGGCCCACTGATTGGTCAGCACCGGTTGTGCTTCGAAGGTGCGGAGCCGGGCCTTGAAAGAAGCGTAATCGCCTTCGTGGAGCAGGTCGCACGAGACCAGATATAGTTTGAGTGACATGCCCTGATGATAGCGAAGAAAAAGCGAAAATACCATAGCGTTTGTGACTGTCGTGTTACGCTCTAGGACTATGCGTCGGTTAGCGGTAATGCTGGTCCTGGCGTGTGCTTTACCCCTGTTTGCCTGGGGGCCGGAGGGACACAATCTGGTGGCCCGGTTGGCGGCAGCGCATCTGACGGCGGCCGCGCGCGCCAAGGTCTCGGAAATCCTGGGCCCCGGTGTCACCCTGGCGTCGATTTCGACCTGGCCCGACCAGATCCGGCGCGCCCGGCCGGAGACCGCGACCTGGCACTACACCGATATCCCGATTGACCGCCCGAACCTCGACATGGCGCGCGATTGCCCCAAGGGCGATTGCGCGATCGCCAAAATCGAAGACTTCCGGAAGGTACTGGCCGACTCGGCGGCGCAGCCGCAGCAGCGCCGCGAAGCGCTGATGTTCGTCGTGCACTTTGTCGGCGACATGCACCAGCCGCTGCACAGCTCCGACAACAAGGACAAGGGCGGCAACAACGTCCCAACCGACTTCTTCGGCAAGCCCTTGAACCTGCACAGCGTCTGGGACAGTGGTCTGCTGGCACGGATGGGTGACGAAGAGAAGCTGTTCGCCGCGTTCGCGCGCGACCTGACGCCGAAACGCCAAAAAAAATGGGCCAAAGGGACGGTGCAGCAGTGGGCGGATGAAACCCACAACTTGTCGCGGAAGATTGTGTACGGCAAGCTGCCCAAGGTGGCGGCGGGCGCGCCAGAGCCGATTGGCGAGGCTTACGAGCGCGCCGCCGATCCGCTGATCCGGCAGCAGATTGAAAAAGCCGGCGCCCGCCTGGCGGCCATGTTGAACGCGGCCCTGCAGTAGCACGCAGCCGCCGGCTTGTCGTTGCCTGGCCGTTCTTGGACGCTACCTTAATTTACTTGATCTGAATCGACGATGCCGGTGACCCGGCCACGCCCCCAACCTCTGCGGAATTGTCCGGTCACCTGATCTGATCGTCGGCGGCTCCGAGATGGCCAAAAGATAGTCGATTTTTCAGCTTTTGCCTTGCCAAAAAATGGAACTTTACGAAATACCTGTGTCGTATCCGATTCACCGTAACTTCTTGGGTCGTTGGGCGTTTAATCATCTATGGAGTCCGGATCAGATTCGTTGTTTGGCGGCTTCCATCCTGTGAATGTTTTATCGACATGAACCGTAGGAGAAATGAGTGTACACTGATCCAGGTTCCGGACTCTTTTTATGGCAACTCATCGTTGCCGCGGTCCTCACCGTGGCCTTCCGGTTTCGCCGGCGGTTAGCCGGACTGTCCACTGCCAGACGTGGTGGACGCTCGGATTGCCGGAGCTAGATTGCCGGAGCTAGATTGCCGGACCCGGAAGGATTGCGTCCTTCCGCTCTGGAGTTTCCGGTGGACAGGCGGCGCAACTTGCTCCCGGCACAGTCCTCTATGCCAACGATGTAAGCCAGACCCGGCGGCGATGCATCCCGCGCAAGAATGAGGTCTGAAACATGCTGCGGCGCTTCTCTATTTGCCTCGCATTCGCAACATGGTGCTTTCTCGATACGTGGATCGAATACGCTGAGGGCGGCATCGCCTATTTCGCCCGCCAGGATCCAATCCGGGCGGTAGTGATTCCAATCGTCTGCCTGGAAATCATTCTCGCTCTCGTCATGTTCGGCGTTTGGGAGTTCTGCCGGCGGAGGCGTCTCGACCAGGCGCTTCCGCTTCACTTCCTGTTCCTCGCGCTCTGCTTCGGGCCGTTGGGAATCGCCTCGGTGGCGGCTTTGCGGGTTCTGCCGTTCGCCTTAACGCCGATGGTCCGCAATCCCTTGTTTTGGCCCGCCGTTCTGACCGTTGTCATGGCGCCGCTCGGTTTGGTTTGCCGGCGTCTCCGCCGTGCCACATGGCTGGCACGGAGCATATTGCTGTACTCCTGGCCCGTCCTCATACTCGTGCTGGTTCAAGCTGCTCGCGGGACTTTGCTCAAATACCCTGGTAGCGCCTATACCGACGGTACTCTTGCCGTTCCATTCGAGTCACAGCCGGCACACGTCCGCGTGGTTTGGATTATTTTCGACGAATTGAGCCAGACAATCGCGTTCGGCAATCGCCCGGCTGAGCTTGAACTACCGAACCTCGATCGCCTGAAGCGGGGCAGCTTTTACGCGTCATCGGCCCAGTCGCCTGCCGCCTCGACCGAAATCTCCATGCCGAGTCTGATCCTTGGGGAGCAGGTGATCGAAGCGAGTCACCAAGGTCCGGACGCTCTTCGCGTGCGCACAGGCTCCCGCCCCGAACCGCTTGCCTGGGGCTCCATGCCCAATGTCTTCGATGCCGCTCGCGATCTTGGATTCAACACAGCCTTAGTGGGATGGTTTCATCCGTACGGCCGGTTACTGAACCACAGTCTTACGAAATGCTACTGGACAGCGGGATGGCTGCGTGCGGGGATTGAGGAGCAATCCAATCCACAGCCGCTTGTCAATGCCATGTGGGAGCGCGTGCGCCTTCAGTTTGCGGCGTTACCGCTGGTTGGTCACCTGCCTGGAGTGTTTCCCGGTATCTATCACCGGCAGCAGAAAATCGAGCGGTTCTCCCAGCTTCGCGAACATGCTCTCGCGATCGTGTCCGATCCAAGCGTCGGTCTGGCACTGATCCATCTGCCAATTCCCCACCCGCCCGCGATCTATAGCGGAGCCAGGGGAATGCTCACCGCACAGGGCCGTATCGGGTACTTAGACAGCGTGGGATTAGTAGACCAGACACTGGGCGTGTTGCGGCGAGCCATGGAGCAGTGCGGGCTCTGGGATCGCACCGCTGTTTTGGTGAGCGCCGATCATGGCTGGCGCACCCAACTTTGGCGTGGCGATGCGGAATGGACCCCGAATGAAGAAGCTGCTTCGCACCAGGATACTTCGGGAGTGCCGTTCCTTCTGAAGCTGCCGGAGCAGACGTCAAGTGTGGTCTATGGCAAACGCTTCAATACAATCGTCACTCGCCAACTCATCATGGGCATCTTAAGCAGTCAGCTTACAGATCCAGGCACGCTACCGGTTTTTATTGAGCGCCATGCCCATGACCCTGGATTCAGATGACAGGTGAAGGGGCCCGCCCCAGTGCTCATCACCGCCACCTGCGGACCTGATAGACCGCCACCACTACGGCCGCCAGCACGGCTGCCAGAACCAAGACCTGCGGCCGGAACATCGGCTGGTAGACGGCGAGCGCCCCAACCAGCACGGCCGCCGCGAGCATCCCCGCGCCCTTCATCAAGCGCAGTGCGCCGGGAGCGAGGCTCACCGGTTCGGACGCCTGTTGCATCCAAAACGCTGGGCCATTTTGGCTTGCGTCCGAAGGGGCGCCCTGGGGCCGGTCGGCCGGCGGTGGGAAGAGCATCCGCACGGCGGCAACCAATAGAAGGCCCGTCCCCGCCCCGCACCACAGAATCCAGCGCGGCAGCGTCAGCTCGGGATTGCTGACCGGAAGCATCCACTGCGACAACACAGCCGTTCCGAGGCCGAACACCGGGGCGCGAATTGCCTTCAGTGGCCAGCGCCTTCCAGGCATCGCATAAGCATCCTCCAACATCAGCGCCAGCAGCGTGGTGGCGGCCGGAATGGCCAGCCGGAGAAACCCCAGGCGGTTGTCCAGGAACGCTGCGTCCATGAACCTGGCCGCTCCCCAAAACGAAAGGTATAGGACGAAGGCTTCCATCAGCAGCACCTGAAAATCGGTGGTTCGCCGGATCCGGCTGAGGATCACCAGGGGCACCGTCATCACCACATCCGCCACGTATTGCGGCAGGCCCCTGCACGCCCAAGGCGTGCCAGGCCGCAAGAGGCACCGTTCGTGCAGATCGCCCACCACCACTTCGCGCGATGCCGGCGGAATGAACATGCCTGCCAGCGTTTCCAGAGAGCGCGGAGGAGCCGGCATCAGCCCGCCTCCTTACCCCAGCGTTTGCCCCACTCCTTGGCCCATTCCTTACCCCAGATTTCGGCGATCCCCTCCCAGATGCGTTTGGCGGTGATGGCCGAGTCCTGCAGCGCGCGCTCGCCCAACGCTTCCAGCCGGTAGTAGCGCTTTCTGCGCCCGCCGCGCTCGGGTGTGGGGTCGGAGAGCCACGACGCCACCAGGCCTTTATCTTCCAGGCGGTCGAGCGTGACATAAACGGCGCCCAGTGAAACGTTTTTCGGCCGCGCCAACTCTTCCGTTTTGGCGTGAATGGTGACCCCATAGGCTTCGTCGCGAAGGGTCAGGATCGCCGTCATCACCAACTGCTCGAATTGGCCTAAGGCATCGGGCTTGGCCATTACTCCAACATCGTAAGGTAAATCGAGGCGGCAGTCAAGCAAGCCGATGCCGGATGCCGGTAGATTAGTGACGACGCGCCCCGCGGTTTCACCGGCCACCGGCCACCGGCCACCGCCCACCGGCCACCCGGCCACCGGCCACCGGCCACCGCCCACCGGCCACCGCCCACCGGCATCAGCCTTGCCCGGCCAGCTTCTGCACGGTCTCAAACGTGTCGGCATCGGCGGCGGACTTGTCCGGGCGGTAGCGTTTGACGCGGGCGAAGCGCAGCGCCAGGCCGCTGGGGTAGCGGTGGCTGATCTGCACATCGCTAAACGCGATTTCGGCCACGAATTTCGGCTCCACGTAGACGGTGTATACGTCGCGCCCAATCTCGGCCTTCAGAAACTGATCCGTTTGCCAGCCCAGCATCTCATCCGTCAGGCCTTTGAACGTCTTGCCCAGCATGGCAAAGCCGCCTTTTTCGGTGTCGCGCGCGCCCAGGTGCAGGTTGCTGAGCCAGCCGCGCCGCCGGCCGCTGCCCCATTCCGCGGCCAGGATCACCAGGTCCAGCGTGTGAGCCTTCTTGATTTTCAGCCAGGTTTGCCCGCGCGCGCCCGCTGCGTACGCGGCTCCCGTCGCCTTGGCCATAATGCCTTCGTGGCCCAGGTCCAGCGCCCGTTGCTCGAACTCGGCCGCGCGTTGGGGGTCGGCTGTAAAGATGTGGGGCACCAGGGTTTCGGGCGGCGTCAAATCCACCAGGGCGGCGAATCGGCGCGCCTGCGGTTCGTCGAGCAGAGATTGGCCGTTCAGATAAAGCAGGTCGAACCAGAATGGCGTGAGCGGCAGATCGGCGCGCAGGCGGTCCAGGTCGAGCTTGCGCCCGAACCGGCGCGCTGTAACCTGAAACGGCTGCGGGCTGCCTTGAGGCGTCATGCAAAGGATCTCACCGTCCAGGATGAGATGGTTGCCCGGCAGCGCGCGAACCGCCTCCACGATTTCGGGCACCGCGGCCGTCACGTTATGCAAGCTGCGGGAAAATACCTGAACTTCGTCTCCCGAGCGGTGTACCTGCACGCGCTGGCCATCGAACTTGTACTCCACGGCTGCTTCGCCGAGCTCTTCGATGGCCGCGGCCACGTCTTCCGAGGTCTGCGCGAGCATGGGTTGGATAGGCCGGAACAGTTGGATCTGGTACGGCGCCAGGCCCGCGGCGCCTTGTTCCAGAGCTGAGCGTGCCACGCGCGCTATGTCGCCCGCCATCATCACAGCGCGGCGGATCTGCGCGGAATCGATGCCCGAAGCCTTGGCCAGGGCTTCCAGCATGATGCCTTCCAGCGCGCCCTGGCGGATTTCGCCCAGCAGCAGACCGGTCAGGAAGCGCTGCTCGGCCCCCGTGGCGCGCGCGAAAAGCGTCTGCAGCAATTCGCGTTTGCGGCGGTCCGAGCCGGCGCCCTGCAGGCCCGCAAGCTCGCTCAGCGCTCGGTCCACTTCACGGATTTCCAGGCTGCCAACAGCCGTGGCACCACCGGTCTCAACGGCCGCTGCGCCGGCATCGCGCAATGCCGCGTATCCCACGCCCGTCCGGCCCTGGCGCGCATAACCCGAAAGGAACGCCACCACCGGCTCCACTTCTTCGGGATCGAGTTGCCGCAGCAGCGCAGCCAGCAACTCCGTCTTTTCCAGCCGCCGCGTGGTTTCGGCCACCCGGCGGGAAGTTTCCACCACTACAGCCAACAGCATACCCGGAGCGGCCAGGGTATCAGAACGTCAGCCTCAATTGCATCTGCAAATTGCCAAAAAGGTAGGACAGACCATCGTCTTTCGTGGTCTGTCATGCCTCGCTAGCCACTCGCCGGCGGATTAACAATCCGCCTGGCGCACCGTGCGGCGGGCCGCAAGACGTAACTGGCTCGCTGCCGCATCGCGCAGGCGGATTAGCAATCCGCTCCAGATTAACAATCTGCCCCACAAATCCCTTACCGCCGCTCTTCGAAAAATTCCCTCAGCAGTGCCACGCAATCCACGGCGAGCACGCCTTCCACCACCTCCACGCGATGGTTCAGGATTTCCGAATCGGCCACCTGGAATTTGCTGCGCACGCCGCCGAACCGGAGGTCGCGCGCGCCGAATATCAGCCGTTCGACGCGTGCCGCCACCAAAGCGCCGGCGCACATCACGCACGGCTCCAGCGTGCAGTAGAGCGTGGCATTCGGAAGCCGGTAGTTGCCGGCCAGCGCCGCGGCTTCGCGGATCGCCAGAATCTCCGCATGCGCCGTGGGGTCGTGCCGTGCGATGGGCGAGTTCGCGGCGCGGCCCGCAATTTCTCCGTGCACCACCACCACCGCGCCCACCGGGACTTCCCCCGCCGCCCGGCCGGCGCGTGCCAGCCGCAGCGCCTCCTGCATGAACACCTCGTCGGGGGTCACTAGCTTATAATACGGGAACACATTATGGCTGAACTGGAAATCCACCACGAAGGACATGAGTCCGACCCCGTCGGCAAGACCGTAGGGGTGGTCGCCGCGGTACTCGCCGTGTTCCTGGCAATCGTAACCATCGCCTCGCACCGCACCCACACCGCGGCGATCATGCACAAATCCACCGCCAACGACGCCTGGTCCCACTATCAAGCCAGCCGCATCAAGTATCACAACCTGGAACTGGGCGAGAACCTGCTGGCCGTCCTCGGCGCCAAGAGCGATGCCGCCGACAAGATGCGCGCCGACTACACAAAGCAAAAAGATAAATACGACAAGCAGGCCAAGGAGATTCAAGACCAAGCCACCGGCGCGGACGAAGCCTCTGAAGCCGACGAGCACCGCGCCCTCCGCTTCGATATCGGCGAGGGCCTGCTGGAAATCGGGCTGGTGCTCAGCTCCCTCTACTTCATCTCGCGCAAGAAAATGTTTCCCGTGATGGGCGTGATAGCCGGTGTGACCGGCACCGTCATCGCCATCACTGGACTGTTGGTGTAGGTAGAACAGACGATCGGGTTTTGTCGTCTGTTGGCCGCGATTTGGAAAGACCCCACAGGGTCGAAAAACCACCTCGCCCCATCGGGAATCTCCCGGGGCCTGGCGTGGTTTTTCATGAAGTTTCGCGGGCGGAACGCCATACCAACAGGCCACAAGAAACCATGGCCTGTCCCACCGCCACTGGCATATAATTGCCGAATGCTGGCACGCCGTCCCATCGTTCTCATCCTCGTCCTAGCCTCGGCGGCCGCGCTGGCGCAACCGCCGGCGCGCGACCCGGGCGCCATCACCCTGCTCAAGCCGGCACGGGTCTTCGATGGCGAGATCATGCACGAAGGCTGGGCCGTCCGCGTAAAAGGCGACCGTATCGACGCCGCCGGTCCGGCAGCGGGCGTTGACGCGGCCGGCGCCAAGGTGGTGGATCTGGGGGGCGCCACACTGCTGCCGGGTCTGGTGGAGGGCCACTCCCACATCCTGCTGCACGCCTACAATGAGACGCTCTGGAACGATCAGGTGGCCCACGAAGGCTTGGCCCTCCGGGTGGCGCGCGCCGTCAACCATCTGCATGCCACCCTGATGGCCGGCTTCACTACCGTGCGCGATCTCGGCACCGAAGGCGCCGCTTACGCCGATGTCGAACTCAAGCAGGCCGTGGCCCAGGGCATCGTTCCCGGCCCGCGCGTTCTCGCCTCCACGCGCGCCATCGTCGCCACCGGCAGCTACGCCCCCAAGGGCTTCGCACTCGAATGGCGCGTGCCGCAAGGCGCCGAAGAAGCTGACGGCATCGACAGCCTGATCCGCGTGGTCCGCGACCAGATCGGCCACGGCGCCGACTGGATCAAGCTCTACGGCGACTATCGCTGGGGCCCGGGCCCCGGAGCGCGCCCGACTTTCTCGCTCGACGAAATGAAGCTCGCCGTCGAAACCGCCAGGAGCGCCGGCGTGCCCGTGGCCGTCCACGCCGCCACTCCGGAAGGCATGCGGCGCGCCATCCTGGGCGGCGCCGAAACCATCGAGCACGGCGATGGCGGCACGCCCGAAGTCTTCAAGCTGATGGCGGAACACCACGTGGCCCTCTGCCCCACGTTAGCCGCGGGCGACGCCAACAGCCAGTACGCCGGTTGGACAAGAGGCCAGCAGCCCGAGCCCCAGGGCATCGCGCGCAAACGGGCCAGTTTCAAAGCCGCACTGGATGCCGGCGTCACCATCCTCAGCGGCAGCGACGTGGGTGTCTTCCCGCACGGCGAAAACGCACGCGAACTCGAACTGATGGTCGATTACGGCATGCCCGCGGCGGCAGCGCTGAAGTCGGCCACCTCGGTGGCCGGCCAGGTTCTGCACATGAACATCGGCCAGGTGAAGAGCGGCATGCTCGCCGATCTGATCGCCGTAGAGGGCGACCCCGTTAAAGATATCTCCGCGCTCCGCCGCGTAAAGTTCGTAATGAAGGCCGGCACGGTCTACAAATAAGCCCGAAACCCCGGCGTGGTCGTGACCCACTCGGGGTCGCGACCGGCGCCTACGCCAGCACGCCCGCCAGGCAACCCGTGCTGTCGGCGAAACGCTCCACCGGCGTTCCGAAGGCGTCCAGCATCGACATCCAGAAGTTGGCCAGGGGTGTGTCGGGCGTGTAAGTCAAATGCTGTCCGGTGGCAATCCGGCCCCCGGCGCGGCCGGCCAGCACAATCGGGAGATTGTGCGGGTCGTGCTTGTTGCCATCGCGCAGGCCGGCGCCCAGGACGATCATGGAACTGTCCAGCAGGCTGCGCTCGCCTTCCTTAACGGCGCGGAGTTTGCGCAGCAGATACGCGTACTGGTCCACGTGCCAGCGGTTGATGAGCTGGTACTGGCGCAGCTTGTCGGCGTCGTTCTGGTGGTGCGAGAGTGAGTGGTGCGCTCCCGTGACGCCTTCCAGGAACCCGAAATTCTCGTTGCTGACGGCGTTGCCGAACATAAAGGTGGCGATGCGCGTGGTATCGGTCTGAAAAGCCAGCGCGATCATGTCGAGCATCAGGCGCACATGCTCGGCATGTTGTTTGGGCATGCCTTGCGGCGGGCCTGCGGGGTCCGGCATTCCTTTTGCCAGGGCGCGCGGCTTCCACTTGGTGTGATGCAGGTTGCCGGTTCGTTCCACCCGCACTTCCAGCGCGCGCACCACCGAGAGGTATTCGTCAAGCCGCAGTTTGTCGGCGGCGCCGAGTTGGCCGCGCAGTTGCCTGGCGTCGTCCTGCACCTGGTCGAGCAGCAGCAGGTCGTCCTTGGCGGCGTTCGTCTGCGGCCGGGTGGCGCGCAGCAGGCGTTCGTAGACGAAACGCGGATTGATCTCCTTGGCCACCGGGCTGGTGGGGCCGCCCCAGGCGATGTGCGAACCGTAAACGCGCGTGTAGCCGACATTGGTGTCGACGCCCGTGGCCACCGGCGCGGTGCCCAGTTCCAGCGAGGCGATGGGCGTGCGCTCGCCCGTAGCCTTGGCCGCCACCTGATCCATGGAAATACCGTGGCAATTGATGTCGACACCCAAGGTCTTGCTGACCGTGGTGCAGGTCAGAAAGCCCGACGTCTTGACGTAGTGGCCTTCGCTGCCTTTGGCCGCCTGGTTCCAGAGGTTGGTGGCGATGACCAGTTCGTCCTTGAGATCGGCCAGAGGTTCCAGCGTCGGCGAGAGCGTGAATCCGCGCGGACCCGTCCCTTGCGGCGTCCACATATCCTCGCGCACGCCGTTGGGCATGTAAAGGATGGCCATGCGGACCGGCGAGCGCGGCGTGGCCCCCAAGGCGTTCATCCCCTCCAGCCATGGCAGGGCAAGGCTTGCGCCCGCGCCCCGGAGCAGCGTTCGGCGGGAAATCGGAATGTGGCGGCGAATCGTCATCTCCCCTCGCGTTGGGCCTTACCTGTCAATTGTACCCGCCTTATCGGCACCCAAGACAATTGTGGGTCAGATTATGTGGGGCAGCTTGGCAAGCTGCGGCGGATTGGCAATCCGCCCGCCGGGAGTGGGCGCGCAGCCGAACCTCCACAAGCGACTTTCGAGAGTCAATCCGCCCGCCGGGAGTTGGCGCGCAGCCTAACTTCCACCAGCGACTTTCGAGAGTGCGGCGGATAGTTAGTTAATCCGCCGGCGCGATGCGGCAGCGAGCCAGCCTCTCGCCACCTTTCTGGATCTGAAGGCATGGCGGGACCTGGCAGTGGGTCAGTTTGGCCATCCGTCCGTCAACCCCCATTAGATCCGGCAAACAGCAGGACCCATCGGAACCGCCGCGGGCACGGAGCCACGCTAATCGCGCCGCACGTGTCCGGTCAGATGTGATCGATAAAACCCTCCCGCCAATCCCATTGCCACCCAACCGCAAACAATCTCAGCCTTGTTTTCAGCGCCTTACGGACTCAACCCCAATCTCCCGGCCATCCCGCCTGCTACCATGAGCGAGTAGTAGGGCAGGTCCCGCCAACTCGGTTCGGCCCTGCCCCTTTCCATAATAAAATGTTGCTAAAAGCTCAACCACGCGGCTCCATTCATCGGCTCGCGTTACGCCCCAGTGCCACCGCAAACCGTCCCGCCGTAAACCGCCCCGCCCCCAGCCAACCCATTCCACAACCCTTTTCCTGTCAATCGGAATTGGGTTCGTTCTGCTATATTGATCTGGCCTTCGCCCTCCGGCCCAACCGCCTCCCCTCCAGCGTCGCTCTTCGAGGAGCGGTGGCGGCGGGGCACACGCCAGCCCTGCCGCGAATTGGCTTCGTTTCGCCCGGCTTCGTTTCGCCCAGCTTGGTTTCGCCCCAGTCCAGCCAAGTCCCGCCGGCTCCCAAACCCCGCGTGCGGGCAACGGAGCTATGATATGGACCAGATGAATCTTATGTCGGCTCGCCGTATCCGCCGTTCCCTTAGGGCCGCCGGCCTCCTCCTCCTCGTGGCCGCCGCTCCCGCCCAGGTCCGCTTCAATCGCGACATCCGGCCCATCATGTCGGGAACCTGTTTCCGCTGCCACGGCCCGGATAAGAGTTCGCGCATGGCCGGCATGCGTCTGGACCTTCGCGACGAGGCCCTGAAACCCACCAAGAGCGGGGTGACGCCGATCGTCCCCGGCGATCCCGATAAAAGCGCCATCGTCCAGCGCGTTTTCGCCACCGGCCCGCGCGTCATGCCGCCGCCCTTTGCCCACAAGGAACTGACCGCGGCGCAGAAAGACACCATCCGCCGTTGGGTGGCCGAAGGCGCGAAGTACGAGGGCCACTGGGCCTATCAACCCATCGTGGCCGCGTCGGTGGCCGCGACCTTCCAGGTCGCGGGCCAGTCTACTGCTGGATCGGGCAACCCCATCGACTTTTTCATTCGCCAGCGCCTCACGCGCGAAGGTCTTCAGCCTTCGCCTGAGGCTGACCGCCGCACGCTCATCCGCCGCGTAACCTTGGACCTGACCGGCCTCCCGCCCACGCCCGAAGAAGTTGCCGCCTATCTGCAAGACACCAGGCCCGACGCCTATGAGAGTCTGGTGGATCGCCTGATGGCCTCGCCGCAATATGCCGAGCAGCAGACCATGCACTGGCTGGACGACGTCCGCTACGCCGATACCTGCGGCTTCCACGGCGACAACGCGTTTCCTGCGTGGCCCTACCGCGATTACGTATTGCGCGTCTACCGCGATAACCGGCCCTTCGACGAATTCACGCGCGAGCAGCTTGCCGGTGACCTGATCCCCAACGCCACCACGGAGCAGCGCGTTGCCTCCGCCTACAATCGCCTCAACCGCACATCCGCCGAAGGTGGCCTGCAGCCCAAAGAGTACCTCGCGAAGTACGCCGCCGACCGCGTCCGCACCACGGTGGCCGTCTGGATGGGCAGCACCCTGGGATGCGCCGAGTGCCACGATCACAAGTTCGATCCGTTCACGCAGCGCGACTTCTACGCCATGAAAGCCTTCTTCGCCGACATTAAGGAGACCGGCCTCGTGCCCGACCGCGGCAAGGCGGCCTGGGGATCGCAACTGGCGCTGCCCACTCCGGAACAGCAGACGCAGGCTGACGAGTTGAAGGATCGCCTCGCCACCGCGCGCCAGCGCCTCGCGGTCAAAATGGCCGCGCTGGAGCCTCGCCGCGCCGAATGGGAGAAGCAACTGCTGGCCCGCTACGATGGCGGCGAGATTGCCTGGCGGTTCCAGCGTCCCGTGTCGGCCCAGTCGCGGAACGGCGCGGTGTTGAAGGTCTACAATGAGCAGCCGGTGGAGTTCAGCAGCTATGAGGGCGGCACCGGCGTGGATGAGCGCAAGCCCGGCAATGGCTTGATCGTGGCCGGCGGCCCCAACCCCGATAACGAAACCTACACCGTTACGTTTAAGCCCGGCCAGGGTACTTGGACCGCGCTGGGGCTGCAGGTGGTGCAGGACGAAAGCCTGCCGGGCCTGCGCGTGGCGCGCGGGGCCGACCGCATGATTCTGACCGAGATCGAAGCCGAAACCGAAGTCGATGGCGACCCCAAAGGCGCGCGCCGGAACCTGCCGTTCTCCCTGGCCGCTTCCAATCTGACCAACCAGTCCGACCAGTATCTTCCCATCGGCGCCATCGATGGCGACCCCAAGACCGGTTGGGCCATCACCCCGCACGACGACCAGGCCAAGGCTTTCCTCACGCTGCGGTTCGCGCAACCCGTGCGCACCCAGGCCGGCTCCGCGATCACCGTTCGCATCCATCAGGATTCCGACGTTCGCCGCGCCACCATGGGCCGCTTCCGTCTGGCGCTTTCGTCGGGCGAATACTCGTGGCCGCCTCCCGACAAGGGCAAGGAAGCGCCGGATGCGGCGCTGCGGGCGTTGCGCGTCGCCGAAGACAAACGCACTGCGGAGCAAGAAGCCGCCGTGTCAAAGTACTTCCAGTTCGCCATGACGGAGGCGCAGCCCGAAGCCGGCGAGGTGGCCCGGTTGCAGATGGCGGCCGCCATGCTCGAATCCGCCATCCCGCGCATCGTAGTCACGGAGGCCACCGAACCGGCCGTAACGCGCGTCCTGCCGCGCGGCGATTGGATGAATGAGAACGGCGACATTGTGCAGCCCGCGATCCCCGCTTTCCTGGGCAAGCTGGAAACCGGCGGCCGGCGCGCCACGCGGCTCGATCTGGCCAATTGGCTGGTGTCGCCCGACAACGTGTTGACGCCCAGGGTTTACGTCAATCGCGTCTGGCGTCAGTTCTTCGGCATCGGTCTCTCGAAATCGTTGGACGATCTGGGCTCGCAGGGTGAGTGGCCCACCAATCTGGAACTGCTGGATTGGCTGGCCGCCGAATTCGTCAAGCCCGAGTATCGCGCCCCCGAAGATCGCAACGGTCCCGCGCACGCCTGGGACGTCAAGCACCTCATCCGCACCATCGTCACCAGCCAAACCTATCGCCAGTCTTCCATGGCCAGCGAGCAACTGGACGAACGCGACCCGGACAATCGCCTGCTGGCGCGCCAGAGCCGCTTCCGCGTGGATGCCGAGGTGGTGCATGACGTGGCGCTATCTGTCTCCGGGCTGCTGGCGCCCAGGTTCGGCGGGCCCAGCGCCCGGCCCTACGAACCCGATGGCTACCTGGCCACGCTGAATTTTCCCAAGCGCGAGTACGCCGCCAGCCGCGGCGCCGATCTGTATCGAAGGGGCGTCTACACCTTCTGGCAGCGCAGCTTTCTGCACCCCAGCCTGCTGACTTTCGATGCCCCCACGCGCGAAGAATGCACCATAAACCGTGTGAACTCGAACACGCCGCTGCAGGCGCTGGTGCTGCTCAATGACCCTATTTACGTGGAGGCTGCGCGCGTCTTCGCCGAGAACATCCTGCAGCATTTTCCGAAGGGTGGCCGCGACCTCAACGCGCGCGTGGATTGGGCTTTCCAGCGCGCCGTCAGCCGCGCGCCCACGCCCATCGAGCGCAGGACGCTGGCCGATCTCTATGCCGCCAGTCTCACGCAGTTCCGGAAATCCCCTGCCGACGCGCGGCAACTGCTCCACGTGGGAGAATCGCCCGTGCCCGCCAATGTGCCGCCGGCCGAACTCGCCGCCATGACCACGGTGACGCGCGCCATCCTCAACATGCACGAGACCATCACCAGGAACTGAGGGTGGTGGTAACATCAAACTGCGATGTCCTCTGAACGTCTTTCGGAACGTCCGTTGTGTTTTGTATTAATGCCGTTTGGCGTCAAGAAAGACCCGATCACTCTGGCGGAAATCGACTTTGACGAGATTTACGAACAGGCCATACGGCCCGCGGTAGAAGGGGCCGGTCTGGAACCCATCCGGGCGGACGAAGAGCGCACCGGCGGCATCATCCACAAGCCCATGTTCGAGCGGCTTTTGTTGTGCGATTATGCCATCGCCGATCTGACCACGGGAAATGCGAATGTGTATTACGAACTAGGCGTGCGGCATGCGACCCGGCCGTCTACCACACTTGCCATCTTCGCGGACCATCAGCGGCTGCCGTTCGATTTGAACTTCTTGCGAGCTCTTCCTTACCGGCTGGGTGAAGGAAACCGTTTCGGACCGCGGGAGGCCTCCGAGTTGACGAGCAAGTTAACCCAACGCCTGCTGGACCTGCGGAGTGACGCTAAGGGCGAACCCGCCGTCGACAGCCCTATGTTCCAGTTGCTAGGGGGGTATCGGGCGCCGGACGTTGCGCACCTGAAGACCGATGTATTCCGCGACCGCGTACAGTATTCCATCCAGCGAAAGCACGAACTGGCGAAGGCGCGCGACGTCGGAGACGTTGACGGGGTCGAGAGGATTGAATTGGAACTCGGGGATCTCGATGGCGTGGAAATTGGCGTGATCGTGGATTTGTATCTGACGTGGCGGGCGCTGTCGCGTTGGGACCGCATGATCGGTCTCTATGAGAGGCTTCCCCATGCCCTAAAGCGATCCATCATGGTACGGGAGCAGTACGGGTTTGCACTGAATCGGGCAGGTCGCCGGGAAGAAGCGTCGCGAGTGCTGGAAGCGGTGCTCAACGAGCAGGGCCCAAGTTCGGAAACCCTTGGCCTGCTGGGCCGCATCTATAAGGATCGGTGGATGGATGCCAGGAAACAGGGCCAGGCGTGGATCGCGGCCGGCTATCTGGAAAAGGCAATCGCCACCTACGTCCAGGGGTTTGAGGCCGATCTCCGGGATTCATACCCTGGGATTAACGCCGTGACCTTGCTGGAAATAAGGGGAGACGAAGAGGCAATTCGCAAGGAAAACGAACTGTTGCCCGTAGTGCGCTTCGCCGTGACCCAGAGACTACGCGGAACCAAACCCATCTACTGGGACTATGCCACTCTGCTCGAACTGGCCGTGCTGGAGAACCGGGAGGCGGAAGTGTTCCGGTATCTCTCCACCGCGATGGCCAGTGTGCGGGAGGGGTGGGAGCCGGCCACTACCGCGAACAACCTGACCCTGATTCGTGAGGCGCGGCTTGCCCGCGGACTCGATCAGGGCTGGCTGGCCGAAGTGATCGGCGCACTGACACAACGGAGCACTCTCGCGTCCACTCGTTGAGCGCAGGTATGCCAACCATTGACGATACCATCACGCTGTTGGAACGAACCTTTAGGTTTATCCAGACTGCCCAAAAGGAGTTGGATGTACTGAAGCACTATGAGAAGCAACCATGGTACGAAGACGAGAGGAGCCGGCTGGAAGGGGAAGTCCGTAACCACAATAAGACACTCGTGACTGCGCTTGAGACATTCGACCGTTATCCCGGCCGCCACTCGCGGCATTTCGATAAGCTGCCGCAATTTCACCAGAAGGGTACTTACGATGCGTCCGTCTTCATCATGACGAAGTTCCCGGATGGGCCGTCTCCCGAGGCGGTGCAGCTCCACAACATCATCGAGGCGGTCAAAGCCGAAGTTCAAGGCCGCGGCTACATCCCAAGAATCGCGCAAGGCCCGGCCTATCACCGCTGGCTATTCGATAATGTGGAGTTGTTCTTACTAGGGTGCGCGCGTGGGGTGGCGATTGTGGAAGATAAGTACTTGCCGGAGT